>CAZSIV010000033.1:0-26154 GCA_964607135.1 uncultured Oscillospiraceae bacterium | reverse complement strand
ATTGTACCATCTAGGCTGACGGGTCTTCAACTTTCATTTAACTTTACAGTACGAAAATAAAAATTCGGAGGCTTTTTATGAATTCTATCGCTCGTTCGGATCGGGAGCGCATCGATGCGCTCCGCGAGCTTTTACACTATCACGGAAATCGTTATTATGTTTTGGATGACCCTGAAATCAGCGACTATGAATATGATATGCTGATGCTGGAGTTAAAACAGCTGGAAGAAAAGCATCCGGAGTGGATTACAGCAGACTCGCCGACAATGCGGGTAGCCCCAAGCGGAGAGGGAGGAGCGGTCTACAACGATTTCACCAAGGTACGCCATATCGTTCGGATGGGCAGCCTCCAGGACGTGTTCAACAAACAGGATGTCTATGACTTCGACACCCGTGTAAGAGAAACCCTAGCTGCCCCCGAATATGTCGTAGAGCCGAAGATCGACGGTCTTTCTGTTTCGCTGGAGTATGAAAATGGCGTCTTTACACGTGGCTCCACCCGCGGAGACGGCGATATTGGAGAAGACGTCACCCTGAATCTGCGTACCATTCGGAGCATCCCGTTAAAGCTGAAAGAGGCGGTTCGTCATCTGGAGGTTCGAGGAGAGGTCTTTATGCCGCACAATAGCTTTGAGAAGCTGGTTGAGCAGCAGGAACTGAATGAGGAAACACCATTTAAAAATCCACGCAATGCCGCAGCGGGTTCACTCAGACAGAAAGATCCTCAGATCACGCAAACCCGAAAGCTGGATATCTTTGTTTTCAACATTCAGCAGATTGAAGGGGAAACACGTCCGATTCTAAATCATAAAGATTCTTTGGATTATTTAAAGGAATTGGGATTTAAGGTGATCCCGTCCTATCACTTGTTTTCTTCCATTCAAGATGTGGTAAATGAGATCGATCAGATCGGCGAGCATCGCAATTCTTATGAGTTTGATATCGACGGCGCAGTTGTAAAGGTCAATTCCTTTTCAGACCGAGAGCTGCTTGGAGAAACCAGTAAATTCCCGAAGTGGGCGGTTGCTTTTAAATATCCTCCGGAAGAAAAGCAGACAAAGCTGCTGGAAATTGAAGTAAAGGTGGGGCGCACCGGTGCGCTTACACCGACCGCGGTTTTTGAGCCGGTTCAGCTTGCAGGGACTACAGTAGGCCGCGCGGTGCTCCACAACCAGGACTATATTACAGAAAAGGATATCCGAATTGGAGACCGGATCATCGTCCGAAAGGCTGGGGATATCATTCCCGAAGTTGTCGCTTCGGTTTCCCATGAAGAGGGGAGCAGTCCCTATTTTTTACCTGAAACCTGCCCCGTCTGCGGCGCTCATACAGTCCGTGAAGAGGACGAGGCGGTTGTTCGATGCCCTAACTCGGAGTGTCCGGCAACTTTGCTGCGGAACCTGATCCATTTCGTATCGCGCAGTGCAATGAATATCGACGGCTTAGGGCCGGCGCTGTTGGAAGCCTTAACGGAGAAAGGATATGTTAAGTCACCGGCCGACCTCTATTTGCTTACCCGTGAGCAGCTAGTCGGAATGGAGCGGATGGGGGAAAAATCGGCGGATAATCTGCTCAATGCCTTGGAACAGTCGAAAAAAAATCAGTTATCTCAGTTTGTATTTGGCCTTGGAATCCGGAACATCGGGGAACGGGCGGCACAGCTGCTTTGCCAGCGCTTTCCCGATATCGATCGGCTGCTTAGAGCTTCCAAGGAAGAAATCGCAGCGATCGATGGTTTTGGCGAGGTGATGGCCAAAAACACCTTTGAATTTTTTGCTATGCCGGAGACGCTGCATTTGATCGAGCGATTCCGAACAGCCGGCCTGAATCTGACCGAAGATGTGGCGGAACAGCCGGAAAACAGTATGTTGACCGGTAAAACATTCGTCCTGACCGGCACTCTGTCGACGATGACCCGGAACGAAGCGAAAAAAAAGATCGAAGCGGCAGGGGGAAAAGTTTCTTCCAGTGTTTCTTCTAAAACCGATTATGTTGTTGCCGGGGAAGATGCCGGCAGTAAATTGACGAAAGCGCAGCAGCTTGGGATTGCGCTGCTGTCAGAAGAAGAGCTGCAAAAAATGTTGGAAATAAAGTAAAAATGCAGGAGGATCAATCGATATGAAAATTGACATCAAGCATATCGCCAAGCTTTCGAGGCTGAAAGTTAGCGACGATGAGGTCGAAAAATTCGAAAAGGAGATGCAGGCAATCATCCAGATGATCGAAAACTTGCCGCAGTTGGATGCATCCGGCGCGCTGATCGATCCCTCTAATCCGATGAAGCTTCGAAAAGATGTGGTCGACCATCCATACCGCCGGGAGGATATCCTGAAAAACGCGCCGCAGACACAGGCAGGCTGTGTTGTGGTGCCAAAAGTTGTGGAATAAGGAGGGATAATCGATATGCCGTTATTTGATCAAACAGCCTATGATCTGTCCAATATGCTTGCAAAAAAGACGGTTTCGAGCGTTGAAGTCGTGAAAGACGTCTTCCAACGGATCGAGCAGGTTGAGGAAAAGACGGGGTCATATCTCACGCTGACCGAAGAAGAAGCATTGAAAAAAGCAGCAGAGGTAGACGAAAAACGCGCCGCCGGTGAAACACTGTCAAGGCTTGCCGGAATCCCGGTTGGCATCAAAGACAATATCTGTACCCGCGGTGTGCGGACAAGCTGTGCTTCGCGGATGCTCGAGAACTTTATACCGCCGTATGACGCCACTGTTATGAAAAAGCTGTCGGAAAACGACGTCGTAATGACGGGAAAAACCAACATGGACGAATTTGCTATGGGTTCTTCCACCGAAACCTCTTACTTCAAGAAGACAAAAAATCCACACGATTTAGAGCGGGTGCCGGGTGGCTCTTCGGGCGGGAGTGCAAGCGCTGTAGCGGCAGGGGAATGCGTCCTTTCCCTCGGCTCGGATACCGGCGGATCGATCCGCCAGCCTGCATCCCTTTGCGGAGTATTTGGCCTGAAGCCGACCTATGGAAGTGTGTCGCGGTTTGGGCTGGTGGCTTTTGCGTCTTCGTTGGATCAGATCGGCCCGTTCGGGCGCTCTACCAAAGATATTGCCATGCTTTACAGCGTTATCTGCGGGCAGGATGATTACGACGCCACCTCCGCTTATCGAGACTATCCCGATTTTTTGGCAGCGCTTTCAGCTGAAACGGCAAAAGGGCTGACGGTTGGCCTGCCAAAGGAATACTTCGACGGAACCGACCCACAGGTCAGTGAAAAAGTGGATAAAGCCGTCCGCTGTTTGACAAAGGCCGGTGTAAAGTTTAAAGAAATTTCACTGCCGAGCACGCCGTACGCTTTAAACGCCTATTACATTATCGCCTCGGCCGAGGCTTCTTCTAATCTTGCGCGGTTTGACGGTGTAAAATACGGTTATCGTACACCAGAATACGACGGTCTGGTCGATATGTACGAAAAAACACGGAGCGAAGGGTTTGGAGACGAGGTAAAACGCCGGATTATGCTGGGAACCTTCGTATTGAGCTCAGGATATTACGACGCCTACTATAAAAAGGCAAAAAAGCTGCAAAAGCAAATTATGTCTGAATTTGATGAATCGTTTAAAGAATGCGATGTGATCCTAACGCCGACTTCTCCGGTGACTGCCTTTAAAATCGGAGAAAACATCGGAGACCCCCTTAAAATGTACTTAAGCGATGCCTGCACCGTCACTGTCAACATCGCTGGACTTCCTGCCATCAGCCTTCCCTGCGGTAAGGATTCTAAAGGGCTCCCCGTCGGTATGCAGTTGATCGGGCCGAAATTTTCAGAACAGACATTGTTGAACCTGTCGGAACTGTATGAACTTCAAAGCGGATTTTCATACCAGATGCCGCTTGTGTGAAGAGGTGAATGAGTATGAATCAGAATGATTATGAAATTGTAATTGGTTTGGAGGTTCATGCAGAGCTTTCCACAGAATCTAAAATATTTTGCAGCTGCAAAAATAAATTTGGGCTGGAAGTAAACAGCCAGTGTTGCCCAATTTGCTCCGGTATGCCAGGAACCCTTCCAACGTTGAACGAAAAAGTTGTGGAATACGCTGTAAAAATGGGACATGCCCTCCATTGCTCCATCAACCGAATCTGCAAGCAGGACCGTAAAAATTATTTTTATCCCGATCTTCCAAAAGCGTACCAGATTTCTCAGTTCGACATTCCTCTCTGTGAAAACGGCTACCTGGATATTATGGTGGGAGAGGAGCAGAAACGAATTGGTGTCACACGGATTCACATCGAAGAAGATGCTGGAAAGCTGATCCATGACGACAGTTTTGATGGCTCTCTAGTCGACTTCAACCGCTGCGGCGTCCCGCTGATCGAAATTGTCTCCGAACCGGACATCCGAAGCGCGGAAGAGGCCAAAGCCTACCTTGACACCATCCGACAGATTTTACAGTACCTGGATATTTCAGACTGCAAAATGCAGGAGGGATCCATTCGCTGCGACGTCAATGTTTCCGTCCGAAAAAAGGGGAGCGCGGAATTTGGAACCCGCTGTGAAATGAAAAACGTAAACTCCTTCAGCGCAACCATGCGCGCCATCGAGTATGAAGCGAACCGCCAGATCGAAGTACTGGATGCGGGCGGAGAAATTGAACAGGAAACTCGACGCTGGGATGATGTAAAGGGACAGAACTTTTTACTTCGCAGCAAGGAAGATGCACACGATTACCGCTATTTCCCAGAGCCAGATCTTCTAACCATTGTTTTGGAAGAAGAATATGTGAAAAATTTGAAAGACAGCCTGCCCGAAATGCCCAATATAAAGCTTGCTCGCTATGTAAAGGAGTTGAGCTTGCCACGAACCGATGCAGAATTATTGGTGGATAGCGTCGAAAAATCCAAGTTATTTGAAGAAACACTGGCTCTCAAAAAATGTAAAGCAAAAAACCTTTCCAACTGGATTTTAGGAGATATCTCGAAATACCTCAATGATGGGAATAGGCAGCTGACTGATACTGCTTTAACTCCGGAAAATCTTGCGGAGCTGATTGAGAATATTGAGAAGGGCGTTATTTCCAACACTGCTGGAAAAACGGTGTTAGACGTGATAATTGCCGAAAATAAAAAAGTCGCCGATATTATCAATGAAAAAGGGTTAGGGCAGATTTCTGATGCAACAGCATTGGAAGAAACTGTGAAAGAAGTCCTTGCTGCAAATCAAAAATCGATAGACGATTACAAAAATGGAAAAACAAATGCTTTCGGTTTTTTGGTAGGCCAATGTATGAAAGCCACAAAAGGGAAGGGGAATCCTGGGATTATCAAGGATTTGATTACAAAGTATTTAGCGCAATAAAATGAGCAAAAAGAGAGCCCCCTAGGGGGCTCTCTTCCTTTACCAATCTGTTTTTATATCTGTTGGTCCTACAACTACGCCTGCAAAATTCAAACGGCGTTTTGCCTCCTCATAAATCTCATCTGACAATTTTCCTTTTTTCATCGCTTTGATGTCTTCTAACAAGTGGTTGACATTTTTCGTCCCGATTATCAACGAAGAAACAGCCGGATGGGAAAGCGCATAGCGGATCAGGAAATCGTTTTTACTTTCTCCCTCTTCAAAGAGCTCACTGATGCGGGATGCTTCGTAATGCGCCTCGTAAACCGGAAGATAAGATTTGACAACGCCGCGGACAACGACTCCCAAATTGTCCTCTTTGTGAACCTTTTGAATCATGTTTTCGCTGATTCGAGTGAGCCCTCCATAAACGACCTGTGCCATTTCAATATCTTCCCATTTGGAAAAACGGGGAAGGGAATTATATCCAAACGTCGCTGGATAACCATACTGCTTGTCATTTCCGTTGCGGACTGTCAGGCCGAGATGAAGCGCTTTTCCAGCCTTTTTCAGCTCGCGCATCGCTTCCATCGCTTCACCGTAACAACCGCCATCCAACATTTCTGGAATGACCCCATGCAGCTGGAGAATATCCACATGGTCTGTCTTCATCAACCGCAGGCTTTCATCCATATTGCTGATAATCGTTTTGCGATCAAAGATATAGGTTTCACCAACCCCCGTCATATTATCTCCGCATTTTGTAGCGAGAATATACTCATCCCGCCGATGAGCAATCGTTTTCCCAATAAAATATTCTGCCATCGGATATTCTGGAGAGGTGTCAATATAATTGATTCCGGAGTCCAAAGCGGTATTCAAAAGGCGGGAAACGTTTTGCAGATCTAAATACCTGACGTCCATTGTTCCGAGTCCCATTGCTGTAACTGATAATCCAGTTTTTCCTAAGATGCGTTTTTCCATTGAATTTGTCCTCCTTTTTATGTTTGACAGCTTTTGTTTGCGTTTATTATACTTGACTCAAAGATAAAAAACAAGCAGTGACAGCTCAAAAGGAATTTGCAGAAATGAGCAAAATAAGGTATGATAAAAAAAGATCAAAAAAAGTTTTCTACAAAAAAAGAGACATATAACTGCACAAAATAAAAATTTTGTGCAGTTGGGGGGATGAAAATGCCAGTCAATCAATATACGGATCTTTTTCCGCAGCTTCGGGATTATCTATTCTATATGGAAACAATCAAAGGTCGGTCTCCTAAAACAGTACAAGAATATTATACTGACCTGCGGACTTTTTTTCGCTTTATCCTGGTTTATCGTTCTGACGACCACACGCCTTTTACTGATTATGAGGCTTTTCAGAAGATCGAAATTTCTGATGTTACTCTCGATTTGATCCGGAGTGTTACTTTATCCGACATCTATGAATTCCTTCATTTCGTCATGTCAGAACGTTCAAATAGTGCAACCGCCCGAGCTCGGAAAGTTTCTTCCATCCGTGGCTTTTTTAAGTATCTTACCAATAATCAAAAAATTTTGGATGAAAATCCAGCTTTAAATTTGGAAATCCCTTCCATCAGAAAAACACTGCCCAAATATTTAACTCTGGAACAAAGTTTAGAATTACTGAATAGTGTGGATGAAGAAGATGGCGACAATCAGCAACGTGATTATTGTATTTTGACGTTATTTCTCAACTGTGGTATGAGGCTTGCGGAGTTGGTTGGGATCAACTTATCTGATATCAGGGACAATACACTGCGTTTGCTGGGAAAAGGAAATAAGGAGCGAAGTATTTATCTAAACAATGCCTGTTTAGCCGCAATTTCTTCCTATCTGGAAATGCGAAAACAGCAACATCCTCACCCTAAAGATTCCAATGCCCTTTTTCTTTCGAGAACTGGAAGCCGGATCAGCCGCCGCCGAGTGCAGCAGATTGTAGAAACCTTTCTCAAAAAATCAGGATTGGGCCAAATGGGCTACTCTGTTCACAAGCTTCGCCATACTGCCGCTACACTGATGTACCAATATGGCGAGATCGACATCCGTGTTCTAAAGGACATTTTAGGGCATGCAAATCTCGGAACAACAGAGATCTACACCCATGTTTCCAGCCGTCAGATGGAGCACGCAGCAGAGAATAATCCATTGGCAAACGTCGGTCAAATTAAAAAATAATTCAGAATACTGATACATTAATTAACAAAATATACAATGTTTTTTTGTTCGCAAGTGTGATTTAAAGCAAAAAGCACGGGAATGTCATTCCCGTGCTTTTTAACGTTGTCATTGTCATTGATTTACGGCAGTAAAGGTAAATTTATCATTGTTATAATCCACTTCAACCGTATCTCCTGCTTTGAAATTGTCTTCCAGAAATCGCTCTGACAATTGATCTTCAATATTGGCGGTAATTGCGCGGCGAAGTGGTCTGGCGCCATAAACCGGATCGTATCCGACCGAAGCAATGTGATCGATACAACGGTCGGTAAAGCGGATCTTAAGCTCCAAATTTGAAACCCGCTCAGCCAGGTTTTGGAGCATTTTCCCGGCAATCACCCTGATATCATCATTGGTAAGCTTGTGAAAGACGATGATGTCATCGATTCTATTGAGAAATTCCGGCTTAAAATGCCGCTTCAGTTCTCCCATAATATCATCCTTGATCTCTTTATCGTCCTTCGCAGTATCCTCAGCCGATATAAATCCAAGACTTCTATGCTCGCTGATCATCCGTGCACCAATATTCGAGGTCATGATAATAACACTGTTTTTGAAGCTGACCTTTCTGCCTTGAGAGTCTGTCAAAATACCGTCTTCAAGAATTTGAAGCAGCATATTGAAGACGTCCGGATGTGCTTTTTCCACCTCATCAAAAAGAATGACAGAATAAGGTTTCCGTCGAATCCTTTCCGTCAGCTGCCCTCCTTCGTCGTACCCGACATACCCCGGAGGCGAGCCGACCATTCTCGAAACAGAATGCTTCTCCATATATTCCGACATATCAAGGCGGATCATTGCGTTTTCATCGCCGAACAATGCTTCCGCAAGCGCTTTGCAAAGCTCTGTCTTCCCTACTCCGGTTGGACCCAAAAATAAGAAGGAACCAATCGGACGCTTCGGGTCTTTCAGACCGATCCGTCCGCGTCGGATCGCTTTGGAAATTGCAGAAACAGCCTCATCTTGCCCCACAACCCTTTCGTGAAGCGTTTTTTCCATGTTTAACAGGCGCTCGCCTTCCTGTTCGTTCAGCTGCTTGACTGGAATCCCTGTCCAGCTCGAAACGATATCGGCGATATCTTCAGTAGTTACGGTTCCGTTGGTATGTTTATGATCCTCCTGCCAGCTCTGTTTCTCTTTGTCGAGCTGTTCGCTGATTTCCTTTTCATGATCCCTGATTTTTGCTGCCGATTCAAAATCCTGCGAATTAATTGCCGCAGCCTTTTCCTCGTTCAGCCGCTTGAGTTCATTTTCAAGTTCCTGAAGGTCTGGAGGAGCCGTAAAAGCCTGCAATCTCACTTTAGAGGCGGCCTCGTCGACCAAATCGATCGCTTTATCCGGGAGATATCGATCGTTGATATAACGTGAAGAAAGCTTAACCGCAGAGCGTATCGCTTCATCGCTGATCTTTATTTTGTGATGCGCTTCATATTTATCCCGCAGGCCAAATAAAATGGTTTCCGCATCTTCTTCAGAAGGTTCATTGACCATAACCGGTTGAAAACGGCGCTCAAGCGCTGAGTCCTTTTCGATATATTTACGGTATTCGTCAATCGTGGTCGCTCCGATCAGCTGGAGTTCCCCCCGTGCCAGCTGCGGCTTCAGGATGTTGGCTGCATCAACGGCGCCCTCAGCGGCCCCGGCGCCGATAATGGTGTGGATTTCGTCGATAAACAGGATAATGTTACCGGATTTTGTCACTTCTTCCAGGGCGCCTTTGATCCGCTCCTCAAAATCTCCCCGATATTTCGCACCGGCAAGCATCGAGGTAATATCAAGGGAAAACACCCGTTTGTCTTTCAACGTTTCCGGAACTTCCCCGCTGATGATTTTCTGGGCAAGCCCCTCTGCTATCGCGGTCTTTCCTACGCCCGGTTCGCCGATCAGGCAAGGATTGTTTTTAGTGCGCCGCGAAAGGATTTGGATGACCCGGTTGATTTCCTCCTGTCTCCCAACAACCGGATCGATTTGATTATTGCTGGCAAGCTGTGTCAAGTCGCGTCCAAACTTATTGAGTTGGGTTGTATCATCCCTGGAATTGCTGCTTGAACGAGGTGAATAGGCTGTATCCATTCCGCCTAAATTTTCTTTAGCATCTCCGACTTCATTGATGCATTCACTGTAAAGATCGCGAATATTGACGCCGAATTCCTGAAGAAACGCTACGCCGTAACTGTCGGATTCGCGAAGAATCGCCATCAAAATGTGCTCGGTTCCTACATAACTGTGCTTGAGATTCCTCGCTTCATAGATGGATATTTCAAGGATCCGCTTGCTGCGCGGTGTAAGATCAGAGGGAGTTAGCCTTGTTGGGATTCCCTTTCCAATCGCGGTTTCCAGCTTGTGGTAGATGGCATCCTTATTGATATTGTGTTTATTTAAAACCGCAGCAGCAACGCCGTTTTCAACACTGCACAATCCATAGAGAATGTGCTCACTGCCAATATAGGTGTGCCCCAGCTCAGAAGCAATTGAAATAGCGGCGTTTAAAGCAAGATTCGCTTTTTCTGTAAATCCTTTAAATGTGTACATAAAATCATTCCTTTCATTTTCGAAATGCTAAAAATGAATTTTGTCATTCTTTCAAAGCGGCCCGAACGGTCTCCGCTCTTTTTTCGAAACAGTCCAGATTAGAAGGCGAATTATCGCTTGTCAAACGCAAAGAGGCTTCCCCACAGCTTGCCATCAAATGGTTCAGCGTTTCTACCGTTACATTTGTAAGGATTCCCATTGAAACGCCGAGCCGAACATCCGAAAGAAGCCTGTAAAGCTCTTCCACAGAAAGGCTCCTAACATATCTTAAAATTCCGTAGCTTCGGTAAATCCTATCCTCCAATGTGAGACCGTTGCGTTCCCGCAACGCTTTTCTCGCTTCATTTTCACTGAATAGGATTTGGTTGACCACATTTTTCAAATTTTCGATCGCCTGCTCTTCAGAAATGCCAAGGGTAATCTGGTTGGAAATCTGATAAACTGAACCGAACGCATTAGATCCTTCCCCGTAAGTTCCTCGGATCGTCAGTCCAAGCTTGGAAACAGTGTTTCCAATGCTGTTCAGAGCGCCGGCTGCTTCCAGGGCGGGCAGATGCATCATAACAGAAGCGCGGAGCCCTGTCCCGAGATTGGTCATACAGGTCGTCAAATATCCTAAGCGTTCGTCAAAAGCGTACTCAAAACTTTCGTTGAGAAAGTCATCGCATTGATTTGCGATCTCATACGCTTTTTCCAAGTCAAATCCAGGAACGATTACCTGAATTCTCAAGTGATCTTCCTCGTTTACCATGATACTGATGCTGTTGTCACCAGATAACGCGAGAACATTATTTCCACGCCGGATAAAATCTGCGCTTGCAAGATGGCGCTCCACCAAGGATTGCTTTTGATCGCTGGAAAGCTGATCGGTCCATAAAAATTCCAGCTTGTTTTCACCCAGATTCAAATCCTCCAAACGATCGACAACCGCCTGGTTTAACTTTGTCTGCTGGCCGGCATCCATCTGGTCTAAAAAACGATAAGGGGATAAATTCCTGGCAAGCCGTACCCGGGAGCTGATAATAATATCGCCGTTTTTTCCGGTTGTATCATACCATTTAATCATCTCATCCCACCTGCCCTTTCAGCTGGTTGATTTCATCACGAAGCCGTGCTGCTTCTTCAAAGTTTTGTTCAGAAACCGCCTTTTTAAGCTGTTCATTCAACAATTCGATTTGACGTTTGGTCTTGATTTTGACCGAGGCAGTCTGCGGAACCTTTCCGGTGTGGACTGCATTGCCGTGAATCTTTCGAATCATCGGTAGAAGCTCTTCCCCGAATGTATCAACGCAACTGCTGCATCCCAAATGTCCGGTTGACAGAATATCCTGTAAAACCGCTCCGCAGTTAGGGCACCGTTTCGCCCGGCTCGAAGTCTCTCTAGACTCTGCCTGCTGGAACAGACCCGAAAATAAACTGGAGGTATCAAAAAAGGGATAACTGAAAAAGCTGGACAATTTGAACTGCTCGGCGCAATCCCTGCAAAGATGAAATAACTTTGTCTGCCCATTGATTGTCTGTTTAACCGAAGCGGTCGCAGGATTTTTTCCACAATGATCACATAACATAACAATATCCCCCTTATTCTAAGCTGTTAAGAAGCATCGATTTTAAGATATCTGCCCGCACCTGACTCCGAAGGGCAGCCGGAACCTGCTTCAATACATGGTTTGTTACCGCAGACAAGATTATTTTACCCTCTTTCTCCGTAAGGAGTTTGTCACAACATAGATTTTGCAGAATAATTCTTGAAGAATTTTCGTCGATTTCCGCTCCTACAGAATTGACAACATGCATCACCATGTTGTAAGGCTCCGGCTTTATTTTAACAATCCGGATATACCCCCCGCCCCCTCGCTTACTCTCCACGATGTATCCGTGTTCAGGAGTAAAGCGCGAAGTGATAACATAATTGATTTGACTGGGAACACAGCCGATTTGACTTGCGAGCTCATTGCGCTGAATTTGAATCGAGCCGTTGGAACGCTCCAGTGTTTCAAGCAACGCTTGAGTAATTACATCCGAGAGATTCATTTTATATCACCTTTGACTTTATTTGACTTTATGTATTTATTATAATTTTAAAGTCAAATAAAGTCAAAGTCAATAAAAGTCATTTTTTATTTTTAACGAATAAAAAAACCTTGTTCATTTTGATATATATCGTTATTACTCTGATTATCTTTTATTTTCTTTCTATTTCATTGTATTTCACTTTTGTTTTTGTTTTTATATAGACAAAAGCGAAGGATTTTCCGGCCAAGTATCAAAAACACATCATCGCCTTTCGCATTGTCAGATGCATTTTGAGATTTATTTTTTATAACGATTTCCTGATTTTTGTTGTAGCACATATTCGGCAAATGTCATAGTATGTGTTGTAAAACAAAAAAGGAGGTCACTTGATTATGAGTAACTGTGGTTGTGGTTTTGGAGGAAATGGTTGCACCTGGATTATTATCCTGATCCTCATCCTGTGCTGCTGTGGTGGCAACGGTTTTGGTGGCTGCGGCTGCGGCAATGGCTGTGGTAACGGCTGCGGCTGCTGCGACTAACCTTCACTTAACCCCTATTCGACGCGAAGAGAGGCCGGTTTACCCGGCCTCTCGTTTTATTTGCAAATAGGACGGCTATATGATAAAATAAAAAACAAAGTTAAAATGTACCTAACGGCGCGAATGGTAACAATATATCTTTTGCTGCCGGGGTGAAAAAATTTTTGTTTTCTTTTGTGTAATAAAAAATAAGATTTGAATTGTGCCTGGCAGTACAGATTAATTTCGATATATTTTAGTATCTGGGGTGGAAATTTTTTCTACTGTATAATAAATAATAGATTTTCAGCGATGAAAGGAGTATTTCAACATGGCAACAGTTTCACTTGGAAAAACCGGCCTGGTCGTTAACAAAAACGGCTTCGGCGCCCTTCCGATCCAACGTGTTTCCAAAGAAGAAGCGGCAGAAATTCTAAAAAAGGCTCAGCAAAGCGGTATCACCTTTTTTGATACCGCCATTGGTTACACAGACAGTGAGGAAAAAATAGGGTACGCTTTGAGCCAGGTGCGCGATCAAATCTATCTTGCAACAAAAACGCCGGCGCAAACGGGAGAGGATCTCCGACGAGATCTGGAAAAGAGCCTCAGCCGTTTGAAAACAGATCATATTGATGTCTATCAGTTTCACAATCCATCCTTTTGCCCCAAGCCGGGAGACGGTACCGGACTGTATGAGGCCATGCTGGAGGCAAAAAAAGAGGGAAAAATCAGGTTTATCGGGATTACCAATCACCGGCTCCCCGTCGCAATCGAGGCAGTTGAATCCGGATTATACGATACCCTCCAGTTCCCTTTCAGCTACCTTGCAAGCGAAAAAGACATCGCTCTCGTAAAGCTCTGCAAAGAGCACAACGTCGGTTTTATCGCGATGAAAGGGATGTCGGGCGGCATCATCACAAACAGCGCCGCCGCCTATGCCTTTATGAATCAATTTGACAACGTTGTTCCAATCTGGGGGATCCAGCGCCTCAGAGAATTGGACGAATTCCTCTCTTATGAAACCAATCCCCCTGCGATGGCAGGAGAAATCAGCGAGTTGATCGAACGGGATAAAAAAGAATTGTCTGGAAACTTTTGCCGTGGCTGCGCTTATTGTGAGCCGTGTCCCGCCGGAATCGAGATTTCGATCAGTGCCCGGATGTTCTGGATTTTGCGCCGGATGCCAGGCGAAAGGTTTTTAACACCGGAATGGCAGGAAAAAATGGAGCGAATTGAAAACTGCATCCACTGCAATCACTGTGTCAACCATTGCCCCTATAGCCTCAATACGCCGGAGCTGTTGCAGCAAAATCTGGTCGACTACCGTGCCTATTTAAAGGAGAGAAACCTCTAAGTCCTATCTTGTTGGTACAGAACCAATTAAGGCCCTTCAGAAAGAACAATGCGGCGGGGAATATTCCCCGCCGCATTGTTCTTTCTTTGTGGCAGCCAATTTATTGATTCTGAAGCTGATCGGACAAATAAGGGATGGCAGATTCTCCCTGTGTGATAATCTGCGCATAGGAATCCGGAACTGTGCCGACGACCATTGTTTCCGCTAGGATATACTCTGTGTGGATCGACACCTCAGTGGAATAACCGGGAATAATCGCCATAGCGGTCGCATCGACTTCAACCGTAATCTGATGGAGTGTCTGGTTGATTCCGGCCGACGAAAATATGCTTTTGGTCACCGCCTTGACGGTGCCGACCGGGATGATCTTAATCTCGACAGTTGGCCCTCTGCCCGACAGCAGATGGAATCCCGTCAAGGTTCCGAGTGGAATCCCAATTGAGTCACGACCGGGCTGTATCAACGCTTCGACGATTTTCTGCGTCAACTCCGTTTGGACAGAATTGACCTTACTCGTATTGGTTTCAATCGAAGAAATATTTCCTTCGTTGTTGAGCGTAAGGGTGACAAAATCGTCGTATTCATAGCCGTCATTTTGAAAAATCTCTTGGGCGGCGCGGTTGATGATATCAGTCACTGTTATATTGGTCTGATAACTCGCCATCGATGTAATCGTTGGCCGCATCTGAATATCGAGCAGCACAGCAATCCCCGCAAGCAGGACACCGAACCAAATCAGCTTTTTGCTTCGGCGCCCGCCGCGTATTTTTCTGCGGGCTCTCAACTTGCTTCTGCGAAAAGACATCAACTCACCACCCTATCGCATCATATGCAAAAAGGGGGCGTGATGTGTACAGAAACCTATTTCAGCTCGGCGATGGTAACGCCGCTCTCACCTTCTCCATAAACGCCGAGCCGATATGTGCGGATACTTGGATGACGTTTTAAATGCTCCTGTACTGCTTTTCTCAATGCGCCGGTTCCTTTGCCATGGATGATATTCAACTGGTGGATTCCGCTGAGCACCGCGTTGTCAATAAACTGATCGAGATCCATCAGGGCATCCTCAACCGTTTCGCCTCGAAGATCGAGCTCCGAAGTCACCTGCCGCTCCGATTTAGAGCGGACAGTGCGTGTAGTTTTTCCCTGATAACGGACGGCCTTTTCCTCCAGCAGCCGAAGGTTTTCAAGCGGCACACGGGTTTTGATAATCCCAGCCTGTACTAAAACATTTCCGGATTTATCTGCCTCTTGTATGACCGTCCCTTTTTTATCGATGTCAAAGATCAGAACCATATCCCCCTTCTTCAAGGGACGGGGCAGGACATATCCGCTGTTTTTTCGCTCCGTTACCGGATTTGCCATATCATACAGCTTCGTAATTTTACCCTTCAGGCTGGCTTTAGCCTGGAAGGTTTTTGCAGAAAATTCCTCTCGTTCTTTCTGTCGGCGCAGCTCATCCAGTTCGTCAACCAGCTGCTGCGAACGGGCGCGAACCTCTTCTACAATCCGGCGGGCCTGCTCCCTGGCCGACTGGATTTCCCGTTCCTTTTGCTGCTCCAGAGCCTTACGCTCCTGCATGAGCTCACGCTTGATCCGGTCGATCTCCCGATTTTGAACGGCAAGCTGATTCCCGGCGCTTTCATACTTTTGGCGGGAGGCCTCCAGAGAATCCACCACCTCTTCAAACCGCTTATTCTCGGTTGAAACGAGTGCTTCCGCCGAATCAATCACCGACTGGGAAAGGCCAAGCCGTTTGGAGATTGCAAAAGCATTGGAACGGCCCGGCACACCGATCAAGAGACGATAGGTCGGCATCAACGTTTTGACATCGAACTCACAGCAGGCATTCTCTACCCCTTCGGTTTGAAGCGCATACATCTTGAGCTCTGCATAATGGGTAGTTGCCGCCAGAGAACAGCCGATTTCTTTAAACCGCTCTAAAATCGCAGCGGCAAGAGCGGCACCCTCTACCGGATCTGTCCCGGAACCGAGCTCATCCATTAAAACGAGGGAACGCTCCGACGTATGCCGTAAAATATAGATGATATTCTTCATATGGGCAGAAAAGGTCGACAAGCTTTGCTCAATACTCTGCTCATCGCCGATGTCTACAAGCACCCTGTCATAAACCGGAATCTGACTTCCTTCTGCGGCAGGAATCAACAGCCCGCAAAAAGCCATCAAAGTCAAAAGTCCAATGGTTTTTAAAGTCACCGTTTTTCCGCCTGTATTGGGGCCGGTAATTACCAAACTGTCAAAGTCCTGCCCCAAAGTAATGTCAATTGGAACGACAGCATCTTTGGAAATCAGCGGATGGCGCGCCCTTTTTAAGATCAAACCGCCTTCCGAAACTACTTTTGGAGCAACTGCGTTCATATCCAGCGCAAGTTCCGATTTTGCAAAGATGAGATTCAAAATAACACAAAGATCAAAGTTTTCCAGGATATCTTCCGCAATATCAGCGACTAACGCTGACAGCTCGGCGAGAATCCGGTCAATTTCGTCCTGCTCCTGCGATTGGAGCACCCGCACCTCGTTATCCGCTTCCACAACAGAAGCCGGCTCGATAAACAAAGTCGCCCCGCTTGCAGAAGTATCATGAACCAAGCCGGGTACTTCACTTCGATGCTCCGCCTTGACCGGCAAAACAAAACGCCCGCCGCGTATTGTCACGACAGGGTCTTGCAAATAGCGCTGATAAGAAGGAGAACGGATCATCTTATCGAGCTGGTCTCTTGTCCTCATCTGTAAATTCTTGATTTTACGTCGGATCGAAAAAAGGGCGTCGCTTGCAGTGTCGGCTATTTCTTCTTCCGAAAGAATGATGGAAGAAATTCGTTCTTCTATCTGCCGCCGGGGGCAAAGCCGGTCAAAAAGATCGTCCAAACAGGAACGTACTTCAACAGACTGCCCTTTCCAATCAGTAAGGGAACGCGTTTGACGCAGAATTGCAGCAGCCGACAAAAGCTCCGAAGCGGAAAGCACCCCGCCCGCTTTACAGCGTTTTATGTACTCCCCAGGATCAGCCAAATTTACAAAACGCGGCGCGCCGAACCGCATCGAAAGCATCATCGCATCGGAAGTTTGGCTGATTAAACGGGTAACTTGATCAAAATCGTAACTTGGCTCAATGGTCTCAGCTTGCTCACGTGCTCGATCAATCACGATTTTTTCTGAAAGTTTTGCTAATATCTTATCCAATTCAAGGACTTTAAAATGCTTTTTCATTCTTTTAAAATTTCCTCCGATAATAAAGAACGATAAATTTCTAAAGGTCGGAGCGAACGCTCCAAATGACAAAGAACATACCGTTCCGCTGTCTGCGTCAGTGCAACAATCGTCTTTTCCGAAACTGTAAAGCTAAACAGCTTTGCAGGGTCGGAAAAGACAATGTGCCGCAAAGCCGCTAAAAGCGAGGGAGTAAGAGCTTGAAACTCACCCGATCTTCCCGCTGTAAAACACTTTTCACAAAGCAGAATCCCCTGCTGTAAATCAAAAACAAAACCTGTTTTTTCAAAGGCGGCACATTGATGGCAGCATATTAAATCCGGCATAAAACCGGATAAAGACATCAACCGCATTTCGACAACCGCTTTGACAAAACGATGCGGCCTTTTATCCTCTGAAAGAAGATAAAAGGCGTTCAAGCAAAGCCGCTTTACAGGATCTATCTGTTCTTGTGAAGGAGCAAGGCAAAAAATCAGCTCAGAGATGTAATTTGCCAGAGCCACCTTGACGACATCATACCGCAGCTTATGAAATGTCTCAATCGCAGATGCATTGTTTACTATGTAACGATCTTTTGTATGAAATAAAGCAAGCTCACTGTAATAAAAAGGCTGAACAGCAGCAGCAAGCTTGCTTTTTGCCCGTTTCACACCACGTGCAGAGGCTTCGATTATACCAAAATCATCCGATAAAATGGTCAAGATCGCGTCCTGCTCGCCGATATTCCGTCTTTTGAGAATAACTCCTTTGGTAGTGACAACCATCAGAGTCCTCCTCTCCACCGCGATACAGCGCCACAGCATTTCTATACGAAATATAATCTTCTACTTTTCCGGTTTTTTCAAACCGATTCCAAGCGTCGAGCTCAATGTTCATATCTGCTTCCTCCCGGCCTTTTAACTTCGCTACTAAAATTGTAGCCGGTAAAAAAACAAATATGAATGGAAATATCTCCTGCTTTTGGTTCTATAAACCAAAGTTTTTGATAAATCGCTCGTTGTTTCTCCAGTCGTCCCGCACCTTGACCCAGCATTGGAGATTGACTTTGATCCTCAAAAAATTTTCGATTTCTTTCCGGGCTTCTGTTGCGATCTTTTTGAGCATTGTCCCATTTTTTCCGATGACAATCCCCTTATGGCTGGCCTTTTCACAGTATATCTCCGCCTGTATATCAATCATACTGCCGTCCGGGCGCTCTTTCATCATTTCGATCACCACTGCCGTTCCGTGGGGAATTTCCTGCTCTAAATTGCGAAGAAGCTGCTCACGGATCATCTCGGCAGCAATTACCTTTTCCGGCTGATCCGTCAGCGTGTCATCTGGAAAGTAATGGACACCCTCGACAGCATACGGCTTTATCTCCTCCATTACCGCTTCGAGTCCATCCTGCTCCAACACACTGATCGGCACCACCGCTGCAAAATCGTACAGTTCCATAAACCGGCCAATTTTTTGTATCAAAGCGCCTTTATCCGCCAACCGATCGATTTTATTCAGCAAAAGTATCACGGGCGTTTTGCCCCGCTTGATCCGCTCGATCAAATCCAATTCCGCTTTGGTAATTTGTTCCGCACCGGCATCCACCATCAGCAAAATGACGTCAACATCTTGTATCGAATCGCGAACCGTTTCTGCCATATGCTCTGAAAGCTTAGTCCTCCCCTTATGATGCCCCGGAGTGTCAAGAAAGACATACTGATAAGCACCCTGTGTCAGCACGCCGGTAATCCGGGTCCGGGTCGTCTGCGGCTTATCTGAAACAATCGCAATCTTCTCGCCCATGACCGCATTGATCAAAGAAGATTTTCCCACGTTGGGTTTGCCAACGATTGCTATAAAAGCATGATAACTTTTTTCCAAAATGGAACTCCTTAATTTATAAAATACTCTATTGCCTTTTCAGCCGCGAGCCAAATATGACAAAAATAAACCCCACTGCCAGCAAAAGCACAAGAGGAAGCGACAGCACTGGTTGCCCTGTCAGCAGGCAGAACAATGCCTCCAGTTTTTCCAGCCTGATAAACAGGATGCAGCCTACCACAACCGCCATGATCGCAGTCAGCAAAACAGCGCCCGCCGCAACATCTTTCGCCACCCGTGCCACATTGTCATACGACGAGGTGCTTAAATTCACTAAAGCTTCAATCGCAGTATTCAGCGCTTCACAAACAATCACCAAGGCTGAGGTAATGATGAGTAAAATCCACTCATTTTGTGTCAATCCAAATAAAAAGGCAAAATAAAAGATAACAGCCAGCACCGCAAGATGGATCCGCATATTGCGCTCGTTCAGGATACAGAATTTCAGTCCGCGAAGGGCAAAGTGAAAACTTTTTATCAGCCCGCGGAATTCAGTTTTAACGCCTTTCATTTTCCGGCATATATCCCACCCTTCTGGGCATACCGAGACTTGTGAGGACGCTTTCCTCTTTTTCCCGCATTTGGAGCGCTTCCATTCCATTTGATTCGTGGTCATAACCAAGGAGATGGAGCATCGAATGGACAGTCAAAAAACCAATCTCCCGCTGTAGAGAATGCCCATAAATTTCGGCTTGCTTTACCGCCATTTCGATTGAAATCACAATGTCTCCAAGGCAGCAGGCCCCCGTTTCCGGATTGACATCATAACTGCCGTTTTCTCCAAGAGGAAACGACAAAACATCTGTTTCAATATCTTTGTTCCGGTAAAACGCATTCAGCTGCTTGATTTCAGCGTTATTGACAAAGCTTACGCTGATTTCAGCGCTTTGCTCAAAATGCTCCTCCTGTAAAACGGCATTACAGCAGCGCCGAACCAACAATCTGATTCCCGAAGGAATTTTCACCGCACGCTGTTTGTTGCTGATGGAGACACGAATTTTTTCCATTTTATTTGCGCTCCTTTTCATGATAAAATAATTGATTATAATATGAAATCATCCTAACTGATTTTGTACAGCAAATCTTATTATTGTAATGCTCTAATTCATCACAAAAACTAATCTCCATCGTCAAAGCTTCAAAGAACATCATGTGAAATTACTTAAAAATATTTTTAACCGCCTTGCCTTTTTTATCTGTTTATCCATTTATAGTATATAAATACAGATTTATTATACACCTATGACGATTCTTTTGTAAAGCGGCTTTGATATAAAAATTCTATTAAGATGAACAAAAACCTACAATAATCAAATGCATGATAAAAATTTTTTGTTATATCAAAAGCCTGTTTCACAGAACCATTCTGTAAAACAGGCTTTTATCACAATCGCGGTTAAATTTTGCAACATAAGGCGAAGATAATTCAAAGAAATCAAGACTCTCTAACGCATTGACCCACAAAATCATTTCGTGCGCAAATACCTTTGTGTTCGTCCCGGCCCCTTGCTCTCTTCCGCCTTTTCAAACGCTTTGACAATGTCCTTGACTATTTTATTGCGGACTACATCGCGGTTGTTTAGCCGCATTACGGCAATTCCCTCGATCGAACTCAAGATAGAAGCACATTTTTCCAAACCGGAATCCCCAACTTTAGGGAGATCGATTTGCGTCACATCCCCAGTCAAAACCATTTTAGAGCCTTCGCCCAGCCGGGTTAAAATCATTTTGAGAGTTGAAATTGAGGCGTTTTGGCTTTCGTCGACAATCACCCTTGCCTGATTGAGCGTTCTTCCCCGCATATAGGCAAGCGGCGCAATTTCGATTACACCCTTTTCTCGAAGCTTTTCGGCCTTTTCCGTTCCCAGCATATCGTAAAGGGCATCAAAAAGGGGGCGGAGATATGGATCTACCTTTTGCGTGAGATCGCCCGGCAAAAATCCAAGCCGCTCCTCGCCGGCTTCAATCGCCGGACGGCTCATAATGATCCTTTCAATCTCCCCGTTTTTCCATTCCTGAACGGCCTGCGCGACCGCCAAATAAGTCTTTCCCGTACCGGCGGGGCCAATGCAGATAGTGACGACATTTTCCCGCAGCGCTTTCACATAATTTTTCTGACCGGCAGTTTTGCATTTGACCGGAGCGCCTTTGTAGGATACCGCTACAATATCCCCCATTGCTTTGAAGGTTTCTTCTAAATTTCCATCGGCGGCTTCTTCAATCAGCCGGTATACCGTATCGTCGTTAAAAGCTTCGCCCCGATTATAGAGCTTCTGCATAGAGCGGATCACTTCCGCCGCACATTTTACATTTACGTCCGATTCTCCCGTGACCTCTGCCATAGAGTCACGCAGTCTGATAGAAATGGACAGGACCTTTTCAATCGTTCGGATAAAATCATCCCTTGTCCCAAAGACAGCCTGCTGCTGACCGATGGTATCAAACTCCAACTGCTCTGTCCGCAAATAACATCTCCTGCTTTCTTTTATTTCCGTACATTATTATAGCCAAAATACCCCGATTTTTCAAGAGATGCAGCCGAATTTCCAAAACAAATGCGGCATCCCTTACAGGACGCCGCAGGCCATCGATTATTGAAATAATTTCTGTTCTAATGCGATATTTTCATAACAGGTAAAGCTGACTTTCAACTGAAAACGATCTTCTAATTCAGTAAATGCCGCCTCTTCTTTCAAGATCTCTGCTTCTTCCATCTGAGAAGCTTTATAATTTTCGTTGATTTCTTTCAGCTTCACTTCAGCTGATGCCCGGTCGTAATTGACCGTCTCCGATTCATACTCCTCATAGTGGAGCGTTTGAATCGAAATAGGAAGTTCCATTCCAAAAAGACAAACAGGGGTGTCGACCACGGTGACTTCATGTTCTTCAGACAGTGGAAAAGCCAGAAAAAGCGGCACTTTAAACCCGAACAGCGAGAGATAATTCCGGTCGAACTGTTTTCCTGTTTTTGTTTTTACCGTCTCCGACTTCAAAACCTCAAATGTTTCATCAAAATAAGTCTCCGCAAAAATTTTCGCTCTTGCATGCTTGAATTCGACCTGATCTGGATTGCCGTCTAAAATCCCGCTCACAAGAAGGTCGCCTTTGGATACGACCATACCCACCTCAACGATCTGTTTCCCGGAGTAAACCTCAGTTTTACGAACCACCCCCGCTTTGGACGCCACCACATTTACCGATGTGTTTTCATCAATTATTTCAGGGGGATCTGTTGTTTCTTGCATTTCTACAACGATTCGACTGCCATAATTGTTGATGGTAAACCAGGCGATATGGTCTAATTCCAGGATTGCCTGATTTTCGATTTCTCTAATATCAAGCATTGGGATAAACGCGCCGGGGCGCAGTCCGAGCTCTTGAAGCACATAGCTGACCCGTTCGGTGCTGTTGCGTTCATTTCCTTTAATATCCAGCGTCCAGACAAAATTCTGCATCGCCAAAATTAGAATAAAAAACGCGGCGATTCCAATAGAAACGCCAAAGCGTTTTCGATATTTATGCCTCAGAAAAGGAAAACCAAATTTCTCTTTTACGCGAAGCCGCACACCGCATTGACGCGCAAACCGCGCCAGGCTTTTGTAATCCTTAGCATATACTTTTCCGGTAATTTCTGCAGGGTTCGTATTCATGTCCCAAAGGCTGATGTTCCTTTTTGAAATCAGGTTCAGAAACCGTTCAAAAAAGCCCCCCGAGGCTACAAATTCTACATATCCTCTCAGAATGCGTAAGATGTGAATAATAAACACGGAATTCCTCCATCCGCCTAAGTAATAAATTCAATCCCGCCGATTTTTCCTTGAATGATAACGCTTTCGCTGTTCAGGCTTTTGATTGTCAGTTCCATCCCGACAAATTTAACCTGCATTTTATGGATTGCGATTTTAATGATCGTATCATCATATTCTAAGATGCCCTTGCAGCCTTCTACCACCGCCTCACTGTTTCCCAGCAGTTCGATTTGGGTAATTCCACTGCTCAGGCTGTCAAACGGCATCTGAAGCGTATTCGATAAAAATGCTTTCCCCGCCTGACTTTTCCGGCCTTTTCTCAACTCTCTCACTTCCTTTGTGAAAGTTTCGCTGCCATTTGTTTGAAACGGCTCTCGATTCAAAAATTCAGTGCGGGCAAAGGCATCCCCAGTCGACAAAGCCCTTTTCTCTTTTTCCCGCTCGATAAAATATATTAAAGCTGAAAGTCACATATACATTATCGAAATGTAAAAAGCTTAGAGGTGACGACATGGAAGAAACCAAATCGAAAAGAAAGATGCAGTTGTGCACCGTAGCTCTGGTACTGCTCCTCACCAGTTTCCTCCTGTTCCGGTCCAAGGAGATTTCGGCAGGGATTGCAGCTGCGGTCGACCTTTGTCTCTATTCCGTCCTCCCCTCTCTATTTGGAATGATGGTCGTCTCCAATTTGATCGTTTCCTCTAAAATATTTGAAAAAGTCCTCTCTCCTTTTTCCTTCGTCACCCGCTCTCTCTTTAAACTACCTGCACATCTGACTTCCGTGGTGCTGATCAGTTTTATCGGCGGATATCCGGTTGGGGCGAAGCTGATTGACAGCCTTTACCGCGACGGCGAAATCGACCGGAAAACAGCTGAGCGGATGCTCACATTTTGCGTTAACGCAGGTCCTGCCTTTGTCATTTCCGCCGTATCCGTTCCTGTATTTCACAACGCACGGGTTGGATTCCTTGTATTGGCATCCCATCTGATTTCCAACCTAACAGTCGCCTTTCTTGGTGGACTTCATGTTAAAATTCCAGAAGAAATAAAAAATCGCCAGCCTTACAGAGATGATCCTCCGCTCTCTGTCCGTCTTGTCCTGTCTGTCAATAACGCCACCCGCTCTATGCTGATCGTCTGCTCTTTCATCGTCGCGTTTTCGACCTTACTCACCATCATTAAACTGACAGGCGTTCAAAATTGGATCTCCGGATGGCTGGGCGGATGGATCGGAGCTGAAAACGCAGAAGCGTTGACGGCAGGCATTCTAGAAGTGACACAGGGTTGCAGCAAAATATCGGGGAATTCCCCTCTGTCCGTATATCTGCTGACCGCGATAACCTCCTTTGGCGGAATCTGCGTCCATATGCAGCTCACCGCATTGCTCAGCGGCAGCGGATTGAAGCTTAAAAGATACTTTCTATCCAGATTCCTGCATCTTCCCCTCAGCCTTCTGATGGTCTGGCTCATGAGCTCCTGGTGGGTGCCCTCCCTGGAAGCCTTTGCTCCACAAGAACCTGTTTTCTTTTCACCGAACTCCGCATCCCCTTATGCGAGCTTTTTTTTGGTGCTTTTGTGCATCATCCTGTTGTTTGCAACCGGAAAATCTGATACAATAAAGAAAAGATCGAAAAAAGATGAACCCCAAAAAAGATGAGAAAGGAACGATATTGGGTACAAGGCCGTCTTTTACCGGCTCTTTGTGATCTTGATATCGTATGGAAACGGACATGAAACTGTTTGGCGGAAATGTCGATCCGGCCTGTGAATACTGTGAAAACGGCGCAAAAACCTCCGATGGGCAGATGATCCTTTGCATCAAAAACGGAGTTGTCTCCCCATTCTTTCACTGTAAAAAATATGTTTATTCCCCTCTTCTGCGGGTTCCAAAAAAGAATGTTATGATTCCAAAGTACAATAAAAAGGATTTTATTTACTAATTAAGGTTGTGATTCTATTACCGGTTTATTTTTGAGCAGCTGTGAAAATCCCCAGCAGCTGAGCCCATTGGTGCTCGCCTTTGTAGGCGATGCGATTTACGGCCTTTTGGTGCGGGAACGCCTCGTTTTAAAGGCCAATACCTCAGTTGGAAGGCTGCACCGCGATTCCGTCCGGTATGTCAGCGCCAAGGCGCAGGCCGCTGTAATCGACAAAATCGAATGTGTTCTGACGGAAGAGGAAGATCGAATCTATAAACGCGGAAGAAATGCGGCGGTAAACTCCATCCCCAAAAACGCAAATGTCTCTGATTACCACAAGGCAACCGGGCTGGAAGCTTTATTCGGCTACCTCTATTTGTCGAACCGGCACGAACGAATTGCGCATTTATTTGACCTCGTTTGGGATACAATAGAAATAAGCTGACTTTATTTTGTGAGGTGTCCGCTTTTGAAAAAGCCCTGGACAGAGTCTTATTTCGTTGATATCCTTTTTATTTTTTTCGGCACGGGGATTTACGCCTTTGGAATTTATGCGTTTACCGCGCCGAATCAGATCGCTCCTGGCGGGATTACGGGAATCGCAACGGTTATCAACGCCTTTACCGGCTTTAAAATCGGCACATTGGTGACCTTGTTTAATATCCCGCTTCTTCTATTTGGATTTAAAACGTTGGGCAAGCGTTTTATTTTTAGTACATTGCTCTCGACCGTGTTTTTTAACATCCAGGTCGATTATCTCTACCCCCACCTTCCCGTTTATAAAGGAAACCTCATCCTGGCCTCTATTTTTGGGGGGCTTTTTATTGGGCTCGGGCTGGCGATCGTTTTTATGCGGGGCGGTTCTACCGGCGGAATGGATATTATCAGCAAGTCCATACAGCTGAAATATCCCCATATCAGTCTCGGAAAAATCGTATTCGTTTCCGATCTTGTGGTCATCACTATAGCCGCCATCTCTTTTAGGAGCATCGAAGCGGCGCTGTACGCAGTCGTGGCAATGTTCGTCTCGTCCAAGGCAATTGACGCTCTTCTTTACGGAACCAATATTGGAAAAATGATTCTGATCGTTTCAAACAAAAGCGAGGAGATTGCCAAACTGATTGTCAGCGATCTCTCCCGCGGCTGTACGATCCTGAACGCACATGGGGCCTATACCGGCGAACAGAAAAAAGTTTTGATCTGCGCCTGCAAGGATGCCGAATTTTACGAGCTGAAGCATATTGTCAAACGATTGGATCCCAAATCTTTTATGATTGTCACTGAAGCGGGAGAGGTGTTTGGGGAAGGATTTTCCAAAATCGGCGGCCGATAAAAAAGCCGGGATTTTCTCCGAATTGCTTCGCGTGATCTCTTCAAACGACACGTTTCTTTTTTGTTCTTTGTTTGTGATATTCCGGAAGGTGTGTTATAATA
>CAZSIV010000032.1:0-26230 GCA_964607135.1 uncultured Oscillospiraceae bacterium | reverse complement strand
CAGAATGACTTGTGAATCGCGTTTGTCCTGCCGAGGCCACTCGGCCGGGCACGGACGCGCAGCTTTTATTTTTGCTGTTCGAGCGCTGCATCCACCTCGGCCCGCAGCGGGATCGAGGGCGCGGCCCCTTCTCGGGAGACCGCGAAGGCGGCTGCCATCGATGCGAGGCGCAGAGCGCTTTCCACCGGCTGCCCCTCGAGCATCCCGGCGATGTAGTAGCCGGTAAAGGTGTCTCCCGCCGCGGTGGTGTCCACGACCGGCATCTCGAAGATCCCATGGGAGGCCGAATGGTTTGCATCCTTGTAGCGCACCCCCTGCCTGCCGAGTGTCAGGACGACGTGACTCTTCGGGTACTGCTCGAGGATCATATCCGCCATCCGCTCCGGGTCGGACGTGCCGCTGACCGCCTCGCCCTCCACCTCGTTGAGCAGGAAGGTATCCACGGCGGAAAGGTCGCAGCCGGCGAGGTGTTCGTCAAAGGGGGACGGGTTGAGGATGATCTTCATTCCCCGCTCCCGCGCAATTTTAATGATATCGCCGAGGCTGCTGATTTCGTTTTGAAGGAGGATGTAATCCCCCTCTTCGAAATAGCAGAGGACGTTCCCGGCAAAGATCGGAGTGACTGCCCGGTTGGAGCCGGGGAAGAGAAAGATGCTGTTCTGCCCGTTGTCGTCCACCTGGATGATCGCCTGCCCGTTTTCCACCTTCGCCGTTTCGATCAGGCTGACGTCCACCCCGTTTTCCCGCAGGAATTCCTTTAAAGGGGCTCCGTCGGTTCCGACCAGACCGGCATGGTAAACCTTCACCCCCGCCCGCGCGAGGGCGATGGACTGGTTGAGGCCCTTCCCGCCGAAAAATGTGGTGAGGCTGTGGGCGGTGATGGTCTCGCCCGGCTTGACGATGCCGGGTACGCGGTAGACCTTGTCGTAATTCATTGAGCCGAAATTGATGAGTTTCATCTGGGAATCACCTCGTTTTAAAGTACTCAGAAGGCGGCGGAATGCGATCCTGCCCGTTGGTTTTTCTTTTTTGTTTCCAGTCGGCGGAAATAAGCGGGGTCGTATCTTCTCACATCAGCCGAAAGATACCCTCGATTGACTGCGGAAGCATTCCGCACCGTCCTGTAAAACCATGTCTGCACTTGTCAATCGAGGGTACCTTTAGCATAACATAAACGATCCTGTTTGTAAATTCATCCGGGGAGATTGCCCCGCCCCGAAGCGGTATTTCCAGCGCTGTTCTCTCTTGAATTGTGCCCTGCCCTGTGGTAGAATATCCGCAGAATCCCCTCAACCGATAAAAGCAGGCGAGATTTTTCGGGTTCAAAACCGTCGCGTTTTTCTGAATCTCAAAACTCCGCTGCCTTTATCTACCGGAAGCAGCCCAGCCTGTCTATAAACGGCGGAAACGCCGGATAAAAATGGAGGAATTTTTTATGAAACACGATCTGCTGCACGGGTTCCGGCTCGGGAAAATGGAACGCGGCTTAGACATTCACGGCGTGGAAGTGCGCCAGCACGGCAAGGTGATCGCCGCGCATCACTGGCGGGAGCAGTACCGCGAATGCGTCTTTTCGGTCAGCAAGAGTTTTACCTCGATGGCGCTCGGCTTCGCGCTGGAGGAAGGGCTTCTCACCCTCGACGACAAGATCATCAACCTTTTCCCGGAAAAGCTCCCGGCGCATCCGGACGAAAAGCTCGGAGCGCTCACCCTGCGCCACAGCATGATGATGGCGAACGGCCACGCCGAATGCCCGATCTTTAAGGCGCGGAAGGAAAATCCCACCTGCGAAGACTGGCTTGCCGACATTTTGAGCCAGCCGCTCGCCTATGAGCCGGGCTCCCATTTCCTTTACAGCAACATCAGCGGATATTTCGTCTCGGCGGCCATCCAGAAAAAAACCGGACAGACCCTGCGGGATTACCTGACCCCCCGCCTGTTCGAGCCGCTCCACATCTTCAATCCCCAGTGGGAATCCTGCCCGAAAGGGATCAACCTCGGCGCGTCGGGGCTCTACCTGAAAACCGAAGAGCTCTCCCGGTTCGGACAGCTCCTGCTCGACCGCGG
This sequence comes from uncultured Oscillospiraceae bacterium, assembly GCA_964607135.1. Classification (GTDB taxonomy): domain Bacteria; phylum Bacillota; class Clostridia; order Oscillospirales; family Ruminococcaceae; genus Metaruminococcus_A. The sequence goes on along the minus strand of CAZSIV010000032.1, from coordinate 24,163 downwards.
GCAGTACGAGGGGCGGCAGATCGTACCCGCAGCCTATATCGATCTCGCGTCCGCCCGGCTGATCGACAACGACAACGGCTCGACCACCGACCCGGAGGCGGTTTCCGGCTACGGCTTCCAGTTCTGGAGAAACACGATTCCAAATTCCTACCGGGCCGACGGGCTTTACGGGCAGTACATCGTCGTCCTCCCCGACTACGACGCGGTGGTCACGGTGACCTCTCACGTGGAGAAGAATCAGCACGACATTCTCCGGCTGATCTGGGACGAGATCCTGCCCGAGCTCGAACAGCAAAAATAAAAGCTGCGCGTCCGTGCCCGGGCAGGCCAATTTCGCACACTGACATTCTACCGATCTCAAGATTGTAGTCCTGCGAGGCCTGTGCCCAGGCTGGGCAATTTCGCACACTGGCGTTCTACCAGTCTCCAGATTGTAATCCTGCGAGGTGCGTTGTACAAAAGATGTGCCTCGCGGGGCAGGGTACCCCTGCTGGCAATCGCACACTTAAGCGTTACCAGTCTCCGGGTTTCAGTCCTGCGAGATGCCTAAATTAAAACAGGTACAACGCACCTCGCGGGCTGCTAGCCTTAATCTCAGAACAATCTATGAATCGCGTCTGCCGGCGGAGGCACTCCGCCCGGCGCAGAGGGTGAGGATCAGCTGGGCGTACATTTCCCCGGAAAGGAGGAGATTTTTGAGGGAGGCATGCTCATCCGGCCCGTGTGCGCCGCAGCGGTCTTCCGGAAAGTCGCAGCCGAAGCCGACCCCGCCCTCGATGTTGTGGACGTAGGTTCCCCCGCCGATGGCGATGCACTCCCCTTTCCGCCCGGTGTAAGCCTCGTAAATCTCGATGAGCGCCTTGCAGAGCGGGGAATCCGCCGGGGTGTGGTGGGGCGGAAGCATCTGGTTCTCTCCCGCCGTCAGCCCGATCTGCCCAAGCCGTTTGCGCAGAACATCGGTGACGTTGCCGTCGTTTGCGCAGAGCGGGGCGCGGCAGTCGGCCTCCAGGTGAAGGCTCTCCTCCCGGAGTTCCAGCACCGTAAGGGCGATGGTCAGCGGCCCGCTGATCTCATCCGACATGGCGATCCCGGCAGAATGGCCGTCGGTCTCCCCGTGGGGGAAGAGCGCGGAGATTCCCTTCAGCGCCTGAAGAGGGCGATCCTCCGCCAGCGGCAGGGAAACGAGAAGGGTGAGCAGCGCGGTGATGCCGTTGACCCCGGTGTCCGGCCAGGCGGCGTGGGCGCTCTGCCCCTTTGCCCGGATCAGGGTCGTTCCGTTTTGCTCCTCCGCTGTAAAGGACGCGCCGGTCTCTTTCTCGGCTGCGGCGAGGAAAGGGGCGAGCGCCGAAGGGGAGAGCCCTTCGACCTCAGCCTCTGCCTCAGCCGGGACGACGTTGATCTTCACGCCGCCTTTGAATCCGCAGAGACGCGGCAGGGCTGTCCCGGGGGCAGAGTTTCCGTCCGCCGTCAGCTCAAGCCTCCCCTTTTCGGTGTTGATGATCGGATAGCCCGCGTCCGGCGTGACGGTATACCGCGGCGCTGTGTGCTTGCTGAAATAATAGCGGAGGTCGCCGCTGCCGCATTCCTCGTCCGCGCCGAGGATCAGCCGGCAGTTGGAGGAGAGCTCCGCCCCCAGCTCCCTCAGGCATTTCATGGCATAGAGCACGGCAATCGCCGGGCCCTTGTTGTCGGCGGCTCCCCGGCCGTAGAGAGCGTTTCCCTCCCGGGTCAGGGTAAGGGGCGGGCGGGTCCAGCCCGTCCCGATGGGGACGATGTCCAGATGAGCGAGGATGCCGAGAACCGTTTCGCCTTCATTCATGTCGCCGGTGACGACATAGTTGTCGTGGTTCACCGCCTTGAATCCGGCCTCTGAAATCAGCCGTTCCGCCAGGGCGAGAGCCTGCGCGGGCCCCTCTCCAAAGGGTTTTCCCGGCAGCGCGGGGCCGCGGGCGCTCTCGACCGCCACCATCGCGGCGAGGTCGTTCAAAAGGTCTTCGGTGTGCTCTTCAAAATAACGGTGGATCGCTTCTATCGTAATTTCCATCTGGATCACCATAACCGATCCGGCATGGGGAGGAATCAAACGGCTGCCCCTTGCCTTAATCAGCCCTTTCCCTTTCATGATAAAATGGAGTTTCTTACCTCAGTATAGCACATTCCGGCGGGAATGCCAAAGGGTAAAAGCGGCGGCGTGCCTCCGCTGGCAATCGCGATTCACAAGCAGTGTTAAAAGCGATGTTCGTATCCCGCGCGGCACGTTTAGCTTTCATGCAACGCGCCTCGCAGGACAAAAATCTAAAGGCCGGCAAAACCTTGGGGTGCGAACTGGCCCGCCCGGCCACGGGTATTGTCCCGCCTGGCCATAGGCCGCCTCGCAGGTTTAAAACTGAAAGAATGGCAGAACGCCAGTGTGCGAAATGCCCGCAGGGGTACCCTGCCCAGCCCGGGCATGGGCGCATCTCGCAGGCTTACAAACCTTTTGACCGGCAAAACGTTCGGGTGCGCATTGTCCGGCCCGGTCACGGGCCCGGGGGATTGACAGGGGAAACAAAATATTCTATGATAAGAAAAACATAAAATCGGCTGGATCTTCCTGCTTTCGGGAGTTCGGGCAGGGGCAGGCGAAGCTGGGTGTTTTCGGCTTTCGCCGTGCCGATGGGAAGAGAGACGGTATGGATAAAAATATCGAAATATCACTGTTGGAAATTCTGGATACCATGAAGGAAGCGCTGGCGCATTTAGAGCACACCGAAAACGGGGAGCTCCGGCAGATGATGAAAAGCGGCCGGCAGCATCTCACCGAAGCCATGGAGAGCGAGTTGGATTGTTCGCTGGATCAGAGGATCGACGCCTCGGCGCTCTCGGATGAGGACTGGCTTCGCGCAGCTTACCGGATCATGGGGGAGATTGCCGATCCCTTCCGGCTGAAAAATGTATTCGATGTGAAATTCAAAAAGCTTCTGGATTACTTTTGGTCGCACAGCAAAGAGAAGCTGGTGGCCGGGATGAAGGCCGCCCTGAACAAGCTGCGGGAACAGTCGGAAGAAACCTATGATGGATTTGTTACATATTTTTCGCGTTTTCCGCTCTGGGGAACCCTCGATCCTGAAAAGGGCGACTACAACACTCTGGAGTTGCGGGCTGAGGTGCTCAAACAGCACAGCTACGATTTCCTCTGGCTCTACCGTCGGCTGGAGGATTACCATTCCCGGTATACCCTCTGCTCGATCTTGGAAAACTGGGCGTTTCTCGCCCTGAATGAGCTTACAAAAATCCGCTCGGCCTATCCCGATTACTGGGAGCCCGACATCTTCCCGCAGAATGCCGGCGACGTTTTTGTAGATGTAGGGGCTTTTATCGGCGATTCGATCCAGCAGTATGTTCAGGTTTACGGAACCGGCTACCGGAAAATTTACGCCTATGAAATCTCTGAGAAAAGCTATGATGAGCTCTGCCGGAATGTGGAAGCGATGAAGCTGCACGACGTCACGGTCAGGCGGAAGGGCGCTGGCCGGACGAGAGGGGAAATGTTCGTGTCGGACAGTGAGACCGACCTTTCCGCCAACCAGCTCAGCCAGTCCGGGGAAGCAGGCCGGCGGGTCGAGGTCGTTCCCCTGGACGAAGACGTCGAAGAGACCATGACCTTCTTAAAGATGGTCTTCTCACAGCCCAGCAGGACGCCCTGCTGGGCTGTGAGAAGACCATCCGGGTGCATCACCCGAAGCTGGCGGTCTGCGTCTACCACGGGTATGAGGATATTTGGAAGATTCCCGCGATGATCGACGAGATGTATCCGGGCTATCAGTTTTACCTCCGGCACTACGGCGGCAACCTGATCCCGACTGAGTTCGTACTGCTCTGCAAGCCCTGAGCTTGCCGGTATTGCTGTAAGGGGAAGTACATTGAAAAGCTGTTTCTCCCTCCCCTTTTGCCGCTCTTTCAGATAAAACAGAAAACCCGGGATGAGAAAAATCTCATCCCGGGTTTTGTCATCTGTCCGGATCGAAGCTTAGATGGTGCCGTCCCAGGTGGAAACCTCGGTGTTCTGCATCTCGACCTCGTCAAACCACCGCTGGGTCACGCATTTGCTCTCGGTGAAGAAGCGGTAGGAATCCTTCCCAAGGCAATGGAGATCGCCGAAGAAAGAATCCTTGTGGCCCGCGAAGGGGAAGAAGCCGATCGGGACAGGGATGCCGACGTTGACGCCGACCATGCCGCCGTCGGTGTGGCGGACGAATTCACGGGCAAAATAGCCGTTCTGGGTGAAGATGACCGAACCGTTCGCATAGGGGTTCGCATTCATGACCTTTAAGCCCTCTTCAAAGGTCTTGACCCGCTTGATGCTGAGCACCGGCCCGAAGATTTCCTCATCGCCGATGGTCATGTCGGGGGTCACATGGTCAAAGATGGTCGGCCCGACATAGTAGCCGTCCTCATATCCCTCGACCTTGCAGTTTCTGCCGTCGAGCACCAGGGTCGCGCCCTCTTTGACGCCCTTCTCGATGTCGGCAATCACTTCGTCGTAATGCTTTTTATAGGTGATCGGTCCGAGCTTGGAGGTCTTGTCATAGGCGGGGCCGACTTTAATCTGCGCAGCCTGCTTTTTCAGCTCGGCGACGAATTTGTCGGCAATCGCCTCTTCGACGACGCAGCAGGAGAGCGCCATGCAGCGCTGGCCTGCGCAGCCGTATGCCGAGTTGATGACGCCCGCAACCGTTCTCTCGATCGGCGCGTCGGACATCACCAGCGCGTGGTTCTTCGCCTGGGTCAGGCACTGCACCCGCTTGCCGGCAGCGGCAGCCTTCTGGTAGATCTTCTTTCCGACCGGGGTGGAGCCGACAAAGGTGATCCCTTTGACGTCCGGATGCTCCAAAATGGTGTCGATCTCGTTTCTCGAGCAGGTGACGATGTTGACGACGCCGTCCGGAACGCCCGCATCCTTGTAGAGCTGGGCGAACATCATCGCGGTTTTCGGGGTCAGGCTGGCCGCCTTCAGGACGATGGTGTTGCCGGTGGCGATGCAGACCGGGGTCATCCAGCCGAAGGGGATCATAGCCGGGAAGTTGACCGGGACGATGCCGGCGAAAACGCCGAGCGGCTCGCGGTAGAGAACGGTGTCGAAGCCTTTGGAGGCGTCCATCGTGCTCTCGCCCATCATCAGGGACGGAACCTGGGTCGCAAGCTCGGTGCCCTCTTTGGCTTTGAGGACGTCGCCCTCAGCCTCAGACCAGACCTTGCCGTTTTCCCTGGCGACAGACATCGTCAGTTCTTCCATCCGCTCAATGATCAGCTCGCGGATCTTAAACATAATCTGGGAGCGCTTGATCGCCGGGGTGGAGCTCCAGCCCGGGAAAGCGGCCTTGGCGGCGGCGATCGCCGCGTTGACCTCGTCCACGGTGCAGCAGGGGGCCTCGCCGGTCTTCTCGCCGGTGCTGGGGTTGTGGAGGTCGTAGTATTTGTCGGTCTTCGACTCTACGAACTCGCCGTTGATAAACAATTTAAGCTTTTCCATCTGTCTTGTTCCTTTCTTTGGAGGGAATGTGATGTTTTGTGGATTATTTTGCGTAGTCGTCTATGTCGACGTCCTCATGGTACCGGTAGCCGGACGGATCGGCGGCAGGTGCGTAAACGCAGACCGCTTTCATCTCGACGTCGCCGGTGTTCTGGAGCATGTGGATTTTCCCCTTTGGGAAAACGATGGCGCTCCCCGCCGAGACGGGCTCCACCTCCCCGTCGATCAGCACCCGGCCGGAGCCGGAGACGATGTAGACGAACTCCTCCCCAGCGGGATGGGAGTGGGCGGGCTTCACCTTTGCGCCCGGCGCGACCCGGATCACGCAGCTCGAGAGAAACTCACAGCCGTCCTTTTCCGGGGTGATGACCCAGCGGAGCTTTCTGCCCGGCAGGTCGTTTTCCGGGATGCTGTCTTCACGTACATTGATCATGTTGCTATCTCCTTTGTTCAGTCGAGCTTTGTTTCGGCCAGCTCAGCGAGCTGCCCGCCCGAAAGCCCGAAGGCCTTGGTCAGCTGGCCGTAGGTGCCGGAGTGGACGAACTGCGGCTGTCCATCCTTGCCGAGCATGTTGACGGCAGTGATCTGCGCAGGATCGATGGTCAGCCCCGCCCGCATCAGAATTTTCGGCAGCTTGGCCGCCAGGTAGCCGTTGTTCTGCTCTGCGAGGATGATCGGCAGGCCGGATTTATAAAGCTTGATGAGCATCGCCTCGTCGACGGAGGACATATCGACCACCTTTAGGCCGATCCCCTTCTCTTTGAGCAGGTCGGCCGCCGCCGCCGCCTCATAGATGCCGCGCCCGTAGGTGACGATCACCGCTTTGTCATTTTCACTCTCCCGCAGGATATAGCCCTTGCCGTATTCAAAAGCCATTCCGTCCGGATAGACCGCTTCGGAGGCTTTCCGCAGGATCCGCAGGTAGACGAGCCCCCTGTTCCCCTCCGCGATCCACTTCATCACACTCTTGAGCATTGAGGGGCAGCCGACGGTGATGATCTTCAAGTGGGCCATCTGGTCAAAGAACATGATGTCGTCGTTGCCCATGTGGGTTGCGCCGTTGGTCTGGGTGTCCATATCCGGCGCGGTCGCCAAAAAGGTAAGGTCGAGCCCGTGCCCTTCGGTCAGCCATCCGCCCTCGGTCTCCATCGCCTCGAGCCGCTCCTGGTAGCTGACGGCGATTCTCCTCATCACCCGCCAGTCGAAGAAGGGGCAGAAGGTGGAAACCCAGGCGTTTTTCCCCATCGCAGCAAAGGCCTCGCCGATGTTCATCATGTTGCTCTCGGCGATTCCCGCGTTGAGCGCGCGGGTCTTGTCAACCTGGATCACGCCCTCCTGCAGGCCGCTGGTGGAGGAGAGGTCGGAGTCGATGGTGACGATCCGGCTGTCCTCGGCAAAGACCTTGATGACATTCTTGACGATATCGGAGGCCGAGTAGGAATTCCCAAGCTCCACGGCTGGGAGCTTCGCCTCGTCGTATTGGAGCTTCTTGCACCGCTTCGGGGCGGGCTTGGTCTTGACAACCGGGGTTCCCGGCGCGACCGACACGGCCTTGCCGCCCTCGAGCCCCAGATTCAGGTTCATTTCCTTTGCGATGCCGGCGAGCGTCTCTTTGGCCTGGCCGCAGCAGAGGCTGTTATAGAAGTCGACGAAGGCCTTTTCACGCCCGGCGCGGCGGCGGTTCTGCATGACGATTTCCTGCTCGCCGGTCTTTGCCGCCAGGGTGATTTTATGCCCGTTGATCGCGCTCGAAAAACCGCCGAAGCCTTTGGTCGCGCTGCAAACGATTGCGGTCGGTTTGCCGTTCCGGTCTTTGTGGAAGGATTCGAAGGCCGCGGCGACCGGCGGATACTCGGTGGCGTTGACCTCGATCACGCGGTAGCCGAAGGCCCGGAGCTTGTCGGCGATGTCGTCCATCGAGACGATCATCTTGCTGACGTTGTCGAGCTGTCCGCCGTTTTTGTCCACGATGACGCAGAGGTTGTCGAGCCGCTGTTCCGCACCGTACATCAGCGCTTCCCAAACGCCTCCCTCCTGCATTTCGCCGTCGCCGACCATGCAGTAAACGTCGTTCTGCGGGTAGTCCTTCCCGGCCAGAGCGAGCCCCACTGCGGCGGAAATCCCCTGCCCCAGCGGGCCGGTCGAAATCTGTACGCCGGGGAGAATCGGCCCCGGATGGCCGTTTAGGATGCTTTCGTAGGAGCGGGAGCCCTTGAGGAGCGCCGCGTCGAAATAGCCCTTGTCCGCGTAGACGGCGGCCATCGCTGCGACCGCGTGCCCTTTGCTCAGGATGAACTGATCCTGCCCCGGCTCGGTCGGCTGCTCGACGTTGAGCTTCATCCCGCCGCCGTAGTAAAGGCTGACCATCGGGACGACTGCGGAAAAAGCACCGCCCGCGTGGACGCCTTGGTCGATGGCGTCCAGCCCCTGGCGGAGGATGGAGTTGCGGATATCGGAATCCTTGATCTCGAGGAGCTTACACAAGCCCTCCCAGACCGCAGGATTGTTTGAGTAGTTCTTTTCCACCTGATTGGTTCCTTTCCATGGTGATTCGATTTTGCTGGATTGCCCCACTTTGCGGCAGACTGAACCCAGCCTGCCGCAAAACGGAGTGGTTTGATTTATTTGTCGTAGCTGTCGATGATCTTCTGAATCGCGTCGCCGATCCCCTTGCCCGGCAGGTTGGAGTACATCGGCACGCAGGTCGGGTACTCCTCATTCGGGAACCAGGTGTAGGCGTCGGGGTAGAACTCTTTCATCTTCATGGCGCACTGGCCGTAGATCAGAACCGGGCCCTTTACGTCGGTGACGTAAGGCTCGAACTGGAGACCGGTGAAGATGGTGATCGGCTCGCGGAGCTTGTCGAGCAGCCCTGCGACGTAAGCGGCGTCCAAGCCCATCCGAACCATGACGCGGCAACCCGGCTCACAGGCGGAGCCGACGATGACGTTGACATTTTTGAACTTGCCGCAGAGGACGGTATCCTGACGGTTGAACCTGCGGGAGACCTTCTCAACCGGCACGCCCTTGATCTCGATCTCGTCGAGCTTGTTGGTTCCGAGCCCCTCGGCCGCGCCCATAATGGTGGAGGGCAGGTTGCCGGGGTTCTCCCACTGCATCAGCATCTCGGCCACGGTGTCGATCGCAACCGGGTCGGAACCGCCGTAGGTGGTGTTCCAGTCGCGGATCTTATCGTCCGGGTAGGGGCTGAACGGCCCGTTGCCCTGGCAGGTCCAGAGGGAGTCGACGATGAACCAGTCCGGCTCGGTGGCGGTGACGAGGTTCGCGATCTTCTGGTAGATGTCGTCCCGGTGGCATTCGGACATCCACTTGTAATCCGGGCAGAGACCGAACTGGAGCTTCATGGCATTGGTCAGCCCGGTGTGGATATGTACCTTCATCTTCGGCATCCCGATGTAGACGTCCGCGTCCTTGACTACCTTCGGGAAGGGGAACTTCCGGTAGGAAACCGGACGGCCCATGTCGTACATCTCCCACTCGGTGTTCTCCAGTGCAATCAGCTCGGCGCCGGTTTTCTCGGCGACCGCTTTGATCCCGCAGACCTCGAAGCACTTCATGGTCTCCTGGCCCAGCGCGCAGCGCTCGCCGACCTGGATTTTCTTCGGTTTCTGCTCCTTCACGAGCTCGATCAGCGCCTCGAGCATCCGCGGGTCGGTGGTGAAACCGTTCTCCGGCGGCGCCTGGGTTACGGTGTTGATCTTGATGAAGACCACGTCGCCTTCGTGGACGATGTTCTGCATCCCACCCTTGGTGTCGTTTGCAACCTGGCGGATCATCTCCTTGATCTTTTCGACGTGCTCATGGGTGTACTCCGACGGGGAACCGAGGAACTCGTCGGAATGGGCGATGGAAACGATTGATTTTTTCGCCATAACTCTTCTCCTCCTGTTTTGGCTTGATACCGCGTACGCCCCGCCCCCATCGGGAAGCGGGGCCGCACTGCGGAAAAATCCTTTTTTGTGTCCTTCCCTTCGGGAAGGGGCTGCACAGGGAATTCAGCCCCGAATGCGGAGCTTTATTTCATATAGCCGATCTTTTCAAGATACAGCCTGTTCCCGTGTACCGCTTCCTGCGGGGTGACCGGCATCTCGGTGCCTGCGTCGAGCTCGACCATGACGGCGCCGTCAAAATTCTTCGCCGCAAAGTAGTCGAGAATCCCCTTCAGGTCAACCACGCCGTCGCCCAGGATGCAGTAGTTGATGTAACCGGTCGCGTCGATCTCCTTGCCGTTTTCGCCGAAGTTGAAGTAGGTCTCCCCTTCTGCGACGTCGTTGAGAGATGCGTCGAACTCCAGCTTGCCGCCGAAGTCTTTGAAATGGACATGTTTGACCAACGGCTCAAAGGTCTTGATGATCTCGAGCGGGTCGGCGCCGCCCTTCTGGATCTGGCCGATGTCCGGAGCCATGGCGACGTATTTCGGGTCGATCCTCTGGAAGAAGTCCATGATCTCCTCTTTGGTCTCGACCGGCGTGCCGGTGTGCGGATGGTAACAGAGGGTCAGGCCCATGTCCTGCATCAGCTTGCCGCACTCGTTGACGAAATCGACGATATAGTCCTTGTGCTCCAGGTATTTGACCTTCCTGCGGTCGACGATGTTGCCGCCGAACGCAACGTGGGTGCCGCCCTGAGAAAGAAGGATGCTCCCCTGCTCCTTGATCTTGTTGAACTCTGCCTGCCGCTCGCCGGGGTTGATGATATCGTGGGAGAAGTAAGCAGACCAGAGGGGAAGGCCGCACTCTTCGAAGAGGCCGAGCTTGCCCTGCGCCTTCATCTTCGGGAGCGTCCAGCCAAACAGCTCGATCCCGCCGAAGCCCTCTTTGGCGATGGTGCGGATGGTATCCTCATAATCATCGTCGCTCAGCCAGGTGATACCGGTATGGCCGATTCTCAATTTGTTTTCGCTCATTATTAACAATAACCTCCAATAAATCAGCTAAGGGATTCGGCCATTTTTCTGTCTTCGTCAATATCCTTCCAGTAGTAGGCCGGCTCATAACCGAGCAGCTTTCTGGCTTTTTCGATCGAGAACAGGCCGTCATGCCCCTTCAGGTTCTTGCACATGTCGGCAAACTCCGGGCAGAGCTTGGAATAATAGGGAGCAGACTCGCAGTCGAGACGGGTGCCGGTCCAGACGTTGAACGCCTCGTATTTGTTCGGCAGCGTTCCGATCTTCTCCAGAGCAAGGCCGGTGAACCGCGCGATATCGCGGGAATCGACGTACTCACGGTAGAAGAAGTTCGTATCCCCTCTTTCTTCGACGTTCTCCGGAATGCCATCCATGGTGAAGCCGAATTCGTGGTTTTTCAGCTTATGGTTGTATACGCCAAGCAGACGCATTGCGATGGTGTTGATGCCGTAGGCGCGGGAGAACGCCTTCATGACCTCTTCGGTGAGGTACTTGGAGAGGGAATAAGTATCCTCTGGCCAGCAGGGATGTTCCTCGTCGATCGGCAGGTACTCCGGAACAAACGGATTGCCCGAAACCCTGAAGCCTACGCCGTAAGCGAAGAAGGAAGTGGTGACGATCACGTTCTTAACGCCCATCCTTCTCGCAGCGTCGAGGACGTAGAAACCGCCCATGGTGTTGATCTTCATGGCGTTGTCTTCCGGCATGCTGTAGTTGTGGCGGATCCCGTCTTTCGCTCCGCCAGGACCTGGCACGTCGGTGTAGGGCGGCTGAAGCTCCGGGTTGAAGGGGATGGCGCCCAGGTGGACGATCGCATCGCACTGGGACATAGCGATCGCTTTCATCACGTCCCCGATCTCAAGCAGGTCGGCTTTGACAAAGGGCAGGCCGAGCTTTGCGTTTTCGCTGTCCGGTCTGGGGGTGACGATGTCGGTGCAGGTGACATTGTAGCCCTGTTCATGGAGATAAGGGGCAACAAAATCGCCAAGTCTTCCGGAAGCGCCGGTTACCAATACGTTTTTAATCATTAGAATACACTCCTATATTTTATAATATTTTTTAGATCGTTGTCTGTCTGAACAAAGTTTAGTTGTTTTCAAGAGCTAAACGTGTGCGTCTGCTTGTTATTTGCCGTCTTTCCAGGAATACTGCGGCTTGTAGCCGAGCAGCTCCTCCGCCTTGCGGATGCTGAGGAGGCCCTCGCCGTCGCGGAGGTTTCCGAGCATATCCTTGAGGCCCGGGAAACGCTTCTCATAGAATTCCTTGGTGTCGGCAACATTAAACCGCACATCGGTGATGACGTTGAAGGCTTCGTATTTGTTCGGAAGCTTGCCGAGCTTGTCGATCGCGAGGCCGGTGAAGACCGCGATATCGCGGGCGTCGACATACTGATAGGTGTTGCCGGTGATCACGCCGCCGTCCTTTTCCTTTTCGGCGTAGGACTGGCCCTGGCCGAGGTCGTACATGGCGCGGCTTCTCTCGAGATCGTGATAGTAAACGCCCATCAGCCGCATGGCGACGGTGTTCATATCGTAAGCGCGGGAGAAGGCTTTCATGATCTCCTCACCCAGGTATTTGGAAAGGCTGTAGGTGTCCTCCGGCCAGCAGGGATGCTCCTCGTCGATCGGCAGGTACTCCGGGATGAACGGCTCGCCCGAAATGCGGAAGCCCAGCCCATAAGAGAAGTAGCTGGTCGCGGCAACGACGTTTTTGACCCCCATCCTCCTCGCGGCGTCGAGCAGGTAGAACATCCCCATGGTGTTGATCCGCATGGTGTTGTCCTCCGGCTGGCTCCAGTTCGAACGTGCGCCGTCCTGGGACGGGCCTTTGCCGGAACGATCTTCATACGGGGGCTGGAGCTCGGTGTTGAACGGGATCGCGCCCAGGTGGACGATGACGTCCGGCTGCGCCATGGCGATTGCCTTCATCACATCGCCGATGACACACAGGTCGGCTTTGACAAAAGGCAGACCGCGTTTTGCATTTTCAGATTCGGGTTTCGGCGCAACGATGTCGGTGCAGGTGACGTTGTAGCCCTGATCCTGAAGATAAGGGGCGACAAAATTCCCAAGCTTGCCGGAAGCGCCGGTGATCAGAATATTTTTGGCCATCTTCTGTTCTCCTTAGTCGTTTTTTGATTGGTCGGCGTAAAGCCGCAGCTGCGCGGGACTCAAAGACCCGCGCCTGCGCTGCAAAGCTATTATTTTACGGTGATGAGATCCTTCAGGTAGACGAGGCTCTTCTCCATCGCGTTATGCGCGAACTCGATCGGGTCGCCGGTGACCTGGTCGCCCCACCAGCCCTGCTCGAGAACAAGGTGGAAGCCTTCCGGATAACGGGACTTGGTCGCAATCGCGTCGATCGCAGCCGGGATGTCGATCTCGCCTTCGCCGAGGGAGCAGCCGACCGGGATGAGCGGGAAGTAGTCGCCCTCCTGAGTTTTCGGCACGACCTTGGTGTCCTTGATGTGAGAGGTAATCGCCCACGGGGCCATCCGCAGGTTATCCTCGTTCGGCTCGCTGAAGAGGGCGAAGCTGTTCGCCGTGTCGAGGGCGATGCCCATGTTCGGGGAGTTGACCTCCTCGAAGATCTGGGCCATTTCCTTTCCGGTGAAGTCGACGTGGTTTTCCTGCGCGAAGTAGAGGCCGTTTTCCTCAAAGATCGGGGCAGCCTGCTTCAGGGAAGCGACAACGCGGTCGAACTGCTCTTTTCCGGTCATGCCGGGGGTGTGGTTGTAGCGGGAATACTCGTGGGAGAGGAAGCAGTTGTAGCCGGTGCGGAGAATCTTGGAGCCGAGCTTTTTCGCAAGCGCCATCTGGGCGAGCAGTTCCTCCCGCGCCTCTTTTGCATCGGGGCCGCTGAGCTTAAAGACGGAGAGCGGGCAGCCGAGCTCGTACTCGATCCCGTATTTCTGGAGCAGCTCCTGCATTTTTGCGACGGACGCATCGTCGGTCGGGAGGCGGAAGATGATCGGCTGGAGGACCTCGCAGCCGAGCCGCTGCGCCTGCTGCATCTGCCACTCGAGTTTTGCCATGTCGTCGGTGATTTCCGGCGGAGCGGGGTAGATAAACCCGATCCAGCCGAGCTTCATATTGTTGCGGTACGCCATTTTATTGCCCTTCTTTCATTTGAATTTCAATCACTTTCGGTTTTATTTAATCGACAGTGATCAGTTTCTTTAAGTAGATCATGCTCTTTTCAAGCATCTTGTGGGAGTACTCGATTGGGTCGCCGTAGACCTGATTCCCCAGCCAGCCCTGCTCAAGGATGAGGTGGAATCCGTCTGGATAACGGGATTTGGTGCAGATTGCCTCGATCGCAGCCGGGATGTCGACGTCGCCCTCGCCGAGCGGGCAGCCGACGGTGATGAAGGGGAAGTAGTTCCCGTCCTGGGTTTTGTCGACTACCTTGGAGTCCTTGATGTGGGAGGTAATCGCCCAGGGCGCCATCCGCTGGTTGTCAATGTCCGGCTCGCAGAAGATCGCGAAGCTGTTCGCCGTGTCGAGCGCGATCCCCATCATCGGGGAGTTGACCTCTTCAAACAGATCGGCCATTTCCTTCCCGGTGAAATCCACATGGTTTTCCTGGGCGTACTTCATGCCGTATTCCTCAAAGATCGGCTTCGCTTCTTTTAAAGAGGCAAGCACCCGGTCGAACTGCTCCTTGCCGGTCATGCCGGGGGTGCGGTTGTAGCGGGAGGTCTCGAGGCAGAGGCGGCCGTAGCCGGTACGCATGACGGTGGAGCCGAGCTCCTTGGAGAACTTGATCGCGTCGATCAGCTCTTCCCGCGCCGATTTCGCGTCGGGACCGGCCAGCTGGAAGACCGCCGGCGGGCAGCGCATCTCGTACTCGATGCCGTACTCCTTCAGCCAATCCTTGAGCTGGTCGAGGTCTTTCCCCTCCCGGGGCAGCGGATGGACGATCGGCTGGAGGACTTCGCAGCCGAATTCCTTCGCCTTTTTCATCTGCCATTCGATCTTTTCCATGTTGTCCGTGATCTCACGGGGAGCCGGATACGCAAAGCCGATCCAGCCCATCTTCATATTGTTGCGGTAAGCCATGATCCGTTCCTTCTTTCTTCGTTCAGATACAGCCGGTTATTTGACCGTTACCAAATCCTTCAAGTAGTCGAGGCTCTTTTCCATCGTCTCAATTGCAAATTCGCGCGGATCGGCGCCCTCCGGCAGCTTGCCGAACCAGCCCTGCTCGAGGATGAGGTGGAAGCCCTCCGGGTAACGGACGTTGTCGATCAAGAGCTGGACGGAACGCGGAATGTCCACGCCGCCTTCGCCGAGCGCGCAGCCGACGGGGGTCATCGGGAAGTAATCCGGCCCAAACGGGGCGTCGATCACCTTGGAGTCTTTGATGTGGGAGGTAATTGCCCACGGGGCCATTGCCGCGAGATCCTCGTTCGGGTCGCAGAGGATGGCGAAGCCGTTGGCGGTGTCGTAAGCGATGCCCATGTTGGGGGAGTTGATCTCTTCAAAAATGGCGGCGATCTCTTTGCCGGTGAAGTCGCAGTGGTTCTCCAGCGCGTAAAGCATGTCGTTCGCCTCAAAGATCGGGGCGGCGACCTTTAAGCTGTCGGTGACCCGGCGGAGCTGCTCGTGGGGCAGCATCCCCGGAACCTTGCTCCAGCGGGAATACTCGACGTTCAGTTTGCCGTAGCCGCAGCGCATGATCTTCGCGCCGTACTTTTTCGCCAGGTCGATCGCTTCCTGCAATTCCTTTTTCGCCGCTTCTGCGTTTTCTCCGCAGAGTTCGAAGACCGCGCGGGGAGCGCCCATCTCGTACTCCACGTCGCACTCTTTCATCTTGGCGGTGATCTTCGCGATCGAAGCCTCATCCGCCGGCAGCGGGGCGATCGGCTGCAGGACCTGGCAGCCGTAGCGTTTTGCTTCGTCGAGCTGCCACATGATTTTGTCCATCGGTTCGCTGATTTCAGCGGGCGGCTGGTACATGTATCCGATCCAGCCGAGCTTCATGTTGTTGATATAAGCCATTGTAATCCTTCTTTCTTTTCTTATAAAATGGTTTGATCGAGTTGAATTGTGTGCCGTGGTAAATGGTGTGAAGTGTGGATGGTTGAAAAGCGGGATGGTTCCGCGGGAAACCCTGCGGAGAAGCAAGAACCCCTCCGCAGGGGAAACGCCTTTTAGTCGACGAATTCGTCCCCTTCTTCGTCCTGTTTGCCCTTTCTCCAGGTGTACTGGGACTCGTAGCCCAGCATCTCTTTCGCCTTCCGGGTGGTGAAAAAGCCTTCATGCCCCTCGAAGTTGGTGCACATGTCGGCAATGTAGGGGAAGCGTTTCGCATAGAAGGAGTTGGAATCCGGGTTGAAGGTGGTGTCGGAAGCGAGGTTGAACGCCTCAAAGCCCGGCAGCTGCTTGTCGAGCGCCAGCCCGACAAAGTAGGCGATGTCGCGGGCGTCGACATACTGGTGGGTATCGCCGTTGATGTAGCCCTTCGCCTCGGTCTCCGGAATCACATAGTCGTTGTTGAAGGTATAGCACTTTCTGCACCACTCGACTTTCGGGTAATAAACGCCGGTCAGCCGCATCGCGACGACGTTCATGTTATAGGCGCGGGCAAAGGCCTTCATGATCTCGTCCCCCAGCTGCTTGCCGAGGGAATAAGTATCCTCCGGATAGCAGGGGTGGTTTTCATCGATCGGCAGGTAATCGGGCTTGAAGGGCTCGCCGGAGATCCGCATGCCTAGGCCGTAGCAGTAGTAGCTCGAAGCGGCGATCACGTTTTTGACCCCCATCCTTCTCGCGGCGTCCATGACGTAGAAGGTGCCCATGGTGTTGATCTCCATTGCAGCGTCTTCCGGGATCATGTAGTTGTAGTGGACGCCGCCGGTGGCCGGGCCCTTTTTGGGGGTGGTGTCATAAGGCGGCTGGAGCTCGACGTTGTGGGTGATGGCCGCCAGGTGGATGATGGTGTCCGGCTGTGCCATGGCGATGGCCTTCATCAGGTCGCCGATGTTGAGCAGGTCGGCTTTGACAAAGGGAAGTTTGAGTTTCGCGATTTTGCTGTCCAGCTGCGGGAGGACGACGTCGGTGCAGGTGACGTTGTAGCCCTGTTTGTTGAGGTAAGCGGAGACATAGTTGCCGAGTTTTCCGGCCGCGCCGGTGACGAGTACATTCCGTTTCATGTTCAGGTTCCCTTTCTGTAAATAAGTAGATGATGTCATTAGTCGACGGTGACGAGCTTTTTCAGGTATGCGATGCTTCTTTCCATCACTTCATGGGCGAAGGCGACTTTATCTTCAGCCTCGTCGAGCTGATAGGCAAACCAGCCCTGCTCTACGATGAGATGGAAGCCCTCCGGATAGCGGGCCTTGGTGCGGATGGCCTCAATCGCGGCCGGGATGTCGATGTTCCCCTCGCCGAGCGCACAGCCGACCGGGATGAGCGGGAAGTAGTCCCCTTCCTGCGTCTTGTCCTCGATCCGGGTGTCTTTGATGTGGGAGGTGATCGCCCATGGGGCCATCAGCTGGATCTCCTCATTCGGGTCGCTGAAGATGCAGAAGCCGTTCGCTGTGTCGAGCGCGATCCCCATGTTGGGGGAGTTGATCTCTTCGAAGATCGCCGCCAGCTCCCGTCCGGTGAAATCGAGGTGGTTTTCCTGGGCGTAGTACATCCCGGCGGCCTCGAACATCGGCGCCGCGATTTTCAGACAGGCAATGATGTTGTCGTACTGTTCTTTTCCGGTGATTGCAGGCCCTTTGTAGAAACGGGTGGTCTCCATAATCAGCTTGCCGTAGCCGGTCCGCATGATCTTTGCGCCGAACGACTTCGCAAAGTCGATCTCCGCCTGGAGCTCTTTTTTCGCCGCCTCGCCGTTCGGGCCGGCGAGCTCGAAGATCGCACGGGGGCAGGGAAGCTCGAATTCCACATCGTATTCGGCCATTTTTGCTTTGATCTTTGCAAGGGCTTCCGGATTGTCCTTCGGCAGGGGGGCGACCGGCTGCAGAACGTGACAGTCGAGCCGCTTTGCCTGGTCGAGCTGCCAGAGGACTTTTTCCACCGGGCACTCGATCTCCTTCGGCGGCTGATAGATGAAGCCGACCCAGCCGATCCGCATGTTGTTTAAAATAGCCATGTCCAAATCCTTCTTTCTTTGCTGATTGCAGTATTTAGATTTGTTTTTCACCATAGCCCGGAGCCCGTTGCCGCGCCCCGGTATGATACAAAAGGATGTTCCAGGCCGCCCGCTCTCAACAGCGGATCGCCTGGCAGAGGGCGAGCGGAGGCATCATGTGCCCCTCCAGCAAAACCGCCTTCCAGCACCGCGGGAAGAAAAACCGCCTCCTCCGCGGCTTCGAGGAGCCGAAGCTCCCGGAAAGGCGGGAACGCCGGCAAAACAAAGCCCCCGGCCGGGAGCTGCCAAAATAACGGCGCCTTAAAAAGGACAGCAGCCAGCCGCGGCAGACCAAACTATTTCGGCCGTCGCTCAGCCATACGGTCGGATTGTACCGGATCAAACGCACACCTCCCATCCCTCTTTTCGGCAGAACAGCCCGCCGCAATCTGTGCGGGCGCTGCAAAACCGGTTCGCCAACGCGAAAATAAGCCTTTAAAATATAACGATTACCGTCCTTTGTGCCATTTTTCTGTCAAACGGCAGTTTTTCGTTTTTTTGCACAACTTTCAGAGGGGATATTTGTTCAAAATTATGCCACCTGTTTAGTGCATCATAAGTAATATAGCATAAGGCTGGGGGGAGTAAAATATAACAAATAAAACCTTTTGGTATAAAATATTAACTTGAAGAGCGGCGGAGAAATTTTGCCGTCTGCAAATAATACGATTCTGTTAAATCACCCTACTTTTCCGATATAAAGGGCATTTTTTGAAAGAGAAAACGAACGTTTTGATTCAAAATAGCGGAAAGACAGCCGCCTTTTTTGCGTTTAAATTTTCAACCATTTCCTTTTTTCTGCCGGTCGTTTACCCTTCCCTTTTTTCATTGCTTTTTCGCAGCAGATGGATTATACTGATGCTGTCGGGAAAACTTTGTAGAGGAGTAAAAAATATGACAAAACTGTTTCGGGTTGCCATGGTTCAAAAATACGCCGTTCCGATGGATGCGGAAAAAAATCTTCAGCTCGCCCTTTCCGCCTGCCGCCAGGCAAAGGAGATGGGGGCCGACCTCGCCCTCTTTCCGGAGATGTGGTCGACCGCCTATTCGTTTCCAAAAAGCACCGCGCCGGAGGAAGTCGCGGCCTGGAAAAGCTGCGCCCTTTCGGAGGACGGGCCCTATCTGACCGCCCTGCGCAGGGCCGCCGCCGAACTCGAAATGGGGATCACCGCGACCTGCATGTCGGAGGGCAGCCCGTCCCCCCAGAACACGGCCTACCTGATCGGGCCGGACGGGAAGATCCTGCTCAAATACTCCAAGGTGCACACCTGCGATTTCGGGATGGAGGGCTGGCTGACGCCGGGGGACGGCTTCTATGTCTGCGACTATCCCTTAAAAGACGGGGGGACGGTCAAGATCGGGATCATGATCTGCTTCGACCGGGAATTCCCCGAAAGCGCCCGAGTGCTGATGCTCAAGGGGGCGGAGATCATTCTGGTTCCCAACGCCTGTGATATGAACCACGCCCGGCTGGGCCAGCTTTCCACCCGCGCCTTCGAGAATATGGTGGGAATCGCTATGGCAAACTATCCGGGGGAGATTTCGGGGAACTCCGTCGCTTACAGCCCGGTCGTCTTTTCAAAAGAGGGGGTCTGCGTCGACAACACCATCGCCATGGCGGGGCACACCGCCGAGACGATCTGCATGGCGGAATTCGACCTCGAGGAGCTGCGGGAGTACCGCGGCCGGGAAAGCTGGGGGAACGCCCACCGCAAACCCGCCGCCTATGCGCCGCTTCTGGAGACGGAGGTCAAGCCGCCTTTCCAGCGCAAGCCGTTCCCAAAGCCTTAATCTGAAAAAAGAAAGGAAGGCGGGGTGCGGAAGGCTGCTGTCGACAGCATTCCGTCTAGCCGCCATATGATGTGATCTGTATGGAAAAACGGAAAACCGTTTCGGAAACACGCACCATTTTATCGGATATCATGTTGCCCGGCCAGGCCAATCCCGCGGGGAATGTCCACGGGGGCGAGATCATGAAGATGATGGACAACTGCGCCGGCGTTGCCGCCCGGCGCCACGCCCACAAAAACTGCGTCACCGCCCGGGTGGACGAGCTGATGTTTTACCACCCGATTTTCGTCGGCCAGCTGGTCATCTGCGAAGCCTGCCTGGTCTATGTCGGGCGCTCTTCGATGGAGATCAAGGTCACTGTCCGGGTCGAGGACACCTATGGAGAGGAGCGGCAGGCGCTCGCCCTTTCCGCCTACTTTACCTTTGTCGCCCTGGATGAAAACGGAAAGCCCTGCGAGGTGCCGCGGCTCGAGATCCAAACCGACGAAGAGGCCCGCGCCTACGACGAGGGGCGGGAGCGCTCCCTGCGCCATAGGCGGCGGAGCGGGGAGCCCCCGCGGGCAGACGCGATACCCAGGTAGTACAGACCTGCGAATCCGCGGCCCGCGAGGTGTGTTTGTGCCAGACGGGTCAAACGCGGCGGGGAGCCCCCGCAGACGGACGCGATACCCAGGTAGTACAGACCTGCGAATCCGCGGCCCGCGAGGTGTGTTTGTGCCAGACGGGTCAAACGCGGCGGGGAGCCCCCGCAGACGGACGCGATACCCAGGTAGTACAGACCTGCGAATCCGCGGCCCGCGAGGTGTGTTTGTGCCAGACGGGTCAAACGCGGCGGGGAGCCCCCGCAGGCGGACGCGATACCCAGGTAGTACAGACCTGCAAGTCTGCGGCCCGCGAGGGGCGCTGCGGTTATTCTGTTTCATGCGCCTCGCAGGGCAATTAACTTAAAACCGGTAAAAGCTCGGTGTGCGAAATACCGGCGGGGGTTCCCCGCCGAATTGCCCCGCCCGGCCGCGGGCGCGCCTTACGGTTGACGTTACACGGAAAGGGGGATCCCGATCGATGAAAAGAAATTCGTTTTTTGATGCAGTAAAGGGCGTTTGTATGGTGTTTATCCTGGTCACACATCATACAATTTCAGCCGAGCTGCGGCTTCGCTGTCTGTTCCCCTTCTGGATTGATATGGCCGTGCCTCTTCTGATGGTGCTTTCGGGATACCTGTATGCGGGGTCGTATGAAAGAGCGGGGATCGACACGCTACAAAAAGCGTATGCGCCGGCTTTTGTCCTGCGTAAATTGCTGCGCTATCTCATCCCATTCTGCATTGTTTTTGGAGTTCAAGTTCTCTTGGAGTGCAGAACAGCCGCCGTCTCGCTGAGATGGATCGTCTACACATTTGTATCCGGCGGATTGGGGATGGGTTCCTACTATGTCCCTGTTATGCTTCAATTTGTTTTTCTCTTTCCGATTCTGTATTTCATACTGAAAAAGTACGGGATCGCAGGCTTGCTTTTATGCGGCGCCTTGAATTTTTCTTACGAAATACTGGCGAAGCTTTATCTGTTTCCGGATTCGTGCTATCGGCTTTTGGTTTTTCGCTATATTTTGGTGATCGCTTTTGGCTGCTGGCTACAGATGTATCCCTGCAAGACGAAGCCGGTTTGGCGGGTGGTTTCGCTCCTGTGCGGGATTGGGTTTATCACAGCGCGCTGCTATTTAGGCTATGAACCCAAATGCATCAATACGGCCTGGGCGGGCACATCCTTTGCAGCCTGCCTCTATCTTCTGCCGCCGGCCGCCCTTCTTTTGCGCCGTTCCCCCAAAATGAGGATCAAGCCCCTTGAACTGATCGGGCGGGCTTCCTATCATATATTTTTGGTGCAGATGCTGTTTTTCAAATATTTCATATCTTATACGGCAGTCTTGTTCAAATCCCCCTACATAGCTTGTATATGGGATATTTTTGTATGTGTCTCCGTTGGAACAGCCTTCTATTTCATCGAGTCGTTTCTGACAAAGCGGATTGCGGCGAAAGCTGTTTCCGCAGCGGGCCGTATTCGTGCATCTGCCGTCGTTGCCCGCTGCAAACGCCTCTTTCTGAAAGATTCGTAAGGCTGGTTTGGAAGAGAAGGGCCTTTCGACTCCCCCGGAGCTGAAAAAATTTTATACGGAAACGGCTAAAATGCCCGTGCGGTTTCAAAAGGAATCCGCACGGGCGTTTTGCATAAATTTTTCAGACCCGGCAAAAATAGAGAAAAAGGATTCGGAGGGATTGTCTTGAACCTGACAAAAGAGGAATACGAAAAACTCAACCAAAAGGCGAGCAAAAATACGAAGAGCTATATCACCCTGCCCTGCGCCTTCTTGATCGGCGGCTTGATCTGCACCCTGGGCCAGGGGCTTTTGAATCTTTACACCTATCTCGGCCTGGACGAAAAGAACGCGGGGATGATGGTTTCGGTTACGCTGATCTTTCTGACGGCCCTTCTCACCGGGCTGAGCGTCTTCAACGTCATCGCAAAGCACGCCGGGGCCGGCACCCTCGTGCCGATTACCGGCTTTGCCAACGCGATGGTGTCCCCCGCGCTGGAATTCAAAAGCGAGGGGTACGTTCTGGGGCTCGGCGCCAAGATGTTCATCATCGCCGGCCCGGTGCTGGTCTACGGGATCAGCGCATCGATCATTTACGGGATCATCCTCTATCTGATCCAGGTTTTTACCGGATAACGGGTTTTGAGCTGGGGGAATCAGCCCCTTCATTACGGTGAAATCGCAAGGAGAGAAGAATTATGGCAACCAGACTTTCACAATCGACCATCCGGCTGGACCGCCCGCCCGCAATCCTGGGCCACGCCTCCATCGTCGGGAAAAAGGAGGGGGAAGGCCCCCTCGCGCAGGAATTCGACCGTGTCAGCGAGGACACGACCTTCGGGGAGACCACCTGGGAAAAATCGGAGAGCAGGCTCCAGTCCGACGCGGTCAACATGCTCCTCGGCAAGACGCACACCGCCACCTCGGACGTCGACGTCATGTTTGCGGGCGACCTGCTCAACCAGTGCATCGGCTCCACCTACGGCCTGCGGGAGCTGGATATCCCCTTTCTGGGGCTGTTCGGCGCCTGTTCAACCATGGCGGAGGGGCTGATCTCGGCATCCCTCTTCGTCGAGGGGGGACTTGCATCCAAAGCGGTGGCGGTCACCTCCTCCCACTTCTGCACGGCGGAGCGGCAGTTCCGTTTCCCGCTGGAGTACGGCGGCGTCCGGACGCCGACCTCCCAGTGGACGGTCACCGGCTCCGGCGCGGTGCTGGTCGGCTGCGATGAAAGCAAGCCGAAGGTGCGGGCGGTCACCGTCGGGAAGATCACCGACCTGGGGATCACCGACGCAAACAACATGGGGGCGGCGATGGCGCCGGCCGCCTGTTCGACCATCAAGACCTATTTTCATGACACCCATGAACATCTGGAAAACTTCGACGCCATCATCACCGGCGACCTCGGCAAGGTGGGGAGCCGCCTGCTCTGCGAGCTCCTCGAGCGGGACGGGATCGACATCAGGGAGAAGCATCAGGACTGCGGGCTGCTGATCTACGACGACGACGGGCAGGACGTCCACGCCGGGGGCTCCGGCTGCGGCTGCTGCGCCAGCGTCCTCTGCGCCCATTTCCTGCCCCGACTGGAACGTGGAGAGCTCAAGCGGATCCTCTTCTGCGCTACCGGGGCGCTGATGTCCCCCACCATCGTCCAGCAGGGGGAGAGCATCCCGGGGATCTGCCATCTGGCGGAAATCACCGCAAATTGAGGAGGAAGAACAGATGGAAGTGTTTATGGAATATCTCAAGGCCTTCGTGGTCGGAGGGCTGATCTGTGTGGTCGGCCAGCTGTTGATCGACCACACCAAGCTCACCCCGGCCCGGATCCTGGTCGGCTTCGTGGTAGCGGGGGTCATCCTGGGGGCTGTCGGGCTGTATGAGCCGCTGGTCGACTTCGCGGGGGCGGGCGCAACCGTTCCGCTGACCGGGTTCGGATACAACCTTGCCAAAGGCGTGCAGGAAGCCGTCCAGGAACAGGGGCCGGTCGGCATCCTGATCGGCGGGCTGAAAGCCACCGCGGGCGGGATCGCCGCCGCCGTCTTCTTCTCGCTACTCGCCGCGCTGATCTTCAAGCCGAGCGACCGCAGCGTTTCGGGCTGATCCAATGGTGGTCAGCGAAGCGATGACGCGGTATATCGTCCGCGTTTCATACGATGAGAGCGCCTTTCGTGCGGCGGAGCTGATGCGGCGGAACAAGATCGGGAGCCTGCCGGTGGTGCGGGGAAACAGCGTGGTGGGGATCATCACCGACCGGGATATCGTCACCCGCTGTATTGCCCGGGGGCGGAACCCGCTCGACACCGCGGTCGACCGGATCATGAGCCAGCCGGCGGTCTGCGTAGAAGCCGCATCCCCTCTCCCAGATGCGGCGGCGCTGATGGCCCGGCATCGGGTCAAACGGCTCCCCGTCACCCAGAACGGGGCGCTCGCCGGGATGGTGAGCCTCAGCGACCTGCCCCGGGCCATCCCGTCCGACGCGGTGGCCGAGACCTACCGGAATATCTTCGCCGAAGGACAGGCCGATGCGGGGAACTCATTCCTCGACACCCTGTTTACCTGAAGTACGGCGCAGTTTTTTCAAAAGACCGGTGCGAAAGCAGAAACGGCGGCAGGAATTCCTGCCGCCGTTTTCTATTCGTTATGCGTTCTGGCCGCAAAGAGACTGCACCCTCACAGGGAAGAAAGACAAAGCGCTT
>CAZSIV010000031.1:0-26464 GCA_964607135.1 uncultured Oscillospiraceae bacterium | reverse complement strand
GTGAGGTTATTATTTTAAGCGTCAGCGAAAAACAATGTTCTCGGGAACCCGTTCGGAATCTACGATTTCGCCAACGGGTGAGGTTATTATTTTAAGCGTCAGCGAAAAACAATGTTCTCGGGAACCCGTTCGAAATCTACGATTTCGTCAACGGGTGAGGTTATTATACCACAGGCATTTATCTGGTTCAATTTAAGCGTTTTTCGTGAAATCGCTATGGCTCTAGATCAGCAGTGTTTTCCCTAAAGATTTGCTTGTAAAAAATCTGATCTGATACAATTTTAGCATCCTTCTCATTTTAGATTGTTTTCACCCCTTTGCTGCCCGCTGTACCTACCTCCTTGAATTTTAACAAAGACTTATGATAAACCGTTGTATAGGATTCCGTTACCTACAGTGAATCCAAATGCTGTTTCAGCGGTTTTCGGACTGTCCGTTCGGAATATCCATATTTCACGGCAACGGCGTTGATTGACTCCGATGTGCCGTTATAACGACGTATCGCCTCCTGCAATACAAACCCCTTTGAATAAAGACGGGTGGGGAAATTCACCTGACTTCCACGAAAATGCTCATACAGCTTGATGGTGTTATCCGTCCCAATTAATTCGCTGATAGCTTCATAAACCCCGTTATAAACGTCATTCTCCGACTTTTTTTCGATTTCAATCACCTGCCTTTCTACATGCGATTTTATTATAGCAAAGTAATTTGGCTATATCTTCCGGCCTTTTCTACGCAAATTTCCACGCCCTTCGGAACAAAAAATTATTGAAAAATAATTCTCTGAGGAGGTGTTCACTATGCTGGACTTCAAGCAATCCATGAATCACGCCTATGACGCTGCAAAAGAAGCGTTAGAGCGTATGCCCTATACAAAAATCGTTTACCCGCAGGCAGTAAACGAGGCAAACTGGGATTTCACTGTGCCGGATGATCTTCTGCCTAAGATGGACGGTACGTTATATTTCATCTACGACAGCGAAAAAACGCTGTTATATGTGGGAAAATCTAAGAAGATTGATTTTGCCTTGCGGAGTCATTTGCTCCGAAAAACCTCAAAAAGCACCTGTTCTATTTTGGAGCCACTGAAGCTGCTGCTTTCAGAGAGTAAGGAAAAATGTGTCTATATCAAAGTCCTTGCCGTTGGGCCGGTGGAATACGGCGGATGCTTAAAGCCGCTGTTCATACGGGAATTTCAGCCGCTATGGGTACGGCGAATCAATTAAAATAAGGCTTCAACCTTTTCCTTTATGGATGGGTTGAAGCCTTCCTTATCGCCTGTTTAAAATTCCTTGTATAATTCCCTCCGGCTGATAGACAACAAATTTTCCTACATTGGTAGATAGCAGGCGGAAATACGACGGTAGTGCATTGTCCTTTTCTTCCATGCCGTTATACTCTAAAAAATCACAGATTTCATCAAAATCCTCCTGACCGTAGGGCGTATACGGAACGCTTTCAGGATTCGGGACGTATTCCAACTCCTTCAAGTTGGCTACATGAAGAAATCGGTAAACGGCTTTCCGGTACTGCTGGCGTATAAACAGCAGATGGTAAAGCTCCGTTTGCTGAAAATTCTCCCACTCCATCGGCGGGAGTAAAGCGTTGTTGGATTCCTGTTTCATGATACATATTCCTTTCAAACGTATTGGAAAAAGAAAAAGCCGTATCACATACTTTCGTGTGATACGGCTTGCCTTCTTCAAAAGGATAATATGTAGTTGAAATTCGTTTTGAATCATCAAAGGGATTGCCTGAACAGAATCCTGTTATTCTCCAACAAGTAAAGCAACAGCCCCCAAACCGTTATGGCTTGAGGGCTGTTCTGTGAAACCCGTGTGGGTTTTCATGGCGGAGAAGGAGGGATTCGAACCCTCGAGACGGTTTTGCCGCCTACACGAGTTCCAGTCGTGCGCCCTCGACCAAGCTAGGCGACTTCTCCAAACAACAATATTAACAACGCAAACTATTATAGCAAAAGAATAGGGAAAAAGCAAGTGGTTTTTCATTAAAATAAATTCTCTATTAAAACACGAATATATTCTTTGATTAAGTTGGTCTTTCCTTCCAGCTTTTCATATCCGTCTTCTTTTACTGAATCGATCACTTCGTCGGTCGTCGGAAGCCCGGGGCGAAACAATCCGCCTTCGGCGGGAGTGCTGAAAAAACACAGCAACGTAATCAGCAGCGCTGCGGTAGAAATACCGAAAGCTGCAATGCCGATCCATCTCTTTGCCGTTTTCACAGGAATTCCCCCTTCTGTTTCCATTTAAACAGAACATTATAAAATAATTGTACCACAAAAAGTGCTAAATTGTCTTTTCGCTCTATAAAAATTTCTGCGCCCGAATGATAAATAATAAATAATCCAAAGTCTTGACTTTTTTCCCCTTTGTGTTTATGATGCCAAAGGCGGATTTTCCGCGGTCAGTCGCAACCTCCTGACCTTAAACAAAACTACGAAGGGATGTTTTTGCCATGAAAAAAAACAAAATCCATTTTTTAACCGTGTCCGCGATCATCGCAGCGCTTTATTGCGCCGTTACGCTGATTGCCGCGCCCAGCTCGTTCGGCCCGGTCCAGTTTAGAATCAGTGAAGTCTTTACCGTTCTTCCGGCCTTTTCTCTGGCCGCGGTTCCGGGATTGACGGTCGGCTGTCTGCTGTCAAATCTGATTGGATTCATGATCGGCGCCAATCCGATCGGATTAATCGATGCGCTTTTTGGAACAAGTGCGACGCTGATTGCGGCTGTCCTTACTTATTTCGTGGGAAAAAGCGCAAAGAATTGGATCAAACTGGCTTTTGCGCCGCTTCCTCCGGTTCTTTTCAACGGAGTCATTATCGGAATTGAGCTCGCTATGCTGGACGGATCGTTTTCTTTTGGGCTTTTCTGGCCTCTTGCGGGGTCTGTAGCTTTGGGCGAGATGGTAACCTGCTACCTGCTCGGGGTGCCGCTTATACTAATGCTGCTGAAAAGGGATTCCAAAGGAAATGAATTATACCGGCAAATTTTTAAATATTAGTTGCAATTTGAATGAACTGTGATAAAATATCATTGTAAACATCAAAGGGTGTTTTTTATTGCGGGAAAGAAGCGTGAACCAAATTCTTTTCGTGATGAAAAGCCTTTAGAGGAAAGAGGAGGATTTATCGTGAAAACCGTTCTGAAAATATTGGCAGCAGTGGGTTCGGCTCTTCTTTTGCTGAAAGGGTTACAGGTTTTAATCGATGTGATCTATGAGGAAGGAAATCGCCGTTATATCACAGTGGATGAAGAAGAATAAATAAGAAGAGGTTGTGGGGCTGTACTTAAGGTACAGCCTTTGTTTTTTATTGATTATATAGACGGAAATCGCCCTGTAAGCCGCCAAAATTAATGGGGCTAGGTGTTTATATCTTTTCTCGTAAGATAAAGATATGAGAAATGAACGGAATTTCAATTGATAACGCCAATCTTTGTATGGATAGTTTTATACAAAGGGGTTGCTTTTTTAAAAAAAAGCAAGTATAATAAATACTCGTAGATGCCGGTGTGATGGAATTGGCAGACGTGCTGGACTCAAAATCCAGTGGTAGCGATACCGTACCGGTTCGACCCCGGTCACCGGCACCAAGTTAAAAGTTACATTTTGAGAGATCAAGATGTAGCTTTTTCTTATGCTTTCAAAAAGAAAGACGCCCTCATGCTATACTTTTGGCATGAAGGGCTTTTTCTATGATATCAAAAACAATTCTTTTTTCACAAACAAGAAAAACCGCGGGTTGCAGCCTGCTGTCGAGTCAGCGCGAATCATTCCGAACAATTTGGAAGTCTTGAAATACAGACATCTTACCTTGAAACAATGATTCGGGAAAATTCAAACCGGCAGTTTGTGAAAATTTATTCGACATCGGTTCTGCTCTAAGAACCGGAAACAGACCGGGTTATCGTCATATGCCGCTATGCTCCGACCATGTGCAAACGGTATTTCAAAACACAAAAGTCGGAAATGGGCAGAAACGGTTAATGCTGGACGTGCGGGATCAAGAGACCGTGTCTGAGAAAACGCATCCCGTCATAAAAGAAAAATATTGTGACGCACTTTTATAGGTGAACAGAGGCCGGAATTTGGAACCCGGAAATGGGACATCCGAATTTCGGCCTCTTTTAAGACTTCGGCAGGCAGGAAAGGATTATCAACGTGGTCTTAACGATCGCAATCAAGGCGGTCCGGCCGGCCTTTCAATCTCTCATAACGTTACGCCGTCTTTGAAAACAGCGAGTTCGTGTTTGTCCAGCGCTTCGGCATTTGCCCTTATTTCCCCTGAAGCAAGCTCCAAAATAAAGTTTAAAAATTCGTCGACAAGCTCATCCATCGTCTTGTTTTCCAGAAGAGAGCCTGCATTGAAATCTATCCACAGCTTTTTCTTTTCCGCGAGCGCGGAGTTGCTGGAAATCTTGACCGTGGGTACGGGGCAGCCGAACGGCGTTCCTCTTCCTGTGGTGAACAGAATAAGCTGCGCGCCCGATACGGCGAGGGCGTTCGCGGCAACAAGATCATTGCCGGGGGCCTGCAAAAGGGAAAGGCCGCTTTTCTTTACCGCTTCACCGTAAGACAATACGTCCTCCACCGGCGCGGAGCCGCACTTTTGTGTACAGCCCAGCGACTTGTCCTCTAACGTAGTGATGCCGCCGGCCTTGTTGCCCGGCGAGGGATTTTCATCCACCTTTTCGCCGTAGCGCATAAAGTATTGCTTGAAGCGGTTGATGAGGTCTACTACTTTATCAAATTCGGCTTTTGTGCGGCAGCGGTTCATCAATATGGTTTCAGCGCCGAACATTTCGGGCACCTCAGTGAGTACAGCGCTCCCACCCATGCCGATGATTTTATCGGACAAAGCGCCGAGCAGAGGGTTCGCCGTGATGCCGGAAAAACCGTCTGACCCGCCGCATTTCAGTCCGACGACCAGATCGCTTGCAGGGCAGCTTTCACGGCTGTATGCGGCGGCAGTCGCTGCGAGCTCTTTGACGATCGCCACGCCCTCGCCGATCTCATCCTCACAGTCCTGCGCCGTCAAAAACCGGACGCGGTTGGCGTCATAGCCGCCGAGCACCTTCTTCAGTTCGCCGATATTGCCGTTTTCGCAGCCAAGCCCCACCACCAGAACCGCGGCGGCATTCGGGTGGCGAATCAGCCCCGCGAGGTATCTGAGGGTCATCTGCATATCGTCGCCGAGCTGCGAGCATCCATATGGGTGGTTATATGAATAGATGCCGTCGATGCTCCCCGCTTTAAACTGCTGCGACTGTGCCTCGATTTCTCGTACGATCGAATTCACACAGCCGACGGTGGGGATGATCCATATTTCGTTTCGGATCCCCACCTTATCGTCGGGCCGTCTGTATCCCATAAAGGTACGGGGTTCTGCTTTTTCAATCTCCTTAAAGTCGGGATGATATTCATATTTCAGTAAACCGCTGAGATTGGATTTGGTATTGTGCGTATGAATGTGCTCTCCCTTTTTTATATCACATCTGGCATGGCCGATCGGATAGGCGTATTTTATGATATCTTCGCCGCTTGCGATATCCTTCAAAGCGAATTTATGCCCCGCGGGGATATCGTTGTGCAGCTCGATGGTTTCACCGCAGACGGCAACACGCTCTCCCGCTATGAGGTTCTCCACCGCGACAGCGACGCTGTCATTGGCGTGTATTTTAATGCATTTCATCAGCGCAAAACCTCATGGAGCGCCTCGGTAATGTCGTTGCGGATTTTATGATACCAATACGAGACTGTATCCACAAAGCTGTTGTATGCGGTCAGGTCTTCGCCCCAGAAATCCAGATTTGCACAGGCTTTTTTGATAAAATCCGCACTCGTGCTGTTCTCGGCAAAGAACTCGAGCACCGCTCTGTCATCGTGAATCACATATTCATCGCCGTTTGCCCTTTTCGCATATAGGCCATCCGCACGCAGATCGCTCGACGAATAGAACGCCAAAAGCGCTGCAAACGAAAAGGTGATCAGCTTCGGCAGTTTACCGGCGCTTGCACAGCAGTCCTTAAAGGACGGCAGTACCCGCGCTTTCCACTTGGAGATGGAATTTAACGAGATCGACAGCAGCGCGTGGTCGATAAAGGGATTTTCAAAACGCTCGAATACCGAATTGGCGAAGTCCTTTACCTCGTCTAAAGGCAGCTCGACCTGCGGCACGATCTCCTCCAAAACGACTCGATGGATGAAGTCGGACATCACAGGATCGCTCATACAATCTCTGACAATATCCAAGCCGTAGAGATAGCCGGCAAGCACCGACGAGGTATGCGCGCCGTTGAGCACTCTTACCTTGCGTTCGCGATAAGGCTTGAGATGATCGGTAAAGACGACCGGCAGTCCGATCTGATCCAGCGGCAGTTCGGCG
Source organism: uncultured Oscillospiraceae bacterium (assembly GCA_964607135.1). Classification (GTDB taxonomy): domain Bacteria; phylum Bacillota; class Clostridia; order Oscillospirales; family Ruminococcaceae; genus Metaruminococcus_A. Next base: position 20,055 of record CAZSIV010000031.1, on the reverse strand, counting down.
CGGATATCCCGGTCGCTCTCGATGACCCAAAGGGCAAACGGCTCGCCGATATCGACAAGCTGATCCTCATAGCCGAGTTCTTTACAGACGCTTTCCGCCTCGCCCTTAGGGTATCCTGTGACGATTCTGTCGACCAGTGTTGAACAGAAGATGTTGTTTTCTGTAACCCAGCTTTTAAATCCGCCGGGCAGCTGCCATATGTCGGCAAGCGCCAGCACACACTCTTTCAGCTTGCCGCCGTTGTTCTCGATCAGCTCGACGGGGAGGAGGATCAGCCCCTTATCCTCCGCGCCGTGAAATGCGGTGTACCGTTCATAGAGAAATTTCGTCAGCTTGCCCGGATATGTAGCAGGAAGCCCGTCAAAATGATCGTTTCGATCCAGCACGATGCCCGCCTCGGTCGTGTTCGAAATGACAAAGCGGAGGGAATCCAGACGGGCAAGCGCCATAAACGCTTCATAATCGTCCGCACAATCGAGCGCCTGGGAAACGGATGTTATGATTCGGCTGTCATTTACGATCTCGCCGTTTTCTTTGCCGCGAAGCAGGACGGTATAAAGGTTATCCTGCACGCGGAACGCATCGAGGCTGCCGGATGAGAAGGGCTTTACCACGGCGATGCTGCCGTCGAAAATACCTTTTTCATTGGCAATATCGAGCATATAGTCCACAAAAGCGCGCAGAAAGTTTCCTTCTCCGAACTGCACCGCTTTTATGGGGCGTTCGGCTTTGACTGCTTGATCTTTGATCGTCATCGTGTCACCTCAAATACCGAAATATCGTTTCGCGTTGTGAAAGCACAGATCTTCAATAATCTTGCCCAGCCGCTTTTCATCGTTTGGATACTCGCCTTCTTCCACCCACTCGCCGATCAGACTGCAGAGGATCCGCCTAAAATACTCATGACGGGTGTAGGACAAGAAGCTTCTTGAATCGGTCAGCATGCCGATAAAATTGCCGAGCAGCGACAGGTTCGCCAGCGATTTGACCTGTGCTTCCATCCCTGAACGGGTGTCGTTAAACCACCACGCCGCGCCGTGCTGGAGTTTGCCCGCGGTTTCAGTGCCCTGGAAACAGCCGATAATCGTGTCAAGGAGCTCATTATCCTGCGGGTTGAGGGAATACAGAATCGTTTTAGGCAGAGCGTTCTGCCGCTCCAACGCGTCCAGAAAGCCCACGATATTTTCGCCGCAGTTTTTGGTGGAAATGCAGTCGAAACCGGTGTCAGGGCCAAGGCGGTCAAACATATTGGCATTGGTATTTCTCTGCGCGCCGTAATGCAGCTGCATCACGATGCCGCGCTTCGCATATTCCGCGCCCAGATGGAGCATAATGGCCGTCTTATACCGGTCCGCCTCTTCCTGCGACACTGTGCCGCCGTTCATCACGATTTGGAATATCCTGTTCACCTCAGCGTCGCCGGCAGGCGAATAGACAACGTAGTCGAGGCCATGGTCGGTCGCACGGCAGCCGAGCTCACAGAAGAAATCGAGGCGGCGGGACAACGCCTTTTTCACGTCTTCGACACAGCTGATCCCGACGCCTGCGGCAGCGGAAAGCTTTGCAATGTATTCCGCGAAGCCCGCCTTCTCGATATTCACTGCTTTGTCGGGGCGGAAGGAGGGGAGCACGGCCACAGGAAAGCTTTGATCTTCACGGAGCTTGATATGCCACTCCAGGCTGTCGATGGGGTCGTCGGTGGTCCCGATCATTTCGACATTCGATTTTTTAATGAGGCTTCTCACCGTCATATCCGGCTGCCGTAACCTTTTATTACACAGCGCATAAACCTCGGCGGCGGTGTCTTCGTCTAAGATGCCGTCATAGTCGAAATAGCGCTTCAGCTCCAGGTGCGTCCAATGGTACATGGGATTGCCGATGGCTTTCGGCAGCATTGCGGCAAAACGCTTGAACTTTAAAAAGGGGTCGGCATCGCCTGTGATCTCGTCTTCATTTATACCGTTGCTGCGGATCAGACGCCATTTATAGTGGTCACCGCCGAGCCAGACCTGCGTGATATTGTCGAACTTTCTGTCCTCGTAGATCTCCCGCGGGCTGATATGGCAGTGGTAGTCGATGATCGGCATCTCTTCGGCGTACCTGTGATACAGGAGCTTTGCCGTCTCGTTCCTTAACATGAAATCGTCGGTTATGATCCCCATTTGAACCCCTCCTCTTATGAAAAATACATGGTCAGATATTTCTTGGTATTCTCACACATGGAATCGAACAGCTTTCTCGCATCCTCTAAGCCGCATGTCACCAGCGGGTCGTTGGCAAATGCGGTAAATATTTTGTCGAGGTCGCGTTCGGCGATTCCCTTGCTCACAAGCTCCTGCTCCGTGCAGATCCGGGAGATCAAAGGATAGATCTCTTCCGGGATCGGCCCCGCAAGAACCGGCGTCAAGGAATTCGCACGGAATACGGCATTGCCCTCCACCACGGCGCCGATCGGCAGATTGGGGATCTGCCCCAGATTCGGAATGTTTACATTCGTCACCAATTCTGTCAGCCCCAGCAGCGCCCTGATCTGGTCAACGCCTTCTTCTCCGGTGCCGTTGATTTTTACAGCTTCTTCTCCGCTGACTAACTTCCGGCTTCTTTCCAGACGGTTTTTCAAATCCGTTCTCCGCCATGCAACGTCGGTTAAGCTGAACTTCATTTCCCTGACCCGGTCCGGATTTTCCAGGTACCATTTTCCCTCGCAAAATTCGGCCAGATGCCTGTCGCCGGCTGCTGCAATGTAACCAAATTTAAGGAACAGGTCGATCTTTACCTTTTCTGCGGAGGAAAAAACGCTGTTCATCCAGTTGGTGTCAACCTGGCCGTAGCCGTCTTTATACTTTTTGCAGAATTCTCTGTAATAGGGGAAAAGGTCAATATTTCTATAGGCGGCTTTCGTAAGCCAGGTAAAGTGGTTTACCCCGACCGGGTTGACCTTGATCTCATGCCGGTCGACGTTCTCTGCCCCAAGCATTTCTTCAACCATTTTGCACAGAAACCGCTGCGTTCCAAAAACCTCGTGACAGCAGCCGAACGCTTTGATTTCGGGGAATACGCGGTAAAGCGTCTTTACACAGAGCGTCATGGGGTTGGTATAGTTGATGACCCATGCGTTTGGCGCATACTTTTTTATATTTTCTGCAATCTCTTCAAACATCGGAACAGTGCGCATTGCACGGACAATGCCTCCGGGGCCCGACGTGTCCCCCACCGACTGATAGATCCCATATCTCTCCGGTTCGTGCACGTCGGACGCCATTTCGTCAAATGTTCCGGGTAAAATGGAAATGACGACAAAATCAGCGCCGGTGAGCGCCTCTCCCAGGCTGTTTGCCGCGCTGTATTTCCACTGCGACTTTGCACCCTCTGCGTCGTTGAATTTGTTCCCTATGATCACATTATTCTTTGCAGCCTCCGGGTCGATATCATATAACGACACTTCCCCCGAAATGTCGTCGGCGGAAGCCAAGTCGCTCATTAATCCCCACGCCCAACCGCGGGAACCGCCGCCTATGTATGCGATTTTAAGGTTCTCAGCCTTGTTTTTCTCGTATTCCATATTGTCCGCTCCTTTTGATCCTTATTTGAAGTTACCCGCCCCTGTCAGGTGAGGATAATATCATTCTAGGTGATTATAATGCTGATTTCCTTATGTTTTTTGACATATTTGACCTCAAATCTTGATTTTTGTGACAACGCAATGTACAATTACAAAGGGGTGGTTTTATGAACGACATCGTGTTCTATTCAAATGACGATGTTTTCAGTATAGCGAACTATACAACCGCCGTTCAGGTTGTGCCGCATTACCACAGCGAATTTGAAATTTATTATCTGCTGGAAGGGAATTGCCGCTACTTGATTGACAAAAACATCTACGAATTATCAAAGGGGGATCTGTGTATTATCCCGCCGGGAACCATTCACAACACGAGATATGAAAAAGATAACCATAAGCGGATGCTCATCAGCTTTCCGGAAAATTACCTCCCGATTGCGCTAAGAGCGGCAATTTCTAAAATATATTTTCATCCAAACTCCGAAATTACCCAGCCGAAAATCAAAGAAATTTTCGATTCCATCGATGACGAATGCACCCATTCTGACAATTTTTCAAAATACGCCATCCAAAATAAAATTCATGAACTCATACTCCTGATTTTAAGAAACGATACATCCGCTGATGCGGCGACAAGCGAAAGCCTGCTTGTCAAGCGAGCGATCACATTTATCAAAAGAAATTACGCTTCCAATATCACCGCGGAACAGACGGCAAAATTTTGCTTTGTCAGCAGGGAGCATTTAACGCGCACATTAAAAAGGGAAACCGGTTTTAGTTTCAAAGAGTTTCTGACGTTCTATCGTCTCAAAAAAGCAGAGGCGATTTTAAAGTCAAATCCGAAAGAAAGGATCATCGACGTTGCTCTGCAATGCGGTTTTAACGACAGCAACTATTTTTCAAAGGTCTATAAACAAAAGTATTTATGCCCGCCGTCAGCGGCAAAAAAATCAAATCAGCATCCATCCTTGTGAAAACGCCATTGCAATCTAAGCCTACGGTTTGGATACAACGGCGTTTTACTTTGTCAATCCAGCTTTAAGCGTTTTTTGAACCCTCTTTTTTTCTTCATTTGGACTCCAAATAGAAAAATGCCGATTTAAAAACAAATGAACTTTAAACAACCCTTTTTAAGCCTCTTGATTTATTTTTTTATGCTTTGTATATCTGCCTGCTTTAAAGGCGTATTCCTACCCGTTCTGTTCAGAGGCTTTATATTGTAAGGTTGTTTTCAGAAAAGGTTACTTCATCTGCCGTTTTTTGATTCGCTGCCAGTTCCAAAAACCATAAAGGTCGTTGACCAAGAAGGTTAAAAAACAGACTGTCATAGGGAAATAGGAGGCATCTTCGGCCGATGCGAGAACCCACAATACGACCAATATGATGTCGTTGGCAGCGTAGCCGACCGCGTAGTACGGGCTCCGCATTAAGGTCAGAGCGGATGCGAGAAAGCTGGTTGCGACGGAAATTGTGCTGAAGAATAAGTTCGCCGTCCCAAGCGCCTCTAAAATAAAGTAAAAAGCGCCGGTGACGATGACTGCCAATCCGAAGATGACCACGGCCTAGCGCTTTGTCACCCGGCCGACCGCTACTTCCGCCGTCTTTTGATAAGGGTGCCTATACCATGAAACCGCAGTCAGGACGGCGATAGGGGAGGTCATCCCGAGGTAGGTGATCATCTCCCCGTAATATTGAAAACAGAATGAGATCACGCCGTAAAAAAGAGAAAAAACAACGGTCAGCACCTGCCCGATCACATACCCCTTTGCGACGAAAATCAGCGCAGTCACGCCGATCAGAGAAGCAATCAGCGTGAGACAGCCGCTGGAATGGGAAAAAAGAAACGAGCCCGCAACAGCCGCAGCGGACAGGCTCCACAGGGCGAGTTCGGCTTTTGACAACATTCGAAAAGGGTTTTTGTACTTCATCCGTCCGATCCTCCAAAAAACAAAGCATCCGTCCGGCACATCTTCAAAGACCTAACGATGTACCGACGAATGCTTTCACATTCTTCCTGCCCGGTGGCAGAATGATTCATTTCAGGCTCCAGTATAGCCGAGACTGTCGTGTTTGTCAATCCTTGCCCGTAAGCTGAGAGCTGATCCGTTTTGAGAATTACAGTTTTCTGGCGGGAAAAATTGAGGGGATGGGTCGAACCTCAACCTGATATTTCGAACTCGGAGAGACGGCCGGCGCGTTCTATCAACGGGTTGGGAATGTGTCCGCCTTTTGAGATGCACGCTTCTTCCGTTATACAAATACTGCCTCTTTCGTATAATCAAGGCCGGACGGAAAGGGAACCGGGAGCCCTAAACTGAACAAATCCCCCGCGCGGGTTTCCAACTCTGCAACCCTGTTTCCGCCCATACGGGCCAGCTTTGCCAAACTGACGCCGTAGGAGAGCCGCGCACTTTCTTTCATCCGGGCCGCGATTTCTTTGCCGCGGGCATTCATCCCCAGAATCCGCAGATAGGGAGGAGAGATTTCGAGGTCGCGCTTGCCGATTTCCAGCGCGGCATAAAGGGAGATCCGCCGCAGCCGGGCGTGAGCGTACCGCTTTGTCTTGGCGAGGGAGTAGAATTCTTCGAGGCTGCGCGCCGCCTGCGCCGCCCGGTAAAGGCGGGATTCCAAGCCCTCGGATACGTCGGGCAGGGCGGCGAAATCCGCCGGGCTGTACCTTCGCAGCTGGAAGAGCAGGGCGGTCTCCAGCTGCTCCATCCGGCAGGGTGCGGTTTGGCGCGCCAGCTCGGCATCGTAAACCGCCCGGGCGGGTTCCGGGACAAAGGCCTGAAACGGTTCCCCGTTCCTGATCTTTTCGCGCACCAGCGAAGCGCTGGCGATCTCCCGAGATGCCGAAGACGCGTCGTGCTCCGCTCCAATCCGGCCGACAGCGACCGGTACGATAGAGGAGCGCAGCCGCTGCAGCGCTTTGCAGTACTCCGCTCCGAGGAGATCATTCGGCCGGGACAAAACGGCTGCGGCCTCCGCGCCGGCCAAACGCTCCACCGCGGCCTGCCGGGCCGCGGCATAGGCGGCGCCCTTCGCGAGCTCTGTCCGGAGCAGGGCGTTTGTTTTAGGGGACGTGCAGGTCTCCGCCGTTTTCCAGAGCAGCCCGGCATCCCCGGATTCGCTGCCAAACCCCAGCCAGTCGACGCACCCCATCCGCTCCAGCAGGGTGACGGCGGCAAGCGCGAACCGCTCCGCCGACAATGCCGCATAAAGGGAGGGCAGTTCGATGACCAGATCGACGCCGCAGCGCAGGGCGGCTTCCGCCCTGGCCCATTTTGAAAAAAAGGCCGGTTCTCCCCGCTGAACCAGATGCCCGCTCATCACGGCGGCAATATGGGTGGCCCCTTGTTTTCTCAGTTTCTCGGCTAAATAGCGGTGTCCGTTGTGATAGGGGTTATATTCTGCTACAATTCCGGCTGTTTTCACACTTTTTTCCTCTTTTGCAGGCAAAAGCCTTGAATTTTACTTCTGTTTGTAATAATATAATTTATAGGTTGTTTCGTCAAGGTATCGTTGACCGCCTGGCCGGACGATGTATCAAACGCAAGCGGACAAGAAAATAATATAAAGGAGACCATTGCAGATGAAAGTGTTGGTAATCAATGCGGGCAGTTCTTCCCTGAAATACCAGCTGATCGACATGACCGACGAGTCGGTTTTGGCAAAAGGCAGCTGTGAGCGGATCGGGATCGACAACGGTGTGTTCAAGCAGAAGGCGCCTGGGAAAGAGGATTACACGTTTACAACTGATATTGCAAATCACAGCGCGGCGATTAAGCTGGTCGTGGACGCCCTCACCAGTAAGGAGCACGGTGTGATCGGGTCGATGTCCGAAATCGCGGCGGTCGGCCACCGCGTCCTTCACGGGGGTGAAAAGTTTTCCGCCTCTGTCCTGATCGACGACAAGGTCATTGAGGCGATCGAGGAGTGCTGTGAGCTCGGGCCGCTGCACAATCCCCATAATTTGACCGGGATCCGCGCCTGTGAAGAGATGATGCCGGGCGTTCCGCAGGTGGCTGTCTTCGACACCGGGTTCCATCAGACTATGCCGCCGAAAGCGTATATGTTTGGCCTTCCTTATAAATATTATGAGAAATACCGCCTCCGCAAATACGGTTTTCATGGGACTTCCCACCGCTTTGTCAGCAAAAAGCTGGGCGAGCTCAACGGCTGGGATATCTCCACCAAAAAAATCATCACCTGCCATCTTGGAAACGGTTCTTCGATCGCGGCGGTCGACTGCGGAAAATGCGTCGACACCAGTATGAGCTTTACCCCGCTGGACGGCCTTATGATGGGAACCCGTTCCGGCGCGGTCGATCCGTCGGTCGTTCTCTATATTATGAAGCACGAAGGACTTTCTCCGGATGAGATGAACGATATTCTCAATAAGAAATCCGGTTTCCTCGGAACGTCCGACGGCGTTACCAGCGATTCCCGCGATTTGATCGCGGCGGCGGAGGGCGGAAACGCAAAGGCAGAGCTTGCAATCCGGATGTTCCGTTACCAGATCAAAAAGTATATCGGCTCTTACGCCGCTGCAATGGGCGGACTGGATGCTGTGGTCTTTACCGGAGGCATCGGGGAAAATTCGGATGATTTGCGGGATGAGTGCTGTGAAGGGCTTGAATTCATGGGGATTAAACTCGACCGTGTGAAGAATACCGAGCTCAACCACAGGGAAGGAAAAATCTCCGCTGAGGATTCCAGAGTTGAAGTTTGGATTGTCCCGACCAATGAGGAGCTTTTGATTGCCCGCGATACGCTGGAGATTGTCGGCGGTCGGAAATAAAGAAAATGGTTTTGTTTGCCGGGGGCAGAATGGCCTCCGGCAAATTTTTTGCCCGAAGCTGGTTTTGAATCGTCTATTTCCGGAAAGGAATCGGTCATAAAATTGTGTATACATTCCATTTTAAACTTTAAGTATAATTTGCGGGATTGATTGAAGCTTCTTTGGCTATTAGCTGGAAACATCGTTTTATCGGTTATCTGTATCAATCGATATCATAAGAATTTAGGAGAAAACAGCAAAATGTCAAAAAAATAACGAAAACTCGAAAAAGGAAGAATAAGAGAGAATAAGAGAGAGATTGCGTGTATGCGGGAGATTAGATTTACTGTGAAGAGCGGTTTTCAGCCGTCTATAATATCCCGCCGCCCCGGGGCGGCTTTGGCTTTTTACGGCTCCTATGGTATACTGTTCTCACAGCAGAAGCCAAAGGATATGCCGTAAGGACTTCGGGTTCGGCGTGGAGACAGGCGGATGCTGGCAAGGCGGGAATAGAAGCAGCAGCTGCATTATAATCATCTTCCGTCGGCAAACAAGAAAACGCCATGAAACAGAATGGAGTACAAAATGGAAAAACTGAAAAACAAGAAAAAGCTCATACTTGCCCTAATCGTTGCGGTAGTGGTGATTGCTTTGGGGTCTTTCTCGGTCGTTGTCGTCCCGGCCGGACATACCGGCGTCCAGGTGACGCTCGGCGCTGTCGGCGGCGATGTGCTGCAGGAGGGGATGCATTTTAAGGTGCCTTTTGTCACCAACATCGTCGTCATGGACAACCGCGTTCTGAAAACCGAGGTCGAATGCTCCAGCGCATCCAAAGACCTCCAGACCGTTTCCAGCACCATTGCCCTAAACTACCGGGTCGGGCGGGAAAATTCCGCCAGTATTTACAAAAATGTCGGTACGAATTTTGAGACGATCATCGTCAATCCGGCGATCCAGGAATGCGTCAAATCGGTCACAGCGAAATATACGGCGGAGGAGCTGATCACCGAGCGGCAGAAGGTGGGTGACCAGATGAAGGATGCCCTGCGTGAAAAAATCACACCGTATGGTCTCGACATCGAGGTTTTTAACATCATCAGCTTTGAGTTCAGCGAGGAATTTAACGCCGCCATCGAAGCCAAACAGACCGCCCAGCAGAATGCGCTGAAGGCCGAACAGGACTTGGCCCGGATTAAGGTAGAGGCGGAGCAGAAGGTGGAACAGGCCCGCGCAGAAGCGGAGGCTTACCGCCTGAAAAACGAGCAGATTACAGACCAGACCCTGATGATGGAATGGATCAGTAAGTGGGATGGGAAACTCCCGGCTGTTGCAGGGGAGGGCGGATATATGTTCGACGTTTCCGGCTTCCTGAATGGATCCGGCAGCGGCTCGTCCAACACAACCCCTTCCAACTAATGGGACACAGCCGTTCGGGAAAGGCTGCCGGTCTTTTCCGACAAAAGCAGAACCGAAAAACAACCCGCCGGGGAAAAATCCCCGGCGGGCTTGCTTTTCCGGCAGTTTAAATTCACAATATCTGAGGGAATGGAGGCAGGAGGCTCCGCCTTGCAGCGACAGTGCCTTATCATCCAGGTTATTATTTACCGAACTTTTCTTTGTAACCTGCGATGCACGCCTCAACCGTTCTGAGCGCCGCATCCCGGCCCTGCACTTCGTCTACGGCTGTCTGTTTCCCTTCCAGTGTTTTATAAACGGCGAAGAAATGGCGCATCTCTTCGAAGATATGAGAGGGCAGCTGGTCGATGTCGGCGTAATCCTTGTAAGTTGGGTCACCGTAAGGGAGCGCGATGATCTTTTCGTCCCGGTGCCCGCCGTCGATCATCGAAATCACACCGATTGGAAAGCTCCGCACCATGGTGAGCGGGACAACCGGCTCGGAGCAGAGAAGCAGTACGTCGAGCGGATCCCCGTCGTCCGCATAGGTGCGGGGGATGAAACCATAATTTGCAGGGTAATGGGTCGAGGTGTAGAGGATCCGGTCGAGGATGAGAAGCCCGGTCTCCTTGTCGAGCTCATATTTGTTTTTGCTCCCTTTTTCGATCTCGATCACACTGATAAAGTCGTTGGGCCTGACCCTGTCTGCCCGGATATCGTGCCAGATATTTCCCATCTTGAACCACCATGCGGCAGGGCGGAATGCGGCCCGTACCGCTCCTTTCTTTTATTTGGGTTTTCTTATGTAAAATGATGTGATAAAATAACACTCAATAAAGTGCGAAACGGAGAAGTAAGGGGAAAACATGAATACACCTACGATTGAAACGCAGAGGCTGATCTTGAGAAAATTCACGGAAAGCGATATAGAGGCGTTGTACTTCCTTCTCAAAGACGAGGAAGTCAATACTTTTTTACCTTGGTTCCCGGTGAAAAGTGTTGACGAGGCACAGCGGTTTTTTGAAGAAAGGTATGCGGCGAAATATGCACAGCCGCAGGGCTATGCCTACGCCATTTGCCTGAAAAAGGACAATATTTCGATCGGCTATGTGAAAGTCGACATGGAAGAGCCCCACGATTTCGGCTATGGCCTGAGAAAAGAGTTCTGGAATCAGGGCATTATTACAGAGGCAGGGAAAGCCGTCATAGCACAGGTAAAGAAAGACGGACTGCCTTATATTACGGCAACCCATGACAGGAATAACCCCCGAAGCGGCGGCGTGATGAAGAATGTTGGGATGATATATCGGTATTCCTATGAAGAACAGTGGCAGCCGAAGGATCTGCTGGTCACATTTAGGATGTACCAGTTGAATTTAGACGGTAAAAACGACAGAGTTTACAAAGGATACTGGAAACATTCTGCGGTTCACTTTATAGAAGCAAACGTGTAAACCGGAATTTGTACGGCTTGGCCGTTTTTTCGATTGATTTCTCAGGAAGTAATTTTCGATTCATTCCCGGCGGCCTGCGGCTCGTTTTCCTTTTGCTTCAGGTACCGTTTAAAGAAGATGGCGAACATGATTGAGGTCGTGGCAGCCGCCCCCATATCCGCGATCGGTTCGGCGGTAAAGACGCCAAAAGTCCCCATGAACAGGGGCAGGAGAAGCGCCAGCGGGATCAACAGGATCATTTTTCGGAGCAGCGCCAGGAAGATCGAAATTTTCGCCTGCCCGATTGCGACAAAGGACTGCTGGCAGGCGCACTGGGCGCCCATCGCCCAGATACCGGCGGCGTAGATCCGCAGGCAGGTACAGGTGACGCCGACCAGCTCCGGGTCGCTGTTGAAAATCTGTACCGCCAGCTGCGGGAACAGTTCCATCAGGGCGCAGGTGGCGACGGAGAAGGTCAGGCAGGAAATAAGAAGGATTCGAAACGTTTTTTTCACCCGGTCGAACTGATGCGCGCCGAAGTTGTAGCTGATGATCGGCTGCGCGCCCTGGGTCAAGCCCTGCATCGGCATCATGACAACCTGGATGATGCTGCCGATGATGGTCATCGCGCCGACATAAAGATCGCCGCCGTAATGCTGCAAGGAGGCGTTGAGGGTGATATTGACCAGGCTTTCAGTCGACTGCATGATGAACGGAGAAAGCCCCAGCGCAAGAACCGGGCCGATCAACCTGAAGTCGATTTTCAGATTTTTCAGCCGGAATTGCAGGATGCTTTTTTTGCTCAGAAGGAACCCGAGTACAAACAGGGCGGAGCCGCCCTGCGAAATGACGGTAGCGATAGCGGCGCCCCTGACCCCCAGCCCGAAGCCGAAGATAAAAAGCGGGTCCAGCGCAATGTTCAGCACCGCGCCGATCAAAACGCTTGCCATCCCGACGGTGGAAAAGCCCTGGGTGGTGATAAAGCAGTTCATTCCGAGGGAAAGCTGGACGAAGATCGTCCCGGTCAGATAGATGGTCAGGTAATCCTCCGCATAGCCGATGGTGTTGCCGCTTGCACCGAAAAGATAAAGGAGGGGATGCTTGAAAACGAGAAAGACAGCGGTTAGAACGACGGAAAAAAGAATCAGGAGGGACAGGCAGTTCCCCATGATCTTTTCCGCGGCGGCGTTGTCCTTTTCTCCCATCCGGATTGCAGTGATCGGTGCGCCGCCCATCCCGATTAACAGGGCAAACGCGGCAATTAAAATGATGACCGGGAAGGTGAGCCCAACCCCGGTCAGAGCGAGTTTCCCGATGCCTTCAATGTTCCCGATATACATCCGGTCGACGATGTTGTAAAGTGCATTGACGATCTGTGCCAGGATAGCGGGCGCGGCCAGGCGGAAGAGAAGCTTTCCGACCGGTTCCGTCCCCAGCTTGTTTTTTGAATCTGCCAAAGGGCTTCACCTCGAAGTATGATCTGATAACCGCAACGTCCCCGCCTGTTTCAGCCGGACGATTCGCTGCGAGAAACAAACAACGGTTATCTATACAGTATACTAGAAAATATCTGGAGAAACAAGAGACACCCCGTGAAATTCAAAAGAATTTCGCGGGGTGCAGCCGGATCATACGGCCGGGTGGGGGCATTTGTTGTTGGACAGCATCCAGTTTACGGCATCCGCCAGGCTTTCCGCCGCCGGCCGGAACCGATAACCCAACTCCTTAATCGCCTTTGAGCAGTTGAAATGGCAGTTGGTGTGCAGCGTATAAACGGAATAGGCGGTGTAGAGCGGTTTTCGTTTGACCGCCTTGTAATAAAGCTCCGAAAGGGGAGCGGTGGCGAGGGCGAACCAGTAAGGCAGCTTTGCCTTGACCGGTTTTTTCGCCGCTGTTTCGGTGATGATATCGAGCATCTCTTTGACGGTTACGACCTCGCCGGAGAGGATATAGCATTCGCCCTGCTTTCCCTTTTCCCCGGCGAGCCGGATTCCGCGGGCCACGTCCCGCACGTCTACAAAATTATAGGCCCCGTTGATATAAGCCTTTAAGCTCCCGCCGATGGTGTCCGCCATCAGCTGTCCAATATTTGACAGGTTGTATTCGTAGGGGCCGATTACCCCGGACGGATGGACGACAACGGCGTCGAGACCGCTTTTTGCCGCTTCCAGCACCAGCTTTGTTGCGGCGGCCTTGGTCTTTGCATAGGCTCCCTTGACGCTTTGCGGGTCGAACCGCTCCGCTTCGGCGACCTGGGAGCCTTTGACGGGCTCTTCGATCGCGTGGACGGAACTGACGTAAACCAGACGCTTGACGTTTGCAATTTTACAGGCGCGGATGACGTTCCTGGTTCCATCCACATTGATTCGTTCCATCTGCTTGCGGCCGGCAGAGCCGATCGAAATCATCCCGGCCAGGTGGAAAACCAAGTCGAACCCGCGGAAGGCGCGCACCGTGTCGTACGGGCTGCAGATATCCCCGGTGACGAGCTTGACCGGTTCGCCGCGGATCGCCTCGGCGGAATCCCCCGGAAGGACGAATGCCGTGACGTCATACCCGTTGCGGCAGAGCTCACGCACCAGAACGCAGCCGATATGGCCGGTTGCCCCGGTAACAATACATTTCATACGATTACCATGCGATCCCGGGCATAAAGACCATATTTCACGGCCGTTATGTCCGGATCATTCCTTTCTTTTCGTTTAAAAACCGAATATCGCTTTTTGTCCGGGCGATCGGCGTCGTTTTTACTGCTGGACGGCAGAATACTCTGAAAGCACAAGGGTGAGGGTCACCGTCCTGCCGGTATTTCCTTTGAAAACTTCGAGTGAAATCGAGTCGCCGGGCTTTTTGCCATCGAGGGCTTGTGCGATGACGGAACTGGAATCGACTTCAATGCCGCCCAGCTTGGTGATCACGTCTCCCCGCTCCAGGCCAGATCTTGCCGCGTTTTCAGAGTTGATCTGCGCCACGTAAAAACCGGCCGGAATCCGATAATAAGACGCAACTGATTGGTCGATAAACTGATAGCTGATTCCGATGATCGGGCGATCCTTCACATAGCCGTACTGCTTGATGCTCTCAATCACGGGGAGAGCCTCGTTGACCGAAATCGCAAAACCGAGCCCTTCGTAATCGGTGGCGGAAATCTTAGAGGAGTTGATGCCGATCACCTGACCGTAGAGGTTGACCAGTGCGCCGCCGGAGTTTCCCGGGTTGATCGCGGCGTCGGTCTGGATACAGTTGACGGTGTAGCCGTTGCTGGTCTGGATCGAACGGTTCAGGGCGGAGACATAGCCAAAGGTCACGCTGGAGTTTAAAACCAGTCCGCCCGGGTTGCCGATTGCGGCAACCTGGTCGCCGACCGTCAGCTCATCCGCATTGCCGAAGGTCGCCGCCGTCAGGTTTTTTGCTTCAATTTTGACCAGGGCGAGGTCGGTTGCCGTGTCGCTGCCGATCAGCTCGGCGTCATAGGTCGTACCATCGTAGAGCACGACCTTGAGGGCGGATGCATCTTTTACAACGTGTGCGTTGGTGATAATGTATCCGTCCTGGCTCATGATGATGCCGGAGCCTTCGCTGGCTTCCGTGCTTTGGCCGATCGCAGAGCCCTGGTAGTTCTGGATACAGACGACCGAGGGCGTGACCTTTGCGGCGACTTCCTGCAAAGTGAGCGCTCCGCCCGAATTGTTTTGGGAAACCTGCTGGATGGTGCTGGTCACCCCTCCGGCTTCCTGGCTGGTTCCGGAGCTCTGCGCCGGGACGTTGAGAGTGACCAGTCCCGCGTTGACCATGGCGACAAAGCCGCCGATTGAGCCTGCGGAAACGACAAGGCAGGCTGCCATCCCCGCAATCAGCTTTACATACCAGGGCACACCGGATCTGGTTTTCTGCTTTTTCGGCGGCTGGGGCGTAAAAGGCGGCCCTCCGGCCGCACCGGACTGAAAGCCGTTCGCCGGGTGGTTAAAGCCATACGGCTGATACTGCCAGTCGGGGCCGTTTCCGCTATTTGAAAAGCCGTTGCTGGGGAAGTTTGAATTGCTTCCGTTGTTGTTTCCATACATAGAACTTCTCCTCGCTTTCTTTGATTCTGGCTTTATTATATCCGGAAATTGTGTTGATCTTATGATGTAATTTGCAAAGATCGATGAAATATAAAATAAAAATCCGTTTTTATTTTTTGTCTCGTTTATGAACATGGGCGCAGACGCGGTTGGGAAGAAATTCGTCTTATCGAATCCAAGACGGATTTTTCTCCTTTCAAAGCATCCGGCTGCGATCCTTTCCCGGTCAAAAGAGGAGTTTGAAGAGCAAAGTTTTTCTTTTACCATAAAGCAGAATCCCCATCTCAAGCCATTTGAAGGGACTGGCGCATCGGTCGAGTCCCAAAAAGCCGCCTTTTCCTTGCAAAAGATGAAGAGGATCGGTATGATTAAAACCGGAAAGATAAATTGAAATGGAGGACTACTCGTGGACAAGCAAACTTTTGCAAAATTTATGACTGAAAAACGGATCGCCGCCGGACTGACCCAAAGGGAACTGGCCGAGCGCCTTTTTCTTTCCGATTCCACCGTTTCCAAATGGGAAAGGGGAGTTTCCTATCCCGATATCACACTGATCTCTCAAATCTGCCGGGAGCTCGGGATTACGGAGCACGAATTTATCACCGCTTCTGACGATTTCACTGCAAGAGTCGAAAAAAAGCAGGCCCGGAGATACCGGAATCTCGTCAAATTTCTCCAGATTGCACTCTGTTCCGGGTACGGCGCCGCGTTGCTCGTCTGTTTCATTTGCAACCTTGCGATTCAGCACACCCTTTCATGGTTTTTTATCGTGCTGGTCGCCATCCTGCTCGCTTTCAGCATCACGACCCTTCCGGTTTTACTGAAGAGACATCGCGTACTGGCGGTATTTGGTTCCGCTACCCTGTTGACCTACCTTCTTCTTTTCGTATGCTCTCTCTATACCGGCGGGGACTGGTTTTTTTCATTCGCCCTGCCGATTGCATCCATTTCGATGGTGATCCCATGGTCTGTTATGGCGCTTCTGAAATACGCCCCCCTCTGCTGGCAGTTGAAAATTGGACTGATCGTCCTCATTATGGGGCTTTTTACCGCCTTTATCAATCCGATTATCGACGCTCTTTTGGGGAAGGAGCTCGCCTCTTATCTTTGGTATCTCGACCTCACAGCTTGGCAGGGGCCGAATTTGGCAAACAAAATCGTCTTTTACGCGCTGACGCTTACGGGGCTGGCCGTCACGGCTGTGGGCTGTGTGGCCGAAATTCGCAGAAGATTGTCCGCAAACCGAGTTGAATGAGGACAATAACGGCAGAAGATGATTTTTTAGAGAAATCTGCAATTTCAGCAGGAGGTCGGCGTTTATTCGATGCCGGCATCCTGCTTTTGAACGGGATGCCGCCCGGCGGACTCACGGCATTTACTTTGAATTCACCAAAATACGCATGGGGATTTATCGAACTCCTAAATACTCTTCCAGGGTGATCTCGCGGCTCATGATGGTTTCGGCGTGTTCCTTTCCGACAAAGCGGTAATGCCACGGTTCGTAAACGATTCCGGTAATTTCGGTTTTGTCTTTGGGGTAGCGCTCAATAAAGCCGTATTCGGCGCAGTGGGCGTGAAGCCATTCGTACGCCGGCGTTTCGGCGAAATCATCCGTGATCCCGCCCGTCCATTCAGCACACATGATGTCCGCGGCGAGGCCGGTCTGATGCTCGCTTGTTCCGGGAACCGCCACGTTAGCGGCCGTTTCCTGAACTGCTTCTTCCTCAGTCATCCCCTGATTTTTCAGCTGCTTGACGTTGGTGTCAAATAATTTCTGCTGATATTCGTAGGTGCGGTAGGCAGAGAGAACCCAGAGGTTGACCCCATCCTTTTTTGCCGCATCGATCATTTCTTTCATGTAAGGCGCAGCCCGTTCGTCCATCTCATATGTTCCCTGCACCTGCGCCAAAACCGGCCGGCAGTCGTCCGGGACGCTGTGGTTGGGGTTGACCAGAAGCAGGTTCCAGTCGGTTGGATCAATCGTCGACATAGAAATCACCTCATTTGATGAAGCGGCATTTTGATTCCCCCGATTCTGCTGGGGCAGGATCGACGCTCCGGAGGAGAGCCTTTCTGCAAAGCTTTCGCCGGGAGCTTCCGCCCCTGAACCGATCAGGTTCACAGACAGGGCGAAGCTCGACAGCGACAGGGAAACAACCACCCCTGTAAACAATACTATTTTTGCAAATCGTTTCATATGAATCCTCCCGGCAATCGTTGATATGATTTTTTAGTAAACGCATCGATCCACAGGATCGTTGGACAACTTTATTATTTGTCAAAACCGGCGAATTAATTGCCGGAACCTGTCACAACTAAAAAATAATCTTTGTGCTTCAAATCGCGCGAACCGCCAAAGCTTTTCGCGCGTTGCTTTTGACAATCCGGAAAACAAAAATCAAATGGAGATAATTGTATTTTTTTTACGATTGTGATACAATATGTAGAACAGAGTTTTAATAAAAACACAACATAAGGGAGATTGTTCATGGAAATCACAAAAAATGCAGAGTTGGTGCTCAGCCGCCGGTATCTTGCCAAAGACGAGGAAGGGAACCCGACCGAAACGGTTGACGGGCTGTTTCGCCGGGTGGCTTCCGCGATCGCAGAAGCAGACGCTCATTTTGACAGCCAGGCGGACACTGCTGCTGTGGCAGAGGAATTTTTAAAGGTCATGACCCGTTTGGAATTCCTTCCGAATTCGCCGACCTTAATGAACGCGGGCCGCCCCCTGGGGCAGCTTTCCGCCTGCTTCGTCCTCCCGGTGGAAGACAGCATGGAGGGGATTTTTGAAGCGATCAAGCAGGCGGCGCTGATCCATAAATCGGGCGGCGGGACCGGATTTTCCTTCTCCCGCCTCCGCCCGGCGGGCGCGACGGTCAACTCGACCGGCGGCGTTGCCAGCGGGCCGATCAGTTTTATGAAGGTTTTCAACATGGCGACCGAGGCGGTCAAGCAGGGGGGAACCCGCCGAGGCGCCAATATGGGGATTTTGCGGGTGGATCATCCGGACATCCTCTCCTTCATCGACTGCAAAAAGGACAATGCCGACATCACCAACTTCAACATTTCGGTTGGACTGACCGAGAAATTCATGCAGGCGGTGGAAAAGGGAGAAGAATACGATCTGGTCGATCCGTCGACCAAGAAAGCGGTGCGCCGCATCAGTGCCAAAGAGGTCTATGAAAAGATCGTGGAGAACGCCTGGCGAAACGGCGAACCGGGGATCATCTTCCTCGACCGGCTCAACCGCGACAATGTGGTGCCGGAAATCGCGGAGATCGAGAGCACCAATCCCTGCGGCGAGCAGCCCCTTCTTCCTTACGAGTCCTGCAACCTCGGTTCGGTCAACCTGGTCGCCATGCTGGAGGAGCAGGCGGACGGAACCTATGTGCTGGACTATGACAGGCTGGAAAAAACGGTGCGGACGGCGGTTCATTTCCTCGACAACGTGATCGAGGTCAACCGTTATCCGATTGAAAAAATCGATGAGACGACCAAGCAGCTCCGCAAGGTCGGCCTGGGTGTAATGGGCTTTGCGGACATGCTTCTTCGCCTTGGGATCCCCTACAACTCCGAGGAAGGAGTTGCGCTGGGGGAGAAGGTGATGGCGTTTATCAATAAAATCGGCTGGGAGGAGAGCCGGAAGCTCGCCAAAGTGCGCGGAACCTTCCCGCTTTTTACCCAGAGTACCCTGAAGGACGGGGCTCCCGTCCGCAATGCCACCGTCACCACCATTGCACCGACCGGAACGCTGTCGATCATCGCGGGGGTCAGTTCGGGGGTCGAGCCGGTTTTTGCCTTTGCCTTTATCCGCAATGTTATGGACAACACCGAAATGGTCGAGGTCAATCCCATTCTGCGGGATACGCTGGAGAAACGGGGGCTGTACTCTGAGGAGCTGATGCGGAAGATTGCCTCCGAAGGAACCCTCGCCCACATCCCGGAGATTCCGGAGGAGATCCGCCGGGTGTTCGTCTGCTCGCACGACGTCAGCCCCGAATATCACGTCAAAATGCAGGCCGCTTTCCAACGCCACACCGACAACGCGGTCTCCAAAACGGTCAACTTTGTCAAAACGGCTTCTGTCGGAGATGTGCGCGAGGTGTACGACCTGGCCTATCAGCTGGGCTGTAAGGGCGTTACCATCTACCGAGACGGCTCCCGGGACAGCCAGGTTCTCAACATTGGAAAGGTGAAGCGGGGAGAGGACAAGGGCAGTGCGCAGGAGAAACCGGAGTTTCCGACCAATATCACGCCCCGCCCCCGCCCGGATGTGACCAGCGGGTTTACCGAGCGGGTCAAAATCGGATGCGGAAATCTCTATGTGACAGTGAATTACGATGAAAACGGGATCTGCGAGGTCTTTACCAGCACCGGAAAGGCCGGTGGATGCCCGTCCCAGTCGGAAGCGACGGCGCGGCTTGCATCCATCGCCCTGCGCTCCGGCATTTCTGTGGAGGAGATTCTCAATCAGCTTAAGGGGATCCGCTGCCCTTCTACGGTGCGGCAGTCGGGGATGAAGTGCACCTCCTGCCCGGATGGAATCGCCAAGGTGATCAAAAAGGTGGACGACCTGATCCGGTCGGGCGGCTCCCCCGCGATGCCGCCGGTTCTTCCGAATGTTCCGTCAGAGAGCGGCGGCCTGCCGCGCGGTAGCGCGGACAAAGCCTTTCAATTTTGCCCGGAGTGCGGCTCTGCGGTCGAACACGAAGGCGGATGCGTCGTCTGCCGGAACTGCGGCTACAGCAAATGCGGCTGATCTAAAAATTAAAATTGTATGAATACGCTGACTTTTCCGCTCGAATGTGTTATAATAAA
>CAZSIV010000030.1:0-26964 GCA_964607135.1 uncultured Oscillospiraceae bacterium | reverse complement strand
ATCACTGGCGCTGACAGGCTTCTCAGGGTAGAAGATCAAGTCTGGGTTAATGGCAAGCTCCCGAACAATCTTATAGAGAACCTCATAGCTTGGATATTTCCCCTCGTTCTCTATTCGGTATAAGTATCTCTCGGTAATGCCCACCTTTTCAGCCAGTACCTCCATCGTGATTTTGGAGCGTTGGCGGGCGGTTTTAATAATGCTGCCGAGCATTTCAGTTTTGCTATGCACTGTCAGTTCACCTCGCTTATCATAATTATACGGATTTATGCCATGTTGATAATGGCACACCCGTTCAATTATAAAAGAACCGACAGTTCATAGATTTGTGAACTACATATTTTAGCGTACCCCGGCAATAAAAAAACGGAGTTTTGTCGGGGCAATTCAACGCGCTTAATCCCTCCAAAACCGAGTTTTCGGATTGGAGGGATTTTTATGCGCTGGACATCCTGCGCTTCGCTGCCGATCAGAAGCAGCGAGTATGAGCGTATACAATAGACCGCACAGTCCCTAACGGTACACGGTCAAAAAAAGCCTTGCCTGTTCATCGGGGAAGTTCGACCTTCACCCTGAACCACCAAGCCATAGTATATATGAAATAAAGTTACACGCACCTGTATTGCGGCGCTTTTTGCCGTTATGCAGGTGCGTTTTTGTATATCCGCATTGCCGCAGCCCTCTCGATCAATCGTTTTGCAAATTTTCAAAACGATTGATTGGAGGAAACCTAAATGGCAGACGATAAATATGCCAAATCGAAATGCTTTATTCTCTCGCCGGACGGCTACGAGGAAATCACTTATTCGGAACTGTGCCGCAGGCGAGATACGGATATTCGTTACCAAGAAAGAAAATTTGTCCCGCTTCACGGAATGCTGATGGAGGTGACGCCGGAGCAATATGCCGATTTTTACCGCACAAAGAACAGACAGCGGTATCTGGACAGACGGTCGGCAGAAAACGGAGATATCTCCATCGATATGCTGGCCACAGCCGATTTTAACGGTGCGGACATTTTGATCGATACCGCCGAACCTTTAGACGAGCAGGTAATCCGCAAGGTAATGGCGGACAAGCTCATTGCCACGCTTTCTCTGTTGTCGGAGGATGAACAAGAACTAATCCACAAGCTGTTTTATGAAGGACTCACAGAACGGGAATACGCTGCAGAAAAAGGGATTTACCATAATGCAGTACACAAAAAGAAAGTGCGCATTCTTGAAAAGCTCAAAAAACTTTTAGAAAGTTAAAGATTCAAGGTGTGCAAGCCCCTCGCTTTTCGCCATGGAAAGTGAGGGGCATTTTTATTGACGCCGAGAAGGCAAGAAAAAACCCCCGGTTGAACCGGGGGTGGGTAAAAAGGCTTTAGCAAAAGAAAGAACCTCCTGTGCTACAATAGAAGCGGTCTGGCAACCACACCATCAAAACACAGAAAGTTCATGTCAAATGAATGACGTAAAAAGTTTATCACATAGCAAATGGAGATGCAAGTATCATATCGTGTTTGCGCCAAAGTATCGAAGGCAAGAGATATATGGGAAACTCAAGGCAGATATAGGAAAAATTCTTAGAGAGTTAAGTGAACGAAGGGGAGTAGAAATCATAGAAGCAGAATGTTGCCCAGATCACATTTATATGCTCGTAGCAATACCACCGCACATGAGTGTGGCACAATACATGGGATATTTGAAAAGTAAAAGCAGTCTGATGATATTCGACCGACATGCCAACCTGAAGTACAAATACGGGAATCGACATTTTTGGTGCAGAGGGTATTATGTGGACACAGTTGGGAAGTACGAAGGGGCAATCAAAGAGTACATAGAGAATCAATTGCAGGAAGATATTATGAATGATCAAATTAGTCTCAAGGAGTTTGTAGACCCGTTTACGGGTGAGCCGGTAAAACAGGGCAAATAAAAACAGCCCCCGAGTAGGGGCTGCCCGTAGTAAAAGTGTGATTGCCAGATTCTTTCGGTGCCCCCTTTAGGGGGCTACCACAGAGGATAGGCCCTTATAGGGCCTGTTCAACGGGTGATTTTGATTCTTTATGCGCTTTATAGTAAAGTGAATGTATGTTATACCCCGGCAATTTTCTGATAAACATCGATAAACCCGAGGATGGTAACAACTAAGATCAAGGCTGGAGTGACAGTGCGGATACACCAAAGCCAAGCTTTTTTCAGCCGGAATTTCATCCCTTCCGCTTCCATTTCCGCAATGAGCTTGCCCGGCTGCCAGAACCAGCCGATGTAGATGCACATCAGCAGGCCGCCGATCGGAAGGAGGAGGTTGTCAGTGACCATCCCCATAAAGTCGAAGATGCTGTAGTTGAGGATGGTGACATCCCCCAGCACACCGAAGGAGAGTGAGCTCGGGATGCCGAGCAGGAAGACTGCCAGCCCGACGATCAGAATCGATTTTCTGCGGCTCCAGTGCAGGTCGTCGATCGTGTAGGAAACAACCGTTTCGAGCAGGGCGATCCCCGAAGTGACCGCGGCAAAAAGCATCAGAATAAAGAAGATGATCGCGAAGATCGAGCCTCCTGCGAACGACTCAAACACCTTCGGCAGCGTCCCGAAGATCAGGCTCGGCCCCTGCGCCGGCTCCAGGCCGAATGCAAATACCGCGGGGAAAATCGCAATCCCGGCGAGGACAGCCGCGCCGGTGTCGAGCCCTGCTACAACCGCACAATCCTTAGGGATGCTGTTCTTTTTATTGAGGTAGCTTCCGTAGGTCACGGTGATTCCCATTGCAAGGCTGAGCGAGTAAAACACCTGCCCGAGCGCCGCTGTGATCGACCCAAAGCTGAAGCTGTCGACAGAGGGGGCGAACATGAACTCCAGGCCCTGCCACGCGCCCGGCAGTGTTACGGAACGAACCGCGATGATGACGATAAAGATGAAAAGCAGCGGCATCAAAAATTTCGACGCCTTTTCAATGCTTTTCGCCCCTTTATAACAGAGCAGGCAGGCGAGCGCCATAAAGACGAAATGCCAGACGATCGGCTCAACCGGAGATGCAATATAAGAGCCGAAATCCACGGCCTGGAAGGTAACGGCATAAGATTCGATATACTTGAGAATCCATCCGCCGATGACACTGTAATAGGAGAGGATCAAAAACGCGACCAAAACCCCCAAAACACCGATAACCGTCGCCTTTTTTCCGACAGAGCGGTACGCGCTGACCGGGCTTTTCTGGGTATAACGGCCAAGCGACATTTCGGTGATCATGACCGGCAGACCGAGAACGAGGATAAAGACGAGGTAGATGATTAAAAACCAAAACCCGCCGTTTTTCCCCATTAAATAGGGAAACTTCCAAAGGTTCCCAAGCCCGATGGCGGAGCCGGCCGTCGCTAAAATAAATCCAATGCCGGTCGCCCATTGATTCCTTTTTGCCATAAAAATTGATCCTCCCCAGCAAGTCATAATATATTAAATAATATTTTACAATATTATGACCAAACAATCAATATTTGTACGGCAATTTATTGCGGAAAATACGATATTTTTACACTGAAGGGGAAGAAAATAGAGAGTTGGTTTTCGCAAAAAAGGCGAATTTTAAGGGGGATTATTTTTCTGAAAAGCGGGAGTCTTCCATTGGCATCTGATCTTCACAGGGGGAAAAACCGTTTGCCTGGTAGAAAGGCAGGCTTTCGGCATAAGAGATCAAGGCAATTCTCAAAAAATCCCGGTAGTGTTCCTTAAGCCGGCACATCATCTTATTTCCGATTCCCTTCCGCTGATAATCAGGGTGGACCAGCACATAAGGGAGATAAACGTTGATGGCGCTGTCGTCCAAAGCGGAAATCAGGCCGATCAGCTCTCCGGATGAGTCCCTGGCGGTTACGTAATAGGAGGAACGTCTGACTGCCTGTAAAAGCCGCGCTTCATATTCTCCGGAGCGCCATCCCAGCAGAAGAAATAATTCCTTCAGCTCTTTTGCCGAAATCTTCCCATTCTCTTCGATGATGACCATACGCCCATCTCCTTTCGCCTTAAATCTATGTGAAACCGGCAGAAGATTATGATAGATGCCGGTAAAACGGGCGGCAAAAAGCCAGCGGCTTTTAAGTCGCTGGCTTTTTAGATATTTATTCGTCCTGAAACAGGGGAGAGGCTTACTTACCGGTTCATTTCACTCTGCGGCCCGGTGCTGTGATGGGCCGCAATCATCCCGTCGATTTCCTTTAAGCTGGTGCAGGGCAGGTCGCCCGCGACCGTTTCTTTGACGGCGGCCATGGCGTTTCCATATTCCACGGCCTTCTGCATGGAAAGCCCCGAGAGGATGGCGTAAAGAACGCCGGAAACGTAAGCGTCGCCGCTACCGATCCGGTCGACGACCTCGATGCCGCGGTATGGCTCTTCGGTGTAGAAGGTGTCGGCTTCCGCATCGTAGAGCAGGGAAGTGAAGTCATGGCTCGAAGGGCTGTTGATCTTCCGCTTGGTGGTGGCGACCACCTTGAGGGAATAGGTCGCGGCGAACTCTTTGAGGATCTCCTCCAGCCCACCGGTCCGCCCGAACATCCGGCGGCAGCTTTCCTCTGAAATAAAGAGGATGTCGATGTACGGCAGTACCGCCTCGATCGCGGCCTTGGCCTTCTCCTCTCCCCAAAGGTTGGCGCGGTAATTGACGTCAAACGAGATCAGAGCGCCGTTTTCCTTGAATTTCTTCATTGCAGCCGTGGCGTTTGCGCAGACTTCATCCGAAAGCGCCAGGGTGATGCCGCTGGTGTGAAACAGCCGGGTATTGGCATAGATTTCTTCCGGGAGCTCCTCCGCTTTAAAACGGGTGACAGAGGAATTTTTACGGTCGTAGACCACGCTCGGCTTCCGCGGTGAAGCGCCGCTTTCCAAAAAGTAGATCCCAACCCGGGCGCCGTCGGCGGAATCGTTTACGATGTAACGATCATCCACCCCGATCGAGCGCATCTCCCGCGTGATAAAATTGCGCAGCTCGCTGACAGGCAGCTTGGTGGCAAAGGCCGTTTTCAGCCCCAGCGCCGCAATACCGGCCATCACGTTCAGTTCCGACCCGCCGGGCTTGTTTTCCAAAAGGCCCGCGCGGGAGAGCCGCTCTTTCCCGACCGGGGAGAGCCGGAGCATCACTTCCCCTAAGCCGATTGCATCAAATTGTTTCTCCATCGTCGTCCTCCGCGTTACGCCTTTTGTTTGAGATGGACGGCAAAGCCGCCGATCTCTCCGTCCAGGTAAACCAGGTTCAGGTTGCCGTTGACGTCGTAGGCTTTGCTTTCCTCGCAGAAGGTGACCCCTTTGCCGGAAAGGTGGTACATCGCCCGTCGGATGTCGTTGGTCTGGATGGCGATGTGCCCATTGGTTCCCCGCCCGTTGAATTTCATGATCTCGATGACGTCGTCCATAAAGATCGACTGTTCGCCGTCGTTGAGCACCATCCCAAAGAAGGACTCGAACAGCTTCGCCGCCTTCACCGCATCCGTGCCGCCCGACGAATTGATGCCGATATGTACCAGCTTGAAGCCGAGCATGGCGGTGACAGCCTGGCGGGCGAGCGCCTCGATTTCGTCATAGCGCTCTTCCCGAAGCAGCGCGTCGGTCACCATCCAGCTTCCGCCGCAGGCGACGATCTTTTTAAAGGAGAGGTAATCGTTGAGGTTTTTCGGGGAGATTCCGCCCGTCGGCATGAATTTCACGTTGCCGTAGGGCGCGCTCATCGCTTTGATCATCGCAAGGCCGCCCGCCGCCTCCGCCGGGAAAAATTTCACTGTGTCGAGCCCCAGCTCCAAAGCGGTTTCGATATTGCTCGGGGAGGAGCAGCCCGGAATCATCGGGACGCCTTTTTCAAGGCAGTACTTCACAATATTGGGATTCAAGCCCGGGGAGACGATGAATTTCGCCCCCGCTTTGACGGCGCTGTCCACCTGCTCTTTTGTCAGGACGGTGCCCGCGCCGACCAGCATCTCCGGAAATTTTTCAGAGATGCGGGAAATCGCATCCGCCGCTTCTTCGGTGCGGAAGGTGACCTCCGCCACCGGCAGGCCGCCTTTGATCAGGGCGTCTGCGAGCGGGATGGCTTTTTCGGCGTCGTCGATCTTGATGACGGGGACGATGCCGATTTTGCCGATGGTTTCAAAAATTTCGTTCATGACTCCACCTCACAGCTTATTTGCCGGATTTTTCAAGCGCTTCAATGATGCCGGACATATAGGCGGCGCCGAGCGCACGGTCGTACAGCCCGTAACCCGGACGGCCCTGTTCGTCCCAGATCATCCGCCCGTGATCGGGGCGGATCAAGCCCTGGTAGCCGTTTTTATGCAGGATTTCGAGCACCTTGTAGATGTTGATATCGCCCTCTTCGGTCATGTGGGCGCCTTCGTAGAACATCCCGGGCTTTACGAACTTGATGTTGCGGATGTGCATAAAGGCGATCCGGTCGATCTTGGAGAAATGCTCGACGATGTCGAGGATGTCGTTATCCGGGTTCGACCCGAGCGAGCCGGTGCAGACGGTCAGGCAGTTGGAGGGGGAATCCACCATCTCCACGATTTTCTGTAAGCTCTCCTTGCTGTTGACGATCCGGGGCAGCCCGAAGAGATTCCACGGTGGGTCGTCCGAATGAACCGCCATCTTGATGTCGTTTTCCTCCGCGACAGGGATGACCTGCTCCAGGAAATACTTGTAGTTGGCACGGAGGTCTTCATCGGTGACGCCTTTGTACTTTTCGAGGGACTCCTTGATGTAGGGGATGCGGCTCGGCTCCCAGCCGGGGAGGACAAAGCCGTTCGACCCGGATTCGACCATCTTGAACATGTCGTCCGGACTGGAGGCGTCGATCACGCTCTGGTCGAAGGCCATGGTGTTGGAGCCGTCGGGCAGGACATAGGCCATCTCGGTTTTGGTGAAGTCGAAGACCGGCATGAAGTTGTAGCAGACCATGTGGATGCCGGCTTTGCCGAGGTTGACTAAGGTTTTCTTGTAGTTTTCGATGTACCGTTCGCGGGTGGGAAGACCGAGCTTGATGTCCTCGTGAACGTTGACGCTCTCGATCCCGTCCAGGGTGAGGCCCGCTTTCTCCACCTGCGCTTTGACCTTGAGGATGTCCTCGAGCTCCCAGAGCTCCCCGGCCGGAACATCCAGCAGGGAAGTGATGATGCCTTTGATGTAGGGAACCTGCTTCACAGCCTGAAGGGAGATGTTATCGTTGTTTTCGCCGTACCAGCGGAATGTCATTCTCATAACGGAATTCCTCCTGTTTTTTAGTTGAAGCCAAGCTCCGCCGGACCGGGCTTCGGCCCCGGTCCGGCGGATGGGAAATGCGGGATCAGACGCCGGAGTAAGCCCAGAAACCGCCGTCGATCGGGACTTCGATCCCGGTGACGAAAGCCGCAGCATCGTCGTCGAGGAGATAGCGGACGGTGCCGATCAGGTCTTTTTCCACGCCGAACCGTTTCATCGGGGTGTGGGTGAGGATTTTGTGGGAGCGCTCGGTTAAGGAGCCGTCCGGATTGCGGAGCAGGGCCGCATTCTGGATCGTCTCAAAGAAGCCGGGGGCAATCGCGTTGACTCGGATGCCGCATTCGGCGAAATAAACGCAGAGGTATTTTGTGAAGTTGGTGATCCCAGCCTTGGCCGCCGCATAAGCCGGAACCTTGGTCATCGGGGAAGCGGATGCCATCGAGGAGATATTGAGGATCGAGCCCTTGCCCGCCTCGACCATATCCGGGGCAAACTCCTGGGTGACGATCAGCGTCCCCATGAAGTTGATGGAAAAGACCTTCATAAAGGCGTTTGCGTCGATGTCGAGCAGGGTGCGCTCATTCGGGTTTTTCCAGTCCTCCACCTTGAAGAGCTCCTGGGTGGTGGTCGCCATCGGGTTGTTGCCGCCCGCGCCGTTAATCAGAATATCGCAGGGGCCGAACGCCTTTTTGACCTCTTCGTGGGCTTCTTTCACCTTTTCCGGCTCCAGTACGTTGCAGGAGACCGCGATCGCTTTTCCGCCCGCCGCGTTGATCTCGTCCGCATACTTCTTCGCCGCGTCGAGATTCAGGTCGAGCAGGGCGATCTTCGCGCCGTCTTTCGCCAGCTCCTTGGCGAAAAAGCTGCAAAGGACGCCGCCCGCCCCGGTGATTACGATTACTTTGTCTTTCAGGTTTGCCATAAAAAACATCCTTTCCTTCTTTATTTACACTGTTGTATCACGGATAAATTTTCCGGCCCTTTGCATCCGGCGTGCCGGTGTGTCGGTAGAAATAGGTGTTGACGATATCGCGCCACTCTTTGGAATTCTCGAACTGGATGTTCAGCCGCTCTTTGACCAGGGCGAAAATGTCCGGCTGGATCATGTGCTCCAGGGCCGCCCAATCCCTGATGTACCCTTTGACCGTTTCGACTCCTTCGAAATGCGTGTCGTAGATGTGCTGGATCAGGGTTTTCCCGGATTTCAGCCTGTGGGTGTAATCCACGTGGTGGAAGAATAAGAGCAGATCGTCCGGGCAGGTGCCGACCTTTTCATAGATTGAGGCGTTCGGCTCAAAATACTGGCTGGTGTAACCGGTTCCGGTCGCGACGGTGCGGTCTACGCCGATCCCTTTCCAGTCGGCAAAGTGGTAGGTGCCCCAGCGGTCGTATTCATAGCCGTCCACGCTCGGGCCGTAGTGGACATGCGGTGTGACCATCCAGCCCACGCCGAGGGGGGAGGTGTAATTCTCATAGGTGCGCCGGGAACTCATCAGCATCGGGAGCATGGTATCCATGACCGTTTTGTTGACGCTCAGGGTGAGGCCGGTCCACTCCCGCGCGATCTCCTCGGCGGTGAGGTCGGCGTTCCAGCAGAGCCGCCCGTAGCCGTAAAGGTTCGCCTGGGCGAGCGGGCTCCCGGTCCAGCATTCGTCGTCCCCGATGTTCGAGACGGCGGCGAGCCCGGCGTGCTTCGGGTGATGCAGGCTTCCGTCACACATCTTTTTTACATAAGAGCCCTCGCCCTTTGCGTAGGTGTCAAAATCCAGCACCTCTTTCCAGAGCGGGACGAGGTAGCAGAGATGGCGCTGCTGGCCGGTGTATTCCTGCGTGACCTCGAACTCCAGAATCTGGTTGGTCTGCGGCATTGCGCCGAGGAGCGGGGAGACTGCCTCGCGGATCTGGAAGTCCATCGGGCCGTTTTTGATCTGGAGGATGACGTTGTCGGCAAACTTGCCGTCGAGCGGCATGAAGTGGTCGTAGGCGGCGCGGGCGCGGTCGGTGGTGCGGTCGCGCCAGTCCTGGTTGCAGTTGTAGACGAAGCAGCGCCAGATGACGATGCCGCCGTAGGGTTTGACTGCCTCCGCCAGCATGTTGGAGCCGTCGGCGTGGTTCCGGCCGTAGGTAAACGGGCCGGGGCGGCCTTCGGAGTCGGCTTTTACGAGGAAGCCGCCGAAGGTGGGAACCGCTTCATAGATCGTCTTGGCTGCGTCTTTCCACCAGCTGCGCACCCGCTCGTCCAGCGGGTCGGAGACATCGATGCCGCCGAGCTGGATCGGCGCTGCGAAATTGATACACATATACATGGTGATGCCGTAGCTGTTGAAAACGTCGTTGTACCGCTTCACCATCGGGAGATATTCCGGGGTGATGAATTTCGTCTCGTGAAAATGGACGTTGACGTTGTTGATCGAGATGGCGTTGAGGCCGACCGAAGCGAGCATCCGGGCGTAGTCCTTAATCCGGCTCAGATCATCCATGAACCGGTAGTCCTTGAAGAAGATCGAACGCCCGGCATAGCCGCGCTCGATGTCCCCGTCGCCGTTGTCCCACTGGTTGATCATCCGGATTTCGTTGCGGGGATAATCCATTTTGCAGCATTCTTCCGGCGTTTTTCCAAGTGCCAGCCCCTGCAGCAGGCTGAAAACACCGTAAAGCAGGCCGGTGGAGCTTTCCCCGGCGACCATGAAGCCGTGGCTGCTTTTTTCGATGACGTATCCGTCCTTGTGCTCGACGGCCGGCAGCCCTGCGACCAGGCGGAGGCTTGCGCCCGATTCGACCCTCGCGGGGGCCGGGAGCCCGACGGCCTTGCAGAAGCGTTCGATCTCCTCCACGGCGGAATCGGTGATTTTATCGCCGTTTTCAACGCTGACCGAAGCGAGATTTGCCGCCAGAACCTCCTTGTTCAAAGAATCGGCGTTGGTGTCGTACCGCAGCCAACAGTCGTAAAGCGCGCTCATAACATCCTTCCTTTCTCGGTTTTATTTACAGTGTTACCGTTCGAAATGCTTTTTATTGATGTCTTCGGTCAGCGGCTCGCCGAACCAGAGAAAATTGCAATAGGTCAGAAGAGCCTGCCAGTCCTCCTCGTTGTGGGCGTGGGTTCCCTCCCTGTAGTGGATGCCGTTTTTCTCCGGGATTCCCAACAGGTCGAAGAGCGGCTGGGCGTCCTCCCAGGCGAGCTGGGTGCCGTAGGGGTTCGACCAGTAGTCGTCCAGCCCCTCGGTGGTAAAGCAGGCGCGGGGGGCGACTGCCGCCCGGAGGGTGTTCGCGTCAAAGGGGAGATGGGACTCCCGCTCCGGATAGACGCTGTTGTCCCCGAAGGAGGCGAATTCCCGGACAAACCAGTTGGGGGCGAAATTCGTGATCCCGCCCACCGCTTCGCAGGCTTCCGGGTCTTGGCGGGAGCCTGCGCGGGTTCCGATGAAGCGCAGGGAGCCCACGCCGCCGCAGCCCGAGGCGTTCGGGTTGACGACCGCCGCCCGCTCGTCGTAGATGCCGGCGGAGAGGGCCGCTTTTCCCAGGCGGGAGTGCCCGGTGTAGCAGACCTTTCCCGTGTCGATCTGGGAAAGGGTTTCAAAGTAATCCATACAGACCAGATAGCCGAAGCCCCACTGTGCAATCTCCCCCCAGTCACAGTCCGGATAGGCGGCTGCAAGCGGATGGATGTTCTCCAGATCAATTTTTTCCGGCGTGACCTTTTCCAGTTTTTCGACGACGTAGCGAACCCTGTCGTCCTTTGGTTCAAAGGTTCCGCGGCGGTAATCGACCACCATCTCCAGCAGGGTGCGGTCGCCGCAGAGATCGCACCGGTCGAAGGCGGCAAGGGCGAAGCCCTCTTCGGCAACTGCCTTTTCCTCGAGCGGGAGGGGTTCGTCGACGTAGTCCGTCGAATCGATGATCAGCGGGAACCGCTCCCCGGTGCGGTTTGGGTAGACCAGCCGCACCTTCATGGAGACCTCCGCGGCAGCGCCGAAGGTGAGGACGATGGTCTCCTCTATCGCTTTCCCGTCAAATTTCAGCGCCTTGTTCTTGACGGACCCTTTAACTTCCCCGCGGTTTTCCGGGAAGTGGCCGAACATGTAGTGGGCGAGCATCTCTTTTAAATAGGCGCACTGTTCCTCCCATTGTTCGAGGGAGGCGATCTTTTTCCCGAAGCGGTCTATCGTGCAGTCCGGCATGTCGGGAATTGCCGGAAGCTCATCATAAACCGGCCATTTTGTTTCTGGGGCCATTGCAGCATCTCCTTTGCAGTTTGTCACAGCCGCCTCGCAGTATCTGTGTTTGGGCGGGCGGAAAGCGGTTTGTTTTTGAGGGTGGGGTACAATCGTTTAAAGGGGATTCCATCCCCGGCAAACGGCTGTTCGACTAAAAGATTTTTTCTTTGGGGAGACCGAAGAAATTCGCCGCATTGTTGAAGCAGATGTCCTCGACGACCTTTCCGATCCTGTCGTAATCCGCCGGGATTTCGCCCGCGTCGATCCAGCTCCCCAGCAGGTTGCAGAGGATCCGCCGGAAATATTCGTGGCGGGTGTAGGAGATAAAGCTCCTCGAATCGGTCAGCATCCCGACAAAGTTTGCAAGGATTCCGGTGTTTGCAAGGGCCCTCATCTGGTTTACCATCCCGTCGCGGTGGTCGTTGAACCACCAGGCGGCCCCCAGCTGGATTTTGCCGGCAGCCGGCCCCTGCTGGAAACATCCTGCGGCGACAGCGAGCTTGTCGTTGTCGTTCGGGTTCAGGCTGTATAGAACGGTTTTGGGAAGGCTGTTCTGCTGTTCCATCAGGTCGAGGAGCCGGAGGATGGACTCGACCGAAAGATCATCCCCGATGGCGTCGAATCCTGTATCCGCCCCCGCCAGCCTGAACATGGCGGTGTTGACGCTGCGGACAACACCTAAGTGGAGCTGCATCCCGAACCCGAGCTCTTCATAGACGCTGCCGAGGTAGACCATCAGTTGGGTGTGATAGGCGCCGGTCTCTTCCACGGTCAGCGGTTCGCCCGCCAGCGCCTTTTTCAAAGCGGCGTCTGCATCCTTTTTGTCGCAGGAGATGAAAGACGGCGCGCCGAACGCGTGGTCGGAGAGGATGCAGCCGTGGCTTTTAAAGAATTCCGCCCGCTTCAGAAGGGCGAGCTTGAGGGAATCGAAATCGGCAATTTCAACTCCTGCCGCGGCGCCGAGCTCCTTGACATAGGCGGCAAACCCCTCGTTTTCCAGGTGGATCGCCTTGTCGGGCCGAAAGGCGGGGAGCACCTGAACAGGGAAGGACGGATCGTCTGCCAGCGCGATGTGATCCTCAAGGCTGTCCGCCGGATCGTCGGTCGTGCAGAGGGCCGCCACACCGGAGCGCAGGATGAGGCCGCGCGCCCGGAATTCCTCCTTTTGCAAAAGGGCGTTGCAGGTGTCGTAGATCTCTTTGGCGTTTTCCTTGCAGAGGAGCTCGTCTACCCCGAAATACCGTTTCAGTTCGAGATGAGTCCAGTGGTAGAGGGGGTTCCCATAGCAGCGGGAAATCGTCTCCGCCCATTTTTCGAACTTTTCATAAGGATCGGCGCCGCCGGTGATGTAGCATTCATCCACCCCGTTTGCCCGCATCAAACGCCATTTGTAGTGGTCGCCCGAAAGCCAGAGATCGGTGATGGTTTCGAACTGTTTGTTTTCCAGAATCTCCGCCGCGCTCAAGTGGCAGTGGTAGTCGAAAATCGGCATCTTTTCGGCGTAGCTGCGGTATAAAAGCCGCGCAGCATCGCTTTGCAGAAGAAAAGAATCGTTGATAAAGGACATGTCAATCCCCCCATACTGTTATTGATTTCAGTATACATCATTTTTTGCAAATAAATTAGTGATTATTGCTTGAAAAATGGAGAAAATTGCTTTACTATAAAAAGAGGAAAAACAACGTAAATCTGGAGGAGGAATCTGTCCGATGGGAACGGTAAAACAGGAGTTCAATCCCCGGCAGGTGATGAGCAGGCCGAATTTCGAGCTGTTTCATTTTTCCGACAACAAGCCTTTGAGCGTGGATTACCACAATCACGATTTTTACGAAATCTATTACTTTATCTCCGGAAAGGTCAACTGTGTGATCGAAGGGCGGAATTATTATCTCAAACCGGGGGATATCCTCCTCATCGGCAACAATGAGGTGCACCGCCCGCTGATCGAGCTGGGGAAGACCTACGAGCGGATTGTCGTCTGGGTTCACCCGAACTATGTTAAGAACATCGAGCAGGGTGAGATCAACCTCACAGCCTGCTTCGACGACTCCGCCCGACACCACAACAACCTCCTGCGTCCTTCAAACGAGATGTTCCGGATGATCCGGAAAATCTATGAACGGCTGGAGGCGGTTTACGGCAGCTCCGCCTACGGCAGCGCCACCTTGAGCCGCGCCTATATCACCGAGCTTCTGGTTCTGCTCAACAAGGCTTATTTCGATATGGCCGAGGATGATATGGCCGAGGTGGAGTACAACGAAAAGATCAGCGATATCATCCGCTATATCAATGGTCACCTCTGCGGGGACCTGTCGCTCGATGCGCTGGCGGGGGAGTTTTACATCAGCAAGTACCATCTGAGCCGGCAGTTTAAGGAATGCGTCGGGTTTACCCTCCACCAGTATGTTTTGAAAAAACGGCTGATGAACGCACGCACGCTGCTCCAGGAGGGCGGGACGGTCAACAGTGTTTTTATCCGGAGCGGCTTCAACGATTACTCCAATTTCTCGCGGAGCTTCAAGGAGGAATTCGGCTGTTCCCCGAAGCAGTACCTGAGGATGGTTCAGAGCAACCCACTGGCATAAGAAAACAGATCAAATTCCGGGAAATCCTCGTCCATAGGCTTTTGGGAACTGATCCTTGCCGGCTTTGGGAGCGCACTGCCTGCATAAAAAGAAAACCCGGAGTGATTTCCGGGTTTTCATGCGAGATAAATTTTAAGGTTCAAATGGTTTACGGCCTCTACCGGATCACCGTCAGCGCCTTTCCATTGTATTCCCGCGTCATGGTATCCGCCTCTTCTTTGCTGTGGGCCGTGATGCCGAAGGGGAGCCGGACGGCGGTCTGGAGGTGCCCCAGCAGGGCGGAAATCTGCTCCGGCGCCGCGTTAGGCAGCAGGGTCGTATCGAGCATGATGTATTCCGCATCCACATCGTAGAGCCGGTCGAGGACAATGTCCAGCACGCTGTCGAAATCGCCGGAATCGAGATACCCGCTCAATTCGGCGGCGTTTTCCGGGGTCACGAGATGGAACTCGGGCGTGTCCGCCTTGACTTCCACGCAGACCGTAGGGGTGCAGGCGGTTTCTCTTGCCGCAATTTCCCGTTTGACCGGGGTGAGCGGGAGCACCTTTTCGGCGAGCAGGCGGATGCAATCGTAGTTTGTGCCGCAGCAGCCGCCAAGGATATTGACGCCGTTTCCAGCGAGCTCGGTCATCACTTCGGCGTATTCCTCCGGCGTCACGTCGAAGGAAGTGACCCCGTCTTTTTCCTGCGGGAGTCCGGCGTTGGGCTGGATTATGACCGGGAGGCTTGTGAGCCCGGCGAGCTGCTTCGCGTAGGGGAGAAGGTCTTTCGGCCCGACGCTGCAGTTGATCCCGACCGCGTCCGCTCCGAGCGACTCCGCCAGGGCGGCGGTGCTTTCGATGCATCCGCCGGTGTAGGTGCGCCCGTTCTGTTCGATCGTAATCGTGCAGAGCACGGGGAGCTTCGTGTTTTCTTTGACCGCGAGCAGGGCGGCTTTTACTTCGTAAAGGTCGGCCATCGTTTCGATCAGCACGGCGTCCGCCCCGTATTTTTCGGCTAAGAGAGCCTGCTCTTTGCACAGGTCGTATGCCTCTTGGAAAGAGACTTCCCCCATCGGCTCGAGGAGCTTGCCGCAGGGCCCCATATCATAGATCAGGTAGGCGGGCTTTCCCGCCTCGTCCACTGCGCGGGCAGCGCATTCAAACGCGGCTTTGACCAGTTCCTCCAGCGTATAAGGCAGCCCTGCGATTTTGAACCGGCTGCAGCTGAAGGTGTTGAGGGTGACAGCCATCGCGCCGCTTTTCAGATAATTCCGGTGGATGGCGGTGACGGTTTCCGGGCTGGTGATGTTGAGGACGGTCGGGTTTTCTCCGGGCTTTAAACAGCCGTCCATCAGGACGGTGCCGAACGCGCCGTCAAAAATCAGAAACCGGTTTTGAATATGAGAACGCAGATCCATCATGACCGCTCCTTTTCTGCTTGGATTGAAAGAATGCTGTTGCCTTCGTCAACTGATGGTATTATACATCACAAAAGGGTCGGATGTAAAGGAATGGGTTTGGAAAGCCGGGTTGTATTTTTGGAAAAATCTTGGTACAATAGGCCGGAAAGCTCCGTGTGAAGGGAGAGATGATCTTGGTATCCGCTGTGATTGTCGCCGCCGGGAACAGCACCCGGATGGGGATGAATAAGCTGTATTTGAAGATCGGGGGGGTTCCCGCCGTCGTGCGGAGCATCCTCGCATTCGAGGCCGCTCCCTCGGTGGCGGAGACGGTGGTGGTCTCAAGGCCGGACGGCCTGGAGCAGTATCGCCTTTGGCGGGAGGAATACGCGCTGAAAAAGCTCCGTGCGGTGGTTTCCGGTGGGGAGACCCGTCAGCAGTCGGTTCTGGCGGGAATCGCTGCGGCTTCGCCCGAAAGCGATTATTTTGCCATCCACGACGGCGCGCGCCCTTTTATCGATCCACACGACATCGAGCGGGTGATCCGGGATGCAGAGCGGTATGGGGCGGCGACGCTGGGCGCGCCGGTGAAGGATACGATCAAGGTTGTCTCCGAAGACGGGCTGATCGAATACACGCCGGATCGGAGCCGGCTGTTCATCACCCAAACTCCTCAGGTGTTTCGGCGTTCGATCTACCTGGAAGGGGTGGAGGCCGCCCGAAGGGATGGGGTCGAGTTCACCGACGACTGCCAGCTGGTGGAGCACACGGGGCGGCGGGTTTACATGACGGTCGGGGATTATCGGAACATCAAGCTGACGACCAAGGATGACATCGCGGTGGCGGCTGCCTTTGCAAAGGGGGAATGACGGATGATTCGGGTGGGACATGGATATGACGTGCACCGGCTGGTGCAGGGCCGAAGGCTCATCCTCGGCGGGGTGGAGATTCCGCATACGGCGGGATTGCTGGGCCATTCGGACGCCGACGTCCTGGCCCATGCGGTGATGGATGCGCTGCTCGGGGCGGCGGCTTTGGGGGATATCGGGGCGCAGTTTCCCGACACCGATGCGGCTTACGCGGGGGCGGACAGCATAGGGCTCCTCGAAAGGGTGATTGCCCTGCTGAAAGAAAAAGGATACCGCGTGGTGAATATCGACAGCACGGTGATCGCGCAGGAGCCGAAGCTCAAGGGGTATATCCTTCGGATGCGGGAACGGCTGGCCGGGGCCTGCGGGCTTCCGCCCGACGCTGTCAGCGTGAAGGCCACAACCGAAGAGCGCCTCGGTTTCAGCGGGCGGGAGGAAGGAATTGCCGCCCACGCGGTCGCACTGATCGAAACGGTTATATAATGAAATCGGATGCGGCGGTTCGGCGTAAAAGGGCGGGTTTTCCACTCCGCCCCGTCTGTCCGCCGTAACCGTGAAAAGGATGGGGGAAGCGAGATGTCCGCGGACAGACGGGAGCAGATCGTCAGGCTTTGGTTCGACATGTGGCTCAGGGCGGAGGACTTGGGGCTGACGGAGCTTTTTACCGCCGATGCGGTCTACACCGAAAGCTGGGGGCCGGAATATCACGGCGCTGAAAAAATCCGGCAGTGGTTTGCGGAATGGAATACCCGCGGCCGGGTTCTCCGGTGGGAAATCAAACAGTTTTTTCACAGCGATACCCAAACCGTGGTGGAATGGTATTTCAAAAACCGGATGAACGATGGAAGGGTGGAAGCTTTTGACGGGATGTCGCTCATCCGCTGGACGGAGGACGACAGGATTTGTGCCCTTCAGGAATTCGGCTGCAATGAACACCGGTATGATCCATATCAAAACGGCGGTACGCCGGAGTTTGAAAACGAAAAAGCAAGGTGGTTTTAAAAACTCCTGCTTTTTCTGATTCAATGGAGGCGGCGCTTTTTATCTTTCTAAAAAGTATTGTCATATTGTCAAAGACGTTCATAGTATATCAACAGGAGTGATCCGGCTAGGCTGGAACGCGCTCCTGTTGATTTTTTATCTTTAAAAACAGTGGTGATGACTTTTGGCCAAACAGCTTATTATGCTCCGCTCGATCACCTACGCATATAAAGCGCGGGATTACCTTTCCCGCCGCGGGATTACAGCCCACATCCAGCGGACCCCCGCCGCCTATTCGAAGTGCGGCTGCGGCTACAGCATCTGGACGAAGCGGGAACCAGAGATGATCCAAGCCATGCTGGAGCAGGTTGGGATCAAAGTCGTGGGGATTGTGGAAGCGGATTGAACCCGGAAGGTTGATTTTGAGGAGAAAGAGAACGATTTTTGGATGGAGGGATTGACTTGATTTATTTTGACAACGCGGCCACGACCTATCCGAAACCGGATTCTGTGGTGCGGGGTCTCTCTGAGGCGGCAAGATATTTTGGAGGGAATCCCGGGCGGAGCGGGCACGCGATGTCTATGCGGACCGCCGCCATGGTTTATGACACGAGGAAAAAGGCGGCGGAGTTATTCAACCTCCAGGCTGAAAACGTCGTCTTCACCTTGAACTGCACCCATGCGCTGAATATGGCGATCAAGGGCGCGGTCAGGCCGAGGGGGCATGTCGTGCTTTCCTGCCTGGAGCACAATTCCGTCCTGCGCCCGGTCTACGCGCTTTCGAAAACAGCGGGTGTCAGTTACAGTGTAGTGCGCCCGGAGCGGACGGACGAAGAAACGGTTCAGGCGTTCGAGCAGCAGATCACACCCCAAACCCAGGCGATCATCTGCACTCACGCCTCCAACCTGAGCGGAAAGATCATGCCGGTCGAAAGGCTCGCAGACCTTTGCCGGGCAAGGGGAATTCTTCTGATCGTCGACGCCGCTCAAAGCGCGGGCGTTCTGCCGATTGACCTGAAGCGGCTGGGGCGCTGCGTCGTCTGTATGGCCGGGCACAAGGGGCTTTACGGCGCGTCGGGAACCGGCATGATGCTCCTCGGAGACGGCGTTTCGCTTTCCACCGTGCTGGAAGGGGGGACAGGGAGCGTTTCGAACCAGCTCGAGCAGCCGGATTTCATGCCGGATCGTTTCGAAAGCGGCACGGTGAACACGGTTGGTATTTTCTCTCTCGGCAGGGGGATGGACTTTGTCCGCAGGCGCGGAATCAACTGGATTTACCGGCACGAGATGGCCGCCTGCATCCGGATCTTCAGCGCCCTGACACGCAATCCGAACCTCCGCGTCCTCGACCCCGGTTTCCGGGTGGGCTCTCATGTACCGGTTATCAGCTTTGTGCACAACGGGATGGATTCCGGGGAAGTCGGCGAACGGCTCAACCGGGCGGGGATCGCGGTGAGGAGCGGTCTGCACTGCGCGCCGCTGGCTCATGAGTTCTATCGTTCCCACGAAACGGGTGCGGTGCGTATTTCCCCGAGTGTCTTTACGACCAGGCAGGATATCGATGCACTGATCCAAGAAGTAAAAAAGATGTAAATCTCGGCAGTTTTCGGTTGCATTTCCTTCTTATTATTGGTACACTATAAGTGTATGTAAAGCGGGGGGCTTTCTCGCTTTGACGTCGGAAAGAAGGAAGGCGCAGGATGCAGTATTTATCGTTTGTCTGGAACTCCCTCATCGGTGTGATCAAGACGTTCACCATCATGGATTTTATCGATATCGTCCTCGTCTCTTATCTGGTTTATAAGGGGATCAGGATTGTGCGCGAAACCCGGG
This sequence comes from uncultured Oscillospiraceae bacterium, assembly GCA_964607135.1. Classification (GTDB taxonomy): domain Bacteria; phylum Bacillota; class Clostridia; order Oscillospirales; family Ruminococcaceae; genus Metaruminococcus_A. Next base: position 7,872 of record CAZSIV010000030.1, on the reverse strand, counting down.
CCGAACAGCTGGTCAAGGGCTTGGTCGTTCTGGGCATCACCTATTTCATTGCGACGATGGTCAATCTGAAGATGCTCTCCTTTATTTTGACGAATGTTTTTACCTTCGGTGTGCTGGCGATCATTGTGGTCTTCCAGCCGGAGCTGCGCCGCGCGCTCGAAAAGGTGGGGCGGACGAAGATCGCCGAGCTGGGGGGCATTGCCAGCGGAGATGCCCACTCGGAGCGGGGGCAGACCTGGTCTGCGGCGATCCCCCCGATCGTAGAGGCGTGTGAACGGCTGTCCGGAACGAGGACCGGGGCGCTGATTGTCATCGAAAACAAGACAAAGCTCGGCGACCTCCTCCCTGCGGGGACAATCATCGACGCAAAGGTGAGCACATCCCTGCTCTGCAACATCTTTTACCCCAATACGCCGATGCACGACGGAGCCGTTATCATGAGGGACGGCCGGGTGCTGGCGGCGGGATGCTTTTTGCCGAGCACCCAGAAGGGGGAATACCTGGACAAGCAGCTCGGCTCCCGGCACAGGGCCGCCCTCGGCATGAGCGAAAATTCCGACGCGATCATTATTGTGGTCTCGGAAGAAACCGGCATGATTTCCGTGGCGGAGAACGCTGCGCTCGAACGCGGGTTCAATTCTTATACTTTGACGCAGCTTTTGCGGGACAGGCTGGTGCCGGAAGCCGCTGAAAAAGAGAAGAAAAAAGGCTTGTTTGGGAGGTTCAGACGATGAAACGGTTGAAAGAGAGCTGGCTTTCCAAGCTGTTTTACAACGACATGGTTATCAAGATCCTTTCGGTGCTTGTTGCGGTGATCGGGTGGTTCCTTGTGGCGATGATCGTCGACCCCGAAGCGGAGGCGACGATCTACAACATCCCGGTTCGGGTCGCGGTGGAGGGCTCCAGCCTGCAAAACCTGGGCTTAAACGTAGTGGAAGGGGAAAGCCAGACCATCAATGTCAGGGTGAAGGGAAAACGGTACCAAATCGGAACGTTGACGCCCGACGATTTCAATGCGGTCTCTTATCCCACCTCGGTGACGGCGCCTGGGGAATATCGGTTGGAGGTATTTGTTCAGAAAGCGGATACGACGAAAGAGTTCGAGGTGCTCTCCGGCTCTTTGGAACAGATTACGGTCCGCTTCGACCGGATTGCCACCAAGACGTTTGATCTGACTGCCGAGGTGAGCGGCTTAAATTTAGCTTCCGGCTATATCAGGAGCGATCCGGTGGCGACCGCTTCTCCTAAACAGATCACCATTACAGGCCCGGAGCAGAACGTAAACCGAATCGGAAAGTGCGTAGTCCGCGCCGAGGTGGGCGAAGAGCTTTCGAAAACACTGTCCACCAATGGGACGTTGGAAATTCTGGATACAGACGGGCAGCCGCTGGAACCCGAGGAAAATAAGTTCATCCTTTCGTCCGAGAAGTTTACCGTGACGATTCCCGTTTTAAAGCAGAAGATGCTCCCGCTCACCTTTGATTATTTGAATGTTCCGGCCGGGTTTTCCACCGATCAGATCGTCTGCCGGATGAGCAGTGATTCGATTCAGGTTGCGGCCCCGGTCGAAGTCATCGACAATATAACAGAGCTGAAGGTGGGTTATGTCGACTTCAAGCAGCTCGACTTGAACTATACCAAGGAGTTTGAGATAGAACTGCCGACTGGTTTTATCAATTCCACCAATTTGACCAAGGTCACCGTTTCGTTTGACACGTCGGGATTCACCTCAAAAAACACCTGGATCAGCAACAGCAATCTCAAGATTGTCAACGTGCCTGACGGTTATCAGGCAAAGGTGGTGACGCGGGCGATCAACTCCGTCAGAATCATTGGGAGCGAGGAAAACCTTGTCGGAATCTCCTACCAGGATGTCGTCGGGGAGATCGATATGATGAACACCAGCGTTGCGGAAGCGGGGCAGTACACCGTGCCGGTCACGGTAAAATTCCCGTCTAAGAGCGGGGTTTGGGCCGTTGGAGAATATACGGCGGTTGTTTCTGTCGAGTCCGAATAACAGGGAAGGGGCGGCTGTGCTTTTTAGTACAGCCGCTTTTTACGGGAAAGACTGTTTTGAGGAGAACCGAACCCGTGCCATGTGGTTGGACGGCTGAACATCAGGAGGAAGATATGCCTATTCTAGTGACCAATATTCGGAGCGGCCTCGGTGAAGCCGAGGAGGTGATCCTCGAAAAAGCGGTGCGGCGATTGAACGTGAAACGCTCCCTGGTGAAAAAAGCCGCGGTTTCAAAGACTGCGGTGGATGCGAGAAGGGGAAAGGTCTCACTTGTCAGCTCGGTTCTTTTGGAGTTGGAGGGAGATGAGGAGAAACAGGCAGCGCGTGCGGCCGACCCGCAGATCACCTATCGCAGGGAAGAGCCTCTCTCTCTTTCCCGCGGCGTGGAAAGGCTCTCCGCACCGATTGTAGTGGCGGGCTTCGGCCCGGCAGGGATGTTCGCCGGGCTTCTGCTTTCGGAACAGGGATATCCCGTGGTGATTTTGGAACGGGGGAGCCGGGTCGAGGAGCGGACGAAATCGGTCGGCCGGTTTTGGGGCGGCGGACCGCTGAATCCCGAATGCAACGTCCAGTTTGGCGAGGGGGGCGCCGGTACCTTTTCTGACGGAAAGCTCACGACGCGGATCGGGGATCCGCGCTGCGGCTATGTTCTGAAGCGTTTTGTGGAGTTCGGCGCGCCGGAGGAAATTTTAGTCAAGTCGAAACCCCATGTGGGGACAGACCGCTTAAAGGGGATCGTCCGCAGTATTCGGGAGCGCATCCTAAAAAACGGCGGAGAAATCCGTTTTGACTGCAAGCTGGAGAAGATCTGTGAAGAGGGGGATTCCCTGCGCCTTCGGCTGGCGGACGGCGAAGAGCTCGAAGCTGCCGCCTTGATCCTTGCGGTTGGGCACAGTGCACGGGACACCTTTGAGATGCTGGCGCAAAAGGGGTTTTATTTGACGCCGAAGCCTTTTTCAGTCGGCGTTCGGGTGGAGCACCTCCAAACGGAGGTAGACCGGGCCTTATACCATGAATTAGCGGGACATCCCCTGCTCCCAAAAGGGGAATACCAGCTTTCATACCGGCAGGGGGAGCGGGCGGTCTACACTTTCTGCATGTGCCCCGGGGGGCTGGTGGTTCCGTCAGCTTCCGAGCCGGATACGGTGGTGGTCAACGGGATGAGCGAGTACGCCCGCGACCGGAGCAATGCAAATGCTGCGCTGGTCGTCTCGGTCGGCCCGCGGGATTACGGCAGCTCGCCCTTAGATGGAATGGCGTTTCAGCGGCGGCTGGAGCGCGCGGCTTTCCAGATGGGCGGCAGTGGTTATTCTGCGCCTGTTATGACAGCCGGACGGTACCTTTCCGGGAAAGCAGGATACGATTTCGGCAGGGTGCAGCCCTCCTATCAGATCGGCGTTTGTCCTGGGGATTTCGACGCTCTTTTTCCGGCACAGGTGAATCGGATGCTCCGGGAGGGGTTATTACGCTTTGGCAAAAAGCAGAAAGGTTTTGACGCGCCGGATACGGTTTTGACTGGGGTGGAAACCAGAACTTCCTCCCCGGTCAGGATCGAGCGGGACGAGCAGCTCCGGGCAGTTTCCCACCCGAACGTCTACCCCTGCGGGGAAGGAGCGGGATACGCGGGCGGGATTATGAGCGCTGCAGTTGACGGGATCCGGGCGGCGCAGGCTGTGATGGAGCGGTTTTGCCCTGGGGAATGAATGTATTGGAGGGAGCATTGTGGGAGAATTATCGAAACTGCCCAATCTTGGAAAGGTAATTGAGGCGCAGCTGCATGAGGCTGGAATCACGACGGCGGAAGAGCTGAGGCAGGTCGGCAGCAGAGATGCGTGGCTCCGAATTCAGCAGCGCGACCCATCCGCTTGCATCCACCGGTTGATGGCGCTGGAGGGGGCGATCTGCGGAGTCAGGAAAACGGATTTGCCGAACGACGTAAAAAGCGGTTTAAAAAGCTTTTATATGCAGCATCGGCTGAAAAAATGAGAGCTTGACTCGTGTGGCGGACCGGCTGCCACGTTCTTTTTTAGAAAGATGTCAAAAAAGCCCTGCCCTCTGCTAAAAGCAGAGGGCAGGGCTTTTAATTGAGCGAGTTCCTTTCAGTTAAGGCTGCCCTTGTCAATTGAGGACTGAATTACATTGAAAAAACAAGTCGGATAGAAAAGAAAGCGGTTTCTTCCCCCTGTTTATCAGTAATTCCGCAGAACCTTCCGTTTTTTTCCTTTTTTTGCCCTGACGCTTTGACATCTTATCCGCGTGAAACAGAATATAATGGGATTAATTTCCAAATTCTGTGGAATGAATGAAATTTTCAGAGGTGTCGAGACGTGAAAACAGCATTGCAGATGAAGACAGCGGAGCGTTCAGGGCGGTTTCAGGGGGTCGAATCGGTAGTCCGGTATGGGATTGTGCTCTTGTTGGCGGCTTTGGCATCCAACGCGCGGCTGATCGGCGGGTTGGCGGGGATGGGGATTGCCCTGTCGGCCGCTCTGCCGAAGAGCTATTCTTATGCCGCGGTTGCAGGCAGCCTGATCGGCTATTACCTGTTTGGGAATTCCGCGGATCAGCTGGTTTTACTGCCCGCCCTGCTTCTCCTTCTGGCAGTCAAAGTCTTTGTTCGTCCGGCCTCCTCGCTGAAAGCAAATCCCATTTTACTGGGATGTATTTCTTTCAGCATTCTGTTTTGCTGTGGAATCGGCGCATCGGCCGTAGAAGGCGCGGGGATGATGACCTACCTGTTTCGTTCTTTACAGGCCTGCCTTTGCTTTGCGGTCACATTTTTCAGCGCCACGGCGGTACAAGCCTTTTTTTCGCCGCGCGATCTGCGTCATTACACGGTGAGGGAAACGATTAGCGTCGGAGTAATTGCGGCGGTTTTTCTGGTTGCGCTTTGCGATATCAAGCTGTTCACCTTTTCGGTCGGAAGGATTGCCGGGATACTGGCCGTCCTTTACTTTATGGGAAAAGGGGGATTTTTCAGTGCGGCGGTCGCGGCGGGAGTATCTGCGGCGTTGGCCCTTTACAGCGCCGATTTCGCCCCCTATTGCGGGGCGCTGATGATTGCCGCCATTGTCGCGAGCGCCCTGAAGCCGATTCGGAAAACGGGGCAGATCGCGGCCTTTCTGGCAATCAACACCTGCGGGGCCCTGCTCATAGGGACGGAACAGCAGACGGTGGCATATCTCCTCGACTCCTTTTTGGCGGCGGCGGTGATCGCGGTTGTCCCTGCGCGTTATTTGAGATGGAGCTTTCAAACGCCTTCCGAAACTGCGGAGCTCCAGGAGCCGGACCGGGAGGGAAACTGGCTTGCGGGGCGGCTAAAATTCGCATCCCTTGCCATCCACGACCTCAGGAATTCGGTGGATATGGTGTCGGGCAAGATTCAGGAAAATATGGCTTTGGACATTGCATCGGTCTATCACAGGAGTGCGGACAGCGTCTGCATCCACTGCGGCTTGAAGATGTTTTGTTGGGAAACGCAGTATGATTCTACCTGGCAGGCGCTGCAGGCGCTGACGCCGATTTTAAAGAAGGAGGGAAGGATTCGGGAAGACCAGATGCCCCAGTATTTCCAGAACAAATGCTGCAAATTCAGCGCTCTGACCGCCGCAGTCAACCAGAATTACCAGAGCTATCTTTCCCATAAACAGGCGGTGCGGATGGTGGAAGAGGCAAAACAGGTCTCCTCGGAACAGCTTGACGGCGTCGCCGACATGCTCTGCGAAATCGGGGAAGAAATCGGTTTCATCGCTACGGTCGACGAACGTGGAACGGAAAAGGCGCATGCCGTTCTTCGGAATTTGAATGTCAAGTCGGAACAAACCGTCTGTTTTGTCGACCGGGACGGGCGGGCCGGGGTGGAAATTTACCTGAAAGCGCCGATTCCCGTTTCGGAACAGCTTCTCTGTGAAAATCTCTCTTCAGCGCTGGATCTGGAATTCGACCTGCCGAGCGTGACTGAAATCGGGGAAAAAATCAAGCTTTCCTTTTTTGAAACAGCCCGTTACCGCGCCGATTTCCACGCGGAGCAATACCCCGCGGACGGGGAGCAGCACTGCGGGGACTGCTATGAATCCTTCCTCGACTCAAAGGGATTTTTTCATTTGGTTCTGAGCGACGGGATGGGCAGCGGCGGCCGGGCGGCGGTCGACTCGGTTATGACCTGTTCGTTTATTTTGAAGCTGATCAAGGCGGGCTTTGGGTTCGAGTCGGCGATCAGGCTGGTCAACTCCTCTCTTTTGATCAAAGCGCCGGAGGAGTCCCTTGCAACCATCGATATTTTAAGGGCCGATTTGTATACGGGCAGGGTGGAGCTGCTCAAGGCGGGCGCGGCGCCGACCTTCATTCTGAAAGGCGGCGCTGTGCAGAGGATAGAATCGGATTCCCTCCCGATCGGGATCATCAAGGGGGTGGGCTTTGACCGCCAGGACTGCAAACTGTCGGACGGGGATTTGATTTTGATGGTTTCGGACGGGGTGACCGCTACCGGAACGGATTGGATTGAGGCGGAGCTGGAGATGAACGCTAGGAAATCCGCCCGGGAAATCGCGGGAAGGATTGCGAACGAGGCGAGAAGGCGCCGCATCGATGGGCACAGCGACGATGTAACGGCGATCGCGGTGAGGATCGCCACCGAAATCTGAGCAGATCAAAAACCGCCCGGGAGAGAAAAATCTCTCCCGGGCGGTTTTTTATCGACTGGCTTTTCAAAATGTTTCAATTGTAATCAGATCCATCATTGATTCCACGGGTTCGCCGGATCGGGGTCCGTCGGATCCCAGCCACGGTTCGGGCTGTTGATATCGATCTGAATAGAGCTCGGCTTTCCAAGCGGGCCCGGGTCATCGCCGTCATAGATCGTCACCGGTGTCCCTGCTTCGCAGTTTTCATAAATCCATTTGACGTCCTGAACACAGAGCCGTACACATCCTGCGGAAGCAGTTGAACCGAGCTTGTTATACTCTTCGTATTCCAAATCCGATTTGTCCTGTGTGTAATAAGGAACAGAGTGGAAAGCGATGCTCCCGTGGATGCGGATGGTGTACTGCCCGTATACGCCTCCGTAGAGGGGGAGCCAGAGATACCGCTGCCCAAGCTTGAAATTGCCGAGCGGCGTGTTGGAGCCTCCAGTAGAACAGACAAAAGCCTTGAATGGGACGTATTCGTTGTTTTCGTTTCGCTGTGAAATGGTGACAGTGTTCTGGGCGCGGTTGATCGAAATGGAATAGGGTGTTCCAGAGGATGGCTGGGCAGGCTGAGAGGGCTGAACCGGTTCGGGCTCAGGCGGCGGTGCCGGCTTTTCGCCGATTGACAGCGTCGTTTCCATACTGGAGGAGTTTCCGCTCGGATCGGTGGCGGTGACTGTGACAGTGTAGGTTCAGGAATCAGTGTAAGAAGGCATCTCCACCGTATCGCCGTAGGCATTTGCCGCTGAGACGGAAAAGCTGCAATCTTCCCCCGAATTGTCGAGACAGCTTTCCAGAAAATCGTCTTTGCTGTAACTGCCGTCGTATTCAATCGAAACCTCTTTTAAGGTGAGGATGGGCGGTGTTGTATCGTTTACTATGAGCGAGGAGACGAAAGGCCCATCCCATCCATCACAGCGGAGCGAGACGGTGAAGCTTCCGACCGGGAGCGCGGGGCTGCCAGTTTCATTTTCGATGAACAGTTCGCCGGTTACACGGCAGGTATATTCGATCGAAGCGGTCTGACCGTCAAAAGAGCCCAGATGGGAAAAGTACTGCTCCGGGGCGGGAAGCGCATCGACCCCGATTTCGACCTGCAAGCCGCTGTTTGGGATGGGGGTGATTTCTTTGAGATAATTGAGGTGATTCTGATAAAGAGCAAAAATAATC
>CAZSIV010000029.1:0-28224 GCA_964607135.1 uncultured Oscillospiraceae bacterium | reverse complement strand
GAAAAACTACATAATTTCTTCGGCGTTTTCTTACAATTTCAAATTGGCGTTGACACCTAGCGAGTGGTTTTACTATACAAAAAAGACGTATAGCCACGCTATACGCCTTCTCTTCCTTCCGCTTCTACCGCCATGAGAGGTGGCTGGCTGTATCTGCTTGTGTTCTTCCTTTATCCTTTCGCTTCCGCTAGCTTCTTCGTAAGCTGCGCCTTCTTCCTCGACGCTGTATTCTTATGAAGCAGCCCTTTCGCACACGCCTGGTCTACCTTCTTTACCGCCAGCCGTACCGCCGCTTCCTTTTCCGCTCCGCTCGCTGCCTCCGCTTTCTTGAGCACCGTCTTTAAGTTACTCTTGATCGCTTTGTTCCGCATCGTTTTTGTTTCCAGCACCTTGACTCTCTTTTTCGCTGATTTGATATTCGGCATCCTTTTTCCACCTCCTCCTACATAAGAACACCGCTTTTGTCACACAATATTCTTATCCTTTTCACATCACGCTATGCAAAGGCTTTCTTCTTTCCCTTTGCCTTTCAGACACTGGCACACCGTGACAACGCTTATTATCCTACCATATTTCTTCTCTCTTTTCAAGGCCTTCTTTCCCCTTTTAACTATTTTTAAGCAGGTGAGTAGAAATGAACCGACAAATCCGAACCGACTTAGCGGTAGAAAGCATGGAGCTGCTGAAAAAAGAAGCTCCCGGAGTGGAAAAGCAGCAGTATTCAAAAGAAAATGTAACCGTTACCACAATCGCCGTCCGGGACGAGCGAGCGGCAGCAGAACTGAACAAGCCCATCGGCAATTACGTTACAATCGATCTAACCCCTTTTCAATCGGTCAGCGCCAACTTTGAAGGCGAGCTCACCATTGTTGCGGAGGAACTCAAAAAACTCCTTCCGAAAAATGGACTGGTCTTGGTTGCCGGTCTGGGAAACGAAGAGATCACCCCGGACGCCGTCGGCCCGAAGACAGCAGCAGGGGTTTTGGCAACCCGGCATGTCACGGATGGAAGCAATCAGATCGAGGGGCTGTCCGATCTCCGCCCGGTCGCGGTCATGGCGCCCGGCGTTCTGGGGCAGACCGGAATCGAGACGGCGGAATTTATCCGCTCGGTCTGCGACTGGATTAAACCGGCGGCGGTCATCGCCGTGGATGCCCTCGCCTCCGGCAGCATCCGAAGGCTCGGCACGACCGTCCAGCTGACCGATTCCGGGATCTCCCCCGGCTCCGGCGTTCAGAACCGGCGAAAAGCGCTCAATCAGGAGGCGCTCGGCCTGCCCGTTATTGCGCTGGGAATCCCCACCGTCGTCGATGCGGCTTCGGTCGTTGTACGCGCTCCAGCCGGTGAAAGCGCCGAACCGGAGGAGCTTTCCGGATGCATGGTAACCCCCCGCGAGATCGACGTCATCATCGACAAAGCGTCTTCGATGCTGGCGCTCGCCATCAACAAAGCTCTCCAGCCGAGCCTTTCGATTGAGGACATCCTGGGCCTGACGGAATAAAGGCTTCATTTCCGTTTCGATTTCAGCATATACATGGAAACAGGCCAAAGGCCAAATTCCAGCTGGTACAGCGGAACGGAGTGTTTAAAATGAACCGCAACAAAAACAAAAGAATTGCCAGGCGGGTCATGGCTGTCCTGACCCTTCTGCTTTTGAGCCCCTTTCTTTACCGAGGGCTTCTGAACGGCCTGCCCTACCTGAATGCGGCCGCCTATCAAATGGCGGTCTGGTCAGCCGGACTGACACTGCCGGAGGGAGGAAAAGAACTTCTGACAAAGGAGCTGACCGAAGACAGCCCCGACGAAGATTCTTCCAGTTCTTCCGTTCAGACCGTGCCGGATTCCGGGGAAATTTCCGGAACCGTTTCACCGGATCCCTCCTCTTCGGAAACATCCCAGTCCTCAGAGGAAACGCCGGTTCGTCCAGACGGCGCAGGAGACATCATACGGCGGCAATATACAGGGTCGGCCAGTTCGGTCCAGTTTCAGATTGACAACAACGCCTGGATCAAAAACCTGACCAGCCATTCTGTGGAAGAAATCAAAGCGCAGATCGCGCAGGGGCCCGCCTTTCGCATCGAGAAGACCGACGCACCTCAGGTGCTGATTATGCATACCCATACAACAGAGAGCTACGAACGCCAAACCCTAGACTGGTTCGACAAAAATTTCAATTCGCGGACAACCGATCCTCAATATAACGTCTGCCGGGTAGGGGATGAAATCGAAAAACAGCTGAAAGAGGCTGGAATCGGGGTCATCCACGACAGAACGCTGCACGACCACCCCACCTTCCCCGGCTGCTACGACCGTTCGGCCGTCACGGTCAAAAGCTACCTGGCGCAGTATCCCACCATCAAGGTGGTGCTCGACGTCCACCGGGACGCCATCGAACAGAAGGACGGGACACGAATCGCCCCGGTTGCCAGCGTAAACGGCAAAAACGCGGCTCAGGTTATGATCATTTCCGGATGCGACGACGGGACGATGGGCTATCCGAACTATTTTCAAAACCTCAAATTTGCAGCGCTCCTCCAGAGCCAGATGGAAGCCGACTATCCCGGCTTTGCCCGCCCCCTCCTCTTCGATTACCGGAAATACAACCAACACCTCACGACCGGATCGATCCTGCTGGAGATGGGTGGTCACGCAAACAGCATGGAGGAAGTGATCTATGCGGGGGAACTGGTGGGAAAATCCCTTGCACGGGCGCTCAAAAGCATCCAGTCGTAAAAAACCATCTGAAAACAAAAGGAAAGGACATAGGCGCAGCAGGCCCTATACGCATAGGTTTTGCGGCGTTTCTATCGTATAGTGATCTCATGAAAAAAAGGAAGTTTTCAAAAGCGGCGCGCCGGAAAGGGGCGATTGCTTTCTGTATCACCTGCCTGCTTCTCACCCTTTTAACCTGTTCTTCGGCAGCGGTCTACAACACCGCCTCTGTTTTATACGGGGAAGAACGAGTCGCATCCGTAACAAAAAACGGAACCTCTTATGAATTCACGCTTTTTTCCGAAAAAAGGACGATTTCCGCTCCGAAGGCAGAGGAAACAGCAGAGCGGATATTAGGCTATACCCCTTGGGTTCCGGATGGGTTCCGGGCCCTGCTCCTCGCCGCCGGAGGCATCTGGCAGGGAGCGCAGGAAACAGCGGAGTTTTTGATGAACCGGTAAAAGGGCGTGGCGGCGGTTTCATAGAATAACCTTCCAGCCCCTCAGACGGTGAACTCTATCCGCTTTCGCAGAAATTCGAGGGCCCCGCAGAACTTTTAAGGATGGTGTTCCCTTTACTGAAAATTGAATGAACCGAATGAAGCCCGCCCTCATAGGATATAAAAGAAAATCCTATGGGGGTTGTTCCATGATTATAGATAAAACTTATTTGGTCGCCGGGGGAGACTTACGTCAGCTTTACCTGGCCAAGGCCCTGGCGCATCGGGGAAACAAGGTGTATATCGCCTGCTTCGATGAAGCCTTTGAACTGGATAAGCGGCTGGTTCCGATCGACCAGCTCTCCCAGATCGATGAAACGCTGGATTGCATCGTCCTGCCGCTTCCAGTCACAAACGACGGTGTGACCGTCAACACACCGCTTTCAAAGAAGTGTTTGGAGCTGGAGACCGTTTTACAGAAAGCCGTTCCCTCCACCGTTATATTTGGCGGAAAAGTGGAAAAACCGTTTCAAACGGCCTGCTTCGACCGGGGGCTGGATGTCATCGATTACCTCGAACGGGAGGAATTGGCTGTCCTCAACGCAGTACCCACGGCGTTATCGAAAGCGGGATAAAAAAAGGGGCGTCATCGCTTCCCCCGACAAAATAAACGGCAAATTTGTCCCTGCCGAACGCGACAATCTTAGACAGCACCTGCTTGCAGATTTCGTCGCTGAATTCCTCAAAACCGGCGATTTTCTCAATGGTCTCGTCAATCTGTGTCAGGCGCTCCCGCAGCTCGTTTGTCCGGTTTTCCTCCTGCGTAAGCATGTTCAGTTCCTTTCGATACGCTTCGGCCTGAAGACTGTACTGCTCATTGCTTTTGTCAAACTCCGCCCTGGTGAGCGTGCCGTCGGTATAAAGCTCAATCAGCCTTGTTTTCTTCTGCTCCAGCGCTTCTATTTTTTTGCAGAGCGCTTCTATGGAGGGCTGATTGCTCTGCTTGCCCAACAGTACGGCCTTTACGTCCTGCTTGATTTCGCGAATAATCTTGTCCTTGTGTTTCGTCACTTCATGTAGAGCAATCTGTACACCTTGCCGCAAAATTTCCTCATGAATGGCCTTGGAGCTGCACCCAATCTGCACGCCCTGCCCGTTCAGCTTCTCCGCGCCGTTTCTGATATTTTCGCCGCACTGCCATACGACGCTGGGATGGTCGGATTTTCCGTTCCATATCTTCCGCTTGAATTTGGCATGACAATAGGCGCATTCAATTTTTCCCGACCAGATGTAGCGGTTGGAATGCTTGCTTTTGTCTAAGGCGGTAGTACGGCGGCGGGTAATCTCCCGCTGGACGGCTTCAAACATTTCCCGCGTGATAATCGGCTCATGGTGGTTTTCGATAATGACAAAGTCTTCAACGCCGTTGTTGATTACCTTCTTATGGGTCAAAAAATCTAATGTGATTTCCTTTTTCTGTTTGAGCGTGCCGATATACTTCTCATTCTTGAGAATCCGCAGAATCGAGGCGTTCTTCCACTTAGTATCGCCGGAGGGGGAAAGGATTCCTCTGTTTTCCAGCTCATGACATAAAATATGCGTGCCCATGCCTTCCTCTAAGTACAGCCTGAAAATCATCCGCACAATCTCCGCCTGCTGTTCGTTGACATAAAGCACCCCTTCCAAAATATCGTATCCGAAAACAGAATTTCCGAAAACCACACCTTTCTCCATCTGCCTCTGCTGTCCCCACTTGACCCGCTCAGATGTCTTTCTGCTTTCTTCCTGCGCCATGCTCGCCCTGATGGTGAGCCACAGTTCGGAATCCTGGGTGAGCGTGTCCAGGTTGTCGTTGATAAAAATGACGCTGACGCCCCATTCCCTCAGCTTTCGGGTATACTGTAGGGCATCAACCGTGTTTCTTGCGAACCTGCTGATCTCCTTCGTTACTATAATGTCAATTTTTCCCGTCTCCGCGTCGTCAATCATTCGGTTGAACTCTTTGCGCTTCTTGGTGCTGGTGCCGGAAATCCCTTCGTCGGCATAAATCCCCGCCAATTTCCATTCTAAATTTTGGTTAATGTAATTCTCAAAATAAGATTTTTGACTTTCAAACGAGTTCTTCTGATCGTCATCGTCCGTGCTCACCCTACAATAAGCCGCAACGTTCTTCATAGGATAGTACCCCCTTATATTTTTCCTTGATTCGTTCTATGACCGCTTCCATTTCGCTTTGTTTTATCAGCTTCCGCTTATATAGCTCTTTGACTGAACCTATTTTCAGATACATCTCGAACAAAGCCATATTCTCCAAAATCACATCACCGCTAATATATATTCGGAGACGGCTTGTCAACATGAACAGATTGCAGGCCACACAGGTTTTCATCAATCGGCTGACAGCGGCTGTATTGCCTTCTTGCGCGGCTTCCAGCATTTTTTGAAAATTCCGGCTGAATTCCTCAAACAGCGGATTGCTTTTACTTGAGGTATTCAGCGCCGATAAATAAGTTTTTAAATCGTGCTTTTTTTGTAAGGCGTGAGTGCGGGTTCCTTGTGATAAACGCACCATGTTATTCCCTTCCTTTATAAAGTTTTAAGAAGCGGCAGAGAAATAACATCTCTGCCGCTTGTGTTCAGTATCTTTTATTCATTCTCCCCGAACGAATAGCCCAAGGATTCTTATATTCAAAGTTATCAATTATTTTCAAATAAATATGCGGTAGACTTTCCGTTTTTAAAAATTTTATCAATCATTCAATACATCATCAATCGTAAGCTCTTCACCATCATCCGGCAACGGCTCGGTGCCGCGCCTTATTTCATATTTTTTGGGAGAACTGTCTGTGTCCTCTTCATCATCGGTTTTTATTGCTTCAAGCTTTATTACATAGCATTTCATCGCTGCCTTGGAGCCAAATTTTCGTTTACGGTAGTTTTTTCCGTCCTCATAGTCAAGCACGCCGTTGATTTTCAGCAGACGAATGATTTTTTCCCAGTCAAATCCGGCTTCTTTCATAGCGTCTTCATACTGCGTGCTGATAATTGCCAGTTCATTTTCTTTCAACGTTCCGTATATATCCTTATCACCATTTGGCTTTTCAGGAAATTTCGATTGATGGATGAACGCATATTGAAGCAAATATTCATAGGCTAAATCAAATTCACTTTTGTTCCTCATATTATCGCGAATATTAACGGCGGAAAGAGACATCAACCTGTCGATATCAATCTTTAATCCAAAAACAGCATTGGCAAGTTTCCCCGCCAGAAAAATCATAGCGTATCGCTTGGCAACACGCAGCTCCAAAGGCTCCTCTGTTTTCAGCACCGTTTGAAAGGCTTGATACGTACTGGAATACATACCGGATAGCTCCTGTTCATGCGCCAACAGGTATTCCACAAACGGACGGGCGGCATGACCGTAGTTGGTTAGGACGGTGTGTTTGATACGGTCGGCGTGTTCCCGCGAATCGGTACAGTGGAACGCGCTCCCGATTTCGATACAACGCACCAGTTGTCCCTCTTTGACGGACTGAGCCTTTGAAAAGACGGATATTTCGGAACTGGATTGAATGGTTGTGCAGAACGGTGTGTTTTCTCTGAGACCGCCCGACGGCTTCATCCGTTCCTTGTCCCGCCCCTGACTGAATAAATAGAGGAAATCAATGCTTTTGCTGTTTTCTCTAAGTCCGTATTCATCGAAAAACACGGGCACGCCGGTATTGGTCTGCAGTAGCTGTGTGAGGGCACCATCGGTTGCCCGCCATGAATTCACCAATCTGCCGCCCTTAATGCTTGGATTACCAAAAGCGGAAGCCCCCACCGCCAAGGCTGTACTTTTTCCTGAAGAACTCAGCGCGTTGAAATTCACAAAGATACATTCGCCCTGATTTTCTTCCGGCAAAAGGTTGATAACCGGTGCGGCCAGAGCGGTACACAAGGCAAATTCCAAGCCTGGCCTGCCGACAATATCCTCTTGTATCAAGGACAGCCATGCTTGGTAGCTGCCGGAGGGCTTCAAGCCCATATGCCCTTGATAGGTTGATTTGATCCCGCCTATCATAGAGTCAAGCGCAAAACATTTTTTGTCCTGAAACG
Organism: uncultured Oscillospiraceae bacterium; assembly: GCA_964607135.1. Classification (GTDB taxonomy): domain Bacteria; phylum Bacillota; class Clostridia; order Oscillospirales; family Ruminococcaceae; genus Metaruminococcus_A. The sequence goes on along the minus strand of CAZSIV010000029.1, from coordinate 20,972 downwards.
TTAGCAGACCGACCTTTGTATGCAGATATTCCAGCGGTGCAAACTGTTCACTCAGCATGAGGTATCGGCATATATCATTTACCAACTCTGGGTTGTATGAATATCCGATCTCTATCAAATAATGTTGAATACGGGCAAAGACAAGCGCTTCACGCGGAAAAATTTTTGAAAAGCATTCTCCATTTTTCATGAACGTAAATTCAATAGATAGCTCTCCCGAACAGACGTCTTGAAGCTGTCTGCTGATTTCACAGGCAAAGCCGAGCGGGATAATGAACGCGTCCTTGTCTCCGACCGCCGGTTGATAGCGGTACAAGAGGCCGCTGGCGTTGAAATATGGGTACGTGTTTTGCTGAGATACCATATCTTCTACTTGACTGACGTCGTTTTCTGATTTCAACGGGAGCGGAGTAAAGCGCAGGGTATCATCATTTAGCAACATACAACATAAAAACTCCTTTCTATTCCCCTGTAGGGAACTTTTAGGGCAGCCGTTTGGCAAGGCAAGTCAAGGGCAAAAAGAATAAATTCCCTAATTCCCTGTCAAACGGCAGAATAAGAGGCCTATTCCTCTTCATCAATTACGGTAAGATTTTTGGCGTTTGAGAACGTCCTACCGTTTTTTTCGACGTTCTCAATGTCGAATTCAATGAACGTGCCCTTCAACTCGTTTAAGTCGAAGTCTCCCGAGGCAAGCTCTTCGGCGCTAATAGCAGCCGCTTCAAGCATTTTTGTCACCTCATGCTGAGGGGTCAGCGGCCAAGGATAGCTGGCGGCGAACACCTCTGTGCTGTCACTTAACCGGATTTCCAGCTGCAGCCTGCCGCGACCGGTGACAGACACTTCGATGATCTGGCCTTCGTAATGGCCGGTCTTTTTGGAGTAGACTAAATTTTTGAAGATAGCATTTAACATATAATGCTCCTCCTTAATATAAATTTACAGGAAATAAAAATATCCAATTATGGATATCCTTGTTTTCTGTATGACGTAATTATATCATGCGTTATTGGGATTTTCAATACCGCTTGATTTACCGTAATGTTCAGTATATAATATAAATGGAAATAATTATATCCATAAGCGAATCGTCTAAAACAGGGTGCTGGAGTCGTTCCTATAACACCCCTGTTGAGCAATTGTTTTTTTGGTGGAAAGTAGTTCAAAAAAAGTTGGAGGTTTTCAAGTGAAAAAAGATAAAAGGCATTCCCTAAAAGAGCACGTTACGGCACCAACAGATATTGAAGAAGCTATCCGAACTGTGATGTTGGAATACCCAACGCTGAATTCGGCAAAGTCAATTTTAAATGCATGTCAAGAGAAGTACAATACTTTTTGTTCACCCTCTACGATGAGTCGATATTTAAATGATATATGCTGGAGGGCTAAGGGACTGACAGATGAAACGGCGGCGGATTACAAGGGTAATAAATATGAAGATATACGGGAATATTTTAAAAGCTCAGAACTTGAAACAGAATTGAAAAAACTAAAGTCTTTGTTAAAATGTGAATCGGCTGATACAGAACAGAAAACGTCTGATTCAGGGGGTATCAGTTCATTAAACGGTAGTCTTCACTGTATGGTGCTAAAAACAAGGTTGTATAGGGGGGAAGAAGTCGGTACGAGACTTAGAACGAAGTTCTCCTCACTTGTATATACGACATTTCATGACCGCGACGTTGTGCTGGTGTTTTTTGAAACAAAAGAGAACTATATAAAATTCAAAGACTCTTTAAAAAACGTCCTGTTTGAAAAAAAGGAAGAGGAATAAACAGCATTATGCCCTGCTAACAATTAGCAGGGCATATCACTTATTTCTTTTCTTTATTGACCGGCTGTGCCTTCTCCAGCAGGCGCTTTGACGCGAACGGAATCAGCGTCCAGTGACGCGCCGCAGGGCAAAGCGGGTGAACGCCGCTTCTGCCTTTCGCGTCCGTGATAAGCAGGCATTGCCTTCCGGCCTTTTCCAGCAGGGACAGAACACTTTCCTGCCGTTCGGCGGCCAGCGGGTTTGTGTCGGCAATACGCCCCCAAGCTATTACAATGGCCTCCGCTTCTTCGGCGGCCTGTGAGATAAAGCGGTCTGTTTCCTTGTCACAGAGCGCGGACAGCGCCGTTTCATGGTCGATTTGCGGCGAAATGGCTGAGAATAGATTCACCGTCAAAAAGCCGCCGTATTTCTCCAAGCTCCGCACGTTTTCCTCAATGCGCATAGTGGTTGTATCGGTCGCGCTGGCGTCCCTGCCTCCTGGGTAGATTGTCATGACGCACAGCAAGGGCTTCTTTTCATCCCAGACACGTTTATACAAATACCGGTGGGTAAACTGGTCGTTGCAGACCGTCTCCGTCTTCATGACGCTTGAAATTGTTTTCATTCTGCATTCTCCTTGTCATAGTCGATTTCCTTTGTACCGCTCCATTCTTCAAACAGGTGTGCTTTTGTATGCTCCGGTACGATATCATAGGGAAAAAATACGCTGATTCCATAGCCGTTGGTGAAGATATAGACGCTGTGAATCAGCCTGTATTGCTGACCGCCGCCTTTCAGGGTAAGAATTTCCGCGAATTCGTTCAGGGCTGCGTCAAAGGGCTGATGAAGCCCGACGGCTCTATAATTCCCGATATCCTTTTGTGTCTGCATGAAAAATACCGGACCGATTTCCGATAAGTCCGGCAGGCTGTAATCGTTCAGGAGCTTGTCAACATACTCGGTCAAGCACCGTCTTGCCAGAGGGGAAACGGATGGGCTGCAAAGCTTCAGATAATCGCTTTTGGAATCAATCCGTATCATGCGCCGCCCCCCTTTCGCAGAAAATAAACGGGTTTATTCATAGGGATCCTCTTCTAACTCCTCTCTTAAAATCATGGTATACCGGTCGCTGTCATTTAAAATAAAAAGCTCTATGCTGATCGGGTGCGGGATGGGGAAATGGTAAGTCACCATAGCAGCCGATTCCCGCCAATATCGGATTTTCTGTTTTGGTTTATCCTCATTTTCAGCAGAGAGTAAAAAGCTTTGCAGATAGCTTTTGGGCGGTTCTCTTTCGATTTCATGATGAAATACCAGCCAGACAAGCGCCTGTATCTCAGGCGGTATGCGCCGGTTGGCCTCTGGGGAGATATGAATCGTTTTATCCACGTTTTCGCCTCCCCGTTTTACTCCCGAAGCAGAGCAGGCTAATGGAAGCGCCTGCGCCGTACAGGAACAGTTCAGCGGCGGCCTTTGCGGTCAGCGCGGCAAGTGCAAGAATCATTTCGCATTCCTCCGTTTCCTTCTGGTGGTCTCCACCGCGTTTTCCGTTGCAATGACCGCGACGGTTGTCGCAACAAAGCCAAATACAAACCATAGCATTTTCATCTTCCTCTTTCCTTTCTGAATGTTGATTAAAATAAAAAAATCCCCATTCTCTGAAATAGAGAATGGGGAAATACAGGTATATTTTATCTGCTTTGAAAAATTAGTCTTTTACAGATTTCCGGTGTTTTACGGTGATGAAAACAAGAGCGGCGGCGGAGAACAGCATGATTGCCGTCCACAGAACAACCATGCTGGAATCGCCGGTTTGCGGGCTGCCTGTTCCGCTTGTACCGTTTGTTGTAGCCGTTTCCGCGACGGCATAGGTGCTGAAATGGGTCAAAGCCGCTGTGATGGTGCGCGTTTTGGTATCCACAGAGGATTTCACAAGCTCCAGCTTCCCATCGTCGGAAATGTAGTAAATCACCGTCTTGGAAAGGTCAAAGCCTTCCGGAACGGCAAAGGTGACGTTAACTGTGCCGTTGGGCTGTACGGCGGCATTATTGCTGCTTGCCGTAATGTCATAAGCGACAAACTTCTGAATATTTTTCGCCTTTTCCGCTACTTCATATTTTGCGCCGGAAGTCACCTTCTCCGATTTAAAGGTGGTGCCTGCCGGAAATACGCCCTCGTCCGCCTTAAAATGAACGCCTTCGTTTGTCGTGACATTGATTCCGCCCGGTGCAGAAGCGGTTTTGAACTCAAAGGGATAATCATTCTCCACGGCAAATTTATGGGCGTAAGAATCCTTAGAACATACGATGGTGAAAGAGCTTTCCCAATCAAGAAGAAACATGTAGGTTACACTATCCGGAATAGTGACTCGCTGTAAAGAATCACATCCATCAAATACTGGATAATCACCCCCATCGTCCATCCCAGCACTGTCAAGAGTGGTTACGCCTTCCGGTATCACGACCTCTTTCAATGCTGTGCAGCCAACAAATGTCCCATACATTTCTTTTACACCATTCCCAATAGTAATGTCTGTTAAAGAAGTACAGCCCCAAAACGTACCAGAAAGCTCCGTTACTCCTTTTCCAATCGTTACGCTGGTAAGAGAGGTACAGGACTCAAATGCCCAAAAACCAATTTTTGTTACACTATCTGGAATAGTAACGCTGGAGAGAGAGGTACAGCCACGGAATGCCAAATCGCCAATAACTGTAATACCATTTGGAATTGTTATTCCAGTAAGTTTAGTACAATTTTGAAAGGCTTCATCAGCAATGACAGTTGTCCCTTCTTTAATTTGATAGTTACCTTGTAACTGACCATCAGCGGAAATAAGACAATGGTCTATATAGAGTACATTGTTGTCCCAGTGCGTTTTATCTTTATAATAAGCGGTGTTCTTAAAAGCGTCTATAGCTATATGGGTAATTCCCTTTCCCAAAGAAATATTTTGCAGTGATGTACAAGACTCAAATGCCCTCATATCGATTTCTGTCACACTGTCCGGAATGGTGATGCTGACAAGAGACTCGTTTTCAGAAAATGCACCTACGCCAATTACTGTTACAGGTTTACCGCCAAGCGTAGACGGGATGGTAACGTCGGTGTCGGTTCCCGTATAGCCGATGATTTTTACCTCACTGTCATTGTTAATGAGCCAATATCTAAACTCTCCTTCTTCTGCGGCGAACGCAGTCAATGACAGCGGGACTGTCATCATCAGCATAAGCAAAGCAATCAGCAATGCTACGCCGCGTTTTGCATGGATTCTGCCATGCATGTGTCTGTTGGTACCCATGAAAATAGCCTCCTTTAATTTTTAAAAAATTTATGATAAACCGTCATTTTGCGGTATTATCTTGATGTTATCAACGGTTCTGTTTCGCTGTTAAGGATTACCCTTTCACCGATTTCCGATGTTTCACGGTGATGAAAACAATAGCGGCGGCAGAGAACAGCATGATTGCCGTCCAGAGAGCGGCCATGCTGGAATCGCCGGTTTGCGGGTTGTCTTTTCCGCCCTGACTGGTGTTTGTCCCATCAGGATTGCCGGAACTATCCGGTGCGGCTTCATCCGCTTCCGCAACAGCATACAGGCTGAAATGGTCGGTCTCAAACAGGATATTGTCCTTTGTACCGTCCAATGTAAACGGAATCTGCGTCAGCTTCCCGTCCTCCGCCACATGGTACAGAACCATCTTGTTCATGTTCAAACCTCGCGGCCTGGGAATGGAAATCTTCACCTTGCCGTTGGGCTGAATCTCAACGCCGTTCGACAGCAGGCTGATGTCGTATGCAACCCACTTGTCGGATGTTTTCTTTAACGCGTTGTTGATGATGGTGAAGTTTCCGCCCTCTTTTACCTGCTCTGCCTGAATGACCGTATCGGAGGGAACCACACCGGCGGCAGCTTCTAATTTGATTCCTGTTTCTTTATTTACGGTTTCCACTGTCGACGTTGCCGCTTTTGAGCTGTCTTTTTTTATGATGAAATTGTAGCTGCTTTCCTCATTTCCCACTTTAATGGTTACAATAAATGTAGGGGTGTCATCGTCGATTCCTTTTATACCTAAGCCCAATACGTCTTGTCCAAAATCATCGTTTGCCGGATACCGTCCCTGCGACAGCCATTCGTCTACCGTCAAATTCGGATTTGCTTCTTCCCATTCGCCTCTGGTATTCTCATATTCATCTTTAGCCCACACTTCCAGAGCGGTTCCGCCATAGGATACGGTAACGGCGTTATCTTTTCCAAAATATTGGTTGATTCTTTGTTGCGCGGCTTCCACAAGCGCTTCTTTTGTATCGCCGGTTGTGTCGGGTACATAAATAATATTTTTTTCGCCCGTGCTTACGCTCTTCTCTACATGATATACAATATCGTTATACTTAAAGATTGCGTAACCTGCTGAATAGCCGTAGAAAAGCCCTCCGTCGCCAAGTGTGGCATTATAAACTATTTCGATATCATCGTTATTGACTGCCGCCTTTAAATAGTATACCGGTATCGGTTCTGAAGTATGGTTTTTCATATGATCGAGAGTATACTTAACCAGAGCCAAATCTTCAAGAATGAAATCTTTCTCTTTCGGAAGGCTTTCTGCCAAACCCTTTAGCTGTTCTTTGACCGATTCATCGTAGTGATAAACAATACCAACCGTGTGCGTCTCTTCATTGCCGCTTTCGGTATAAATTGTTAAATCCGTAGAAGAAAGGTCGTCCGATATACGATCATAGCTATACCCTTTTTCATAATACAGTTCATGAAGCAGTATGTAATCTAAATCATCTTTACTGTCCGGCTTTACGGAATTCAATACCAATTTACCGTCTTCATTCAGCAGTTGCTTAAATTCGGCGCTCATTGTTTCCGCCGCAAAAACCTGAGCGGGCAGAGCCATGCTTAAGCTGATGAGCAATAAAAGCATAACCGCCAGAGGCTTTCGGAAAAAGCCTTTCTTTTGCCTTTTTAAATGAAATTTGCGCCTCATAGTAACACTCCTCTTTTCCTGTTGTCCTGCATTTTTATGATAAGCCGCCGCATAGCGGTTTTATCCTGTTTCTGTCATTTTTTCTGCTTGACCGTGTCGATTTCGTCGATATGGTCTTTTAGAATTTTGCGAATCCATTTTTCACTGTAGCCGAATTTGGTTGCAAGCTGCTTAATGTTATATCCGTCATATTCCTCTACAATCTGACGTGCGATAAACTCCTTGCTGAACAGGTTGACCGGCAGTGTTAACTGCTGTCCGTGATAGGTATGATATATCTTTAAAACTGCCTCAATTCCCAATAAATTCGCCAATTCGTTATATGCGCCATTCAAATATTCGCATTTGATTTGGCTTGGCTCCATGAATCGCATCACCTCCGGCAAACGCATATTTAGCTCCTTTCGATTATAATTGATTTTTTCGGAACAGTGTAGAGCGACAGCAGGTTAGTAGAATTCCTTGTAAAGTTCCATCATTTACCGCTCAGGCTGTCAATCCGGCGCACTGTTCAGACGCGAAAAGCCCATCCGATAACGGTTTGTCTATCGGATGGGCTTCATCATAATAATGATATATTTTTATAATTTCGACTGTTTCAGAAAAATTTTCGGAACAAAAAATTATTCTAAAAATAATTCTCTACGGAGGTGTCTAATATGTTAGATTTCAAAAGTCAAATGAATCACGCCTATGACGCTGCAAAGGAAGCGTTAGCGCGGATGGAGTACACAAAAATTTCCTATCCCAAAACCGTTAATGCGGCTAACTGGGATTTCACTGTACCAGAGGATATCGTGCCAAAAATGGACGGTACGTTATATTTCATCTATGACAGTGAAAAAACGCTGTTATATGTGGGAAAATCAAAGAAGATTGATTTTGCCTTGCGGAGTCATCTGCTCCGAAAAACTTCAAGGAGTACATGCTCCATTTTAGAGCCGTTAAAACAACTGCTTTCGGAGCGCAAGGAAAAGTGCGTCTATATCAAAGTCCTTGCCGTTGAGCCGGTGGAATACGGCGGATGCTTAAAGCCGCTGTTCATACGGGAATTTCAGCCGCTATGGGTACGGCGAATCAATTAGGGCGTGACGGCGCAAACGCTCAACACCCAGCTTCCGGCTGATTTTACGGCTATCGGCGTTGCTCGTCGGTTAAATACGTCAAGTATTCGCCCTCCTCGCGCCTTGTTATCCGCAAAATCATCTCGAAATCTGAATGGTTCGGATTACGACATCACGCCCTAAAATAAGGCTTCAACCTGTCCTTTGCGGAGGGGTTGAAGCCCTTTTAAGCGATTCGATTCAGATACAAAACGCGGCATAGAGAGGAACGGTCTTTTTTCCGTCTTCAAAGCCGAAGTTTTTCGCGGAGAGCTTAATGGCATAGTCCGGCTTGTAGGTTTCCATATAGACCTTTAAGCTTTTGGCTCTGGTGTTGTCGGCGGATTTCACCTCAATCGGGATCAGCTTGCCGTCGCGCTGAATGACAAAATCAATTTCAGCCCCGCGCTCAGATTCCCAATAGTAGGTGTGATAGCCGCCTATAATAAGCTGCACGTTCACATAATTTTCCGCCATGCCGCCCTTAAAGTCGTTTAACTCCTCTACCATATAGAGGATATCGTTCGCCGCTAAATCCTTTTTGGCACAGAGCAGACCTAAATCCGACACATAAATCTTGAACGCGTCAATATCGCGGTAATTTTCAAGGGGCTTTTTGATTTGCTCCACCTTATAAACCTGGGACACAATCCCCGACAGGCAAAGCCATTCGATGGCGTTTTCAAATTCCGAAGCCCGTCCGCCCTTTTTGATTAGCTTATACTGAAAGCGGGTGTTTTTCTTGGAAAGCTGTACGGTAATATTGTCGTAGGCAAGCCGCGTCTTTTTGATTTCGTTTAGATTGTTGTACTTGCTCATATCGTTGAGGTAGCTTGCAAGAATGGTGTCCTGCGTATGGCGGACAAGGATATAGTCCCTTGTTTCGGCAAACTGCATGACGCACTCCGGCATACCGCCTACAACGAGATACTGGCGGTAAAGCTGCATGGCCGCATTGTGAAGGGCAGAGGGGAGCGGCGTATCGGCGGCAAAGCAGCTTTTAATCTGCTCCACAAGGGCGTTTTCCCCCATTGCAAGCATAAATTCCTCCATATCCATCGGATAGAGGGTTTTCATGTCCACCTTGCCGACCGGAAACGAGAATTTTGTCCGATTCACCGCCACGCCGAGCAGACTGCCCGCCACAATCACGTGATAGTCGGGCGCGTTCTCGCAGAAGTATTTCAGCGAAGTCAACGCCCGTTCGCAGAGCTGCACTTCGTCAAAGACAATCAGCGTTTTTTCCCTGACAATCGTCTGCCCCGCAATATGGGATAAAATCGGAATCAGATAATCAGGGCTGATATTTTCCTCAAAGGTTTCATTTAATTTTGGATTGGTTTCAAAGTTGAAATAGGCCACATTTTCATAGTGGGTGCGTCCGAATTCCAGAATCGAATAGGTCTTGCCCACCTGCCTTGCCCCCTGCAAAATGAGGGGCTTACGGTGCGCGTTTTCCTTCCACTCTTCCAAAAAGCTCATAATTTTTCGATACATCGGTCAAGCCTCCTTGCAGGTATCAAATATAGTATATCATATATTCATGTAAATATCAATGTCTATTTCTTTTATTTTAACACTAAACAACACGAACATTATGAAAATTTCGCCAAAATATAACATGATTTTTTGCATTGGAACCCCATGCCCGCTATTTCGCTGTCTATTCCAATGAAAAAACAGGCTTCAACCTTTCCTTTGCGGAGAGGTTGAAGCCCGTTTGCTCTGTATAAGGCTTGTCCGGTCAAATGCCAATCCATATTTCCAGCGTGGTATGCCGGTAAAGCTTCCGTATCCCTTTATTTTCCTGATACCTCTTTCGATTCGGCAATACCCACGGCCGAGGGCGCATTGGAAATCTTGATGCAGGAGCTGCCGACCACTTTATTCGGCACGAAATGCCTACTCACCGGGTTCGGGCGGATTTCCAAGGTCATGGCAAAATATCTGACGGCGCTGGGCGTATCGGTTACGGTTGCGGCGCGGCGGTATTCCGACCTCGCGTGGGCGAGGGTTTACGGCTGTGAGGGGATACATATCAGCCGGATCGCCGAATATGCCGGAAACTTCGACACGATTGTCAACACCGTACCGGTCAAACTTTTGGGCCATGGCGTCCTTTCAAAATTGCAAAGCCATTGTCTGGTGCTGGATCTCGCCTCAAAGCCCGGCGGAGTGGATTTCGAGCTGGCAAAGCAGCTGGGTGTGAAAGTGATCTGGGCCCTTTCCCTGCCAGGGAAGGTCGCGCCGGTCACCTCCGGTGAAATCATCTGCGATACGATACAGAATATTTTGGCGGAAAGAGGTGGAGACAGATGAACAGAAAACGGATTGGCTTTGCCCTTTGCGGGTCGTTCTGCACCTTCCGCGAAGTGATCGACGAGCTGAAAAAACTGACGAAGGACTACGACGTCACGCCTATCATGTCCTTCAACGCGGCGAATTTAGACACCCGGTTCGGCCGGGCTTTGGACTTTATCGAAGAGTTGGAGCAGGTCTGCGGCAGACCCGTGATGAAAACCATCCAGGAAGCCGAACCGATCGGGCCGAAAGATATGTTCGACCTGCTGGTGGTGGCGCCGTGTACCGGCAACACCCTGGCAAAACTCGCGTTGTCGGTCACCGACACCCCGGTCACGATGGCGGTAAAATCCCATCTGCGGGGGGCCAAACCGGTTCTCCTCGCCGTTTCGACAAACGACGCCTTGAGCGGAAGCGCGAAAAATTTAGGGATGCTCTTAAACACGAGGCACTATTACTTCGTCCCCATGCATCAGGATAATCCCACCCAAAAACCAAATTCCCTGGTGGCGCGTTTCGGCCTGCTGGATCGAGCGATCGAAGCCGCGCTGGAGCGCAGGCAGCTCGAACCGCTTTTTCAGTCATGAGTTTTCCTTCCAAAACGGTGGTGCCGATTAAAACGCACCGCCGTTTTTCAATTTCAAAATTTGTTTTAGCCAGATCTCGTTCTGTATTTTGCTCATGTGCAGATGAATCAACGGGTATAAAACCGCAAGGAATCCGCCTCATCTTAAATTTTCCTTTACAAAATTGACTTTTTAGTTTATAATAGAACCGTTCTGTTGGAATCGTATCAGCCGGACGCCAATTAGAAAAGAAAAACATATGCTACTGTGGCTCAGGGGTAGAGCAGCTCACTCGTAATGAGCAGGTCGTCGGTTCAAATCCGACCAGTAGCTCCAGCGGCGGACCGCCGCGGACAAAACACACCTCACTTTGCGGGGTGTGTTTTTGTTTTGTCCGCACCCGCGGCGCGGGAAACCCCTGCGCCCATAGCCGGGCCGGACAAACACGATCCGTAAGCAGTGCGAGAACAGCGCCCGTAACCCGCAGGATGCGTTGATCGGTCAATGCGCCTCGCAGGACGAAAACCTAAGAAATCGGTGTGCGAAACGCCGGCGGCGGTTCCCGCCCCACCCGGGCACGGGCGTGGATGTTTTTATAAAGCAATGTCCTTCTGAGGGAGCCATCCCGCTTTTACCGAGAGCTGTTGACAAAACGACGATCATGCCGCATAATTAAAACGACAATATTGTCGTTTTTAGGAGGGCCTCATCATGGAATTCATTTTAAGAAAGTGGAAAACAGAGGATGCCGAAGCGGTTGCAAAGGCTGCAAACAATCCCAAAATTGCGGCGAACCTGCGGAACGCCTTTCCCTTCCCCTATTCGCTGGAGGATGCAAAGTGGTTTGTAGACGACTGCATTTCAAAAGAAGGCAAAGGGCAGATTACCCGTGCCATCGAAGTGGACGGAAAAGCAGCCGGGAGCATCGGAATCTTTATGAAGGACGACGTCTATGAAAAATCAGCCGAACTGGGGTATTGGCTTTCGGAGGAATACTGGCGGCAGGGCATCACCTCAAGGGCGGTGCGGATGATCTGCAAAGAAGCGTTTGCAGCCTTTGATCTGATCCGCATCTTTGCCGAACCGTTCGACTGCAACATCGGCTCAAGAAGCGTATTGGAGAAGGCGGGATTCACCTATGAGGGGACAATGCGCAACGGGGTTTTCAAAAACGGCGAAATCCATTCCTACTGCGTTTATTCCCTGCTGCGGGAGGAGATGAACTGGTAACATGGGAGATAAGGCGGAAAGAACCCGTGGGAGGATCAAAAATGCGGCGTACGCCCTGTTTGCGGAAAAAGGGTTTAAAGAAGTGACCATGACCGATCTCTGCGAAAAAACGGGACTGAGCCGAGGGGGGTTATACCGGCATTATTCCGGAACAGGAGAAATTTTTTCCGAGATTCTGTCGGAAGAATCCGCGGTCTTTGACCGAATCGAGGAGCACGAAAGCGCCGAGGCGATTTTGGAAGACCTGCTCGGGGCGATCCAGCGGGAGATCATGGAAAGGGAGCGCTCCCTGAGCCTCGCCATCTACGAATACGCAAGCCTCGGAAACGGGGAGCTCTTGACCCGGATCAACGAGCGGGCTAAGCGGCGCTGGATTAAGCTGATAGAATACGGGATGAAAACAAACGAATTCAAACGGGTTGATCCCGAGCGGATTTCAGAGCTGGTCCTCTACTATTACCAGGGCCTGCGGATGTGGTCCCGCGTCGTCCCTTTTTATCCGCAGACGGCGGAGCGCTACGCCGAAACAGTTCGGCAGCTCCTGCTGAACCGTTAGCCAGTGTGTCCGGCCCCCCCGGCCGTAAAAATGAAAAAGTAAGGGAAACCATTTTAGGGAGAATAAAAAAGGAAACACGACATACTGTTGTCTTATTTGTCTTGTTAGAATGATTTCGGAGGTGAACCGAATGGAACTGGTTCGTGTGACGACGGAAAACATTGAAAAAGAACATATCTGCTGCGCGATCTCCAACGGCCGGGATGTGCAGGTGATGAGCAAAAAAGCCTGGCTGAAGGAGCGTTTCGCTGATGGATTGGTCTTCTTAAAAGGCGATGTGCGCGGCAAATGCTTTATCGAGTACCTCCCCGCTGAATCCGCCTGGCTCCCGGTCGAGGCGGACGGCTACATGGTAATCGACTGTTTCTGGGTGTCGGGGCAATTCAAAGGGAAGGGAAATTCCAATCTGCTTTTAGAGGAATGTATCCGCGACAGCAAAGAAAAGGGAAAGAGCGGCCTTTGCGTATTGTCTTCGGCAAAAAAGCTCCCCTTTCTTTCCGACCCGGGCTATTTGAAATACAAGGGGTTTCAGACCGCCGATACAGCGGAGCCGTTTTTTGAGCTGCTCTACCTGCCTTTTACACCGGAGGCGGCAAAGCCCCGCTTCAAGCCGCAGGTGAAGTGCCCGCAGATCGATGGGAACGGTTTTGTGCTGTATTATACGAATCAGTGCCCCTTCAACGCGAAATATGTACCGCTTGTAGAGGAAACTGCCAGAGGAAAGGGGATTCCCTTTCAAAGCATCCAACTCGACAGCAGGGAAAAAGCGCAGAATGCGCCTGCCGCGGCCACCATTTCGGCATTGTTTTACAACGGCCGGTTCCTCACCAACGAAATTCTCTCCCCGGCAAAGTTTGAAAAGCTTGCAGAAAAACGGATGAAGGAGCCCGGAGATGAAGCTTGACCGAATGATCGGCATCCTGTCGATCCTGTTACAGCAGGAGAAGGTGACGGCCCCCTATCTCGCAGAAAAGTTCGAGGTCTCCCGCCGCACCATCAACCGGGATATCGAAGCGCTCTGTATGGCGGGAATCCCGCTGGCGACGACGCCGGGGCAGAACGGCGGCATCTCGATTATGGATGGGTATAAAATCGACCGCACCCTGCTCAGCAGGTCGGATATGCAGGCGATTTTGGCAGGGCTTCGGAGCCTGGACAGCGTGAGCGGCACCAGGCGGTATACCCAGCTGATGGAAAAACTGTCGGCGGGGGCGTCCAACCTGCTTGCGGGAGACACCCATATTTTAATCGACCTCTCCTCCTGGTATAAAGCTTCCCTATCCCCCAAAATCGAACTGCTGCACGGCGCAATCCTCTCGGGGCATCGGGTTTCTTTTACTTACTTTTCCCCAAAAGGGGAATCCGAACGAACCGTCGAGCCTTACGACCTGATTTTCCAGTGGTCGAGCTGGTACCTGTGGGGATGGTGCTGCAAGAGAGAGGATTTCCGGCTGTTCAAGCTCAACCGCATGACCGACTTAAAGATGGATGAGCCGTTTCAAAAGCGTCCGGCGCCGCTGCCGGATCTGTCATCGGAACGAGTGTTTCCCAACGTTTACCAAATAAAAGCGAAGATCCGGCCGGAATACAAGTGGCGGCTGGTGGAGGAATACGGCCCGGACAGCTTTGTGGAGCAGCCGGACGGGAACCTGCTCTTTTCCGCCGGATTCACAGACCGGGAAAGCCTCATCTGCTGGATCGCCTCCTTTGGAGAAGGGGCAGAGCTTTTGGAGCCGGCGGAATTCCGGCAGGAGATGCTGAAATTTGCGGAGGGCATCCGAAAAAACTACCTCGAACCATGACATACAGCTGTCGCCTTTCCTTTGATAGAATGGTTCCATTAAAAGAAAGGATGGCTCGAGCTTATGAAATATGAAATCGTCACACTGGAGGAGAAAATCGCTGTGGGCGTGTCGGCGCGGACAAGCAACGCCTCTCCCGATATGGGAGCGGTTATCGGCGGGCTGTGGAACCGCTTCTACAATGAGGGCATTTACACCTCTATAACCGACAAGGCCAGCGAAAAGGCGCTGGGGATTTACACCGACTATGCAGGAGACGAAAAGGCGGATTACACCGCCATGGCCGCCTGCGAAACGGCAAGGGCTCCACAGGGAGAAGGACTCGCCGTTTGCCGGATCCCAGCCGGACGGTATGCCAAATTCGTCGTCCGCGGGGATATGGTCAAGGCGGTAGCCGCGGCGTGGGGGGAAATCTGGCAGATGGAGCTTCCCAGAGCTTTCCGGTGCGATTTCGAGGAATACCAGAACGACTCGATGGACAACGCCGAAGTCCATATTTACGTTGGACTGAAAGAGGAATGAGATGGGGATTCCCGATTGCCGGAGTGTATGAAAAGGTGTTATTATGAAAGGAAGAGGACGATGAAATATTTATGGATGGACGAGTATTTACTCGCAAAACGGGGCGTGACAAAGGATTTGCAGGAAAGCTGGAACTGGATCCGCTATCACGTCGGCGGCAAAATGTTCGCCGCTATCTGCTTAGACGAAAAAGACCGGCCCTACTACATCAACCTGAAATTAGAGCCGCAGGAGGGGGAATTTTTCCGGGATCAGTACGAGGATGTGATCCCCGGCTATTACTCCAACAAGCAGCACTGGAATTCCATCAATCCGGACGGCGCCGTACCGGACGAGCTGCTCAAAGCCATGCTGGACAAATCGTATGCGTTGGTGCTGAGCAGCTTTTCAAAAAAGCGCCAGCGGGAGATCTTAAAGCTCAGCTGCTGCGGGACGGAATGCGGCCAATGCGAATATTTCGGAGCGGTCTGCCAGGGCTGCACCGAAGCGGACGGCAAGGTTTTTCACACCTCCGGCGGAAAACCGTGCCCGATCTACGCCTGCTCTGTGCAAAAGAAGAAGCTGGCCACCTGCGCGTCCTGCGGAGAAGCCCCCTGCTCCATCTGGAAGGGGACGAGGGATCCGAACCTCTCAGATCAGGCGTTTGAAGACAGCATCACAGACCGGATGCGGAACCTGAAAGGAGCTATGAAACCGGATGGCGTTCGACTATAAGACGGAATACAAGGAATTTTACCTGCCGAAAAACCGGCCCGCGCTGGTCACGGTGCCGTCTATGAACTTTATCGCCGTTCGCGGAGCGGGAAACCCCAACGAGGAAGGCGGTGCATACAAGGAATCGCTCGGCCTGCTTTACGGCATCGCTTTTACCATTAAGATGAGCAAGCTGGGGGATCACCGGATCGAGGGGTATTTCGACTATGTGGTACCGCCCTTGGAAGGGCTCTGGTGGCAGGAGGGTGTGGAAGGGATCGACTATTCCCGCAAAGAGGACTTTCGGTGGATTTCTATGATCCGCCTGCCGGAGTTCGTAACGAGGGAAGAGCTGAACTGGGCCCTGACAGAAGCCGCAAATAAGAAAAAGACGGACTTTTCCAAGGTGGAATTTCTGACCTATGACGAAGGCTTATGCGTACAGTGCATGCACATCGGCCCTTATGACGACGAGCCCGCAACGATCGAGGCGATGGATTCCTTTGCAAAAGCGCAGGGCGTTCTGTCGGATATGGGCGGGCCGCGTTATCATCATGAAATCTATCTGAGCGATGTGAGAAAATGCAGGCCGGAGAATTTGAAAACAGTGATCCGGCATCCTGTCCGCAGAGCTTAAATCCCGGAGTGACATTCCGGGCCGGTCTGTGTTCTGTTCGAAAAATCGACGGAAAAATGTTATTTCATTTAAAATGGTTTTTTGCTCTTATTTGCATTGACAAGGCAAAACAATTCTTTTTCTGCGAAAAGCAGAAGGAACCGCCCGATCAAAGATCGGGCGGTTCCTCTCTTATTTTTATTCTGTACACCAGCCGTTCTGTGTTCCCAAATGATAAGGGCAGACATCTCTGCACTGATGACAGCTGATCCGCCAGATCCGTTTTTCCTCATCCTCTCCAAACGCGTGGTTCCAACAGGCCTGTTGATCGATCTCCGGGCGTTCCAGCGCGCTCACAGGACAGGTTTCGACGCACAGGCCGCAGTTGTTGCAGAGGGCGGGCTTCCCGTCATCCGCTTCCAGTTCCTGGCCGCATAAAACGGCGCCCAGCCAAATCATGCTTCCAAATTCCAGTGTGATCAGCAGGGAGTTCCGGCCAATCGTCCCCAGACCGGCCGCCTGCGCTGCGTGTTTTTGAGAAATGATCGAGCGGTACCGCCCTGTCCTTCCGTCCCATTCGCTTTCGTTGGTGGGAATTGGAACGCAGGCGACCTGAAGCTTTTCCATCTCGATACAAAAATCGAGTGCGATTGTATCCATTTTAGGGGTGATTGAATTCCTCACCCTGGTATAAGGGGCGGACGATTTACAAAGCAACGTCCCCGCCGGGAACCTGCACCCAAAGGAGATCACCGACTTACAAGCGGGAAAAACATTGAGCGGATGGTATCCCTCCGGCGCATCGTCAAACCTGTCGATCCCTGCGATCCCGCACAGATCCGCTCCCAAGGAAAAGAGCAGCTCTTTTACCTGATTGCTGTCAATCACCGAAATCATCTCCTGTTAAAAAATAGACGAAATACCTTTCTCAAAGGCAAGGAGAGGTTTTACTTTTTAAAAGTTTAACACGGTCCGTTTAAAAATTCAAATGAAAAACAGTTTTAAAGCCCATAAATCGGGGACGTATTTATAAAGACAACCGATCTTTATCTTTACGCAAAAAGGGTTCCTTCTAAAGAAGGAACCCTTTTTGCGTACAATCTCAGCCTAAGTAGGAATTGATGATCTCCGCCGCTTTTCCATGGTCGTTTGAAACGCTCATGAAAATGTAACGTCCGCTGCTCTTAATAACC
Organism: uncultured Oscillospiraceae bacterium; assembly: GCA_964607135.1. GTDB lineage: Bacteria > Bacillota > Clostridia > Oscillospirales > Ruminococcaceae > Metaruminococcus_A. The sequence continues at coordinate 3,646 of CAZSIV010000029.1, read as the reverse complement.
GCGTTGTCAATCTTCGGCACCTCTTCCGGGCCGTAATCGGCATAGCCGTCCTTCTGGTATTGCAGCCGGTCCTTGAGGGCCGCTTCAGCCGTCTTGACATCCTCGGCGCTGTTCATTTCAATGGCGACGATCTCCTCCGCCGTAGCGCCTGAGCTGGCGTAGGCCACCGCCTTCTTCACAAGCGAGCGATCGATCTGATAGACACTGTCAAACATTTTGTCGGTCAGCTGGCTCAGCTCGTCCTGGTACGCAATCTGCTCCCTGAGATCGTTCACCGCCTTGTCAATGTCCACATTTTCAGCCGGAGCGCCGCCGCATCCGCCCATGAGGCAAAGAAAAACCGTCAAAACCAACGCAACTGCAATTTTTTTCATACATCTTCTCCTCCTGTCTTTTACCGCTTGACGGTATGTGCGGCAAGATAATCCCGCCAGATCAAGCAGTATTTTTTATTTAAGTGCACCCCATCGGCGGTGGCTTCGTCGGCCAACATCCCGTCGACCATGACAGCCTCCGCCGGATTGACATAATACACGCCCTGCTGCTTGACCATCTCCTGGATCAAGCTGTTGAAACGGTTGACGTTCTCATTGTTATAAATCGGGTCACCCGCCTTCTTTTTTGAGACCGGAAGGATCGACTGAACATAGACGACCGCGTTGGGATTATACTGTTTCACTGCCTCCACCAATGCAGCGTACTTCTGGATGAAAATATCCGTACTGGACCAGCCCAGCTCATTGATCCCGAGCATGATGTAAACCTTGCCGAACTGCTTTTGCTTCAAGGCGTTCATCACCGTCTGCCGGGTTCCGTCCGGCGCATTGATCACTGCCTTGCTGCCGACTGTTTCGACCGAAAGCCCTTTGTAAACATAATAGGTGGCGTTGTCGAGTTCGCTGTAGAGCTTGAAGCCCTCCGACCGGGAATCACCGATAAACAAAGCGTCGTCAAAGTAAGAGCGGTCTACCGCAGCCGATTCCGGCACCGGCTGGTCATGAGTCGCATCCGCCCCTGTTTCTGCCGGGGGATTTCCTCCTGTCTGCTGATATTGGCCGTCCGCGTCCGCTCTGGATTCCGGCGCGGAAGAAAACAATTGATCTTCCGACTCCGGCGATAAAGAGGAAGAGGAGGAAGAAGAAAATTCCACCCTGGACTGCGCCGAAGAAGAAACCTGATGGATCTGCCAGTCCTCCATGATGCCTTCAGGCGTCAAAGACTCCTCGACAATGCTTCCATTGTCTTTCTCATCTGTCAGCGCCGCCACCGTGGCCACACCAACCAGAATACATGCGACCACAAGCATAGAAAGAACAAAAGCCCTTCTATGACCTTTGGGTTTCTTTTTCCCCAAAACATAAGCCTTTTTTCGATGCGCCATGCAACTATCCCCCACAATATCTCCTGAATCATTATTATACTGTAATTGTCCCCAATTGACAAGGGCAGACAAGATTTTTCAGGACAAAACGGAAACCTTCCCGATTTGATTCAGGCCGGCTGATACATAACCGGCTCGCCCTTTCTGAAGCTTCGAGGCGCGTTTATCCCTGCCTATCAACGATATTATAGACGGAACAGCCGTTTTTTTAAACGTTTACATAGAAAAAACACCGGAATACAGAGCAAAAACCATAAAAAGCAATACTGCATACAGATCTGTCCCAGAAAATTTCCCCGTTTTTTGGAATAATCCCAGACCTTCAGATGAAAAACACGGTTTACCAAAAGACCGGTCACAAACTCGACCGCCGTGATGATCCCCATGCCGCAGAGGCATTTTTTCCAGAGCTTCATGGAAAATTTCCTGACGTTTAAAATATAAAGCCAGAGCAGGCTGACGCCGCCGGCGGCCAGCATAGACCAATGGGTAAATCCACGCCACAGTATCTCCAAGAAACCGTAGCCGAGAGACCCAACTGTACAGACGATCGAATATTCCTTCCATCTTCGCATTCCTATTCACCCGGTATATAGAATGCGCCGGTTTTGCCGATTTATGTTTTGCACGACGAAGTGAACGGAAGGCGGCAATTCGATCTGTTTCAAACGCTGCGGCACCGTAATCTACATCCTGCTCTATTTTATCCTCCATCTTCCCGCTTGGTAATTGACTTCTATTTTCCGACACTCTATAATAATAAAGATATTGATTTACTGTAATCGTTTTCGATGGATAAAAATTCAACTACCATCCCTCTTCTTCATTTTAGAAAGGCTGTTACATCATGCAGAAAACCGAGAAGCAGATCACCCTTTTTTCGTTGGCTCTTCCGATCCTGATCGAGCAGGTGCTCCGCAACTTCCTGGGGACGGTTAACGTCTTTATGCTGGGAAACTACTCCGACAACGCAGTTGCCGCCGTAGGGGTGGCGAACCAGATTATGAACGTCGTCCTGATTACCTTTACGATGATTTCGTCGGGGGCGGCGATCGTGATCAACCAGAGCCTGGGCGCGCAGAGGCGGGAGGAAGCCGGACTGGTCAGTATGAATTCCGTCGGGATCAGTGTTCTTTTAGGCGGAGCTGTGAGCATCTTCCTCATTTTTGCAGCCGGCCCGGTCTTAGCTCTGATGGGGCTGGAACCGGGGCTCATCGGTGAAGCGGTCGTATATCTGCAATGGGTCGGCGGTGCGTCGGTCATGATTGCGGTCTCCAGCACCATTTCGATCCTGTTCCGGTGCTATGGAAACGCAAAAATTCCGATGGCAGTCGTCATGGTCATCAACGTCGTCAACGTGTTGGGCAATTACTTCGTCATCTTTCAGCCGTTCCCCTTCCCGCTCCATGGAACCGACGGGGTCGGTGTGATCCGGTTTATCAGCGAAACGCTTGGCGTCGTTCTGCTTGTCCTTCTCCTCATCCGGGAGAAGTTCAGCCATTACCATCTCTCCAACCTTTGGAGGATCCGCCCCCGGACGCTGGGGAAAATCGTCCGCATCGGGTTTATGTCCGGGGCGGAAGGGATTTCGTATATGCTTTCGCAGGTGGTCACGACCGGGTTCCTGACCGCTTTCGGCGCCGCGGCCCTCTCCGCTAAGGTTTACGTCAACACCGTGGATTATTATGCCTACGTCATCGGCATGTCGATCGGACAGGCGGCGCAGGTGATTTCCGGGCAGATGATGGGCGCTGGAAAATTCGACGAAGCTTACCGGTACATCAAACGGAAATGGCGTGCGATCTTCCTCTGCAACGCTGCAATTTCGACTCTGATCTTTCTCCTTCACCGCCCGATTATGGGGCTGTTCACCTCCAGTGAGGAGATCATCTCCATTTCCGCGCCCCTGTTTGCCCTCTGCATCGCCGTCAATATCGGGCGGTCGTTCAACCACTCCTTCAACTACGGGCTGCGGGCTGCGGGTTATGTCTTTTGGCCGATGATCGTCGCCACCAGCTCGATCTGGCTGGTCAACTGCGGGCTGGGATTCGTGTTTTCCACCGTCTGCGGGATGGGAATCGTCGGACTCTGGATCGGCATGGCGATGGACGACGTCCTCCGGGGCCTGGTCGCCACCGGGATTTGGAAAAGCCGCCGGTGGGAAAAAGCGGTTTCTACAGCTTCGAAGACATCAGAGAGTTCCGATGCCGGGTACTGTAAAGTAAAGATGAAAAAATAGGGCCCGAAAACAGCGAATATGGTCAA
>CAZSIV010000028.1:0-28301 GCA_964607135.1 uncultured Oscillospiraceae bacterium | reverse complement strand
AACGCGGTCTGTGGCCAGACCGGCCAGTCGCGATCCGTAAGTTGTGCCGGTAACATCGCCCGGTTCAAACGAAAACGGCCGACAGCTGTAAAAGCACAGCAAAGGCTCCCCCGATTTTACCGGGGGAGCCTTTGCTAAAAGGGATAAAGCCATCTAAAAAATACGCCGTTTCGCCGTTTTACTGGGCGCTGAATTTCTGCTTTACGGAATTGATCTTATTCTGTTCTGCCTGTTCGGTGGGATACCACCCTTTTGCCGCCATTTTGTCGTAGATGGCATCCTGCATACACAGCGCATCGTTCAAAGCGGTGTTAAAGACCTGGTGGACGTTCGCGGTAGAAGATTCAATCGAGCCGTGCATAAACAGGTCGCAGGCTCCTTTTTCCAGAAGGAGGATATTTTCCATCAAATTTTTATCGTCCATGTGCTTCGATCTCCTTTCTCAATTAAAGCAAGCCGTAAAAGCTCTGAAAAATCTGCTGATGCTTCTGTGCCATCTGCTCGACGCAGGCTTTCAGCTCCGCATCCTGGATCTGGCTTGCAGTTTCTGCGCATTTGGTCTGAAAATACTGCTCATGGCCGAGCGCATCTTCAACGTACAAGAGTTCTTTGGTGGTCATTGGGATCCCTCCTAAATGAATTTGTCTATATTGTGGGATAAAAACGCGGGGAATATACGCAGGCGGCCCCCTTTTTGTCAGCCGCTGCAAACCGCATCAGAAAAGGGACAATCCGTTTGGATCGTCCCTCGATCTTTTTTATGCCGCCGCTTTTTCCTTCTCCGCATCCTTTACCTTGTACTTGCGGTTGCGCAGCTTCAGGTAAATCCCCGGGAGGCGCTTTCGGCCGAACCGTTTGAGCCCGCGCACGGTTTTGTCCCCCGCAGTGCTGAGGAAGACTAAAAACTTCCGCGGCGTAAAGCGCCCGACAAAGATGCCGTCGAGCATCTTCTCGAACACCTTCCCAAGCCCTTTCGGCATCCGGTAAGCGAGCTTGTAGAGCGTCACAAATTTCGTAAAATACCCCTCTGCAAACAGCACCTGATGCTCCGGGAACTGCTTTTGGATCAAGGGAACTTTTACATTCTTATCGGCCAAGTCCCGGATCTCCCCGCCGTTTTCAGCGACCGCCTGCTCGGCGATCTTGGCGAGCTGCGTCATCGGATAGGGGCAGAAAATATTCGGGATCATCCGGTCGGGGTTAATCACCGCATTCAGCTTGATTGTTTTAAGGCACTTGCGGAGGTCTTCGTAAGGCAGGCCGACGATGTTGTAGGTCAGCGTCGGGATATCGTATTTTTTGAACCACTTGAAAGAGTTGATGATCTGCTCATCCGACATATTCCGCTTGAGGTATTTGAAACGGATTTCCTGGTCGCCCGACTCGACGCCGACGTCGATCATATAAACGCCGGCCTCCTTCATCAGCCGAACCGTCTCCTCCGTCATATTGTCCAGCCGGAGGTTGCAGGTAAAGGGCAGGTGAATCTTTTCTTTATACAGGTTCATGAAGTCGGTGAACCAATCGGTGTACATGTTGAGGATCGCATCGCGGAAATTGATATATTTGATGTAAGGATGCTTCGACAGGATCGTTTGCAGGTACTCGATCGCCTTTTCGGGCTCTTTGACCCGGGCGTACCCCTTTCTGCTCGGGTAGACCATCCGCATCTGCCCGTTCCCGCAGTAGGTGCAGCTGAACAGGCAGCCGCGGGAGACCACGACGATCGCCGTTGCAATCGCGGAGGCATCCAGATTGTCGAAGTCGAAGAGCTCGAAATCCGACATCGGGAGCTCGTTCAAGTCCTGCACGAAGGGCCGGACAGGGTTTCGGATCACGTTTCCCTCCCCATCCTTAAACCAGAGGCTTTCGATGTGGGTGTAATCCGTCCCGTCGCGGAGGGCGTTACAGAGCTCCAGCTCCGGGTATTCCCCCTCCCCGATGCAGACACAGTCCATCCCCTCCATCTCGATCATTTCCTCAGGGGCGAGGGTCGGATGAGGGCCGCCGCAGACCGTAAAGGCGTCGGTCGCTTCCTTGGTCCACCTGCACATTTTCCGCACCTGGGGAACCGCGGAGGTCCGGACGGAAAAGCCGATTACGTCCGCGTTCTCCTTCCGGATCCGCTCTTTGAATTCCTCTTCCTCCGGCGCATAGGTCAAGTGGTACAAAGCCGTTTGGTAACCGTGCTGCTTGAGGACGGCGGAGATAATCGCAATCCCCTCATGGTAGTTCCCTTTCATATCTTTCCGCTTTTCATTCCCCAGAAAATCCGGGTAGATGAACAAAAATTTCAGCGTTTTCTTTTCATCGGACATGAAACAACATCATCCTAACTTTTGAATTCAAAAATCTGCATATAAAATTATTGTACCACACCGCGCATCGTCTTTCAATGGCCGTAGCAAAATTAATCTTTCTGTGTCTCGCGGTATCCGGACAGGTACTCCATGCAGAATTCATCCCTGCCGCCGACCAGCTCCGCAGCCAGCAGCGCCATTTTTGCCTCGGTGCTCGTGACATCCATAATCGCCGCATCCAGCCCGGCACAGACGGCGGCCGCAAGAAAGGCCGCGTTGACATACCGGCGCTTCGGCAGCCCGAAGGAGACGTTCGACATCCCGCCGACGAGATGGACGTCCGGGTACTCCGCGCGGAGCTGCGCCGCCGCTTTCAGGGAATGAACCGCCGCGCCGGAATCGGTCGACAGCGCTTCTACAATCAGGTCGATGTAAATCCGGCCCTGCCCCACGCCGTTTTCCTCGAGTCTCGCAATCAGCCTGCGGGCGTTTTCCACCCGCCGCTGCGCATCTTTTGGAATCCCATTTTCATCCATCGGGAGGGCGATCACCCCCGCGCCGGCCCGCTGAACCAGCGGGAGCATCCCCTCGAACCGGGCAGGCTCCAGGGTGATGGAATTGATGATCGGCCTTTCGAGCTCGAGCCGCTCCAGAACCGCCGCAATCGCCGCAGGATTGACCGAATCGAGCACCAGCGGCGTTTTGCAGACGCTCTGCACCTGCTCCGCCGCCCAGATCAGCTTTTCGGTTTCGTCGGCAAACATTCCGGCGTTTAAATCCAGATAGTCCGCCCCGCAGTCCGTCTGCCTGAGCGCCATATTTTTGATGTAATCCCCATCCATCTCCTGAAACGCCTTCTGAGCGGACGGAACGGAGCTGTTCAGCTTCTCCCCAATGATCAGCATTTTAAAACTCCTCCTTGATTTTCTCGATGATGTCGCAGATTAACCCCGCCCGCTGAAAGGGGGTGATCAGATAAAAGCCGTCGACCAGGCCGGCGATCTGCCGCGCCGTCCGGACGGAGAGCTCCACTGCAAGGGCCTCTGCCTCCTCCCGGGAGCGGCTTTCATAGCGGGAAACGGTTTCTGCGGGAATATTGATCCCGGAAATCTCATTGTTGACAAAGCAGGCGTTGCGGTAGCTGACCAGGGGCATGATCCCGCCGAACAGCTCTGCCGAAAGCTCCTTCCGCGCCAGCTCCAGGTTGGCGCAGCCTTCCTCGGTAAAGACCGGCTGGGTCAAAAATCGGACGGCTCCGGCCGCTTCCTTCCGTTTGGCCCGCTCCAGCTCGGCGGTAAAATTCGCGGCGTTGACGTTCAGCGCCGCGGCGGTTTCGATCGGAGACGCCTCCAGCGCCTCTTGGTTCAAATCCCGAATAAAGGCGAGCAGCTTCTCCGAATTGAAATTGAACACCCCTTTGACCTTGTTCCGGTCTTCCGCCGCAATCGGGTCGCCGGTGACCACCAGAACCTGCCGGATCCCTTCGATCCCGAGTCCCAGCAGGAGCGCCTTGGTCGCGTTGAGGTTCCGGTCGCGGCAGGTGAGATGAGGCATGACCTCCACGCCGCACCTGCGCCGCAGCAGCGCCGCCAGCATGCTGCTGTCCACCCGCGCACGCGCAACCGGGCAGTCGGCAATGGTCAGCCAGTCGATTCCCGCATCCCAAAGCGCCGACGCCGCCTGAAAAAAACGTTCGACCTTGGCATCCATTGGGGAATCGAGCTCGACTGCGAATTTTTTAGGGCCGAAGCCCGAAGAAAGCGGGCGTTCAATCGGATGAAAAACGGACGGACCGGAGACGGGGTGAGAATCCGAAGCTGTTCCGCAGAGCCTCTCGGCCATCAGCCGGATGTGCTCCGGGGTCGTCCCGCAGCAGCCGCCGAGGATCGAAACCCCGCACCCTTTGATTTTTTCCATCTGCTCCGCAAAGTATGCAGGGGCGTTCTCAAAAACCGTCCTGCCTCCGCTGACACTCGGGTATCCTGCATTCGGCATAATCGAGACCGGCTTGCCGCCAAGCTTCATCTCCTCTGCGATGCGGAGCAGATGCATAGGCCCGCAGGTGCAGTTGAAGCCGTAGGCGTCGACCGCCTCCGCCGCTAAGAGCGCCTTTTCGATTTCCGCGGCGGGGATGCCGCCGGTGGTGTACCGGTCTGCCGTCACGGTACACTCCGCGATCACGTACCCTTCCGGGCAGAGCCGCTTGACTTCCTCGGCCAGGCGGATCAGAATTTGATATTCATGGAAGGTCTCAAACAGGAACCGGCTGACCCCTTCTTCCAGAAAAACCCGGATGATCCGCTGGTATTCCGTCCACTCCTCCTCTTCAGAAGAGAGCGAGACCGGGCCGATGCTTGCGAAAACTACGGCCTTTTCCCCCGCCGCTTCCCTGGCGAGTCGGCATCCCGCCCGGAGGATTGACTCGACCGTTTTCCAATCCCCGCCCAGCGCCCCGGAATTCGCGCCGAAGGTATTGGTCTTGACCGCGGTCGCCCCCGCCCGGATATAGGCCTGATGCGCCGCCAGCACCCGCTCGGGATAAAGGAGATTGCTGGATTCGCAGCGGGTCACCGACATGTGATACCGGTCCGCGAGGTAGGTTCCCATCGCCCCGTCGAAAAGATAAAGCAGTCCTTGTTCTTTCATAAACGTCCCCTTTTTCCATAAAAGTGTTATAATTATAACACAAATTCCAGATTATTGCTATTCTTATTCAAAACAAGCAAATATAGACAACGAACCCGAACTGTATTATAATGGTTTTATCGACGAAAAATGAACCACGGCGGGGAGAAAGCAGTTTTGACAGGGGCGTACCGCCTCCTGCGGATCCTGCGCTTCGAGAAGGCGGGACAACAGAAAAACGCCGCTTTTCAGCCAGCTCCTCCGGCTGCGGTTTATTCAATAATGAGGTGTCAAATTGCTCAAAGATTCCATACTCGAAATATTAGAGGAAAACAAAGGAACTCCCGTATCCGGGCTCGCCATCGGAAAAAGTCTGGGAGTGTCGCGCAGCGCGGTTTGGAAAGGAGTCAACCAGCTCAAAGAGGACGGGTTTTCCATCTCTTCCCTTCCCAACAAAGGATATCTGCTGGACGAATCCGGCGGCGTCGTCCGCCCCGAAGCGGTCAGCGCTTTCCTGACCACCCGCTATCTCGGGCGGGAGCTGGAAATTCTGGACACGATCGACTCGACCAACACCTACCTGAAACGGATTTCGGATTCCCTCGCCGGAAAGAGCGGCCACACTGTGATTGCGCTACGCCAGACCGCCGGAAAGGGGCGGATGACGCGGCAGTTCTACTCGCCGGCGCAGCAGGGCGTTTATATGAGCTTCTATCTGGAGCCTCATTTTGTCTTTGAAGACATCAGCCTGGTGACAATCATCGCCGTGGTCGCCGTCTGCCGCGCCATCAAAGACGCCGCCGGCTTTCTCCCCGGCGTCAAGTGGGTCAACGACGTCCTCTACCAGGGGAAAAAGCTCTGCGGCATCCTGACCGAGGCCTCTGTCGAGGCGGAAAGCGGGCAGGTCAAATACCTGGTGACAGGGATCGGCATCAACATCAACCAGGACGAAAACATGCCGGAGGAGCTGCGCGGCATCGTGGGCACGCTGAACGAATTTTCGGAAAGGCCCTGCGACCGCAATTTTCTCATTGCTTCGGTACTGAACCATTTCGAAACGCTCTTTGAAGCCTGCCTGTCCGGAAATCGTGCCGCAATTTTGGCGGAGTATAAAGAGCTCCTCTGCGTCTTCGGGCAGGAGTACAATATCATCTCTCTGAAAGACAGTTTTCCCGCTGTCCCGGTCGATATCGACGAAGACGCGCATCTGATCGTCCGCGACCGCCGGGGCGTGCTGCACACCCTCAATTCGGGGGAGATCAGCATCCGGAAAAGGGCGGAGTGACTCCGCGCCCGTGACCGGGTGATCCCGGCCGAACAGACGCGGCGGAGTGCCTCTACAGGCAAACGCGGTCTGTGGCCAGACCGGCCAATCGCGATACGCAGGTGATGCTGAAAACCGTGTTGATATCCCGCGAGACACGTTTGGTTTTTATATCACGTGGCTCGCAGGACCGAAATCTGGAAACCGGCAGCACATTGGTGTGCGTATTGCCCAGCCTGGGCACAGGCCCCGCGGCGGTTCGCCGCCGAATTGAGAGCGGAAGCAGTCCGCGTTTCCGCGAAAAACGCATCGTATCCTAATTGCCTCATCCAACTCCTTGTTCACACCGCACATAAAAAGCCGCCCTTCCGTTTTGGAAAGGCGGCTTTTGCTTTAGAGGATTTAGTCCACATAATCGGGGTAGTCTTTGAAGATCAGGTAAGACGGCGGGACATCCTCCTCGATTTCCGGAATCCGATCGGAAGCATCGAGAAAATGGTTGTCGATATTGTCGTCGTTCACGGTGGAGACCTCCCCCAAAAGGAGCTTCCCGCTGCCCGGCTTGCAAGAAATCTCGTGATACTGGCCCGGAACCAGCGTGATGCTCTGGCCCGACTTGAGCTCCACAGAGCTGCCGGCGGCAAAGGTCGCCTTCCGGCCGTCGAGGGTGACGGTGATCGGCTTGTCCGAAAAACGGTCGTTTTCATCCTTTTCCCAGAGGCGGATCACAGCCGTTCCGCCGGCGCGGTTGATGATATCCTCCATCTTCTGGTAATGGTAGTGCGGCGCAAGCTTCTGCCCTTCCTCCACGATCAGGTACTTTTCACAGTACGGCTTTGGATACTGCTCCGGATGTTTGATGCTGCCGTTGCGGATGGTGAAGATCAGCAGCCCGACCTTTTCAAAATCGTCGTATCCAAAGTCGGTAACGTCCCAGCCGAGCATGTTGGTGAACACCTCGTCGTATTCAGCCCTTTTTCCTTTGAACTCCTCCGGTTTCCAATAGGCAAAATCCGGAAGGCTGAAATGCATTTCTTCGATGAATTTGATCCCGTCTTCGATCACTTGGTTGATTTTTGAACGCTTCATTGTAATCCTCCGTTTTTTATGAAATTATAAGATAACCGACAGCTCTATTTAACAACATTTTCAAAAAGAAATCAATCTCTTTTTCCACGTCAATCAGAAAAATTTTTCTTTCCCTATTTGGCCCAGTAACCGTAATTCCTGAAATGCTCCAGTTTCTTTTCCAGCTCCTTTAAATCAGGGTATTTCTTACTAAACTGTTTCATATTCCTATACATCGCTTTTCCGTAGCCCTGTTCGTTATCCTTGATGAGAACATCGGCAAACCGGTCGAAATAATCCAAAATTTCAGCTCTGTTCCGCTTTGACTGCGACAGCAGGGCGACGCAGTAAGTATGCCCTATCACGTCGAACCGCCCATCCGCATTATTGTCCGTATAAAAATAGTCTTTGACCGCACGGTATACGGCATCTGTCAAATCTTCATCGTCCAGATATTTTTCCATCCTTCTATATTCAGCAGGAGATACCGGCGCATGGATCATTTTAGCGAGATGCAGGCAGAACTTTTCCGCTCGCTCCCACAGCGCTTCTTCCTTGATCTCCCGCTTCAGCCTGATCGTAATCTCCCTCTTTTGGGCGATATCCCTCACTGCGCTCATAAGCCGTCTCCTCCATCCGCATCCTGCGCAGACAATTCCTCAACTTGGGGCTTCATTTGGAGCTGAACATATTCTTTTTAATCAGGATCACCGCGACGACGACGGTCGCAAGAACCGACACCCCCACCGGGAACCAGAAGACGGGCATCGGAATCCCCTCGACGTTCATCCCGTAGAAGCTCGCCACCATAGTGGGGATCGCCATCAAAATCGTAATTGAGGTCAAAACCTTCATAACAATATTCAGGTTGTTGGAGATCACCGAGGCGAAAGCATCCATCGTACCGGAAAGGATGCTCGAGTAGATGTTGGACATCTCGATCGCCTGCTTTACCTCGATCAAGACATCCTCCAGCAGGTCCTGATCCTCGTCGTAGAGCTTAATGACCCGCCCGCGGAGAATTTTTTCGAGGGTGATTTCATCTGATTTCAGCGAAGTGGAAAAGTAGACAAGCGACTTTTCCATCCCGAGAAGCTGGATTAGTTCCTTGTTCCTGAGCGAGCGGTGGAGCTGGCGCTCCACCATGTTGGACAGCTTGTCGATCTGCTTGAGGTATTGGAGGTATTTGGTGGCAATCCGCAGCAGCAGCATCAGCAGAAAACGCGTTTTGAGATGCGGCCGGATGTTTTTGACCATCCCATTTTCAAACTCAGAGATGACCGGCGTTTCCTGAACGCAGACCGTAATGACGTTTTTTTCCGTCAGGATGATCCCGATCGGCATTGTCGTATAGAGGATAGTGTTTTCTTCCCCTTCCTTCTGCGCCATCGGCGTGTCGACAATCACCAGGGTCTGCCCGTCCTCACTTTCGATGCGGGAGGATTCCTCCTCATCCAGCGCGGCGCGGACAAAGTCGGAATCGGCGCCCGCTTCGCGGATCAGAAAAGAAATTTCTTCTTCCGTCGGGCTGACCGCCGAAATCCAGCAGCCCTCGGTCAGCGTATCCACCTGGATCATCTTGTCGTCAACGGCCTTAAAGATATTGATCATGTGCTTCTCCCTTTCTAGGGGCGGGAGAAGGCTATCCGCGCACTGCTCCCACCCGGTTCATTTACTTTGCATAATCGACTGCACGGGTCAGGATTCACAGTGCCACCTCCTAAATGTTTTGCGTTTTTGAGATATCCGCAGGCTTTGCCTGCGCTCACGGCGCGGGGTTGTTATTTTGAGCGCCAGCGAAAAACAGCGTTCTCTCAGGACTCGGAAATCTTCGATTTCCGCCCAGTCTGTGAGGTTATTATCCCATGGAGCAAAAATGCTTGCTCGCAAGGGCATTTTTGCGAAGCCGTCAATATCGCAGACCGTGCCAAGCAAGGGTCGGCGAAGCCGTAAAGGCTTACATAGTAAGACTTTCTGCGAATATTATACCATGAACACAACGTGTGAATGGTATAATTGGCCGTCAGGACGGGAGTGAGCAGCGCGAACAAATCGTCCCGGCCATGAGATGTATAATAGTCACTTTGCGGATATTATACCACAAAAGCAACCCAGAAAACACCCCAAAGCCTGACAAAATCATCAGACTTTCAGCTTAGATTCCTTCCGAGTTCCACAAATCCTTCCTCTGCCGGGCATTTGAACGGCAAGATCTCCCCTCTTTTATCTTCCCGCTCCACAGGCCGCACAGCAGCCGACGGCTTACCGGCATTATAATTTCTACTTTTTTTGTGTGTTTTTATCCAAAGCCCTTGATTTCTTCAAAAGGCTGTGTTATAATGAGGCCGAAATTAAGGATACGGGTGAAATAGTGTTTCTGTTTCGCCGGTTTTAAAAGCTGCATGAAACCTGACAGCCGGGATTGATTCCGGGCGGGAAGAGGACGGCAACCATCGAAAAGCACTGCCAGCCGTCCCGCGGGAATCCGCAGGGCGGTTTCTGCATCTTTGCATCTTAAAGTTCAGGAGGAGATTTTATGGAAAAAAGGCTTGGCGTCGTCGCCGTCATTCTGGATGACAAAGAATACGCCGATCAGGTAAACGAGATTCTGCACGAGTACAACCAGCTCATCGTCGGGAGGATGGGGCTCCCTTATAAGGAGCGGAGCGTGGCGGTCATTTCGCTGATCGTCGACGCGACCAGCGACGAGGTGAGCGCGCTGACCGGAAAGCTGGGGCGGATCGACGGCGTGACCGTCAAATCCGCACTGGCAAAGGGATGACCCCGTTGACAGCGCTTTCCACCATCCGCCGGATGGAAGAAGGGCAGCTTCCCGCCCCCGAAGAGCTTGCCCACCTCCTTTCGCCCGACGGGGAAGTCCTGCGGGACGCCCTTTTCGAAGCGGCCGACCGGGTGCGGGAGAAACACTGCGGAAAGGCGGTTCACGTCCGGGCGATCATCGAGTTTTCCAACGTCTGCCGATGCGAGTGCGCCTACTGCGGGCTCCACGCCAAGAATTCGAAGGTCGTCCGGTATCAGATGACGGAGGAAGAAATCCTGGCGGCGGCAAAGGATGCGGTCGAGGCGGGGTACCAGACCGTCATCCTCCAGAGCGGGGAGGATTTGAGCTACTCCCGCGAAGCGGTGGGACGGCTCGTCTCCTCCATCAAGCGGATGGGAAACGCCGCCGTCACTTTGAGCCTTGGGGAGCGCCCCTTTGCGGATTACGCCTACTGGCGAGAATGCGGCGCAGACCGTTACCTGATCAAGCACGAAATCTCGGACGAAACGGTCTACAACCGGTACCATCCCCACAGCAGTTTTCAAAAACGGCTCGCCTGTCAGCGGGAGCTCGCCCGGCTGGGATACGAGCTGGGCGGCGGTTTTATGACCGGGCTCCCCGGCCAGACGCCGCTCACCCTGGCAAACGACCTGCTGCTTCTAAAAGAGATGGGGGTGACGATGGCGGGGATCGGCCCCTACATCTGCCACGGCGAAACCGCTCTGCGGGGAAATCCGGACGGCGATGTGAACCTGACACTCCGGGTGGTCGCCGCCGCCAGACTCCTGCTCCCTCACGCAAACCTGCCCTCTACCACGGCGGTCAACGTCAAAGGGGGGCTGACAAACGCCTTAAACTGCGGGGCGAATGTCATCATGCAGAAGGCGACCCCTTACAAATACCGGAACCTTTACGACATTTACCCCGGGCGGGACAGCAAAGACATCCCGCTCAAGGAGCAGTATGAAGCCCTGCGCGCCCAGCTTTCCGCGCTGGGGAGAACAATCTATGAAAACGGAGATGCATAACCCATGTCAACTGTGAAATACGATCCGAAATCCTCTGTTGCCGAGGAGTTCATCAACGACCAAGAAATCCTGGACACCATCGAATACGCCAAAGCGAATAAATCCAACCGGGAGCTCATCTTCTCCCTCATCGAGCGGGCGAAGGACTGCAAGGGGCTGACCCACCGGGAGGCCGCCGTCCTGCTGGAATGCGACATCCCGGAGGCAAACAAGGCGATGAAAGAGGTCGCCATGGCGATCAAGCAGCGGCTGTACGGCAACCGGATCGTCATGTTCGCCCCCCTCTACCTCTCCAATTACTGCGTCAACGGCTGCACCTACTGCCCCTACCACTACAAAAACAAGCATATTCCCCGCAAAAAGCTGACCCAGGAGGAAATCAGGAACGAGGTCATCGCTTTGCAGGATATGGGCCACAAACGGCTGGCTATCGAGTCGGGCGAAGACCCGGTCAACAACCCGATCGAGTACATCCTCGAAAGCATCGAGACCATCTACAGCATCAAGCACAAAAACGGGGCGATCCGCCGGGTCAACGTCAACATCGCGGCGACCACGGTTGAGAATTACCGGAAGCTCAAGGATGCCGGGATCGGCACCTACATCCTTTTCCAGGAGACCTACAACAAAAAGAATTACGAGCTGCTCCACCCCACCGGCCCGAAGCACAACTACGCCTACCACACCGAGGCGATGGACCGCGCCATGGACGGGGGGATCGACGACGTGGGGATCGGCGTTCTGTTCGGGCTCGAGATGTACCGGTACGACTTTGTCGGACTGCTGATGCACGCCGAGCATCTGGAAGTGGCAAAAGGCGTCGGCCCCCACACCATCAGCGTGCCGCGCATCTGCCCCGCGGACGACATCGACAAGGCGGACTTTAAAAACGCCGTCCCGGACGAGATGTTTGAAAAGATCGTGACCGTCATCCGGATCGCCGTCCCCTACACCGGGATGATCATCTCCACCCGGGAATCCAAGGCGACCCGCGAAAAGGTGCTCAAGCTCGGCATCTCCCAGATCAGCGGCGGCTCCCGCACCAGCGTCGGCGGTTATGTCGAGGCGGAGCCGGAAGAGGAAAGCTCCGCGCAGTTCGACATCAGCGACACCCGCACCCTCGACCAGGTGGTCAACTGGCTGATGGACCTCGGCTACATCCCGAGCTTCTGCACCGCCTGCTACCGGGAGGGGCGAACCGGCGACCGGTTCATGCAGCTGTGCAAATCGGGACAGATCGCCAACTGCTGCCAGCCCAACGCCTTGATGACCCTGCGGGAATACCTGGACGACTACGCCTCTGAGGACACCCGCCGGAAGGGACTCGCCCTGATGCAGACCGAGGTGGAGAAAATCCCGAACGAAAAGGTGCGCGGGATCGCCAAGGAATACATCAACGCCATCGACAGCGGCAAGCGCGATTTCCGCTTTTAATCCCAGAGTGAACCGCAGCAGAGAACCAATCTATATGGAAAGGAGCGGCACGGTTTACAGAGCACCGCCCTTTGCGGCTCTGTGAACCGTTCGCAGCGTGTGGAAACCGATATGCCCAACCTGAACGAAACGCCAAACGCCAACCGGATGCACATCGCCTTTTTCGGCAAGACCAACAGCGGAAAATCGACCTTGATCAACACCCTGACCGGTCAGAATATCTCGCTGGTCTCCCCCGTTTCCGGCACGACGACCGACCCGGTTCGGAAGGCGATGGAGCTGCTCCCCATCGGCCCGGTCGTTCTGATCGACACCGCCGGGCTGGATGACACGAGCGAGCTCGGCCCCCAGCGGATCCAAAAGACGGATGAGATCATCAAAAAAACCGACCTCGCTGTTCTGGTGATCGTCTCCGGCGACCGAAATCTCGCCCTGGAGCGGGAATACCTCAAAAAGTTCAGAGAGGCCGGCACGCCGGTGATCGCCTTTTTCAACCGGTTTGGAGAAGAAACGCCGGAGGAAGGGGCCCCGGAGAGCCTGGGTGTCCCCTATCTCATCGCCAGCGCGCAGGATTCGCAGGCAATGGCGGGGCTGAAAGAGCTGATGATCCAGCACGCCGATTACGACTTTGAAAGCCCTTCGATCTGCGGGGATCTCGTCAAGGCGGGCGATGTCGTCATTTTGGTGATGCCGCAGGATATCCAGGCGCCGAAAGGCCGGCTGATCCTGCCGCAGGTACAGGTCACCCGCGACCTGCTCGACCTCAAATGCCGGGTGGTCAGCGTCACGACGAACGACCTCGAACCGATGTTGAACCTCCTCGTCAGCCCGCCGGATCTCGTCATCACCGATTCTCAGGTGTTCGGCCAGGTCAACAAGGTGCTTCCGCCTGAAATCCGCCTGACCTCTTTCTCGATTCTGATGGCCAAATACAAAGGAGATATCCACGAAATGGTGCAGGGGGCGAGGGCGATTGAGAATTTAACTCCCGCCGATAAGGTTCTGATCATGGAAGCCTGCACCCACCACGCCCAGAAGGGGGACATTGCGCGGGAAAAGCTGCCCGCCCTGCTCCGGAAGCGGATCGGAGAAGGGCTGACGGTCGATGTTTTCAGCGGAACCGGCTTCCCCGACCACGTCGAAGAGTATCGGCTGATTCTCCACTGCGGCGGCTGCATGCTCAACCGGAAAGGGATGCTCGCCAAAACCGCGATGGCGGCGAAATCGGGCGTACCCATCACTAATTTCGGCACGGCGCTCGCCTATCTCAACGGCATCCTGGAGCGGGTGGTTTATTAAAATCCCTCTCCAAATGGAGAAATTTCATCCCGTTTAGGCAAATGCCCTCGCTATTAAGGCGGGGGCATTTTATATTTAACAGGAACCCCCTTGGCGTATAAATCGACCGGAGCCGAACTTTGCCGAGGCGAATGATAGAATAAATTTCTCGTTAAAACCTCATCATCCGTCCCCATCAGACAAAAACAGACGAATTCCAAAGCCGGTGGGATACCTCCGCGCTGGGTGTCCCCGGTGGCCAATTCGCACCCTAACGTTTTACCGGTCTTAAGTGATCGTCCTGCGAGCTACCTTGCGGGTTACGGACTATCAGGTCCGGTATTACCTGTGGATCGCGTTTGCCCGCGGAGGCACTCCGCCGCAACTGCCTGTGTAGACATGGGTACACCCCGACTTTACCTGAAACAGCAAAAATTGTTTTCAAAATCTTCATAAGTGATTCGACGGCGACATACAAATAGATAGGACAAAACCTATTTTGGAGGTGTCGTGGTTGAAGGATAAACACTTTTTGGAGGACCGAAGTGTAGAGCTGGCGGAATACCTGGTTTCACAGAAGGCGACAGTGAGAAGCACAGCCCAAAAATTCGGCGTCAGCAAAAGCACGGTACATAAAGACATCACGGAACGCTTAAAAAAAGTCAATCCCCAGCTGTATAAACAGGTGGCGGAAATTCTTAAAATAAACAAAGAGGAACGCCACATCCGCGGGGGCTTAGCGACAAAGAAAAAATATGAAGAGACCCATGAAAAAAAGGATTACGTCTGAAATTCAGGACGAACTGCAATCCGATCCTTGTGCAATAGGGCCGTTTATGGTAAACTGTTAACGTTTAAAAGGAAAATTTGCGTAAATAATGCAGAGAAAGGAACGATACCCGGCGTCAGCTCTTCTCTGAGGTGGGCGCGGCGGAACGCCTTCGCAGACGCAGGCGGGAAAGATGCGGGTATTACAGGACTGTTAAAATGAATCTGATCAAAAATTTCATTGCCGGCGCCATCATCGGCGTGGCGAATATCATCCCCGGCGTCAGCGGCGGGACGATGATGGTCATCTTAAACGTCTTTGACAAAATTGTCGGCGCCATCGGCCAATTTACCAAAGCGGTCAAGAAAAATCTGCTCTACCTGCTGCCGATCCTGCTCGGCGCGGCGGCCGGAATCCTCGCTTTCAGCAAAGGGATCACCTTCATGCTCGACCATTACCCGATGATCACCAACTTCTTCTTCATCGGCCTGATCGTGGGAAGCGTCCCTTTGGTCTGCCGTTCCGCCTTTCAGAAGACCGGCGGGAAGGTCGAGTTCAAGCAGATCCGTCCTGTTTCGGTGATCACCTTTCTCCTGATGCTCGCTCTTTTAATTGTGGTCGCCTTTTCCTCGCCGGAGGAGACCAGCGTCAGCGTTTCGGAGGTTTCGGTCGATTTTCCGATGATCTTGCAGCTCTTTTTCGGGGGGATTCTCTCCGCAGTGGCGATGATTATCCCCGGCCTCAGCGGTTCGTTCATCATGGTTCTTTTGGGGGTGTACCCGCTGATCACGGGCGCGATCGCCGTACTGCTTCCATTCCACATGGACACTTTCCTGCACACCGTCCTCCCGATCGGGCTGCCGATGGGAATCGGGATCATTCTGGGACTGCTTCTGGGGGCGAAGCTGATCGACGTCCTGATCAAAAAATTCCCGCAGGAAACCTATTTCGGCATCCTCGGGCTGCTGCTCGGTTCCCTTTTCGACCTCTACCCGGGCTTTGCCTTCGACTGGCAGGGCGCCGTCGCGATCCTCGTGCTGCTTTTCGGGTTCGCCCTGGCCTACTTTTCCAGCAGTGAATGGCTGAAAAATAAATTTGCAAAAACCGGGCGGTAAGGCTTTACAACGCCCTAAAAAACTGATATAATAGTTGGGTCTGAGAGGACAATGCCGTGTACTTTGCTTCAGGAGTATGCCCTGAATGGGAAACACCCTTTCCTGGATCGCTCAGGCATTGGCAATCTTTTAAAAGAGGTGTAAAGATGTTAAGAAAAGAAGAAAAAACCGAGGTTATTGCCAATAACCGGCTCCACGAGCACGACACCGGTTCGCCGGAGGTTCAGATCGCAATCCTCACCAAAAGGATCAACGACCTCACCGAGCATTTGAAGGTTCACAAGCAGGATCACCATTCCCGCCGCGGCCTGCTCAAAATGGTCGGCCACCGCCGCAACCTGCTCAACTATCTGATGAAAAAGGATGTTGAACGGTACCGTGCGATTATTGCGAAGCTCGGGATTCGTAAGTAACAATGGCTTTAAGG
Organism: uncultured Oscillospiraceae bacterium; assembly: GCA_964607135.1. Taxonomy (GTDB): domain Bacteria; phylum Bacillota; class Clostridia; order Oscillospirales; family Ruminococcaceae; genus Metaruminococcus_A. The sequence continues at coordinate 12,211 of CAZSIV010000028.1, read as the reverse complement.
CAGGTGGCATTTGCCCATCTGCCTTTTGGTATTTATTCAACGCATATGGCAAGTGGAAATTAGCACTAAATCGAGCGCCTTTTTCCATCGAAAAAGAGGTTTGATTTAATGCTAAGTCCGTTGCCGTATGCATTTTACAGGAGGTAAAATATGGCAAGACAGGCAAAAATCTTTAAGACAATGTACGCAGGCCGCGAACTGATTGTAGAAACCGGGAAGACCAGCGAGCTGGCGAACGGTTCCTGCTGGATTCGTTATGGCGAGACGGTCGTAATGGTCAACGTTACCGCTTCTGCGAAGCCCCGCCCGGATATCGATTTCTTCCCCCTTTCGGTCGATTTTGAGGAAAAGCTTTATTCGGTCGGCAAAATCCCGGGGTCGTTCATCAAGCGCGAGTCTCGCCCGAGCGAGAAAGCGATCCTCGCATCCCGCTGCGTCGACCGCCCGATCCGTCCTCTCTTCCCAAAGGATATGCGCAACGACGTTTCCGTTGTGATGACGGTGCTCGCGAGCGACATCGACAATTCCCCCGAAATCTGCGGGATGATCGGCACCTCGATCGCCCTGTCGATTTCCGATATCCCTTGGAACGGCCCGATCGCAGGCGTCAATGTCGGCCTGGTGGACGGCGAGATCGTCCTCAACCCCAATGTTGAGCAGCGGGCGAAGTCCGACCTGACCCTGACCGTCGCCGGAACCGCGGAGAAGGTTGTTATGATTGAAGCGGGCGCCAACGAGGTGCCGGACGATTTAATGCTCAAGTGCATCATGACTGGCCACGAAGAGATCAAAAAGATGGTCGCCTTCATCAGTGATATCCAGAAGGAAATCGGCAGAGAAAAATTTACCTTCGAGTCTCAGGAGCTCGACCCGGCCCTCTTTGAAGAGATCAAGGAATTCGCCATCGAAAAGGTCCGCTACGCGCTGGACACCAACGACAAAAACGTCCGCGAAGCCCGCCTTCAGCCGGTCGTCGACGAAATCCACGCCGCGTTCGACGAGAGATGCGAAGAGGGGAAAACCGGCATCATTGACGAGTACATCTACAAACTTCAGAAATACGTTGTTCGCCGCTGGCTTCTGGACGACGGCAAGCGCGTCGACGGGAGACAGCTCGATGAGATCCGCCCGCTGGATGCGGAGGTCGCCCTTCTGCCCCGCGTCCACGGTTCCGCGATGTTCACCCGCGGTCAGACGCAGGTTCTCTCAGTGACGACGCTCGGCCCGGTCCGTGACGCGCAGATGCTCGACGGGATCGATGAAGACGAAGAAAAGCGCTACATGCATCAATATAACTTCCCATCCTATTCGGTGGGTGAAACCCGCCCGAGCCGCGGCCCGGGGCGGCGTGAAATCGGCCACGGCGCGCTGGCAGAGCGTGCGCTCCTGCCGGTAATCCCGCCGGTTGAGGAGTTCCCGTACGCGATCCGCGTTGTCTCCGAGGTGCTTTCCTCCAACGGCTCGACCTCGCAGGGCTCTATCTGCGCATCCACCCTCTCCCTGATGGACGCCGGCGTCCCGATCAAAGCGCCGGTCGCCGGTATTTCCTGCGGCTTGATCGAGGAAGGCGACCGCTGGATGACGATGGTCGACATTCAGGGAGTTGAGGACTTCTTCGGCGATATGGACTTCAAGGTCGGCGGCACCCATAAAGGGATCACCGCCATCCAGGTTGACATCAAGAATAACGGCCTGACCCCTGAGATCATCGCCGAGGCGTTTGAGAAAACCCGAAAGGCGCGGATTCATATTTTGGACGACGTCATGCTCCCAGAGCTCGCCGAACCCCGGCCGACCGTCGGCAAATACGCGCCGAAGATGGTCACCACCAAGATCGACGTCGACAAGATCAGCGAGGTCATCGGAAAGGGCGGCAAGGTCATTCAGAAGATCTGTGCCGACTGCGACGTCAAAATCGACGTGGAAGAGGATGGAAACGTCTTCATTTCCGGGCTCGATCTCGACAACTGCAACCTCGCCCTTTCGATCATCAACACCATTGTCAACGATCCGGAGATCGGTGCGATCTACAAGGGACGCGTCACCCGCCTGATGGGCTTCGGCGCCTTCGTCGAAATCGCGCCGGGCAAAGAAGGGCTGGTTCATATCTCCAAGCTGGAAAACCACCGCGTCGAAAAGGTGGAGGATGTTGTCAATGTCGGCGATGATATTGTAGTAAAGGTCACCGAAATCGACAGTCAGGGCAGGATCAACCTCTCCCGCAAAGATGCTCTTAACGATCTTGCGGCGAAGGCTGCAAAATAAGCCTGTCCCCTCGAATCGACAATGATACAGAAAAAAGCTGGGAAGATTCCCAGCTTTTTTATTTGAGAAATTAGCGCCTGTCTTTCATGCAAAATATATACTATATGTATAAATATATTGGCTTTAACGCTTTTGAGATGTTTGTCCTTTTTCTTCGTCATGTCATACATGTGATGGAGCACACGCTTGACCCCCATTGTCACTGTATCATCATTCACATAATCCCCGATTGACAAAGGCAGACGCGCGCCAGAATGTCAAAAAAACGTGCTGTTCGGGTGACCCCCGCAGGCCAATTTCGCACACCAAGGTTTTACCAATTTTAGGGTAGTTATCCTGCGAGGCGCGTTGTATAAAACATGTACCTCGCGGGAAAGAAACGCTGTTACCAGTATAACCTGCGAATCGCGATTGGCCAGCCCGGCCACGGGCCGTCCGGTGCTCCTCCTCTGATTCCAGTTTGTCACTCCAACCACTGGATCATAGCGGTTTTGTCGTTGCGGTTGTATCCGGCTTTTTCGTAAAAGCGTAGCGTGCTTTCCTCTTTTGAACCGGTCATCAGCATGATTTTGTAGCAATTTTCCTTTACAGCAAGCTGTTTTGCGAAATTGAGGCACACAGTGGCCAGCCCCCTGCCACGGCAGCCGGGGGCAGTGACAACATTCTCCACCAGAGCATAAGGACGCTGGCAGTGGGTGAGGTTCTCAATCATCACAACGACACAGGAGGAGACAATCTGCCCATCCTCCTCCGCCAGAAGGACGTGGTGCTTTTTATCCGCCAAAATCCTCTGCCAGAGAGCGGAAAGTGCCTCGCTGTCCGGCGGGACCGGATTGTCATGCAGATGGGTGTAAAGGGCGAGCAGACCCTTTAAGTCTTTCTGCTTTGCTTCACGGACAGTCATAATATTTCCTCCCGGTTCTCCTTGAGCACCCATTCAATCAGCCGGTCGAGGTCGCCCAGCGCCGTCAGTTCCCCGCAGGCCCTCCGAAAAGCCGCAGCGCCGTGCAGCCCCTTGAGGTACCAGGCGGCGTGATGGCGCGCCTGTCGCATCCCCATCCGTTCACCCTTGTGGGCGCAGAGTGCGGCAATATGGGCTTTCATCACCGCCATCCGCTTTTCAAGCGGCGGGTCAGGGGGAAAAGCGCCCGTCTCAAGGTATTCCCTGATCTGGGAAAAAATCCAGGGCCGGCCATAGGAGCCCCGCCCAACCATCACCAGGTCGCAGCCGGTGCGGTCATACATCTGCCTGGCGTCTTCCGGCGTTTCAATGTCTCCATTCCCAATGACGGGGATCGAAACCGCTTCTTTTACTTCCCGGATCACCTCCAGGTCGACAGGCGGCGCGTACATCTGCCGGCGGGTTCTCCCGTGTACCGTCACCGCCGCCGCTCCGTTCTGCTCTAAGATTTTCGCTACCTCGACCGCATTGCGCGTGTCCTCATCCCATCCCGCCCGGATTTTGGCCGTGACGGGGACTGGAACGGCGTTTACAGCCGCGCGCAGGATTTCCCCAGCCAGCCGGGGCGTCTTCATCAAAGCGCTCCCGCTGCGGTTGGCCACCACCTTTGGAACCGGGCAGCCCATGTTGATATCGATAAAATCCGGCTTGTATTGCATCGCTTTTTCGGCGGCAAGAGCAATAAAATAAGGGTCGTCCCCGAACAGCTGAACCGCCATCGGGCGTTCCTCCTCAGTCACCTCTAACAGCTCCGCCGTTTTTTTACCGGAATAGACCATCCCTTTGGCGCTCGCCATCTCTCCGGTGACCATCGCCGCGCCGTAGGAGCGGCAAAGGGCGCGGAACGTCCGGTCTGCAACCGAGGCCATCGGCGCGAGGCTGGCAGCCTGCTCAACAGATACGCCGCCGATTTGGATTGTTTTCATACCGCTTCCTCCTTTACTTTGATTGAAACCACAGCGAGGGTGTGTTATAATAACCTCACCCGTTAGCGAAATCAAAGATTTCGAACGGGTACCCGAGAACATTGTTGCTTTGCTTACAGCTTCGTAATAATATTTTCACCCACAGATGCAATCACAGATTGCTGGTGGGTACCCGAAAATCTTGTTATTCGCTAACGCTCGTAATAAGAACCTGACCCATTAGCGCAATCGAAGATTGCGAATGGGTACCCCAGAACCTTGTTGCTCCCGCTGGTCGCAATAAGAACCTGACCCATTAGCGCAATCGAAGATTGCGAATGGGTACCCCAGAACCTTGTTGCTCCCGCTGGTCGCAATAAGAACCTGACCCGTTAGCGCAATCGAAGATTTCGGCGGAGTACCTCCGCCGGCAGACGCGATCCGTAAGTTGTTCTGCTAACAACATTCGTATCCCGCGCGGCGCGTTGGTTCGCAAATGTATCTCGCAGGATTGAAACTCAAAAACCGGCAAACTCTTGGTGTGCAAACCACCAGCGGCGGTTCGCCGCCGAATTGTCCGGCCCGGCCACGGGCATTGTCTAACCGGAGTCACCCGGCGCACCTCGCAGGGCGGAATGCCTCCGCTGTCAATACGCGATTCGCAAGCCGTACGAAAAGAAACATTCGTAACCCACGAGCTACATATTTTGTACAATGTGCCTCGCAGGGTCGGGTGACCCCGCCCGGACAAACGCGATTCACAGGTGACGCAAATAACAGCGTTTCTTTCCCGCGCGGCGCGTTGGTTCGCAAATGTATCTCGCAGGATTGAAACTTAGAGACCGGTAAAATGTTTGAGTGCGAATTGAGAGCGGAGGCACTCCGCGGCCGCAGGGGTACCCTGTAAAAACCTCTCCTTGAAAGTGTAATATAACGGCGGCAATCCGTCAACATAATAAAGAAGAAAAACAGTAATTTTGAAAGAGGTTCCTTTATGAAACTCCTCGCCATCGATGGAAACAGCATCCTGAACCGCTCCTTTTACGGCGTCAAGCTGCTCACCACAAAGGACGGTTTTTTTACCAATGCCCTGGTCGGCTTTATGAACATCCTTTTAAAGATGGAGCATGAGCTCTCCCCCGACGGCGTCGCCGTTGCGTTCGACGTTCACGCCCCGACCTTCCGGCACAAAATGTACGACGCTTATAAAGGCACCCGCAAAGGGACGCCGCCCGAGCTGCTCATGCAGATGCCGGTCGCCAAAGAAATCATCCGGGCGATGGGCTTTTCCGTCATTGAAAAAGAAGGCTACGAGGCGGACGACATCGTCGGCACGCTGGCCGAGCTCTGCACCAGAACAGGGAACGAATGCGTCATTGCCACCGGGGACCGGGACTGTCTCCAGCTGATTACCGACGAGGTCAACGTCCGGCTCGCAACCACCCGGGAAGCGATCCTCTACACGCCTCAGCGGTATTTTGACGAATACGGGGTGGAGCCGGAACAGCTGGTGGACGTCAAGGCGCTGATGGGCGATTCCTCCGACAATATCCCCGGCGTCAAAGGGATCGGGGAGAAAACCGCCTTTTCGCTGATCCAGAAATACGGCGCAATCGAAGCGATTTACGCAAACGTGGAGGCAATCGAAACAACGCCGCGGATCAAAAAGCTCCTTACGGAAGGGAAGGAATCGGCCTTTATGAGCAAGGAGCTCGCCACAATTTGCAGGGAGGCCCCCATCGATCTGGAGCTGGAACACTACCACGCCGGAAAGCGGGATGACGCCGCCTTAGCCGCCCTCTTCAACCGGTACGAGATGTATTCCTATATCCAAAAGCTCCATCTCGAAGCGGATGGGACAGAAAGCCTTTCTCCTCAGCTGGTTCTCGAATCTCCCTGCCCCGCCCGGCTCGTATCCGAGCCGGATTATGAGCAGGTGCGCGCCGCCCTCGCCCAAGAAAAAACGCTGGACTTTCTCGCTTTTCTGGACGGCGATGCCGTGGAGAAACTCCACGTCGTCACAGAGGACGCCGTATATGAATTCCGTTTTCAGGCGGAACAGGCTTTTTTTGAGCTGATCCTCCCGTCCGGGCTGCCCAAACGAACCTTTGACGTGAAGCCGCTCTACCGCTTCTGTATGGAACGGGGGACGGAGCTCAAAAACGTCGTGTTTGACGGGGCGCTCGCCGCTTATCTGCTGGACGCGGCCGGGCGGAGCTACGACCCTGTCAACCTGGCAAAGCGTTACGACATTCCGCTGCCCCAGCTGGATGAATCCTGCCTCGCGGCCGCCGTTTTCCCCGAGCTCTGCCGGATTCTGAAGCAGGAGCTGGCGGCGCAGGGGATGCTCCGCCTTTTCGAGGAGATTGAGATGCCGCTCAGCCTAGTGCTCGCGTCGATGGAATACAGCGGCTTTGCCGTCGACAAAGACGGAATCCACGCTTTCGGCGCCGCCTTGTCGGAACAGATCGAGGTGCTGAAAAACCGGATGCTCGAGCTGGCCGGGGAAACCTTCAATCCGAATTCCACCAAGGAACTCAACGTCATCCTCTTTGAAAAGCTGGGGCTGACCCCAAAAAAGAAGAACAAAAGCGGCTATTCGACCGATGTCGACGCACTCGAAGCGATCCGGGGCGAGCACGCCATCGTCCCGGCCCTGTTGGAATACCGCAAGCTGACCAAGCTCTACTCCACCTATGTGGTCGGACTGCTCAAGGTCGTCGATTCGGACAGCCGCGTCCATTCCACCTTCAAGCAGACCGAAACCCGAACCGGGCGGATCAGCTCGACCGAACCGAACATGCAGAATATCCCGGCGCGGACCGAGCTGGGCCGCCAGATGCGCCGCTTCTTTGTCGCAAAAGACGGCTATGTCCTAATCGACGCCGACTATTCCCAGATCGAGCTGCGGATCCTCGCGCATCTGGCGGAGGACGAGCGGATGATCGACGCCTTCAGCGACGGGACGGATATCCACGCTTCCACCGCCTCGGAGGTGTTCGGCCTGCCGCTCGAAATGGTGACCCATGAGATGCGAACCCGTGCGAAGGCGATCAACTTCGGAATCGTTTACGGGATCGGCGCGTTCTCTCTGTCGCAGGATATTGGCGTGCCGGTCGCACAGGCTTCGGATTATATCAAAAACTATCTGGAAACCTACAGCGGCGTCGACCGCTTCATGAAAGAGACGGTAGAGGCTGCAAAGAAAAACGGTTATGTGACCACCATGTTCGGCCGCCGCAGATTTTTGGAGGAGTTAAAATCCCAGAACAAGAACATCCGCAATTTCGGCGAACGGGCGGCGATGAACGCGCCGATCCAGGGGACGGCGGCGGATATCATCAAGATCGCGATGGTGCGGGTCTACCGCCGTCTCTTGGAAGAGAAGGTGGACGGCAAATTGATTCTCCAGGTGCATGACGAGCTGATTCTGGAGGTTGCGGAAAAGGACGCCGCCCGTGCGGAGGGGTATCTGCGGGAAGAAATGGAGCAGGCGGCGAAGCTGAAGGTCAGCCTTCTGGTCGACGTATCGCGGGGAAAGACCTGGTACGATGCGAAGGAATAAGCCGTTCCTATCAAGTCCATCCCCGCATGGTTGGGCAAATAAGGGAGATTATTCCCACGCTTCTGCCGGTTTTCATCCACATAGATCGTGGGTGGGGCACCGCCCAAATAATTCTGTCAAAAGGTGATTAAAATGGAAGACAAACAAAAAAAGCGGCTTTTGGCCGTCTGCACCGGGAATACCTGCCGCAGCCCGATGGCGGCCGCAGTTCTGAACCGGATTCTGGCTGAAAAGGGGCTTGCGGAGGCATATACGGCCGACAGCGCCGGGGTTGCGGCCTTTGACGGACAGCCGGCTTCCCCGAACGCGGTGACAGCCGCACAGGAAGAAGGGCTCGACCTCTCCGGGCATCTGTCCCATCGGATTACCCTGGAGGAGATCGCCGAAGCGGAGCGGGTCTTCGTCATGTCGGAGGAGCATAAGGCCTTGCTCTCCAAGGCGGTTCCCGGCTCGTCTGAAAAGATCACGGTGATGCAGCTACCCGATCCTTACGGCGGGGATTTGGAAGAATACCGCCGCTGTTTGGAGCAGATCAAAGCGTTTTTTGCGCGCTTTTTTGAGGAGAATCCACTGTGTGCGGAGTGAGGGTCCGGGGAATGGAACGAGGCGATATCCCGGCACTGGCTCTGTTGGAGCGGGAAAACTTCAGCGACCCATGGAGTGCCTCCGCCTTCGAAAGCGAGCTTTCTAATCCTTACGGGGTCACCCTGGTCGCAGAGCGGGAAGGAGAGATCCTCGGTTATCTGAGCAGCCATCTGGTTTGTGAAAGCCTGCATATCAACACCTTCTGCGTCAGGGAAGAGGATCGTGGGAAAGGGGTCGCATCCTCCCTGCTGGCGGCGCTTTTAAATCTCGCAGCCTCCGCGGGGGCGGAAAGCGCGACCCTCGAAGCCCGGCAGAGCAACACACCTGCCCTGTCGCTGTACCGCAAATTCGGATTTTCCCCTGTCGGCCTGCGAAAGCGGTTCTATCAAGAGCCGGCAGAGGATGCTGTTTTGATGAAAAAGGAGTTTCATGGTGATGAAGATACTCGGAATTGAATCCTCGTGTGACGAAACCGCCGCAGCGGTCGTTGCAGACGGCAGGATGGTGCTTTCCTCAGTCGTCGCCTCTCAGGTGGAGGAACATAAAAAGTACGGGGGCGTCGTCCCGGAAATCGCCTCCCGCCGCCATTGCGAGGACATCGTCGGGGTGGTGGACGAAGCGCTGGAACAGGCGGGGCTTTCCCTAGGGGAGGTCGACGCCATAGCCGTCACCTTCGCCCCTGGGCTGATCGGCGCGCTGCTGGTAGGGGTGAACTTCGCGAAAGGGCTCGTCATGGTCTCCGGAAAGCCGCTGGTGCCGGTGCATCACATCCGGGGGCATATCGCGGCGAACTATCTCGCTCATCCGGAGCTGGAACCGCCTTTTCTTTGCTTGGTGGTATCGGGCGGGCACAGCCATATTATAGAAGTGCGGGATTATACGGATTTCCGCGTCATCGGACGCACCCATGACGACGCAGCCGGCGAGGCTTATGACAAAGCCGCCCGCACCCTCGGTTTTCCCTATCCGGGCGGCATCTATATGGACAGGGCCGCAAAGGAGGGAAATCCACCCGCTTTTAAGCTCCCGCGCCCGCAGGTGGACGGCTGCCCCTACGATTTCAGCTTTTCCGGGCTGAAAACGGCGGTCATCAATCTGGTGCACAACGCGGAGCAAAAAGGAGAATCCCTTCCCGCAAACGACGTTGCCGCTTCTTTTCAACAGGCTGTCTGCGATATCCTCGCCCCGCGGCTGATGATGGCGGCGGAGGAATGCGGCTGTAAAAAAATCGTCCTGGCAGGCGGCGTATCGGCAAACTCCGGCCTGCGCGCCCGGGTGGAAAAAGACTGCGCCGAACGGGGCTACCGGTTCTTTGCGCCCCCCCTCTCCCTCTGCGGGGACAACGCGGCGATGATCGCCGCACAGGGGTATTATGAGCTGATTACAGGGCATACCGCCGGGATGGATCTAAACGCAGCCGCCTCACTGCCGGTCGACGACCCGGTTTTATCCGGCCTTTGAGCAAGTGTCACACATGGCGTAAAATCCGGGTGACCCCGGCAGGACAATTTCACACCCCAACATTTTACTGTTTTTAGGCTTTTGTCCTGCGGTCCGTGCCCGGACTGGGCAATCCGCACCCCAACGTTTTACCGGTCCCCGGGTTTTCAACCTGCAAAGCGCATTGTACAAAACATGTGTCGCGCGGGGCAGGGTACCCCTGCGGGCAATTCACACCCCAACATTTTGCCGGTCAAAAGGTTTTTATCCTGCGAGGTGCCTCGCGGGACACAAATGCTGTTATTGGTATCACTTACGAATCGCGTATTGTCCTGCCCGGTCACGGGCCGCGGAAGCATTCCGCCGCCTTTTTGCATAGTGCATAAAGAGAATTTTCTTTTCTGAAACTGATTTTTTCTATCAAATCTCATTTTAAATGAAAAAACAAAAATTGATGATTTTTTAACGAATTCGGCTTGCAAATAGAACGGATTTGGGCTATACTTATAAACATAGAAATTTTATTTTTCAAACTTTGGAAAGTTGAAAGGAGACCCCCTACATGCTGACAAACAACAAAAATGTACTCAAATGGGTCGACGAAATGGTTGCTCTCTGCAAACCGGATCAGGTCGTTTGGATTGACGGCAGCGAGGAGCAGCTCAACGGTCTGCGCGCCGATGCGACCAAAACCGGCGAAATGCTTCCTTTGAACCAGGATGAGCTGCCGGGATGCTACCTGCATAGAACTGTGCCGAACGACGTCGCCCGCGTGGAGGACAGAACCTTTATCTGCACCAGAAAAGAAGAGGATGCAGGCCCGATCAACAACTGGTGCGACCCCAAAGAAATGTATGCGAAGCTGACCCCGATGTACGACGGCGTTATGAAAGGCCGCACCATGTACGTCATCCCCTATTCCATGGGGCCGATCGGCTCTCCGCTCGCGAAGGTCGGCGTCGAACTGACCGACTCGATCTACGTTGTCCTCAACATGGACATCATGACCCGTATGGGAAAGGCTGCTTTTGAGAATCTCGGGGATACCTCCGACGACTTCGTCCGCGGTCTTCACTCCAAAGCGGCTGTCGATCCGGAAAACCGCTATATCGTCCACTTCCCGGAGGATAATACCATCTGGTCGATCAACTCCGGTTACGGCGGAAACGTTCTCCTCGGCAAAAAATGTTTTGCGCTGCGCATCGCATCCTACCAGGGCAAAAACGAAGGCTGGATGGCTGAGCACATGCTGATCCTCGGCATCGAGAATCCGCAGGGCGAGGTAAAATACATCTCCGCCGCCTTCCCGTCCGCCTGCGGCAAAACCAATCTGGCTATGCTGATCCCGCCGAAGGTCTATGCGGATAAAGGCTATAAAGTATGGTGTGTCGGCGACGATATCGCCTGGATGAGACAGGGCCCGGATGGCCGCCTCTACGCGATCAACCCGGAGAACGGTTTCTTCGGCGTTGCCCCCGGCACCAATGCGAAGTCCAACCCGAATGCACTGGCGTCCACCAAGAAGGGTACCATCTTCACCAACGTCGTTTTGAACAAAGACACCAATACGGTTTGGTGGGAAGGCCTCGACAAGAATCCGCCGGAAAATGCGCTGGACTGGAAAGGCAATCCCTGGAACGGCAAAGAGTCCACCGAGAAGGGCGCTCATCCGAACAGCCGTTTCACCGCGCCGGCGAAAAACTGCCCCTGTGTCAGCCCTGAGTTCGACAATCCGAACGGCGTGCCGATCTCCGCTATGATTTTCGGCGGCCGCCGCGCGAAAACCGCTCCGCTGGTTTACCAGTCCTTTGACTGGACCCACGGCGTGTTCGTTGGTTCGACCATGGCTTCCGAGACAACCGCTGCCGCCACCGGTGCTGTCGGCGTTGTCCGCCGTGACCCGATGGCAATGCGTCCGTTCTGCGGCTATCACATGGGCGACTACTTCCAGCACTGGCTCGACATGGGCAAGAAGCTGGGCGATAAGGCGCCGAAGATTTTCAACGTCAACTGGTTCCGCACCGACGATGAAGGCCACTTCATCTGGCCGGGATTTGGCGACAATATGCGCGTTCTGATGTGGATTCTCGACCGCTGCGACGGTAAGGCGGATGCGGTTGAAACTCCGATCGGTTACGAGCCGAAGCCGGAGGATATCAATATCGAGGGGCTCGACATCAGCACTGACGTTGTCGCTGACCTCCTCAGCGTTGATAAAGACCTCTGGAAAGAGGAAGCTGCTGGCATTCGCGAGTTCTATGCGCAGTTTGGCGACAGACTGCCGAAGGAATTGACCAAAGAGCTTGAGGGCTTGGAAGAGCGGCTCAGCAAATAAGAAGTCACAAAGTTTGAAAGATCAAATGGCGCGCCGGCATCCTATCGATGCCGGCGTGTTTTTTGTAGGAAAAATCTCAGGCTATTGGCGGGAGCTTATTGCCTTAACTGTCACTGTTGTCACTGATAAGGTAGAATAAGTTTCGCAAAAAGAAA
>CAZSIV010000027.1:14918-29119 GCA_964607135.1 uncultured Oscillospiraceae bacterium | reverse complement strand
GTTAAAAAAGGCGATGTAGTAAAAGCAGTTATCGTCCGTTCCGCGAAGGGGGTCCGCCGCGACGACGGAACCTATATCCGTTTCGATGAGAACGCGGCGGTCATCATCCGCGACGATAAAAACCCGAGAGGCACCCGTATTTTTGGGCCTGTTGCGAGAGAGCTTCGCGAGAAGGAATATCTCAAGATTCTTTCGCTGGCGCCGGAAGTACTTTGATGGGAGGTGCGCTTGAAAATGAATAAAGTACACGTAAAAAGCGAGGATACCGTTGTCATCCTGACCGGCAGGGACAAGGGCAAGCAGGGTAAGGTCCTGGAGGTCAGCCCCTCTGAGCAGAAGGTGATCGTGGAAGGCTGCAACATCGTCAGCAAGCACGTAAAACCGAGAAGGATGGGAGAGACCGGCGGCATCGTGAAAGCCGAGTCCCCGATCTACGCCTGCAAGGTTCAGCTCGTCTGCCCGAAGTGCAAAAAGCCGACCCGCGTCGGGCATAAGGTCAGCGAGGACGGCAAAAAAGAGCGCCTTTGCAAAAAATGCGGCGCAACCTTTTAAGTGAGGAGGAAAAGACATGGCAAGACTGAAAGATGCTTATGTAAAAGAGATTGCCCCGGCTATGATGAAAAAGTTCGGCTACAAAAGCGTCATGCAGATTCCGAAGCTTGAAAAGGTTGTTGTCAACGTTGGATGCGGCGAGGCCCGCGACAACAGCAAGATCATCGACGCGATTATGGCGGATCTGTCGGCAATCACCGGCCAGCGCCCCATCGTCTGCAAGGCGAAGAAATCTGTAGCGAACTTTAAACTCCGCGAGGGGATGGACATCGGCGCAAAGGTTACCCTGCGCGCTGAAAATATGTATGAGTTTGTCGACCGCCTCTTCAACGTCGCCCTCCCGAGGGTCAGGGATTTCCGCGGGATCAACCCGAACTCCTTTGACGGGCGCGGCAACTACAATATGGGCGTAAAGGAACAGCTCATTTTCCCGGAGATCGATTACGATAAAATCGACAAGGTCAGAGGGATGGATATCTGCTTTGTCACCACCGCGAAAACAGATGAAGAGGCCAGGGAGCTTTTGTCTCTCATGGGCGCTCCGTTTGCAAAATAAGGGAGGAAACAGTCAATGGCTAAAACGTCCATGAAAGTAAAACAGCAGAGAGAGCCGAAGTTTTCCACCCGTGCCTACAACAGGTGTAAAATCTGCGGAAGACCGCACGCCTACCTGAGAAAATACGGCGTCTGCCGTATCTGTTTCAGAGAGCTGGCTTACAAGGGCCAGATCCCCGGCGTGAAAAAAGCAAGCTGGTAAGAGCTGCTAGAAGCAAAGGAGGTTGACGGCATGCAAATCACCGATACAGTTGCTGATATGCTCACCCGGATCCGGAACGCAAACACAGCAAAACACGACACGGTGGATATACCCGCATCCAACATGAAAAAGGCGATTGCCCAGATTCTTGTTGACGAGGGTTATGTAAAGAGCTTCCAGGTCATCGAAGACGGGAAGCAGGGAACGATCCGTATTACCTTGAAATACGGCGAGAACAAGTCCCAGGTGATTACAGGACTGCGCAGAGTTTCCAAGCCGGGCCTGCGTATTTATTCGAACGTTGAGGATATGCCAAGGGTGATGAAGGGCCTCGGAGTGGCGATTCTGTCCACATCCAAGGGGATCATGACCGACAAGGCGGCGCGCAAAGCGAACGTCGGCGGCGAAGTCCTTGCGTTTATCTGGTAAAAGGAGGTAGACGTCGAATGTCACGAATTGGAAGAAAGCCCATCGATGTTCCCTCCGGTGTAGATGTGAAGATCAATGGGAACCACATCACGGTGAAAGGCCCGAAAGGGACACTGGAACGGGATTTTCACAAAGACATGTCGGTCGTTCTCGACGGGAGCGTCATCAACGTAAACCGTCCGAGCGAGGACAAAGAGCATAAAAGCCTGCACGGCCTGACCCGCACCTTGATCGCCAACATGGTGGAAGGCGTCACGAACGGCTTCTCCAAAGAGCTTGAGATCAACGGCGTTGGTTATCGTGCGGCGAAGCAGGGCAAGGATCTGGTCATGAACCTCGGGTACTCCCATCAGGTCGTCTGCCCCGAGATCGACGGGATCACCATCGACGTCCCCAACCCGAATAAGGTTGTCATCTCGGGCCCGGACAAACAGAAGGTCGGCCAGTTCGCCGCCGAAGTGCGCGAGAAACGTCCGCCGGAGCCGTATAAGGGCAAGGGCATCAAATATGCCGGCGAATATATCCAGCGCAAAGAAGGGAAAGCCGGTAAAGGCAAGAAGTAATGAAAGGAGTTGACTTGGAATGGTGAAAAAGACTGCTGGAACCAATTCCAGAATCAAGAGACACCGCAGAGTCCGTGCGAAGATCAGCGGTACACCTGAGCGTCCGCGCCTGAATGTATTCCGCTCCTCGAAAAACATCTATGCGCAGATTATAGACGACGTCAACGGCGTTACTCTTGTTGCGGCTTCATCGATCGAAAAAGGATTTGAAGGAAGCGGCTCCAACAAGGAGGGCGCTCGCAAAGTAGGCCAGTTGGTTGCAAAGAAAGCTTTGGAAAAGGGAATCGAAGAGGTCGTTTTCGACCGCGGCGGTTACATTTACCACGGCCGGGTTTTGGAACTGGCTGAGGGAGCCCGCGAATGCGGCCTCAAGTTTTAAGAGGAGGTATTCATTTGGCTATTATAGATGCTAACGCATATGATTTGAAAGAAAAAGTGGTTGCCATCAACCGCGTTTCCAAAACCGTAAAGGGCGGGCGTATCTTCAAGTTTGCCGCGCTGGTCGTCGTCGGGGACGGCAACGACATCGTCGGCTTCGGCCTCGGAAAATCCGGCGAGGTTCCGGACGCCATCCGCAAAGGGATTGAGGACGCGAAGAAAAATCTGATCAAGATTTCCATCAACGGCACCACGATCCCCCACGAAATCATCGGGCGGTTCGGCGCCGGCCGCGTTTTGATGAATCCCGCCCCGGAAGGCACCGGCGTAATCGCGGGCGGCCCTGTCCGTGCCGTTATCGAGGTCACCGGGATCAAGGACATCAGAACCAAGGCCCTGCGCTCCAACAACCCCTGCAACGTCGTACGGGCGACCATCAACGGGCTCGCATCCCTGCGCACGGCGGAGCAGATGGCGGAGATCAGGGGAAAATCCGTTAAAGAAATTTTAGGGTAAGGGAGGATTGACTCATGGCGGATAAAACAATTCAAGTCAAGCTCGTGAGAGGTCTTTCCGGCAGAAAAAAAGATCAGATTGCAACGGTAAACGCGCTGGGCCTGCGTAAGATCGGCGACGTTTCCACCCAGCCCGACAACGACGCGACCAAAGGCAAAATCGCAAAGGTCGCCCATCTGGTTGAGGTTGTCGAAGGCTGACCTGGTTTCTCATGAGCCCATGTTTGAAAGAGTCATTTGCCGCTTATCACAGGCGGCGGAATGGAGGTTAAGATGAAACTGCACGAGTTAACTCCGGCGGCTGGTTCCAACCACGACGTCAAGCGCAAAGGGCGCGGCGCCGGTTCCGGAAACGGCAAAACAGCCGGTAAAGGCCATAAAGGCCAGAACGCTCGTTCGGGCGGCGGCGTGCGGCCGGGCTTTGAAGGCGGCCAGATGCCCCTTCAGAGACGCGTTCCGAAAAGAGGGTTCAACAATATTTTTGCGACCAGATATTCCACGGTCAACGTCGTGGATTTGAACCGCTTCGACGACGGTGCGGTCGTCGATCTGGAAGCCCTGATGAATGCTGGAATCGTCCGCAAAGAGCTTGACGGCGTCAAGATTCTCGGCAACGGCGAGCTTTCCAAAAAGCTGACCGTCAAGGCTGCCGCCTTCTCTGCCGGCGCGAAAGAGAAGATCGAAAAAGCAGGCGGCACGGCGGAGACCTTATAATTGACCGCGTGTTTTACACTTCGTTACGGACGGAATGGAGGGCAAAATGTTTCAGACGATTCGTAATGCGTTGGCAATTCCTGAAACAAGGAAAAAACTCCTTTACACTCTGTTGATTATCGTGATCTTCAGGGTCGGTTCTGCAATCCCCGTTCCTTTTCTGGATCCGAGCGCACTGAAGTCGATGATCGAATCCGGCGGCGATTTCCTGGGCTATCTCGACATTATGACAGGCGGCGCTTTTGCGAGCGCAACCCTGTTCGCGATGTCGATTACCCCTTATATCAACGCCTCGATTATCATCCAGCTGCTCACTGTGGCTATCCCTCCGCTGGAGCGGATGTCCAAAGAGGGCGAGGAAGGGCGCAAAAGGCTTGCGAAGATCACCCGTTACACGACGTTTGCCCTGGCTCTTTTGCAGGGTGTGGCCTATTACTTCCTCGCGCGCAATTCCGGTGCGATCAGCAGTGCCCATCTGAACGGCGGGGCAGGCTTCTTTGTGGCCGCCGTGATTGTGGTAACCTTTGTTGCCGGTACTGCGGTGATCGTCTGGCTCGGTGAGCGGATCAACGAAAAGGGGATCGGGAACGGCATCTCCATCATTCTTTTCGCCGGGATTATCTCCCGCGGCCCGTCTATGATCAACACCCTGATCCAGTACTGGAATATGGGCAACCCGCTTTACTATGTCCTGATTCCTTTGGTCGCGGTTGTCTTTATCCTGATTATCGCGTTCATCGTCGTCATGACCAACGCGGAGCGCAGGATCCCGGTCCAGTACGCAAAGCGCGTCGTCGGGCGGAAGATGTACGGCGGCCAGAATTCCCACATCCCGATCAAGGTCAGCATGAGCGGCGTTATGCCGATCATCTTTGCGAGCTCCTTTGTCTCGATCCCGGGAACCATTGCAGCGTTCTTCCAGCCGGAAGAGGGCAGCTTCTGGAGAGGGTTTCTGGACGTTTTCAACTACACCAGCATCTGGTACGGCATCATTTATTTCGTGCTGATTATCGGGTTCAACTACTTCTATGTTGCGATCCAGTATAATCCAATCGAAATTGCCAATAATCTCCGCAAGAACAGCGGGGCGATTCCGGGCATCCGCCCAGGGAAACCCACCAGCGACTTCATCTCGAAGGTTCTTTCTAAAATCACCTTTGTCGGGGCGATCTTCCTTGGGATTATCGCAATCTTCCCGATTGTCTTCACCAATATCAGCGGAATCAATATTGCAATCGGCGGTACGTCGATCCTGATTGTCGTCGGCGTTGCGCTGGAAACCATGAGGACGCTCGAGTCTCAGATCACGATGAGGCATCATAAAGGCTTTTTGGAATAACGGAGAGCCGGTGTGAGAAATACGAAGAAAGGAATGATACCGGGCGCGCAGAAAAGAGAGATCCTCTTTTTACGCGGCTCCCGTATCGCAGGGTGATCGATATGAATCTGATTTTTTTAGGGGCGCCGGGCGCCGGCAAGGGAACTCAGGCTGAGGTTGTTTCCGAACACCTCGGGATCCCCACCATTTCGACCGGCAACATCATCCGTGAAGCGCTGAAAAATGGGACGGAGACCGGGTTAAAAGCCAAATCCTATGTGGATGCGGGCCAGCTCGTCCCGGATGAAGTGGTAATTGCCATCATCAAGGAGCGGCTGGTGCAGCAGGACTGCGCCGGCGGGTTTATCCTGGACGGTTTCCCGCGGACGGTTCCCCAGGCGGAGGCGCTCGACCAGATGGGAATCCGGATCGATCGGGTAATCGACATTGAAGTGGCGGATGAAACAATTATGGCGAGGCTGTCCGGCCGCCGGGTTTGTGAAAGCTGCGGCGCGTCCTACCACCTCGAATACAAGCCGAGCAAAGAGGGCGGCGTCTGCGACAAATGCGGCGGAAAGACCGTTCAGCGCAAGGACGACCACCCCGACACCGTCAAAGACCGTCTCCGTGTCTATCACGAGCAGACCGAGCCTTTGAAGGAGTATTACCGGAAGACCGGAAAGCTCGCAGTGGTAGAAGGCCAGGAGGAAGTCAAGGATACGACCGCCCTCACCCTGAAGGCTGTGGAGGCTTGAGATGATTTCTCTGAAAACAGCCCGTGAGCTGGAACAGATGCGCAAGGCCTGCATCCTTTCCGCGCAGGCGTTAAAGCTTGCCGGGGAGCGGGTCAAAGCCGGAATGAGCACCTATGAGCTGGACACCATCATCCGGGAGTTCATCGAATCGAAAGGGGCAAAGGCATCCTTTCTCGGGTACGGCGGTTTTCCCGGCTGTGCCTGTATTTCGATCAACGATGAGGTCATCCACGGGATCCCCAGCAAAAAGAGGATCATCCAGCCGGGCGATCTCGTCAAGGTGGATGTAGGCGCTTTTATCGGCGGATATCATGGCGACAATGCGGCGACCTTTGCCGTGGGCGAGGTATCGCCCGAGGCAAAACGGTTGATGGACGTTACCGAACAGAGCCTTTATGAAGGAATTAAGATGGCGCGGGTGGGCAACCGGATTGGGGATGTCTCCCACGCGGTCGAGGAATATGTCACAAGCAGGGGATATGCGGTGGTCAAACAGTTTGTCGGCCACGGCGTGGGGCGCAAGCTTCACGAGTCCCCGGAGGTTCCGAATTACGGCACACCCGGAAGGGGCGTGCGTCTCGCAGCGGGAATGACGCTGGCGATCGAGCCGATGATCAACATCAAAGGCGAGGGCGTGAACGTGCTTGCAGATGGCTGGACGGTTAAAACGGCCTCAGGCAGTCTTTCGGCACATTTTGAACATACCATAGCCATTACTGGCGACGGTCCGGTCATCCTGACCCGGGCGTGAGGTGGTTTTAATGCAGCTGACGGAAGGCTCGGTGGTAAGATCCACAGCAGGCCATGATAAAGGATCCTTCGGCGTGGTAGTCGGTTTTCGGGACGGCTGGCCGCTGGTTGCGGACGGCAGGGAGCGGAAATTAGAACACCCAAAGCGGAAGAATCCAAAGCATTTGGCTGGTACCAAAGAGAGATTGGATCTAGATGAAATCCACGGCAATACAATGCTGAAGCGAAAGCTGTGGCCCTTTCAGCATGGGGGACAGCCGCCGGTTTTTGAATGAGGGAGGTATTTGCTTGGCAAAAGACGATGTAATCGAGATCGAGGGCGTCGTTGTAGAAGCTCTTCCGAACGCGATGTTCCAGGTGGAGCTGGCCAACGGCCATAAAATTTTAGCGCATATTTCGGGCAAGCTGCGGATGAATTTTATCCGCATCCTGCCGGGCGACAAGGTAACTGTCGAGATGTCGCCGTATGATTTGTCAAAGGGACGCATTACCTGGCGTTCAAAGTAAAAAATTGATCCCCGTTTCCGCTTTTTGGGCGGCGGGCGCTTAAAAGCCTTTAAAGGAGGTATTTCAAGTGAAAGTAAGACCTTCGGTTAAACCCATCTGCGAAAAGTGCAAGATTATCAAACGAAAAGGCCGCATCATGGTAATCTGCCAGAACCCGAAGCACAAACAGCGTCAGGGTTAAGCTTATTTCGTTGGACCAAAAAGTTCAAATAAATTCAAGAGGACGAAAATAGGTTCCTGTAAACCTGTAATAGACAGGGAGGGAAGGACTTTCGTCAAGCACTGGAGGTGCAAGGTAAAAAATGGCTCGTATAGCTGGAGTTGACCTGCCGAGAGATAAGAGAATTGAAGTCGGTATCACTTATATCTACGGCATCGGTAATGCAACCGCAAAGAAAATCCTCGAAGCGACCGGCGTCAATCCCGACACCAGAGTCCGGGATCTGACCGAAGCGGACGAGGCTGCGCTGCGCGATTACATCGACAAAAACCTTGACGTAGAGGGCGACCTTCGCAGAAATGTCGCGCTGAACATCAAGAGATTGATCGAAATCGGCTGCTACCGCGGCGTCCGCCACAGAAAAGGCCTGCCGGTCCGCGGACAGAGGACCAAAACCAACGCCCGTACCCGCAAAGGCCCGGTAAAGACCGTAGCGAACAAGAAGAAATAACAGGAAAGGATAGGAACACATGGCTGTTAAGAATGCTAAGAAAACCACGATTCGCAGACGTCGTGAACGCAAGAATATTGAGCGTGGCGCCGTTCATATCCAGTCCACCTTCAATAACACTATGGTGACGATTACCGATACACAGGGGAATGCGATTTCCTGGGCTTCCGCCGGCGGCCTCGGCTTCCGCGGCTCCAGAAAATCCACTCCGTTCGCTGCGCAGACCGCTGCCGAGACCGCTGCAAAAGCCGCGATGGAGCACGGACTCAAAACCGTTGAGGTTTTTGTAAAGGGCCCCGGTTCCGGACGTGAGGCGGCAATCAGAGCGTTACAGTCGGCAGGGCTTGAGGTGACGATGATCAAAGACGTCACCCCGATCCCGCACAACGGCTGCCGTCCGCCGAAAAGAAGACGTGTATAAGAGTGCAAATTTGGAGGTGTAACGAATGGCAAGATATACCGGTGCGGTTTGCAGAATGTGCCGTCGTGAAGGGCAGAAGCTGTTCTTAAAAGGCGAACGGTGTTATTCTGATAAATGTGCGATCGCCAGAAGGGGCTATGCCCCTGGCCAGCACGGTCAAAGCCGCAAAAAAGTATCTGAATATGGAATTCAGCTGAGAGCGAAACAGAAAACCAGACGTTATTACGGCGTTCTGGAGGGACAGTTCGCAAAATATTTCGACATGGCAGAGCGCAAAGCCGGCATGACCGGTGAGAACCTCTTGAGAATCCTCGAGTCCCGCCTGGACAATGTCGTTTACCGTCTTGGTTTTGCGACTTCCAGGGCAGAGGCCAGACAGCTGGTTGTCCACAACCATTACCTGGTCAACGGCAAAAAGGTCAACATCCCTTCCTACCTGGTCAAAGAGGGCGACGAGGTCACCATCTGTGAAAAGAGCCGTTCGAGCGACAAGATCAAGGCGGTTCTGGAGAGCACCGGCGCACGTCCGATCCCGATGTGGCTTGAGCTGAACAAAGAAACCCTTAACGCAAAGGTAACCCGGATGCCGAACCGCGAGGATATCGACCTTGACGTTGAAGAACATCTCATTGTCGAGCTGTATTCCAAATAATCGCAGATTGTTGTTTCATGTGCAGGATAAGCGTAAATTCCTGCGGGTGTTTACGCTCTGCATCATGAACCGGATGGCTGTAAAACCGGTTCGCCGGTCGAAACATTTTAGCTCATCGTACTTGTTGGGCATGCAAACAGGAGGGTTATAAATGATTGAAATCGAAAAGCCAAGAATTGAGACGGCAGAAATTAAATCCGACGGAACTTACGGCAGATTTATTCTCGAGCCACTCGAGCGCGGCTACGGCACAACGCTGGGCAACAGCCTCAGGCGCGTGCTGCTCTCCTCGCTACCTGGTGTTGCCGTTACGTCGATCAAGATTGACGGCGTGCAGCATGAGTTTTCAACCATCCCTGGCGTGAAGGAAGACGTCACTGAGATTGTTCTGAATATTAAAGGGCTGATTGCGAAAGTCCATGGAGAAGCGCCGAAGACGATCTATGTCGAAGCAGAGGGCGAAGGCGAAATCACCGCAGGAGACATCAAGGCAGACAGCGAGGTCGAAATTCTCGACCCCGGGATGCACATTGCGACCTTATCGCAGGGTGCAAAGCTGTATATGGAGATTGTGATCGACCGCGGGAGAGGGTATGTCCCCTCTGAGCGGAATAAGCAGAATCTTCAGTCCTCGATCGGCGTCATCCCGGTGGACAGTATTTATACGCCGGTGCTCAAAGTCAATTACACCGTGGAAAATACGCGTGTCGGCCAGATTACCGACTATGACAAACTGACTCTGGAAATCTGGACCGATGGGACAATTTCCGCAAAAGAGGCGGTTTCTCTGGGCGCCAAGGTTCTCAACGAGCATCTGAATCTATTTATAGATTTGTCTGAAGAAGGATATGCCGCCGAGATTATGGTGGAAAAAGATGACAAGGGCAAGGAAAAAGTCCTTGAGATGACCATTGAGGAGCTTGACCTGTCTGTGCGTTCATTCAACTGCTTGAAGCGCGCGGGCATCAATACGGTTGAAGATTTGATCAATAAGTCCGAGGACGATATGATGAAGGTCAGAAACCTCGGCAGAAAGTCGTTGGAAGAGGTCGTGGAGAAGCTCAAAAACCTGGGCTTCAACCTCAACAGCGGCGAAGAATAATACCGGACTTTTCCGGAAAACCGGAGAGGCTATGGAGTAAGGAGTGAATTCAAATGGCAGGAAGCAGAAAGCTGGGCAGAGCCTCCGACCACAGAAAGGCGATGCTCAGAGCAATGGTCACTTACTTGCTTGAGAATGGCAGGATTGAGACGACCGTAACGCGTGCCAAAGAGGTTCGCGCAATGGCTGAAAAGATGATCACCATTGGCAAAGACAGTTCCCTTCACAATAAACGCCAGGTTTTCTCTTATATTACAAAAGAGTCTGTCGCCAAAAAAGTTTTGGATGAAATTTCTCCGAAATATGCGGACAGAAACGGCGGCTATACCCGAATCGTCAAGATCGGCCCCCGTCGTGGGGATGCCGCCGAGATGGCGATTATCGAGCTGATCTGACGGAATTTGTATAAAAAGGCACGGTATTTTACCGTGCCTTTTTATTTTGTTTATGATTCCTTAAAAGATTAATAGCAAAAGAGACATTTAAAGGAATATATAATATATAATTGATATGGAACCTGCAACAGAACCATCCCCCTCGGCTTTTTTCTGAATGTCATAGGGGATGGAAGGATCAAGCGTTTAATTTTTGGTGAAAGTCTGCCATGGCCTCCGAAATTTTGATCTGTTGCGGACAGACTGCCTCACAGCTGCGGCAGCCGACACAGGCGGAAGGATGTTTTTCCTGCGGCAGTGCCATCAAAGCCATTGGAGCGAGGAAACCGCCGCCGGTAAAGCAGTGCTCATTGTAAAGCGCAAGGAGTGCGGGGATATCCAACCCCTGTGGGCAATGGCTCACACAGTAACGACACTTTGTGCAGGGGAGAACGATCCTCTCCGTCATTTCCCCGGCAATTTTTAATAGGGCCTCAGTCTCTGAACCGGACAGAGGACGCTCCACTTCAAAAGTGCGGATGTTTTCTTCCAGCTGTTCAAGGTTCGACATCCCCGAAAGGGTAACCTTAACCTCGGAGAGACCCTGAAGGAAACGGAAAGCCCAGGCGGGGATTCCCTCGTCCGGACGGAGCGCATGCAGCGCTTTTTCCGCCTCGTCGGAGAGCGCCGCGAGCTGTCCGCCCCGAAGCGGTTCCATCACCCAAACCGGGATATGGCGTTTATTCAGCAGCTCCAGCTTTGCCTTGGCGTCCTGGAACGTCCAATCCAGCCAGTTGAGCTGAATTTGGCAGAATTCCATCTCCTCGCCATAGGCATCCAGGAACCGTTTCATCACCTCGCAGCTGCCGTGGGCGGAAAAACCGAGGTGGCGGATCCGCCCGTCTTTTTTCTGCCGGATCAGATAATCGAAGATGCCATACTTCGGGTCGAGGTAGGCGTCGATATTCATCTCGCAGACGTTGTGGAAGAGGTAGAAGTCGAAGTAAGAGACCCGGCATTTTTCGAGCTGCCGTTCAAAAATAGATTCCACCTTGTCCATGTTGGAGAGGTCGTATCCGGGAAACTTGGTCGCCAGATAGTAGCGATCCCGCGGGTAACGACTCAGCAGCTTGCCCATCACGAGCTCGGAATTGCCGTTGTGGTAGCCCCACGCCGTGTCGTAATAGTTGACTCCGTGCTCCATCGCGTAAGAGATCATTTTCTCCGTTAGGGCTTCATCGATCCGGGTATCGTCGCTGTTTAAAACAGGCAGGCGCATAGCGCCCAGGCCAAGTGCGGAGAGCTTTAAATCCTGAAAGTCCTTGTAAATCATCTTCATTCCTCCTCGATTGTCGTGTGGCGAACAGGCACTGCTGCGTTATTCTTCTGAGAAAAGCAGATCCATCCAATCCGATCCAGCAGGGCAGGCCGCCATAGAAAATGTGCGGGGCCTTTGCTTAAAAGAAAGCGTACCGAACCAAAAGCCATCTGTCGGGCGCTTTTAAAGCGGTTTTTTAACTGCATCTCTGAAAAAGCGACCCAAAGGCACCGAGAGTATGTTCAACTCCGGTAGGCTTGCTTTCATTTTACCAAAAGATCGATGAAAGAGCAAATGCTTAAATAAAATAGAGAATGATATCTTTCAAGCATGGTGTAAAGTATTTTATGACAAAAGGGTGAGAACAGGAAGCAGGGCAGATGCTGCCATATAAGCCCTTTTCTTGCCCATTTATTGATTTTGCAGGAGAAAAATGGTATACTAATAAAGAATGGCTGTTATCCTTCTTGACTTAACAAGGACGGACATGTTTCTAAAATGCTGACAGAATGCTTTGGCGGTGAACCGCCGTCGGAGATTTGCAGATAGGCGTTTTACCAATTTTAAGCTTCGGCTCTGCGCTCTACGAGCTATAAAATAAAGGCGCCTTGCGGGTTTGCATAATGTCCGAATCGTGTTTTGTCTATGAGGATCACCCCGCTCGTGGGTTGCGGATGCGGCTATCGGCACAGCCTGTATATTGTTTATGGAGAGCGGAGATATTCTGTCCCGCCTTTAAAAAACGCATCCATCTTTGTCGGGCGAGGAGAATGCGGCCTGATAACGCCTCATTTTGTTTTGCCTGCCGGAGTTAAAAACGGATGTTCTGGCCGAACGCCGTACAGAAGGGTGCGGCCCTTTACTAGATTAGGAGGATCGTTCAGATGGGAAAGTTTCAGTTTCAGAAAACCGAAATCGATGGCCTTTATGTGATCGAACCCACTGTTTTTGGGGATGACCGGGGCTATTTTATGGAGACCTATAACTATAACGAGTTCAAAGAAGCCGGCCTTGGGATGACCTTTGTGCAGGACAACGAGTCCAAAAGCAGAAGGGGCGTCCTGCGCGGCCTCCACTTCCAGACTCGGAATCCGCAGGGAAAACTGGTGCGGGTGATCGAAGGGGAAGTGTTTGATGTGGCGGTGGATCTCCGCGAAGGGAGCAAAACCTTCGGGAAGTGGTACGGCGTTACGTTGAATACTGAAAACAAACGCCAGTTTTACATCCCGGAGGGATTTGCGCACGGCTTTGTCGTTCTGTCTGACGAAGCGAAGTTTGTCTATAAATGCACCAATTTTTACGATCCCTCCAGCGAGGGCGGCCTGCTCTGGAATGACCCGGAGATCGGAATTGAATGGCCGGTGACGGACGACATGAATATTCTGCTCTCCGAAAAGGACCGGAAACAGCCGACCCTGCGGGAATACTTGGGGAAATAGGCCTCTGCTTGAACCTGTTGGAAAGGGAATTTATATGGAGCAAACTAGAAAGCTGCACACCTTTGTGATCTGCGCTTATCAGGAAAGTGAATACCTGGAGGAGTGCATCCAGTCGCTGCTCGGCCAAACAGTTCCAAGCAGAATTCTGATTGCGACATCCACACCGAATGAAACGATCAGAGCAGCAGCCGAAAAGTACAACCTGCCGCTTTTTGTGAGCGACGGCCCCTCGAATATCGCGCACGACTGGAATTTCGCTTATGGGAAAGCAGAAACACCTTATCTCACCATTGCCCACCAGGACGACGTTTATCTGCCCGGCTACACGGAGGCGGCGTTAAAAGCTTTTATGAGCGAGAAACAGCCGTTGATCTTTTTTTCAGATTACAGCGAGCTTCGAAATGGGAAAGCTGTTTCTAAGAACCACCAGCTCGGGATCAAACGGATACTCCTTCTCCCGATGCGGGTCAAAGCCTTCCAAAAGAGCAGGTTCATCCGTCGGCGGTGCCTGTCGCTGGGCAACCCGATCGGCTGTCCAGCGGTTTCATACGCAAGGGGCAACCTGCCAAACCCCGTCTTCCGGCACGGCTTTCGAAGCAATCTCGATTGGGAAGCATGGGAGATGCTCTCGAAGCTGAACGGTGCTTTTCTCTATACCCCGGAAACCCTGGTGCTTCACCGCGTGCATGAGGGATCGGAGACATCGGCCGTCATCCGGGAGAATGTGCGGACCGGAGAAGATTTTGAAATGTTCTGCAAATTCTGGCCGAAATGGTTGGCCGGGTTTCTTAACCGTTTCTATTCAAGGAGTGAAAACGGCAATCGACTTTAATGCGGCGGATGCGGGGCTGTATTGACGGAGTGTCCGAACAGATCGTTTCCAGCGGCATTTGGCCGGAAAAAGCAAAGGAGTGGTGTCCGGCGCGCCGAACAGGTTTTATTCCTCTCCTCGGGTGAAATCTACGGGCAGAACCACTGTCGGGCGG
>CAZSIV010000027.1:0-14818 GCA_964607135.1 uncultured Oscillospiraceae bacterium | reverse complement strand
CGGGCGGGCTGTCCGGAGAGCAAGCGGGCGGCGGAATCGCTCTGTCAGGCCCTTATATCAAGGCTGAGGGGCTCGACACGGTGACGGCCCGGCTTTGCAGGATTTACGGCCCGATCATGCTGGAAAACGGCAGCAAGGCCTTTGCGCAGTTTGCCAAAAATACACTGCGGGGGGAAATATCGTCCTCAAAAGCGAGGAAACGCAGTATTTTCCTACTGCTATGCGGCGGACGCCGTGGGCGCCCTGCTCTGTGGGAAAACCGGGGAGGCGTACAACGCTGCCGATCCCGGCTCCAGCATCGCCTTAAAGGATTTGGCGCAGCTGTTCGCGGATATGAGCGGAACTGCGGTCGTCTTCGAGCTTCCCGACGAGGTCGAGCGGCTCGGCTTCTCGGTGGCGGACCGAGCGGTTCTGAATACCGAAAAGCTCGAACGGCTCGGCTGGCGGGCGAGGATCGGAATTCGGGACGGGATGTCCAGGACGATTGAGATTCTGAAAGAGAAAGGACTGGCATAAGGCATAGAATAAGGGCGGAGCAAAAGGAGTTTCGCTGAAAGCGGACGCGTGGAGCGGCTTTCGGGAGTCGGAGCGCATCTTGTTATTTTCAGGGGCTTCGATCAAGTCCGCCTGAATCGATGCTGTGCTGTGTGGTGATGTAGAGATGAAGACGTATAGAAGCTATGAGCCTGAGACCCTCAGGCGGCTCCAGCGGACGGAGCTGGAGATATTAAAGGACTTTGCCGCGCTGTGTGAAAAACACCGGATTCCCTATTCGATCAGCGGCGGCTCGGCGATCGGCGCGCTGCGCCACGGCGGC
Organism: uncultured Oscillospiraceae bacterium; assembly: GCA_964607135.1. Classification (GTDB taxonomy): domain Bacteria; phylum Bacillota; class Clostridia; order Oscillospirales; family Ruminococcaceae; genus Metaruminococcus_A. Next base: position 14,001 of record CAZSIV010000027.1, on the reverse strand, counting down.
TTCGTCCCTTGGGACGACGACATCGACGTCTTTCTCCTTCGCGAGGATTACGAGCGGATGATTGAGGCGCTGGAGGCAGACCCGGGCATGATGGAAAAGTATGAGATCATCCGGGCGGACAGGACGAAGGATTTTCCCCTGATGAGCACCCGTTTGCGGAAAAAGGGGACGAAGTTCAAAGAGTGGTGTTTCGCGAAGCTCGACTGCGACCTAGGGATTTTCCTCGATATTTTCCCCTATGACCACACTCCTGCCGATCCCGCCCTGCGGAGAAAGCAGATTCGGGAAGCCTGGTTTTGGGGGAAGCTCTATATCCTGCGGCATATCGCCAACCCGGTACTCCCTTTTCACGGGGTCAGGGGCGGGATCGTGCAGGCCGTCTGTGCCTGTATCCACGCCTTTTTGGTGGTCACGCGGTTTTCGAAGACCTATATCCTGAAAAAGTACCAGGCTGCGGCAACACGGTACAGCCGCGAGGAAACCGGCTGGTATATCGATTTCCAAGAGACCTTCCCGGAGAGGGTACTTCTGACCAAAGAGATGATCTTCCCCTTGCGGGAGATCATGTTCGAGGACGTACAGGTCAAGGTGATCCATGAGCTCGACCGGTACCTGATCCAGCAGTACGGCGATTATATGACGGTTCCCCCGGTGGAAAAGCAGAAAAACCACTATCCATATGAACTGGATTTTGGTGAAAGCGATGAGTAGCTGGAGCGCTCTGATCGCGGGAAACGGCAAAAATATCGGCAGGAAGAACGTCATCTGGAACATCGCCGGATCGCTCGCCTATTCGCTGCTCTCGGTTCTGCTCCTAATGGTGGTGAACCGGGCGGCGGGAGAAGAGCAGGCGGGGGTTTTCTCAATCGCCTTTACCACAGGGCAGCTGATGCTGACCCTCGGGTTTTATAATATGCACCCCTTTCAGGCGACCGATATCCGGGGGGAGTACAGCTTTCAGGATTATTTCACCACCCGCTGCATCACCTGCGCCGCGATGATCCTGCTGAGCGCCGTCTATATTGCGCTGAGCGGGTACACCTTCGAAAAAGCGCTGATTGTCGCCCTGCTCTGCCTTTATAAAATGTTCGACGGGCTGAGCGACGTTTACGAGAGTCAGTTCCAGCAGCAGGGCGTACTCCACATCGCAGGAAAGGCGATGCTTTTCCGTGCGCTGCTGTCCGGCGGGGTTTTCTGTCTGGTGATCTTTGCTACCAAGAATCTCGTCGTCTCCTGCATCTCATTGGTGCTGACAGGAGCTCTCGGCTTTTTCCTCTTCGAGATGATGGCGTCCGAGGGGCTGTTCCGGACGGGTTTGTCAAAGTCCGGAGCCAAGGTGGGGAAACTCCTCTGGTTCTGCCTTCCGCTCTGTTTGAGCTCCTTTATGTCGAATTATATCACCAACGCCCCAAAATACTCCATCGACCGGCTGATGACCGAAGCCTACCAGGCCCATTACGGGATGATTTTTATGCCGGCTTATACGATCAACCTTTGCAGCACCTTTGTCTTTAAGCCGCTGTTGACGACGATGGCGGAGCAGTGGGCGGAAAAACGCTATCCGGCTTTCCGTAGGCTGCTGCTCAGGCTCTCGTTTTATATCGTGCTGATCACCCTGGCCGCGCTTATTGTAGGGTGGTTTTGGGGGCTGCCGGTTCTCTCCTGGTTTTACGCGACCGATCTTTCGGGTTATCAGTGGCCTTTTATGGTGATCCTGTTGGGAGGGGGCCTGTCTGCGGTCAATATACTGATCTTTTACGCCCTCACCGTGATGCGCAGGCAAAGGAGAGCGTTTTGGGGATACCTGGTGACCTTTGCGGTCTCCTGGATTCTTCCGCCGCTTGCGGTGGAGCGTTTTGGGCTTTTGGGGGCGGCCGCAGCCTATACCTTTCTGACTTTGTTCCTCGACCTGTCCTTTTTCGTCCTGTTTTTGACTTCTTACAGGAAATGCGTGAAAACATCCGGTGGAAATAGGGAGGCGGAAAACGGCGATGGTTGAGATCCTTTTGGCGTCCTACAACAGCGAAAAATATATCGGGGAGCAGATCGAGTCGATCCTCTCCCAAACCTCGGAAGGGTGGCGGCTGGTCATCCAGGACGACCGGTCGTCCGACCGGACGGCGGAAATCGTCGAAAGCTACCGTGCGGCCTATCCTGAAAAAATTTTTCTCCGGGTGAATGAACGCAATCTCGGCGGGAGCAAATACAATTTTTACGACCTGCTGCTTCGGGCGGAGGCAGACTATGTCATGACCTGCGACCATGACGATGTCTGGCTGCCGGAGAAGGTGGAGCGCACGCTTGCGGCGATGCGGGATTTGGAAACGGTTTACGGGAAGGAGCTCCCGCTGCTGGTTCACACCGACCTGAAGGTGACGGATCGGGACTTGCAGGTAACAGCGGGCTCGATGTTTTTTCAGCAGGGGCTGGATCCTTCCCGGAAAAAGCTGGCGGAGCTTCTGGTTCAGAACAATGTCACCGGCTGCACCATGATGGTCAACCGCACTCTGCTTTCACTTCTTTCGCCGGTCATCCCGCCCAATCTTATCATGCACGACTGGTGGTGCGGCCTGATTGCGGCGGCCTTCGGCGGGATCGGTTTCGTCGCTGAGCCGACCATCCTCTACCGCCAGCACGGGGACAACCAGGTGGGGGCGAAGAACGCCCGTTCCCTCGGGTACAACGCGAAACGGGCGGCGAAGTTCCAGGACGCCCGCAAGGTATTGATCGAGACCTATTTGCAGGCGGGGGATTTTGCCGCACAGTTTCAGGACAGGCTAACCACTGCCCAGCTGGAGCTGGCGCAGGCCTACGCGGGGATGGGCGAAAAGGGAAAGCTCGGCCGGATCCGCACCCTGAAACGGTATGGACTGTGGAAAAACACCTTCACCAGAAGGCTGGGTCAGCTTCTGTACGGATGAGAATTACCAGCGGCGGTTCGTCGTTCCGCGAGACACGTGGTACTTAGTTTGCCTTAGGTGCTTCGCAGGATAATCGCCCTAAAATTGGGAAAACCTTGGGGTGCGAATTGGCTGGCCCGGCCACGGGCTGCGAATTACCAGCGGCGGTTCGCCGCCCTGCCCGGGCGCAGATACGAAATGATAAAAGCGAGGGGGGATACCCTTGGACTTGTCGGTTATTATCATCAACTACAACACGAAGGAACTGACCGGGCAGGCGGTTGCGTCTGTTCGTGAAACGGTGAAATCAACCTCCTGCGAGGTGATTGTCATAGATAATTCCAGCGAGCCAGAGGAGCGCTACCAGAATGATGCCGACGGAGTCGTCGTGCTGAGCGGTGTGGAAAACCGCGGTTTCGGGAACGCCTGCAATCTGGGAGCTGCCCAGGCAAAAGGGGAGTATCTCCTTTTCCTTAATTCAGATGCTATCGCCCATCCCGAAGCGATCGACCGGACAGTTAAGTACCTGCGGGAGCACCCGGAGGTCGGCGCGCTGGGGATCCGGATGCTTTTGGAGGACGGCACCCTCGACCGCGGATGTGAACGGGGATTTCCGACCCCGTCCGCCTCTTTATACTATTTCCTCGGATTAGACAAAAAATACCCTGAATCGAGGAAATACGGCGCGTATCACCAGACCTTCCTGCCGGACGACCAGACGGCGGAAACCGACTGCGTCTCCGGAGCCTACCTGATGATGCCCCGCTCCTTCTTCCTCGAGCTCGGCGGGTTCGATGAAATATTTTTCATGTACGGCGAGGATATCGACCTCTGCTACCGCGTTAAGGAAGCGGGAAAAAAGGTGGTTTATTACGCCGACGCCTCGGTCACCCACTTAAAGGGGGCGAGCGGTCTCCATTCAAAGTCAAAAGAGGCCATTTACCACTTCCATCGGGCGATGAAGCTGTTCTATCGCAAGCACTATTGGAAAAAATACAATATTTTTGTGTCGGCCGCCGTCTATTTTGGAATTTGGGCGAAATACCATTTGGCGCTTTTGACGGCTAAAAAAGCCGGATCGTAAAAAACGGGAGGATGAATCAAATGGGAAAGACAGCGTTCCTTTTTTCAGGGCAGGGTTCCCAGTATCCGGGAATGATGAAGGAGTTTTATGAAAGCTGCGCTGGGAGCAGAGCGGTTTTCGAGACAGCCGATCGGGTGCTCGGGAGGAGCATCTCAGGCTTGTGCTTTTCAGGGACGCAGGAGGAACTGGATTTGACCGAAAACACCCAGCCCTGCGTGCTCGCCTGCGACGTCGCCGCTCTCCGCGCGCTGGAGGAAAAAGGGGTGAAGGCCGACGCTGTGGCGGGATTCTCCCTCGGCGAATACGCGGCGCTGGTCGCGGCAGGGGTGCTTCCCCTCAAGGAAGCGGTCCGCCTGATCCAGATCCGTGCAAACGCGATGCAGGCAGCCGTCCCGGTCGGGGAGGGCGGAATGGTTGCCGTCCTCGGCAAGACGGCCGAGGAGGTTGACGCGCTCTGTGAAGAGGTATCCGGCTTTGTAAAAGGCGCCAACTACAACTGCCCGGGGCAGGTCGTTGTATCGGGCGATACCGGGGCGTTGGACGAGCTCAGGGCGATCGGCGCAGAGCGGAGGATCAAGATGGTTCCCCTTTCCACCAGCGCGCCTTTTCATTCGGAACGGATGGAGCCCGCGGCCCGGGTGCTTGAGGAAGAATTTAAGGCCCTTTCTTTTGCGCCGCCTGCGGTTCCGGTCATCATGAATGTCGACGCGGAGGCAGAGAGCGATCCGGTTTCCATGCAAGAAAAGCTTGTCCGCCAGGCGATGGCGCCGGTCCTCTGGGAGAAAACGCTCCGGAAGATGATGGAGATGGGGGTCGACACCTTTATAGAGATCGGCCCGGGAAAAACCCTGTCCGGCTTTGTCAAAAAGACCTGTAAGGGGATGCGCTCCTGCCGGGTCGAAAACCTGGCGACGCTGGAAGAAACGATTTCCGCCCTCTCAGAATGAGCAAAACTTGATTATTATCACGGTAGATGTTATAATATATCGAATGGTTTCAATTTGTAACCGGAGGGGGAACAGGATAGAATGGATGAACTGGAACTGACGATATTGATGCCTTGTCTGAACGAAGCGGAAACGCTGGAGGACTGCATCCAAAAAGCGCAGAAGTTTTTGGCGGACAGCGGGATCGTCGGCGAGGTGCTGATTGCGGACAACGGCAGTACGGACGGCTCGCAGGAGATTGCAAAGAGAAACGGCGCGCGGGTTGTAGATGTGGAAGAAAAGGGCTATGGGGCCGCCCTCATCGGAGGGTCTAATGCGGCGCGCGGTAAGTACGTTATCATGGGCGATACGGACGGCAGCCACGATTTTCTCAGCCTGATGCCGTTTGTCGAAAAGCTGCGGGAGGGATACGACCTGGTCGTGGGAAACCGGTTCCGCGGCGGGATCGAAAAGGGCGCGATGTCCCCCCTTCACCGCTATCTGGGGAACCCGGTGCTGTCGTTTATCGGCAGGCTCTTTTTCCCGAGCAAAGTCAAGGACTTCCACTGCGGCCTGCGCGGATATAAAAAAGAAAGCATCCAGGCGCTCAACCTCCACACGACCGGCATGGAATACGCAAGTGAGATGATTGTCCAGAGCACACTGCACAAGCTGAAGATGACGGAGGTTCCCACCGTCATGAAAAAGGATGGGCGCTCCAGGCCGCCTCATCTGAGGAGCTGGCACGACGGCTGGCGGCACTTGAAATTTCTGCTGATGCATGCGCCGAACTGGTTGTTTTTCTATCCGGGACTGGTCTTTTTCATCATCGGTGTGATCGGCACCGTGGTTTTGAGTATCACCCCAATCAGGATCGGAGGGGTCGGCTTTGGAATCCACACCCTGATCTACGCGGCGATGCTTACCATCGTCGGGATGCAGCTGCTGATGTTTTCCACCTTTGTCAAAACATACGCGGTAAACAGCCGGTTTATCCCGCCCGACAGCGTAAACGACGTCTTTTCCAGGTTCACGATGGACAAAGGCGTGCTGATCGGGGTGATCCTGTTCCTACTGGGATTGATTTCGACCATCGTGGCGGTCTGCGTCTGGGCGGGCTCCTCGTTTGGAAACCTCGATCCTTCCCCTGTCATGCGGTTCACGATCCCATCCATCGAGCTGACTGTAATCGGCTTGCAGCTGATCTTCGGAGGCTTCTTCGTCGGGATTCTGAATATCCCCCATAAGAATTAATAAAAAAACAAGCTGCCCCTACCTAAAGAGGGTAGCTTGTTTTTTGTTATGCTGTCTATCTATTCCGCTCTCAATCCGCGCCGGGTGTCCCCGGCCGGACAATCGCGGAGGAGTACCTCCGCTGGCAATACGCGATCCACAGGCAATACCAAACCTGACAGTCCGTAACCCGCGAGGCACCCTACCCTACAGCTTGTAAAATGTACCTCGCAGGACAAAAAGCCAAAAATTCGTAAAATGTCAGGGTGCGAAATTGCCAGCAGGGGCACCCTGCCCCGCAGGACTGAAACCTTAGAAATTGATAAAACCTTGGGGTGCGTATTGGCTAGCCCGGCCACGGGCGCGTCTCGCAGGACAATAACCTAAAAACAGACAAAACGTTGGGGTGCGAACTGGCCACCGGGGCCACCCGGCTCACAGGTGCAGCGCCTTGGTCGGGCATTCCTCGATGCACCGCAGGCATAAAATACACTCCGTGCCATTTAACCGCCTGCGGGAGTTGTCCGTCATGTCGACGTTCATTGGGCAGACGCTTTTGCATTTCCCGCAGGAGACACATCTGTTCGTTTCGTTTTTGACCCGCAGCAGGGAAAAATAACTGGCAGGCTTTAAAAAGACGGTGATCGGACAGATGTATTTGCAAAACGCCCGGTTGTCTCTCAATAAAAACGCCAGCAAAATACCGATCCCGTAGTAGAGGAGATTGCCGACGATAAAGCTCCAGAACATGACCGTTTCCAGGCCGGGAACGCCCAGCAAAAAGAAGCCGCCCACAAAGGCGAGGGAGACGGCAAAGACGATATACCGGATAAAGCCGAGCTTTTTCCGCGGCTCCTTCGGCGTTTTGTAGGGCAGAAGGTCGAGGATCATCGCCGTCCAGCAGGCGTATCCGCACCAGCCCCGCCCGAACAGAACCGGCCCGAATATCTTCGCAACGGCGTAATGGATCGTCGCCGCTTCGAACACCCCCAAAAAAAGGTAGTACCAAAATCCCTCGATCTGCATATTTTCACCCGAGAGGAGGCCGAGATAGAGCAGCATGTAAAGACCGACCGCAAACTGGACGACCTGCCGGGCGTATTTGAACTTTTTGCTGTAAAAAAAGATGCCGAGCGCGAGGCAGGTTCCAATATAGGAAAAATTAAAAAGGTAAAAGATGTTGTCCAGTACCAACCAGAGCGTCACCGCAATCGCTTCGAACAGGAACCACATCAACGCGGGGAGCAAATATTTTTTCACGGCCTTCACCTCATATCTCCGGGCAATCGCCTGTTTTCTTCAGTTTAACACAAAACGGCGGAGAATTCCACCGTTTCCTTTCCGGCGGGAGATCGGCCGTCTCGGTCTTCGCCCCTGCCGGCACTGTCTGCCGGGCGGCGGGCTATTTTCGGCCGAAAAACTCCGCCAGGCAGTAATAGACCGGGATGGTGAGAAAGATGATCCAGCCGGGATGCCACAGGCTTTTATAGAAGCCCATCGCCAGATAGATCATCACGACGAGGATCGGATAAGGGAAGGCGAGCCACGGATTGCGGCGCTTTTTTCTTTCACAGCGGTGGCATCCTTTGGGGAAATCTTCACATCCGTCGCAGGGGTCGGAATCCCGTTTCTCTTCCTCCGGTGCGGCCCGTGGGATTTCCTCCTCGGTGGCGAGGAGTGCGTCCAGGCTGACGCCGTAAAGCCGGGCGAGAAGGATCAGGTTGTCGGTGTCGGGGCTGGCATCCGCCCGTTCCCATTTGGAGACCGCCTGCCGGCTGATCCCGATTTTTGCTGCCAGCTCCTCCTGGGACAATCCGTTTTCCTTCCGGAGCTTGACCAGCCGGTTCGCTATTTCGATATTCATCTTCTTCATCCTTTCAAACGGTTTGGCTTTCCTCGGTTGGCAGAGAAGCGGATGGGCCCTCCGCCAATCGAAGAACGACTTTATCATAGCCAAATCCGTCGGGTTGCGCCACCAAGTTCAGTTTTCAGCGCCGCAACCTTTGGTTGCGAAACCGGAAAATCCCGGTTTCAAGCCTTTTTATCAGTATGCCATATCGCGCCGGCCCCGTCAAGGAAGTCAAACCGGTTTCAGATCATTTAAGTAAACCCAGGAGTAGATTTCCCGCAGGAGCGCCTTATCCCCCGAAATCTGGAGGATGGTATCCCGCCGTCCCTTCACCCAGCCCGGGATCGCCTGCCCGGTCGCATATTTTTGAGCGGATTGCTTCACCTCTACCGGCTGTCCGACATAGAAGACGGGGCTGGATTCGCCCTCCGGCTCCAGGTCGCTCAAGTAAACCCAGGAGTAGATTTCCCGCAGGAGCGCTTTGTCCCCTGAAATCTGGAGGATGGTGTCCGTCCGCCCCTTCACCCAGCCTGGAATCGTCTGCCCGGTCGCATATTTTTGGGCGGACTGTTTGATCTTCACCTGTTCTCCAACCCGGAAGGCGGGGCCGACACTCCCCTTGGACGGCAAGAGGATTTTTTGCCCGACATAGATCCGGTTGGGGTTTTGGATCTTGTTCAGGCGGACCAGTTCTTCTACCGTCGTGCCGTATTTTGCCGCGATCCCCGAAAGGGTATCTCCCGACTTTACGATATAGTACTCCTCCTCAGGGGGATTGACCGGCTCAGAGGGCACCGTTGTCCCATCCAGGTGGTTTAACCCCGCCGCCCGGATGATTTGAGGATAGTCTTTGTAGGCGATGTCCCGGTCGACGTTTCCGGAAATGCCGCTGATCCGCCCCTCGGAGGTGAACTGCCAGATGCCGAACTCCCCGGTGTAGGTGGGGGTTTGTGCCCACTGCGCAAGCCAGACGTCGAATGCCGACAGCCTTTCCCGGTTCAGAAGGTTGTTGAGCCAGTTTAAGTTGGCGTAGAGGATGGCGTAGTAACCGGCATCCTGTACGGCGGTTAAAAAGGAGAGGGCGATCTCCGTCAGCGCCTCTTTTCCGAGCGGCGCCAGAGAGGAGTCTTCCAAATCCAGTGCCAACGGATAATCCAGCTGCTGCCCGCTGACGGTTCTGAGGAAAAAATCCGCCTCTCGTTTCGCCTCTTCTGCACTTTTCGCATAACAGTAATGATAAGCCCCACAGGGGATGCCGCTTTCCCGCGCCCGAGCGGCATTTTCAGTAAAACGGGGGTCGACGTCGCTGTTTCCAAAACTGGAGCGAATCATTGCAAATTCGACGCCCGCCTGTTTTACAGCGTTCCAGTCGATCTCCCCCTGCCATTTTGATACGTCGATTCCGTATCGTTTCATGGGAATTCCTCCTTATGTATAGGCTGCCATAGTGTCCCGGCAGTCCGTGTTTCAATCCGATCTGCAAACGGGCAATGCCCGCCGCCTGAGCTTACCTGAAAGGGAAACGATGCCTCGAAGGAGACTTGGCTTTCCTTTCAATAGACTTCCACAGGTATATCCTATGTTTGAAGGACGATCCATGATACCTCGTTTAGGAATAAATCTCGGCATCCAGCCTCACGGTACAGAGAATGCTGACGATAGAGGCAGAGGCGTAAAAATAAACATAGCCTCCGTTCGTTCCGTTGATATAGTATCCGCACTCCGACACGCCGCTGTTTTCAATGACGGTAAATGTATAATCCGGTTTCCGGATCATCGACGGGAAAGGGGTGGGAAAGTGGTAGTTATTCGCACCGGAGGTTGTGACGCAATTTCTCATAAGGGCTCGGGCGTTTTCAATGACCTGGTAGAATCTTTGACAGGCCGTCAGCTCTTCGCTGTAGGAACGTGGAGAAAATGGGGTGGGAACGGGGCTTGCCTCCAGCTTCGTCCACTCCACCGTCGATGTTTTGGTGAAGGTCTGCGCCACCGTTTTCCCGGAAAAGGGAGCGCTTGTGCTTTCCCCGTTTATGCGGCTCGTCAACAGGCCGGTAAAGCTGTTTTCCAGCACCTGCTGGCGGGTGACGGTTCCCGACCCGCTGATGGTGATCTTCACCCCGCCCCCGGAATTTTTGGCGACGGTGGCGCTTGCGCCTGACGCTCCGGTGAATTTATACCGCCAGCGGTCGTCACAGTAGACCCACTTCGTATTGCCGGAAGTCAGGGTAAAGCTTTCTCCCCGCTGCCATACGATGGAATTGCCGTTGATGAGATGATTGGGGAGGCTCATTTTGCCGACGATTGTCTCCAACTTTTTCAGCCTGTCGATATAATCCGGGTAAAAGAGCTCCATCTCGCCGTCGGGATCTACGCTGGAACAGACGGTAAAGATGTCTTTGTCCAGATGGAGCACGGTCGTTCCCTTCTGGAAGACGGGCTGAAAGACCACCGGCTTTCCCGCTGCCGTAACGAGCTTTGGTGCCGTCCACCGGTAGGTCAGTGTTTCTTCGCCGCAGCTTTCCCGGGACAATTCGACGCGGTCTGTCCAGTCCGCCCCGCTCAAAAGCAGGAAGCAGGTAAACTGCGACAGGTCGAAATCGTTAAAGTACCGCGGGAATTGAAAGATTTTTTCCTCGGCGTTCTGGTCCAGCTGGAAACCGAGCTTCGTCGCCGCCGGATCGCTGAACACCCGATGCCTGCCTGCGTATTCAATGATATTCGCCATCATTTCACTCCTTAAAAAAATTTCCCCTCACCCTTGGGCAAAAAACAGAAGAAAGTTGCACGGTTGTGTGCAACTTCTCTGAAAAAATTTTTTGAAGCTGAAAAAAGGAAAACTCAAAACAATTTAATCTGCCAAGGCTAAAGAGGGCCTCGGCGCCTGCTTTGTTCGGCTGCGGGTGGACTTCTCCCCCGCTTTTGTGCTATACTGTGAAAAACAACGGCTGGAACAACCCCCTCGTCTGACAGGGGAGGATACGGCGGAGCGTCTCTGCCGGTAAGCAGGCGCGCTGCGCAAACGGCGCTGGAAATGGAGCTTGCCTTTCGAAGAGCGTCCGGCGCCCGCTTTATTTTACGCATTCACGGTCAGTGATTGTGAGTGTGCATGGACTGCGGTGGCTTGCCCCCGTTTGTCTTGTTTCAGGCGCTCTGCGGGATGCCGAAAAGCGCCTGGCGTCGGTTATGGATCGTTCCGCCGGAGAACCATAGCGGGAAACGCATCTGCCGTTGATAAATGAAGAGATCGGCGGGGGAGATGCCCGGGCGATGTTTTTGTGAAAGGAGGATCAGCGGTGTTCCGAAAGATGAGACGATCCGGGCAGGAGCTGTCCCGGGAAGAGACATTGGAAATCCTGAAAAACAGTTCGGACGGCGTTCTGGCGGTGCTGGGGGAAGGCGGCTATCCCTATGCGGTTCCCTTGAATTACGTTCTGGACGGCGGGCGGATTTATTTCCACTGCGCCGTGGAGGGGCATAAAATCGACGCGCTTGCGGAATGCGGAAAGGCCTCGTTCTGCGTGGTTGAAAAAAACCGGGTGGTTCCGCGGCTGTTCGCGACCGATTATAAAAGCGCCGTCGTTTTTGGACAGGCGAGGGTTGTTTCCGACGACGCCGTCAAACGGCGGGCGCTTCGTGCCTTGGTGGAAAAGTACAGCCCCGGCTGCGGCAAAGAGGGGGAGGATGAGATCGAAAAGTTCTGGGATCGAACGCTGGTAATCGAGCTGGAGCCGGAGCATCTGACCGGGAAGGCGGCTCTCAAAAAGGTGCAGGAGGCAGCCCGTGAAAAGGGATAATGGGCAGTTTCCAGAGCGGGAGTAATACCGCTTTGTCCCGGTTATGGCTTATCCATATATTAAACCAAACAATCGAATCAGGAAAGGAAAATTGACGATGAAACAGATCAAAGTCGGCGGGCTGCTGCCCGCCTCCCAAATTGCCCTCGGCTGCGGACGGTTCGGGGCGAATACCGTCGAAGAGGGGGATAAGCTGATCCGCACCTGCTTGGAGGAGGGGATCAATTACTTCGACCTGGCGGACATCTATATGGGCGGCGCCTCGGAGGAGCGGTTCGGGGAAGTCCTTGCGGCTGATCCCTCCCTCCGCGGCCGGATGCTGATCCAGAGCAAATGCGGTGTCAGCGAAGGGCTCTATGACCTTTCAAAAGAGCATATTCTGGAGGCGGTGGACGGCTCCCTTAAACGGCTGGGAACCGATCATCTCGACTCCCTTCTCCTCCATCGTCCGGATACCCTTCTGGAGCCGGAAGAGGTGGCGGAGGCCTTCGAAATTCTCCACAGGGAAGGAAAAGTGCGCTATTTCGGCGTCTCCAATTTCAAGCCTCTCCTGATGGAGCTTGTGCAGCAGGCGGTCCCCCACAAGCTGATCGCGAACCAGCTCCAGTTCAGTCTGATGCACACCGGGATGATCGACTCCGGCATCCATATGAATATGGAGGATGACGCATCCCTCAGCCGAGACGACAGCATGCTGGAATACGCCCGGCTCCGGGGAATCACCATCCAGGCATGGTCGCCCTTCCAGTACGGCTGGTTCGAGGGGGTTTATCTCGACAACCCGAAGTTCCCGGAGCTCAACCGGGTGATCGACCAAATCGCCGCCTCTTATGGCGTGCCGAACTCCGCCGTCGCCGCAGCCTGGATTCTCCGCCATCCGGCCGGGATCATGCCGCTGTGCGGCACGTCGAAGCCCGAGAGAATCCGGGAGATCGCCAAAGGCGGGGAGCTCGTCCTGACCCGGAAGGAATGGTATGATATCTACAAGGCGGCGGGGAACGAGCTGCCCTGACCGTGTTTTGGCAGGTTGAAGAAATCATAAAAAACAGGACACCCCCGCCTTTTAGGCGAGGGGGTGTCCTGTTTTTCTTATAATCCCCTGTTTTCTCCGAATTTTCGGGGATTTCTTTGATTTTTTCCGTTTATCAAATCAAATATCAAAAAAGAAATGGAAGATGAGAAACAGAAAGAAACAGAGCTATTGAGAGAGATTTTGAGAGAAACAGAGATGTAAATTACGAAAAACGCTTAATTCTCCTTGACAAGCTTTTTCGGACATATTATAATAGTTGAGCAACTGAATTTGTGTTTTCAAACGCTCAAAGGCGCTTTATCTGAAAACCGATTTGTAATTGGAGGGAAACACCATGTCAACTTATATGCCAAAAGCGGGCGACATCTCGCGCAAATGGTATGTGCTGGACGCCGCCGACAAACCGCTGGGCCGTGTTGCTGCAAAAGCGGCGCACATTCTGCGCGGCAAGCATAAACCGATCTTTGTCACCCACATGGACTGCGGCGATCACGTCATCATCGTCAATGCGGAGAAGGCGGTTCTCACAGGGAACAAGCTCAACCAGAAGGTTTATCAGTGGCACACCGGCTGGGTGGGCGGCCTCAAAGAGATCAAGTACAGCAAATTAATGGAAGAAAATCCGGAAAAGGCTATGATGCTAGCGGTTGAAGGGATGCTTCCTCATAACAAACTGGGCGCTGCGCAGCTGCGCCGTCTGCGTGTTTACAGGGGTGCTGAGCACAATAATGCCGCGCAGAAGCCTGTAAACTGCGAGTTTTAATAAGGGAGGCAATGGAAGATGTACGAATCGAAACCATATTTCTACGGCACCGGCAGAAGAAAAAGCTCGGTCGCCCGTGTCCGTGTCTACGCCGGGAGCGGCAATATCACCATCAACGGCAGAGAGATCGATGATTATTTCGGCCTCGAGACCTTGAAGCTGATCGTCCGTCAGCCCCTCAACCTGACCGATACCCTCGGCAAGTTCGACATTGTCTGCACCGTTGCAGGCGGCGGCGTCACCGGCCAGGCCGGCGCAATCCGCCACGGCCTTTCCCGCGCGCTGCTCCAGTACAATGAGGAGCTCCGCCCGGTTCTGAAAAAAGCCGGATTCCTGACCCGTGACCCGAGAATGAAAGAGCGTAAGAAATACGGACTCAAAGCGGCCCGTCGTGCTCCGCAGTTCTCCAAGCGGTAATT
>CAZSIV010000026.1:0-29835 GCA_964607135.1 uncultured Oscillospiraceae bacterium | reverse complement strand
TTCTACGCCGTAGTATTGATCGGGATGCCCAATATACTGTTCATTCACAACAAACACCTCTCATTCATTAACCGATACCCCTAAATGAATTTTACCGACTCTGCAATTAAAGCGTTTACTTCCTTTCGCTTTTTTAAAACCCAATCGGCATCACGCGGATACGCAGAAAATGTAACCGCGCCTTCTTTTTCGATCAATTCGATGATTTTGCTTTTGGGCAAAACCGTTTCCAGCAGCTGAAGGGCGGACAAATCCTGAAACGCTTCCCGCTGAACATACTGATGGATCGAGCCTATCGGATTTCTATCGGCGCCGGGATAAACCATAAACGCATCTCCCGCGGGAAAAGCGTTAATCGCACCGGTTTCGATATATGGATTGACCGGCTTTTTTGAATATTGACTATACCAAAAATTATATCCCCAATGAAGGAAGCCTGCAATGTCGTATTTGTAAAGCTGATACCCCAAAATCCGGTTGCGATAAGACGGCATTGCAAGAAACAAATTACTCACATCAACGCTCTGTGCGCAGCAATAATAGGCCCAAAGATTTGGAACGTGATGCGCAAGAAAAGCTTCGATATGATCGGTTGACAGAACCGGGGTTTTTATAATTCCTTTTTCATAATACTCATAATCGGATAGCGCGTCGATTATATTACACCCGTCAAGTGCGCATTCAACGGCGTTTCTAGCGCTCCGATAGCTGTCAAAGCAGGCCTGATCCGGCTCGTCGGATATGTGAAAATAACATCGTTCCAGCTTTCCGTAACCAGCCAGCCAGTTCCGCAGCTCCTTCAAAAAAGCGTTTAAAAAATCCGCATATTCTTTTGAAGCGGCATCTGTTTCCCAGCCAAATATTTTTTGAAGTCCGTCTTTCGTTTCGGCTATCACCTTCGGCGCGTGCCTTGCTCCCCATTGAGTGAACAAATGAGATATTTCAAAATATCTGATCCCGCATTCTTCCGCTAAGTCGATATAACGTTTTAATTTATCAAAACCAAACCGGTATTTATTCCCCTCAACGGCAATCTCCACAAGCTGGACTGTCGGACGCTCTTTTCCGATCTGCGTGTCAAGGGGCGGGGTCAGCACCGGAGTTAAAATCATATTCACACCGAAATCAGAAGCATTTCTCATATAATTCTTTATGATCTGCCAATGATCCTCGCTAAAAACAGGCACGTCATAGTATGTAGCAAGACAGTCCAAATGAAACCATTCGGTGTGGATAATCTTTTGTATTGGTAAAACAGCCGGAATAATATCAAGTTTAAATTCCGATTCTGCAATTATATTTTCGGGATGATCGGCATCGAACAATACTACGCTGATTACTGCCGACTCAAAAGGACAGTCCCTTGGAATCACAGTGGTGATCCACAAACTGCGCCACTGATTGTGCGGAAGGGAAAAATCACCTTGGTGAGGATAGAGCGGATCCGGATACAATCCGGGGGCAGTGCGCAGGTAGTCGTCATCATGCCGGCTGTTTACCGGAAATGTTACCGGCACAAGCCCAACCTCATAGATTTGTACATCAAGCTGCGGGGATGCGGATACCGACGCCATAACGCTGATTCTTTCTGCATCCTCCAGATGACAAACCAGCTGATACGAATACCTTTCCCCCAACAATGCGCTGCCGCTTTCAATCGCTGCTGCATCAGGTTTTTTATCTGGAAACACCTTTTCCAATGAACTCACAGTATAAGTCTCGATTCTCATACTTTTCACCGATCCCATCAATGATACCTCAGAAATCGATTCCCGGACGTTTTTCTCCCTTAATCGCCCCGCCGACTACATTGAGAAAATATTCCACATCCCATGCGTCTCGCAGATCAGGCTCTGCCGCCTCTAAATGATTTGCCAGCTCCGTTACCCGGTTCCACTGTTCCAAAGCGGCCTTTTGGTTTCCACTCGCTTTATATTCCAGCGCAGCCGCCAGCAGGCTGCAAAGATCGGCATGATGGGCGACTATATTCCAGGTCGTGCGGTCGCACGCATTTTCAGCCGTCTCTCTCTTCCGGCAAAACCACTGCTTTTTGGAGTCGATATAAGCGGACAGCTTCCGATAATCTTCAGCGCGCTCCGGGTTTATTATTTCCTCTTCCAAGCGCAGATAGGGCGGGTGAAAGAGCTCTGACAGCGTTTGGAAATACTCCTTCATCGACTCGGCGCTTTCACCGAAAAGGTCACTGAAATACTGCGCCGACATCTCGTGAAAGGAAGCTTTCTCATCCCATAACGCCGACGCCATACCGACCATGCCGAGCGCGGTTGGAAAAGCGACGCGCTGCATCTGGCAACTCATCA
The DNA here is from genome assembly GCA_964607135.1 of uncultured Oscillospiraceae bacterium. Lineage (GTDB taxonomy): Bacteria > Bacillota > Clostridia > Oscillospirales > Ruminococcaceae > Metaruminococcus_A. The sequence goes on along the minus strand of CAZSIV010000026.1, from coordinate 27,514 downwards.
TCCCGTTGATCCCAAACTGATGAAGATCCTTCATATCTTCAAACAGCACCTCCGAAGAGCGGTATCCGCCAAGATCGAAATTCCAGTCCCAAAGCATATGGTAATCATAGTCGAAGGCATCCCCCGAGAAGCTCTTCTGCCATTCCTGCAAATAGGCGATGTTGTCCTCGACCCTGGTCGGCATCACATTGCGGTTGCGGAGATACGGCTGGAGCTGCCCATCTCCTTTTTTGCCCGCTTCTAAAAAAGTTTCCGAATAAGTGCGGCTGATCGGCGCGAACATCAAGACGAACCGGTCGCGGTTCACAATGCGCTCCCGCTCCGGCGCCCAAAGCAAATCCAGATAAATCAAGAACACGATCTTCGTGTCGATTTTCTCTTCGGTCAGTCGTTTGTCCACATCATTGAGCATCTGCACATAAAAATCGGACGGCCTCGTATCTTTACAGTTTTCACATTCACACTGATTGCGGGACTCGTCCGCCAGCCAGAAATGCAGATAATCCACCTGGGGATGCTCTTTTGCATAACCAACAATGGCCTCAACCAACGTTTTGCGGACCGACGGGTTGGAGTAGCAGAGATTGGTGTTCAGCCCAACACCCTTCCAAACGCCGCGTTTCCCGTTTACTAAGGCAAAGGGCGCCGCCTGTTCTTCGGTAAGATGATATTCTTTTGGATCCCATCCATGCCCCGAAACGCCGAACGGTTCGCAGGTCCACCCATGGCCGACCTGGTGGAACATCATCCCTCTCTCTTTCATGGAGGCAATCGAGGATTCCACCATCGCCGAAACCTCTTCTACGCTGGTTGGCTGCGGTTCCATCTCAGGATTTTTGCCGTGGAGATACCATTTTTCAAAAAAAGTATAGGGAACAAAAAACTGATGAAAATAGGCGTTCAGTCCAATTTTGGGCATCCATTCGATCATCTGCAGCACATGGTTATAGGAACAATCCCCCTCGACGCAAACTCCCCGATGACGGTAAGAAGCCCTTTCACGGATAGACACGCTGAGCCTTCCGACATTCCCCGGCAGTATCTTTTCCCCGGATTCGCCCGGCCGCACCCAGCGGCATCCGGCCTCACGCAAAAAACGGTATGTGGCAATCAAAACGCTTCTCGCATTGGAACCGGTAATGACCCCTTTGCCGTTTTTCACATCGATCATGATTTCGTCGTCAAATTCGGAAGCCGGGACAAGCAGCTCCCCATTTTCTCCGCAGGCCAGGCCGACCTTGATTCCATCGAGCGTTTCGTTTCCCAAGAGAATCGCCGTTTCAACGGCCGGGTCAATCTTCGGCAGATATTTGCTCAACTCTTTTGCCGCCAGCCGGACGGCGGGATCCGCACCAATTTGGACAATCCTGATTTCCACAATCTCTCCTCCGTTTATTCGTCAAATATCATTTTACCTTCCCGCATCACAGCGCTTACATGGATGTCGCCGTCGAACAAAACCGCGTCGGCGATCATCCCCCTGCGGAGACTTCCCCGTTCTTTTTCGATTCCAAGGGACAAGGCGGTGTTATAGCTCACCATCGCAACTGCCTGGGGAAGCGGAATGCCGACATTTTTAACGGCGTTTCGCACCAGAACATCCATCGTTGCAACACTGCCCGCAAAGGCGCTTCGGTCGGCGAGCATCGCAACGCCGTCCGTCACAAGGACAGGAAGCCCGCCAAGCTCATATTCCCCCTCGGGCATGTCGGCCGGACGAGTCGAATCAGTTGTCAGCATCACCTGTTCCGGGCGCTTGCACTTGATGAGCAGGCGAATCATCTCAGGCGGCATATGTTTGCCGTCCCCAATGATCTCCGCGCTGTAGCCGTCGAGCTCCAGCGCAGACTCAACGGTACCGGCTTTACAGTAATAATCGGGAGAATGAACGCCGCTCATCCCATTATAGCAGTGTGTCACATGGGAAAAGCCCGCTTTCAGACCCTTGCACATCGAAGCGTAATCGGCGTCGGTATGCGCCGCGCTTACAAGGATGCCGTTCTTTTTCAAATAGGCGGCAAGCTCGACGGCGCCGTCAAGCTCCGGCGCCATCGAAACGCGCTTTACGTTTGTGCCACCATTGGAGATTTCAAGATACGCCTCAACGGACGGCCGCCGGATATGGGCCGGATTCTGGGCGCCTTTGTACTTCAGCGAAATAAACGGGCCCTCTAAATGCACCCCCAAAACGGCGGCGCCGGGGTGCTGCCGTTCCATCGTATTGCAAATGGCTGTGCAGGCCTTCCGGATATCCGGAACCGATGCGGTCAAGGTTGTGGGGAGAAAGGCGGTAAGGCCATGCTTTCCGTGGGTTTCAGCAATGTGAACAACCGCTTCCTCGGTGGCGTCCATCGTATCGGCGCCGCCGCCCCCGTGGATATGGGAATCGATAAATCCCGGCGAAAGAAACCTGCCCTGTGCATCGATTAAGCGATCGCCGGGACGAAATGCAGGCTCGCCTGAAAAAACCTCGGTAATTCTATCATCTTCAACCCGTATGCCGGATTTCTCCAAGATAGAATCCCTGGTTATAACCTTCGCGTTATAGATGATTACCGCCATGATCGATCACCTCTCGTTCAGAATGAAACGGAATTCCGAATGAAGCCCCAATTCGCGCAGCCTTTTAGAAATGGCTTCTTTAGAAACATCCATCGCGATGCTGTCAGGTGACTCCACCGCCATCCCCGCACAGACTGCGCCGAATTCAGGGGCGGTTTTCAGCGCTGTTTCACCGAAAACAGAATCGGAACGCCCTTTTTTCAATGGACAGCCGAGCGCGAACGCGGCAATGGTGCCGCCGAGAAATGCATCGCCCGCTCCAGAGGTGTTTACCGCATTTGCAGGAAGCGGGTTGATTTTTTCCGCTCCATCTTTGTCACAGACATAGGCTCCCTCTTTTCCGCAGGTAACCAAAACGGTAATCTCCGGATTCAGCTTGGCTGCATAATGATAAAGCCGTTCGGAAATACGGTTGGAAGGCGCTTCCTCTGCGATGAACGAAAGGGCCTCCTCTTCGTTTACCGAAAGCAGGTCGCAACAGCGCAGAAGCTCATTTTCCCGCACCCAGCTGCTTTCGGCGGCGGCAAAAGACAGCACGCAGTAACTCCCGTTTTCCCTTCCGATCTGCAAAAGCCTCATTCGGCTTTCCAACGATACTTCGGGGATCGCCGCAACAATCGTTTGCTCGTTTGGCGCTATTTCCTTTAAGCAGCGTTCGATATACTCCCGGGTGACAGCCTCGCCGGCTCCGTTTGAGGCGGTGAAGTTGCACCCCTCTTTATCCGGATATTGCAAGCAAACGCTGATTGCAGTGGGATAATCCCGCCTCTTCTCCACATAGGACGGATCCATCCCGCACTGCCGCATCTGTGAGACCAGCCGTTCGCCCGAAGCATCGCTGCCAACGCATCCGATGGGAAACACCTTTATTTCAGGGGCCAGTATTTTGGCAATGTAATGAAATACAATATGGAGCTTGCAGTAATCTTTGGCCTCACTCAAGCGGACAAGCCGCGATTCGCTCCTTCCAAGGGTGCGATCATCGTCCGTATGGAAGAGCATTCCAACCCCGATTCCCCCCGTACCCACTACCTTGTCGAATCTGTAAATCATACGTTGACACCTTTAAATTCCCATTCGGGATGATGAGAAAACGGATGATCGGCCGTGTCTTCAGTCGCCGTGATCAGCGCATCAGGGTGTTCCTGCAAAAGGGTCATCGGATATTCTGCAAGCGGCTCATCTGCAAACAGCGCAGCCCGCAGCGCCGTTTGCTTCCACGCGCCTGTTGCAGAATAAACCCGGATTTTTTTCGCCTTCATACACTCTTTGACTCCTAAAGTAACAGACATCGGCGGCTGAAACTGCCAAGCGGCGCCGTATTCACGCTGAGAAAGCGCAAGAATCGTGTCAAAGTTATTTTCCTGGACTCTCGCCGTGCTCTCTTTGATTTCTTCGATCGTGACCGGAATATACGGGTTCCTCTTTGCCTGGTTATATGCTACATGGCCGTCCTGGCCCCAGCCTCCCAGAGTATAATCAATCTCGGTTTCAGCAATGATCGCAGATATTTCTTTTACATTGTCGGGGGTGAGATAATAACGGTTTTCGGGCAAAACCGCAAGCTCCGGGTCAATCGGGCCGTAAAAGTACCGGTCCATGAAGGTGCGGAAATTAGACGGGTCTTCCTTTGGAAGCAGCTTTCCCTCCCAGTCGAGATTTTCATCCATATGAAACACAACCATATTTTTTAAGGAAATCCGCTCTTCGTTTACCATGCGGGCAAACGGCTCATACCACTGCTTCGGCCCGCAGGGAACAATCGCTTTAAACGCCCTGTTTTCCGCGTTTGCCGCTTTGATTTCGTCGGCAAAATCCCTTGCCATCACTTCGCCGAGCTCATCCGCGTCTTTTACAATCCTCAGCGGCACCTTTCTGTCCGGGTGGGAAAGCAATTCTTCTTTTTTAATGCAGCACCACCGATATAATTTCCTTTTTGACAACATACCGGGTTCCTCCTCAAATCCCTATGGCCTTCACAAAATTTTAAGGGACAGTCTTTCGATCTGCTTTTAATTATAGAGATTCTTTTCCAGTTGTCAATATAATTATTAAAATAAATTTAAAAATTATTTTCCGTAATTTCAGGCATAAATTTAATATTTGTTTTCTTGACACCACTAAAATTCCCTGATATATTAATAATGTTTTATAATATTATTTTAACTTAATATAAGAAAAGAGGGCTTCTGTGTCAGTTGATATTAAAAGTGGAAACAAGAAGGAAATTATAGATATTATTCGGAAACACGGCCCTATTTCCGTGAGGGAGATCACGGCGATAAGCCGTTTGAGCGTCCCCTGCGTTACAAAGTATATCAGTGATATGCACGCTGAAAACATCCTGGTCGAAACGATTGACACCGACACCGCAGCGGGGCGGAAGCCTAAAGTTTACTCGATTAACTCCAGCTGCTGCACGATCATAGCGGTCGACCTTGGAGATTCCCCCATAAAAATAGGAATCTCCGATTTATCAGGCGGCCTTTTATTTGACGAGCCGGTTGTTTTCACCGACGAAAACAACCCGGAGACCTGCATTGACGACGTCATTTCGTCCATCCGAACCATGTTGAGCAAAAACACGCTCCGTCTTGAAACCGTCAGTTGTATCGTAATCGGGAACCCCGGCGTGGTCGATCCGGCGAGCGGAACGATGCAGCTCAACGCCGGTTTCGCTGTCTGGCACGAACTCCCCATCAGAAAAATTTTTATGGATGCTTTTGGAAAAGAGGTATTTGTCTATAACGACGTCAACCTTTCTGCAATTGGTGAAAAGATCTACGGGGTTGGGAAAGGCTACGACAATTTTATCTACATCCGCGCCGACGTCGGTTTAAAAGCCGGAATTATGATAAACGGCTCCTTATTTGAGGGGGAACGGAATGCAGCCGGGGAATTCGGCCTCAATTACCTGATAGGCAATCTCCCGCTTCATTCGTACCCGCCCAAGATCGACCGCATTGAATCAAAGCTTTCCATCAATGCCCTGATTCATGAGATCCGGCAGAGGCTGCCCGAAAAGCGCGACGATATTCTCTACAGGTTATCCGGTGCAGTCCCGCAGCAGGTCACACTCGACACCGTAAAAAAAGCGCTCGACACCCCCGACACTTTTGTATGGGAGCTAATTGAAGCCTATACCCGCCTTCTCGCATTAAGCATCGCAAATCTCACATTGACCCTGGACATCGGCCTGATCATCTTCGGCGGTGAAATTGCGCAGCTTAACGATCAAATCCTGGTTCCCATGAGGCAGATGCTGACACAGCTGCTTGCCCATCCCCCGGCGGTGATCCTGTCAGAACTCGGTACGAACGCCTGCCTTTACGGCGCTATTTCAAAAGGACAGGATTTTACCTATCAAGCGTTGATATGATGATTTTTATAAATCAAATATTTTATCGGTGAAAAGTCTTTGACTTTTCACCGATATTGATTGTATCGCGAAATTTCTCTTGATGCGTTGTTCTAGACAAAACAATCAAGGTACAACGTTTTTCACAGAAGCCTTGAACCACCGGATACGTTGCGCCGCTTACGCCTGTGACAGCATGGCTCTATCGCACACCTTCCCTGCCCAATTTTCCGCTGTCAATTCAGGCTTTAACATTTTACACATTTTACTGGTTTTTGAAGCGGGTACAACGTGTCTTGAGGAAAAAAACGTTGTTATTGGCGCGATCTGCGAATCGCGATTGTCCAGTCTGGTCACAGACCCACAGACCGCGGTTGAGAGCGGAGACACCCCGCCCTGCGGCTAATATAACCTATGCTCTTTTCAGGGCTCTCTCCGCCCGAAAAAGGCGGCGTTAAGGCTCCCGGTGCCGGCCTTTTCCCAGCCCCCTTTTCAGCGCGGCGATCAGTTCATCCAGACCGAGTCCTATTTCGTCCGCGCCGTCTGCCCCCTCTTTTGACAGCTCCTGAAGCCGATCGGCGAAGATTTCCGCCGCATCTTTCTTCCACCCTCCGGAGTCCCCCGGGATTTCCGACACCGTCAGACTGATCTCTCTTTTCCTCACGTCAACCGCCTCCGCTCTATCTTATTGCCAAATCGGTTCTGTTATGAACTGCCAAACGCCTGGCCCCGGTTATATTTTTCATCCCCGGCCATATCCATTTCTATGACAAACGGCTTTGGGAGGCGGTTCGAATGAAATTCGCGATTTACAGCAGGAAGTCCAAATACACCGGAAGAGGGGAGTCGATCGGCAACCAGGCCGAGCTCTGCCGGGCTTATGTCCAAACCCATTTCGGCGATGTGCGCGAAGAGGACTTCCTCCTTTACGAAGACGAGGGGTTTTCGGGAAAAAACCTGGAACGCCCGCAGTTCAAGCGGCTGCTGGGCGACGCTGACCGGGGGCGGTTCGACTGCCTCGTCTGCTACCGGCTCGACCGGATCAGCCGTAGCGTTGTGGATTTTTCCGCCTTGGTGGAGCTGTTCTCCAAGCTCAGAATCAGCCTGATCTGCATCCGGGAGCAGTTCGACACCACAACCCCGATGGGGCGGGCGATGATGTACATCGCCAGCGTCTTCGCCCAGCTGGAGCGCGAGACGATCGCGGAGCGGGTGCGGGACAACATGTTCCTTCTCGCCAAGGAGGGGCGCTGGCTGGGGGGAACCCCTCCCTTCGGATTCCGGTCGAAGAAATCCGAAACCGTCATCCTGGACGGAAAGCGGAAGAGCTCCTTCCTGCTGGAGAACTGCCCGGAGGAGGGAGAAATCGTCCAGACCATTTTCCGGCTCTTTCTGGCGGGGAATTCCCTTTCACAGATCAAGCGGGTTCTGGATCAAAAAGGATACCGCACCCGCGGCGGCAACCCGTTCTCCCTGCCGGGGATCCGCAGTCTTCTGGGAAACCCCGTCTACGCCGCCGCCGACAGCGACGGATGCCGTTACCTTTTGGAAAACGGGGCCTCCCTCGGCTTCTGCGGAACGCCCGAAGCAAAAAACGGATTCCTCTGCTACCACAAGCGGAGCAGCATCTCGGGGACGGAGCGCCAGTGCCCCATTTCCGAATGGGTGGTCGCCCGCGGGAAGCATCAAAGCCTGGTCAGCGGGAGGGAGTGGGCGGACGCCCAGCTCCTCTTAAAAGGGCGGGAACAGCAAAAGCGGCGAGGGCTCCATAACAGCTACGCCCTTCTATCCGGGCTTCTGTACTGCGGAAACTGCGGGGAAAAGCTTTACGCCAAGCCGCGCTCGGGCCGAATCGACGAAAGCTTCGACTACATCTGCAAAAACAAGCTGCATAAAAAGGGCTGCGGATGCCCCAACCTGAACGGAAAGGCAGCCGACCTCCTCATTGCGGAACGGTTTGCCGTTTCCCCCCTTTTGGATGAGATCATCCGCAGGCTCTCCCTGCTTCGAAGGGAGATGAAAAAAGCCGGGGATCCCCCGCCGGAAGAGGATAGAGGCCGGGAAGAGCTGGAACGGCTGGTTGAAATCGGCGCGGTCTCTCCGGAGGAGGCCGAGATGCTCCGCAGCAGGATCCGGAAGCTCCGCTTCCCCGCGCCATCTCCCTGCCGCAGATGGGAGGAGCGCCTCCCGGAATCCGGCGGATGGCTCCCCCTCCTCCCGCTGCCGGAGCAAAGACGGCTCCTCTCCCTCCTGGTGGAAAGAATCGAGTGGGACGGAACCGATCTGAAGCTGGTCTGCCGTCCCGGCGCCGGAGAGTGCTTTTCCGCGCCGAAAGTTTCCTTTTTTGAAACGGCGCATTCCCGGCTTTTATTACGCTGATCACCATCTTTTTCGCGGGCGCCGTGGCGCTGCCCTTCCAGTCGGCCGTGTCCGCTCTTTGGCTGCTGGCCATTATCGTTTTGGGGGTCTTCATGACTCTGCTCGTCTCACGGATCCTCTCCAAGACCCTTTTAAAAGGGGAACCGTCCTCCTTTGCGTTGGAGCTCCCTCCCTACCGGCGGCCCCAGGTCGGCAGGGTGCTGATCCGCTCCATCCTCGACCGCACCCTCTTTGTCCTGGGCCGGGCGGTGACGGTCGCGGCTCCGGCGGGTTTGATCATCTGGCTGCTCGCCAACATCCAGGCCGGGGACACGAGCCTGCTCGCCCACTGCGCCGCCTTCCTCGACCCGTTCGGCCGGCTGATCGGGATGGACGGCGTCATCCTCATGGCGTTTATTCTGGGCTTCCCCGCCAATGAAATCGTCGTCCCGCTGATCATCATGGCTTATCTCGCAAACGGCAGCATGGTGGATATGACCAACCTTGAAGCGATGCGGGAGCTCCTCGTGTCAAACGGCTGGACCTGGGTCACGGCGCTGTGCACCATGCTCTTTTCCCTGCTTCACTTTCCCTGTGCGACCACCTGCCTGACCATCCGCAAAGAGACCAAAAGCTTTAAATGGACGGCGCTTTCCTTCCTGCTCCCCACCGTCACCGGGATTTTAGTCTGTTTTGCCGTCGCAGCCGCCGCCCGTCTCTTCGGCTTTTGACGCATCCTCGGCTCCGGCTGAAACGGCTTGAAGCACGCGGTCGTTCCCCTTTAAAACGGCCGCCGAATCCCTCTTTGGAGTCCCCGTTCAAAAGGAAATAAAATTCTCTTTTTTTAACATTGACAGCTGATTCGCAAGACGGTATAATGATGTTGTGAATCAACTGTCAATGTTGTTTTTTGGGAGGTATTATCTTGACTGTGACCATCTGTATCGGCAGTTCCTGCCACCTGAAAGGGTCGAGGGACATCATCAAAATTTTGGAACGGCTGGTTTCGCTCCACCACCTGGAGGACCGCGTCACCCTGCAGGGCTCCTTCTGCATGGGCGAATGCACCAAAAACGGCGTCTGCGTCAAGGTGGACGACGAGTCTTATGCCGTCGTTCCGGCAAATGTAGAAGAATTTTTTGAAAATCAGATTCTGAAGAAGGTGAATTCATGAGCGTCATCGGTTTAAAACGCGCCAACTGTAAAAACTGCTATAAATGCCTGCGGGTATGTCCTGTAAAGTCTATTACCTTTAAAGAAGACCGCGCAGAGATCATGCCGCAGGAGTGCATCCTCTGCGGCCACTGCCTGGAAGCCTGCCCGCAGAACGCCAAAACGGTGCAGAGCGACCTCGAAAAGGTGCTCAAATACATAGCGTCCGACGCAAAGGTCGTCGTTTCTCTGGCTCCTTCCTTTATCGGCTCTTTCTCCTTTAAAACGCCCGCGCAGATGGTGACCGCACTCAAAAGGCTCGGCTTCGACGCGGTGGCGGAGACGGCGGAGGGAGCCTCGATGGTCACGGACGAGTACTACCGCATTCTGACCGAAACCGACCAGCAGATGGCGATTACCACCTGCTGCCCTACCGTAAACAACCTGATCGAAAAATATTATCCTGAGCTGATCCCCAACATGCTCCCGTCCATCACCCCGATGATCGCGCACGGCCGGCTTTTGAAAAAGCGGCTCGGCGCGGCGACCAAGGTGATCTTTATCGGGCCCTGCATCGCGAAGATCGAAGAGGCGAACGACGTCATGCACTCTAACGATATTGACGCTGTTCTCACCTTTGACGAAGTCGCAAACTGGCTGGAAAAAGAGGGCATCCGCCCGGAGGAGCTGGAGGAAAGCCCCTTCGAAGGCGCGGAGCCCGGCATCAACCGGATGTACCCGATCACCGACGGCATCATCGCATCCTTAGAGCAGCGGGGCGGGCTGAAAGGCAGAAAGGTGATGAGCATCGACGGCATCGACCGGTGCATCGACCTCTTTAAAGCGATGAAAAACGGCGAGCTCGAACCCTGCGTCATCGAAGCGAACGCCTGCAAGGGCGGGTGCATCTATGGCCCTGCCGTTCACGGCAATCGCACCAAGCGGTTCCAGGCGGCCTTTGACATCCGGGAGTACACCGAGAAAAACGGGCGGGAATTTCCCAAAATCGACGCGGGAGTCGAGATGCACAAAGCGTTTATCGACAAGACAAAAACCGACGATATCCCAGACGAGGCGACCATCCGCTCCATCCTTGCAAGCATCGGCAAAGACACGCCGGAGAAGGAACAGAACTGCGGCTTCTGCGGGTACCCCTCCTGCCGCGACAAGGCGATCGCCGTCTACCAGAAAAAGGCGAAGCTTTCGATGTGCCTGCCCTATATGAGCGAGATGGCGCAGTCCCTTTCCAACGTCATCTTGGCGGAGACGCCGAACATCATCATCGCGGTTGACACCGACATGGTGATCCAGGAGATGAACCTCGCGGCGGAAAAAGCGCTTAAAACCAAGCGGTATCTGGCGATTGGGCGGTATCTCTACGAGTTTATCGACACCTCTTATTTCGAACTGGTGGCACAGACTCATGAGAACATCACCGACAAGCGGGTGGAATACCCGCAGTACGACCTGGTGACTCTCCAGAGCATCACCTATGTGCCCGATCAAAAGATCATTATCGGCATCTTCAACGACATCACCGAAGAGGTCGAGCAGCAGGACAAGATGTATAAGCTCCGGGTCGACACGGTGGATATGGCGCAGAATGTCATCGACAACCAGATGCGGGTTGCGCAGCAGATCGCAAGCCTGCTGGGTGAGACGACCGCCGAAACCAAAGTGACCCTGACCAAGCTGAAAGACATGATAGTTTATGATGACGATGAGGTGGGCAGGCCTTGAACATTTATATCGATACATCTTATAAAAGCTTAATCAAATACAAGGAGGAGCTCTGCGGCGACCGGGTGGAGATCATCCGAACCGACGAGTTCGTCATCCTTGTCCTGGCGGACGGGCTGGGGAGCGGCGTAAAGGCCAACATTCTCTCCACCCTGACATCCAAAATTATCGCGACGATGCTTTCAAAAGGCGCAAAAATCGAGGACTGCGTGGACACGATCGCGAGCACGCTGCCGATCTGTAGCGTCCGGCATCTCGCCTATTCGACCTTCAGCATCCTCCAGCTGTTCTACTCCGGGGAAGCCTATCTGGTCGAATTCGACAACCCGACCTGCGTCTTCCTGCGCAACGGAAAGATTATGGAGATCCCCTTTGAGAGCCGGACGATCAACTCGAAAGACATCCGGGAGGCGCGCTTTCAGACCGCCATCGGCGATTCCTTTGCTCTTTTCTCGGACGGAGTGATCCACGCCGGCGTCGGCGCAGTGCTCAACTTCGGTTTCCAGTGGGAAAACGCGGCGGCACATCTTCAGAGCGTCGTCGATAAAGAAAAGACTGCGGCGCGGCTCGCCCTCTCCCTGTCCCAGGTCTGTGAAAGCCTGTATGCCGGAAAGCCGGGCGACGACACAACCGTCGCCGTGGCGAAGATCCTCCCCGAGCGGGTGGTCAACCTGTTCACCGGCCCGCCGAGCAGCAAGGAACAGGACCCGGTTCTCCTCCGGGAGTTCATGGCCGAGCGGGGGAAAAGGGTGGTCTGCGGCGGAAGCAGCGCACAAATCATCAGCAGGCTGTTAAACCGGCCGGTCAAAACCAGCCTCAGCTATACCGACGCGGATATCCCGCCAATCGGCTATATCGACGGGATGGACCTGGTGACCGAAGGGGTTTTGACCCTGTCGAAGACCAATGAAATCCTGGAGGATTTCGTCAAATCGGGGGTGGAGTACGACCACATCAAGGCGCTCGAGCAGGACAACGGCGCCTCTATGCTGGCGAAGCTCCTGATGGAGGACTGCACCCGGTTGAACCTCTTTGTCGGCACCGCGATCAACTCTGCCCACCAAAACCCGAATCTTCCGATCGATTTGAATATCCGCCAGCGGATCGTCAACCACTTGACCGATAACCTCCGCGCTTTGGGCAAGACTGTAAATGTAAAGTATTATTGATGAGAGAAAGTTGGTAACATGGCTAAGATAACGAATTTCACCAGTGATGCGGTGCAGGTTAAATACGACGTCCTGAAACGGGTTTCGGAACTCGCCTTCGAGGGCACGCTGGAGGAAAACATCGACCAGATTCCCTTTGACCTGATTCCGGGGAATGTGGCGCGGTTCCGCTGCTGCGTCTACAAGGAGCGGGAGATCATCCGCGGGCGGGTGCGGCTCACCCAGGCGAAGGCCGCCCAGCCGGGCGAAGAAGTCCACACGGTAAACGTGATTAAGGCGGCCTGCGAGGGCTGCCCCATCAACCGTTTCCGGGTGACCGAAAACTGCCAGCACTGCATGGCCAAGCACTGCGTCGCCGCCTGTCCCTTCAACGCGATCAGCATCTCGGGCAAAGGGGCGTATATCGACACCGACAAGTGCCGTGAATGCGGGCGGTGCGCCAAGGCGTGCCCCTATAACGCCATCGCCGACCTGGTCCGCCCTTGTAAAAGGAGCTGTCCGGTCGACGCGATTTCGATGGATTCCAAGAGCAAGATCGCCGAAATCCAGTCCGACAAGTGCATTGCCTGCGGCAACTGTGCCCGCTCCTGCCCGTTCGGCGCGATTTCCGACGTCTCCTATCTTGTGGACGTCATCAACCTCTTAAAGGAGAACGAACATGTCTACGCGGTCTTTGCGCCGGCGATTGAAGGGCAGTTCGGTCCGACCGTAACCGTCCCGATGATCAAGGGCGCGATTGAGAAGCTGGGTTTCAAAGAGGCCTATGAGGTGGCGCTCGGAGCCGACGCCGTTGCAAAGCACGAGGGGGAGGAGCTGCGCCACGCCTTCTTAAACGGCCAGAAGATGACCACTTCCTGCTGCCCTGCCTTCGTTTTGATGATCCAAAAGCATTTTCCCGACCTGGTTTCTAAGATGTCCACCACCGTTTCTCCCATGGTGGCCACGGCGCGCTGGATCAAGTCGGTCGACCGGTTGGCAAAAATCGTCTTTATCGGGCCCTGTATCGCCAAAAAATCCGAGGGGATGACTCCGGGAAACGATGTGGATTTCGTCCTCACCTTCGAGGAACTAGCGGCGATGCTCGAAAGCCGGAACATCGGCTTTGAAGATGCCGACATCCCGAACGCCGGCAGCATTTACGGGCGTAAATTCGCCCAGAGCGGCGGCGTCTTCGAGGCGGTCGCTCAATCCTTACAGGAGGATGATGTAGAGCTTTCCGTCGCCTGTGTCAAATGCAACGGGGCCGAGGAGTGCAAAAAAGCGCTGCTCCTGCTGAAAAACGGCAAGCTGACCGAGGACTTTATCGAGGGGATGGCCTGCGAAGGCGGCTGTATCGCCGGGCCCGCGGCAATCCTGCCGGTCAACCAGGTGCGGCAGGCGCGGACAAAGCTGTTGCAGCTCGATGCGATCGGCGAGATTAACACCGTTTTAGAGGAACACGATTTTTCAAAGATCAAGATGACCCGGTAATTTCGCGGCATCCTTTTTCAGAATCGAGGCGCTGTTATGTCAAAAATGACCCTTCCGAGAGAGGTGGTTGCCCGTCTTCCCAAGTATCTGCGTTACCTGCGGGAATTTGCCCTGTATGACAAGACCAAGATATCTTCCGGAGAGCTGGCTGAAAAGCTCGGGATCACCTCCTCTCAGGTGCGGCGCGACCTGGGACAGCTCGGCGTAAACGGCCACAACGGGTTCGGCTACCTGATCAGCGAGGTGCATCGGCGGATTGCCGAGGAGCTGGGGCTCTACGGCAGCCAGCGGGTCGCGATCATCGGGGCCGGCAACATCGGCCACGCGCTGGCAAGGCATCGGATGTTCCGGGGGCGAGGCTTTGAGCTGATGGGGATCTACGACCGGGATCCCGACCTGATCGGAACCGTGGTCGGCGGACACGAGGTAGAAAGCGTAGAACGCCTCGCCGCCATCCCGGAACAGGAACGGCCCGGGATCGCCATCCTGGCAATCTCCGGCGAGAGCGCGGAAAAGACGGCGCGGTTTATCGTGTCGCTCGGCATCCGGGGAATTTTGAACTTCTGTTATGCCGATCTCGACCTTGAGGGGGCGTTGGTTGAAAACATCCATATCGACGACAGTCTAATGCTGCTTTCCTACCAGATCGCCCACCTGTAAAACGAAAGATAAGCTCCCTGGGGTATGCAGAATATTGCATATTTCAGGGAGCTGTGTTATAATACAGAAAGTTTTATGCAAGGACGAAACAAAGGAGTTTCAAAAAATGCAATATCATAAGGATCGATACGACGTCGCCATCATCGGCGGCGGCATCGGTGGGATCATGGCTGCGCACCGTCTGAGCGAGAAGGCGCCCGCCCTTAAAATCTGCATCCTGGAAAAAGGGAACGACCTGCTCGACCGGGTTTGCCCAATTATCACCAAGCAGGCTAAAGCCTGTGTGAAATGCAAATCCTGCGCCATTATGGAGGGGATGGCGGGCGCGGGCGCCTTTTCGGATGGAAAATACGTCATCTCCACCGAATACGGCGGATGGCTGACGGAATTCATGCCGCCCGAAACGGTGATCGAATACATCGAACAGGCCGATAAAATTCTGACGGCGCACGGCGCCACCACCGAGCGGTACCTGCCGGACAACGAGCTCAAAAAGCGCTGCATCCGGCACGACCTGCACATGAGCCAGGCGCAGCTCAAGCATCTGGGAACCGACGCCAACTTCGACACGATGCGCAAGCTGATCGATTCCCTGCGGGACAAGGTCGATATCCTCGTCCATTCCAACGTGACCGACGCGGACAAAAGCGCCCGCACCGTCACCTTTTCCGACAGCGGCGGGGAACAGCATGTGATCGAGGCCGGCATCATCGTCTTTGCGGTGGGGCGGGCCGGGAGCAGTTTTTTCTCGAAATGGTGCAAGAAAAATGGGATTCCGCTCACCAACAACCAGGTGGACATCGGCGTCCGGGTCGAGCTCCCCGCCATGGTCTGGGAGGATTTCTCCAAAAAAATCTATGAGCCAAAGATCTGGTACCGTTCCAAGCAGTACGGGGACACAACCCGGATGTTCTGCTTCAACGAGGGCGGGCTGGTCGTCACCGAAAACACCGGCGGGGTTCTCACCGTCAATGGGCACGCCTACCGGGATAAAGCGCGCAAAACGGAAAATTCCAACTTTGCGCTCCTCTCCACCAGCCGGTTTACCGAGCCGTTCCGGGAACCGATCGAGTACGCCCGCCATGTCGCAAGCCTCGCGAACCTAATCAGCGGCGGCTCCGTGCTGGTGCAGCGCTTAGGGGATCTGGAGCAGGGCAGAAGGACGGATGTCAAACGGCTGGCGCAGTCGACCGTCCGCCCAACCCTCGATGCAGTCGCGGGCGATTTGAGCCTCTGTCTGCCCAAACGGCAGCTCGACAACATTGTGGAAACCCTCCACGCGTTGGACAAAATTGCGCCGGGCACCGCAAACTACGACACGCTGCTTTACGGCGTCGAGTGCAAATACTATTCCGCCCGACCGGAAACAGTCGACTTTGAGCTGGCAGGGACGAAGAATATCTACGCAGTCGGAGATGGGGCGGGCTTTACCCGTTCCCTCTCACAGGCGGCGGCTAATGGCCTTTATGTAGCAGATCATATATTAAAGAAGTAAAATGCCTGTAAAGGAGCGAAAAAAATGAGTAAAAAAATCAGAGTTGGAATCGTGGGCTACGGAAACCTCGGAAAGGGCGTCGAGCTTGCGCTCAAACAGAATCCGGATTTTGAGCTGATCGCTGTCTTCACCCGGCGGACGCCCGCCCCGGATTCCGGCCTCGTATCGATCGAAAAAATCCTGGATTACAAGGGAAAAATCGACCTGATGTTCATGTGCGGCGGTTCGGCAACCGACCTGCCGGTTCAGGTTCCTGAAATTGCCGCACATTTCAACACCATCGACAGCTTCGACACCCACGCCAAAATCCCGGAGTATTTTGAAGCCGTCGACGCGGTCTCAAAAAAAGCCGGCACTCTTTCGATGATCTCCTCGGGATGGGATCCGGGCTTGTTCTCCCTCAACCGTGTTCTCACCGCCGCCGTCCTGCCGGAAGGCCACACCTACACCTTCTGGGGAAAAGGGATCAGCCAGGGGCATTCCGACGCGATCCGCCGGATCGAGGGCGTCGCAGATGCAAAGCAGTACACCGTCCCCATTCCAGCCGCTCTCGAAAGCGTGCGCCGTGGTGAAAACAAGGACTTTACCACCCGCGAAAAGCACCGCCGCGTCTGCTACGTCGTTGCAAAAGAAGGGGCCGACCGGGCGAAGATCGAAAAAGAAATCGTCACCATGCCGAACTATTTCTCCGATTACGATACCGAAGTCCACTTCATCAGCCAGGATGAGCTTGACCGCGACCATGCGGGGCTCCCGCACGGCGGCTTTGTCATCCGAAATGGGGAAAGCGCCGCCGGAACCAAGCAAAAGGTTGAATTCAGTCTCGAGCTCGGCAGCAATCCGGAGTTCACCTCGAGCGTTCTGGTCGCCTGCGGCAGAGCGGTTGTCCGGATGGCGCAGCGCGGCATGACGGGGGCTGTCACCATCTTCGACCTGCCGGTCGGGGCGCTCTCTCCTCTTTCTGCCGAACAGCTGCGGAAAGAGTTCCTTTGATTTTTCTATGATGTGCAGGTCAAAGGATTTATTGTAACCTTCAAAGGGGGCTTTCGGTTGAAAAAAGTGATTCTCGGTTCTGTCCTGCTTTTAGCGGGACTGCTTTCCGCCGCAATCCTTTTAGCGGGAACGATGCTCAGCGGCTTATCGGTAAACGGGCAGTTTTCCTCATTCTGGACAATGTCGCAGTATGGGCTGATGCCGACGTTTTACATTTTCGCAGGCATCGCTGTTTTGGGGCTTGGGATTGCATTCTGGGGCATATTTGAAAAGAAGGATTAATCGCGTCTGTTTCGATCGACCTTCCTTTTCATCCCTGTTTCGCCTCCTGTTTAGAAGCGTTCACATAAAAAAGGCAAGGCAAACCGAAACGGTCTGCCTTGCCCTTTTTGTCGCTTTATGGACCTTACCCCCATCTGACTTTTTGCACCCGGTTCCTTCCGGTCAATCCACCTTCTTTAACGGCCCCCAGTTAAGCTGCACGCCGTCGGCCGTCGCCAATATGTTCTCGCGTTTTTCGTCAAATTCCCACCTGACGCAGCGCCGCAGCTCTGAAAAGCGGGAATCTGCCGCGACGGGCGCTGTACTGCCGGAATCGCCGCCCAGTTTCACGGCAACGGCATCCAGATAGCCGTATTCGACGCAGTCCTTCCGGGTCATCCCAAACGCCGCCAGGCCCGTCCCGTCGCTGAGCTCCTTTTCGCCGTATGGGTCTAAATAATAATACTGCCCGTCGAGCTTGACTAAAACCATGAGGTGCGGCGTCCCGTCCCCCATCTCGATTTCAGCCTCGAGGCAGTCGACCCCCGCCTGAAGGAGGAGCGCCCCGAGCGCCTCCGCGTATCCGTTGTGGTCGGATTCGCCGTTGAGCGCATCCCACGCGGTCAGCCCGTTCCTGCCGCTTTCAAACATGCTGGATGTCGCGTAAAGATAGAGCGCCATCGCTTTCGCGGTGTCGCTGTCCCCCTCCTTCAGGGCGAGCTTGAGGATTCCCTCCAGAAGCTGCGGGTAGGCGGACATCTTCTGCCCATGCACCCGGTCATTATAGCGGTAGGTAAATTTCATGGAGGAATCGGCCGCGCTGTATTCGACGCCCGTCACCAACGCAAACGGAGGATAATATGCCTCCAACAGCCCTTTTACCAGTTCGAACTCTTCCTCGCTCCCCATCGAAACCGTTTCCGTCCGTTCCTCCACCGCGTCGACCGCGGCTTTGTAAACGGAAAGGGAACCGCCGAGCCGTTCCTCCGCCAGAGACGGGAGGGCGTAGGGATTATAGGCGTAAATATAGGCGGGAAGCCCGCTCCCCGAAGAGGCATCGGATTCACTTTGGCTGGTCTGCGGCTCTTTTCCCGCCTGACATCCCCCCAGGGGGAGGGCGAAACAGAGCAGGGAGGTAATTAAAATCAGCGCTGTTTTTTTCATGGAAACCGCCATATGGTACAGGGCTTGTATCGGCAGCTTCTGCCCCCGGTACCATTCCTTTCTTTGCACTTTTGCAGCAGTTCGTCAATCGACCGGCATAATTGTTCTGTCTCTGCGATATGATGGTAGAGTGAGACAGAACGGACGCTGCAAAATTTTTTGTTTCAGTATTCTCTATATTACAGCAGATTCCAGGCCGAATCAACAACATTTTGTAAAAACCTCTCTTGAATCCCCTTTCCCAAAAGGGTATAATGGGCTTTGGATTAAAAAACAAGGAGGTAAATCTGATGCGCATTGTAATGCTTGAACCACTCGGCGTGCCTGAATCAACCGTTCTGGAACTTGCAAAACCGCTGACCGAGCAGGGCCACGAATTCGTATTCTGCGGCAAAAAGCTCAGCGAAGCGGAAAAGCTGGAACGGGCGAAAAACGCGGATGTCTTCATCGTCGCAAACTCTCCGCTGAGCGAAGATGTGATCCTGGCTGCGCCCAACCTGAAAATGATCTCTGTCGGCTTTACCGGTGTGGACCACATTCCCGCCCTCTGCAATGAAAAGGGAATCTTGGTCTGCAACGCGCAGGGCTACTGCACAGACGCCGTGGCGGAACTCACCTTCGGCCTCATCCTTGCTGTTTACCGCAACATCCTCCCCTGCCACAGCCGCACCAAGGAAAGCGGCGTCAAAGACGGGCTGGTCGGAAACGAGCTCCGCGGGAAAACCCTCGGGATCGTCGGAACCGGCGCCATCGGAAACCGCGTCGCCGAAATCGGCAAAGCCTTCGGCTGCAAGCTGATCGGTTACAGCCGGACGGAACACGAGGAATCCAAACAGATCGGCATCGCATACCGTTCGCTGGACGACCTGATGAAGCAGGCCGATATCATCACCCTGCACACTCCGCTCACCCCCGAAACCAAGCTTTTAATCGACAAAGAGCGGATCGGCATGATGAAGCCGAACGCGGTGTTGGTCAACGTCGCCCGGGGCGGAGTCGTAGATTCCAAAGCCCTTGCTGAAGCGCTCAACAGCGGAAGAATCGCAGGCGCGGGGATCGACGTTTTTGAAAACGAGCCGCCGGTCGAGGAAGATCACCCGCTTCTGCACGCAAAAAACACCGTCCTCACCCCCCATGTCGCCTTTGCGACGGAAGAATCGATGGTTCGCCGCTGCGGAATGGTCATTGACAACATCACCGCCTGGCTCGGCGGAAAACCGATCAACGTCAGGATGGGGATGAAGTAATTTATTTCCTTTTTGTAAAAAATGGGTTGCTATTTTATTTCTTCCCTGCTATAATAGGCATTTGGAAATGGATTTTCCATTTTAGTTTATCACTTTTTTGTCAAAGGAGAGTTATCAATGAAGAAAGTATTAGCCCTTTTACTCGCATCCCTCATGACGGTCTGCATCTTCGCAGGCTGCTCTAACGGCGGAACCGGCGGCGGAGAGAGCAATGGCAGCACCGTTTCCGACACTGCTAAAACCGACTATCTGTCTTGGAACGGGGACGACTGGAAAGGCGCCAGCGACGCTGAAAAAGAAGAGTGCGCACTCGCTTATTTGATGTACATCGCAGAGCTGATGGATCAGAAAGACAACGTGACCGAAGAGATGTTAAAGCCCCAGGTCAGCACGATCCTTCCGCAGCTTGACACCCTGTTTAACGCAATGTCTACCACCGGGTTCAAAACCCTGAAAGAGGCTGCCAAAGCCGGCTACGAAGCGCTGCAGAAATAATTTTACAGGATAAGGTTGAAAAAGGAGACGCTTTATAAAAAGCGTCTCCTTTGTTTTTTGCCGAAAACCGGCGCATCGGCCAAGAAAAGCCGGTTCCGTTGAAATCCGTACGGCAAAGGAAGCCTTTAAGGGCTCTTTTTGCTTTCCTCCCGATTCGAAATGCGGATTTCCACCCCATTTACCTCGACGCCGTCCTCCGCGCGGATCAAAATGTACCTGGCGCCGTTGATGACCCGCGTCTCGATCAGATCGCTCCGCTCGGGGTTGACCTGAATGGTCACATCGGGGGTGCGGAGCGCCAGCTTTCGGTCGATGAGATTCCGCGGACTGAGCGCGGCATCCACGCCGAACCGGGCATCGTAGGCTTCACCGTACCGTTCCACCTGCTCCTCCGGCACCGCACAGGATTTGAGTGCCCCTTTCACCGTATTCTTGGAAATGAACAGCGGCTCTTCTTCCTTGTTCGCCTTGTGTTCCTCGACTAATCCATTGATCTCATCATAAACAGCCTGCACCACCTCATAACTGCATTCCCCAGCGAGGGCGTCCTCCAAAATCTCCTGGAACGCCTCTTTTTGCTCTGACGCCGGCATTGGAATTTCCGTATGGAACACTGTGCTGACAAACGCCTCATGATTTTCAGAAGGGCTGCGGGTGTAGTACAGCGCATTGTAGAGGTTGGTGCTGCGGTCGTCAAAAGCGGGAAACAAAAAGCCCAGCTCCGGGGGCGCCACGACCCAGTCGAGCTTTAAGTTGTGGAGCATCTGGTCGGCGGGATAATAGCTCAGCGCAGGCTTGGTCATCTTGACCGGGCAGATGCTGCAAAGGATGTAGGAAAACACTTCGGAAGAAGCGTCGTCCTGCCGCTCTCCATCCCGGGAGCGGTAAGGGACGTCGTACTGGTCATAGGTGAGAAGGATCATATAATTTCCGTCCATCGAAACCGCCTGGATCACACGCTGAAAAAAATCCCGGAGCGCCGTTTCGTCCTTCAGCTGCGAATTTCTGAGCGCCATCAGCAGTCTGTGCTCCTCGCTGTCGACCACCTGGGCCGTAGAAAAAGTGATATCGATCAGGTTTTTCCCCAGAGTCCCGGACAGCGTCCGCTTAAGATTCGCTAAAATCTGCTCGGTCTCCTCCTGGGGCGTCATGAGAAGCGACTGGTCAAACCGGGCGATGATTTCCCCCTTTTCATTGACATAGCATCCGCACAGATGGGTGAGATTCCCTTTGTCCGGCCGGAACCGGCGGCGAATCTCCGCAATCTCCTTTTCGTTCATACTTCCCCTTTTCTCGGGAGGCAGGATTCTCCCGTATTGTGAAATACCATTTCAGAGAAAGCCGACAGCTTTCTCTCCAGGCTCCGTCAGGGCAGGCACGCCGCAGCAGCCCCATATGGGACGCAAAGCGTTCTCCCCGAAAGAAATCCTTTTTAGGGTATCATTTTACGGTCTGATTGTCAATTAAGCTCTACGGCGTATCCTCAGCCGAGACAGCCCGTTCCGGAACGTTTTCTGTGCCTGCATTTTAAGGGCGGCAGGGAATTTCCCCTCGGATAGCGGTTGAAAGCCGGAATTTTTTGTGATATCATATATTTAATAAAGACATCTTATTGAAACAGTGCAGTTCTGTTCTGTTCTGTTTTATTTTATACTGCATCCGGGCAGAAAACTCCCAGCTTTGATGCATATTCCAGTTGGTCAGATGCTTGTTCCTTTGGCAAAGAGGTCATTTTAAGCAGGTATAAGCGTCCCAACCAAGTGCCCGATCAGGGGGAACTAACCGAATCCGAACGCAGTAGCTTGAAAGAAAATATCCAGCAAAATTTTATTAATCTTGCAAAAGAAAATCCACAAATCGATTTTTACATCTTTTTTCCGCCTTACAACATCTACAATTGGGACAGAGAATCCCGGCTTGGCAGGCTGAAAAAGCAGCTGCAAGCTCAGGAGTTGGCTGCATCGCTTCTTACGGAATACAGCAATATTCATCTGTTCTCATTTTTCGACGAGTTTGATTTGATCTGCAACGGTTTGGACAATTATATGGACACCGGACATTATAACGAAGAAATAAACTCCCAGATCCTCCGGTGGATGGATGCGGGCGAACACCGGCTCATTAAGGAGAGTTATCGGGATTATTTCGCCTATATCGGTGAGTTTTATTTGAGTTACGATTACGAAGCGCTGTTTTAAAGTGCCTGAATCCTTTTCGGCCTTATTAAATGGGATATTTTTCTAAAAATTTTTCCGGTTTGAAAACACAGTATTGATACAAGATTCCATGTGATACTGTATCATGAATATAAGCGCTTTTTTAAAACCAGTTCAAGAAATTTTTGCCGGTTTGGCAACTTCAAATAAATCAAAAAGGCACGTCTTCAAAAAAGCCGCAGAAAGGCTAAGCTTGGCCGCGGTACAGGAGGAATTCAGATGAAAAATTACTTTGAGTGGCGGGAAGAGTACAAGATTGGGGTAGATGTCATCGACAAGGAGCATCAGCGCCTTTTTAAGATCATCAATAAAATTTTTACGCTCAAGGACGAAGAAAAGAACGGTGAATGGGCATGCCAGGAAGGGATTAAATTTTTCAAGGGGCATACCCTAAAGCATTTTGCAGACGAAGAAGCGTATATGGCTTCGATTGGCTACGAAGGGCTCGAACAGCACAAACGCATTCATAAGGGATTTCGGGAAAATACGCTCCCGGCGCTTGAACAGGAGCTGGAGCAGTCGAATTATTCTTCGGATGCAGTAGATCATTTTCTGGGCGTCTGCGCCGGATGGCTGGTTGGGCACACTATGACGGAGGACCTCTCTATCACAGGAAAGAAGATGAGAAAGTGGGAGAATCTTCTGCCGGGTGAAGAAATCTCAGCAATCAAAAAAGTCATCATCCAGCTGGTATTCGATATGTTTCATCTGGAGTCGCAGATGATCAGCGATGCCTACAGCGGAGAAAAGTTTGGAAAAGGGGTTTACTATCGACTGGTCTATGGGACCGAACGGGATGAAAGTCGGCAGGAGATCCTTTTGGTCTTTGAGGAAAATCTGCTGATCAATACGGTTGGAAAAGCTTTGGGCATCCATTCGAACAAGCTCGACAGCATGTTGATCCACGCTGCCAGATACACAGCGCGGCAGTTTGTAGGGCGTGTTATGGAGCACCTTCCATCCGCAGAATCATATGAGCTGAAAGAGGAAAATCTTCTGTCCTATGAGCAGTTCCATAGCGTATTTGAGCGGGAAACGATGCAAGCCAGCCTGCTGTTCAACACAGGCGCAGGGTATTTTGCGTATTGCGTCATTGCTCCTCATCTGCTTCAAAGCGGTGTCGGAACGCCTATCGAGTCAGAAAACGCGATGATCGAAGTTGAAAATTATTTGATGAAACGGGAAAATCAGGAAAAAGCGCCCCCGAAGCGGAAAGTGCTCGTGGTAGATGATTCCATGACGATCCGTCAAAGTGTAAAGGAACTGCTGGATGAGGATTACGATGTTTCTCTGGCCGAATCCGGTGTAGCTGCAATCCGTTCTGTTACGCTGAACCGACCCGATCTGATTCTGCTGGACTATGAGATGCCGGTTTGCGACGGAAGGCAGACGTTGGAAATGCTTCGTTCAGAGAAAGAGCTCGAGGATCTGCCGGTCATTTTCCTAACCGGCAGAAGGGATCCGGAAAGTATGATCAAAGTGATGCCCTTAAAGCCATCCGGTTATCTTTTAAAGCATTCAAAGCCTGCGGAAATCAAAAAGGAGATTGACGCTTTCTTTGAAAAGAAAAAGTCTTAGCCGCCTCATTTCAGAAAGACAGACCTTGTCTTCTCATTGTGAGTTCATTTTGGCTCCTGCGAAGGAGCAGATAAGCCCTGCTGAAACAGGCCGCGCACCGTGATGATGCGCGGCCTGTCTGCAACGATCCCAGCGGATGTCAGACGTTGCTGAAATTAGAAAGTCCCGAACGCTGGCTGCGTGCCGAGGCTTTCGGCCGTCAAAGCAATATAAAAAAGAGGCCCGTTTAAACGCGAGCCTTGAGCTTTCTTAAAGTAAAAAGAGTCCGAACGCGAAGTGCGACCAGACTCAGTCTGGTCGAGGTTGACAGGGCTTGAACCTGCGGCCTCTGCGTTCCGAACGCAAGTTAAAAACATAAAAAGCCTTGAAACAAAAGGAATTTTAAAAAACAATACGATTATTTACAGATAAATTAATTTTTCAATTTCATCATATTTTCCTTGCGTCATCCCCTTAATCTTGAGCAGATCAGAAAGCTGCTCATACCGGCCGGCCTTTTCCCGATAAAGTACAATCAGCCGCGCCTGCTCCTCGTTGATCCCCGGAAGTGTCATAAATTTCTCTACTGTTGCGATATTAATGTTCAACGGATATTTAACAGCCGATTCAGAAGACGAGGGCTCTGAAGCCGCCGGCTGTATTGAAGATACCGAAACACTTGACAGGGAAGAACGCGAGGACGATTCCGGCCGCTTAACCGGCTCTGTGCTTGATGACTTTAAGCTCTCTGAACTGGACAAAATCGTTGTCGCCTCACTGCTGTCTGTTTGCGAGCGTTCAGAGCTTTCCGCCAGCTCTGAGATAGATTACCCGCCTGACGATTCGATCAATTTCAAAAGCTCCTCTTGATGTCTGGTTAACAGGTATGTAACGCCGACACCTACTGAAACAAGCAGGGAACACACACCTACCTGTTTTTTCATATGTCCATTATATTCTTACTCGTATGTTAAAGCTACAAGTAAATATTTCCTCTAGGCGTAGTTTTAAAGCTTGACATTCCCATTAAAAAACAGTATTATAAAAGCAGAAAGGCTGCCGATAGACGGTCAGCCCTCAAGTATGACGAAAGAAATAGTCGCACACTTTGGGCGAGGGCGGCTATTTCTTTTTATGTGTTAGAGCTACAATCAAGCTGATTAAACTGATTAACAGCGTACAGAACTGGAACAGCTCTGAAAAAGATATGTAGTGCATCACACATCGCCCCCTTTCGAGGGCAAGACTTAACCGCCTACCGTTATGGCAGCCTTTAAGGGTACTTGCGTACCGCCTTCATTCTACAGAATTTGACAAGGATTGTCAAACAAAAACACCCCGGAGGATTATCCCCCGGGGTGTTTTCTCGCTCATACGATTAAGCTGTCTGCGGCCCCTCACTCACACGCCCCAGTCGCAAGGAATGTATCATCTCGAAGCCTGTAAAAGTCCCGCTTGCCATACTTCCCAGGCTCGCTTTCCGGCACAATATCCACATAGGTCACGCTCTGCGGCCCCTTGACCACCCGGTCGACAGACGCTCCAAGGGACGGCCCCTTCCTCACATTCCAGGTGCCGCTTTTGAGCTTCGTCACCCCACTCTTCTTTCCCCCTGTTTCCGTGCCTCGCGGGCCTTCCTCCTTCAGACCGGGCTTTGCGGCGGTATCGCGATTGCCCTGTGCGGGCACGCACACGTAGCCGTCGTTGTAAACGCCCAGCTTGTTCGGAATCCCAGAGATTGCGCAGACGTCCTTGGCCTGAGCCTTGCTCGCATTCCCGCGCACACAGTAGTGACAGTGAGAACCGGTAGAATTGCCGGTCGAGCCCTCGATCCCGATCACGTCGGTGATTTTCACGTGATCTCCGACCTTGACCTTCGCCTCGCTCAAGTGGCCGAAGTAATAGCGGTCGTTCGTGCCGTCCTTCTTAATTCGGACATAGAGCCCAAACCCCTGCCTATGATTTTCCGGGTTCTCCCATCCGGCGCGTTCGATTACGCCGTTGACGGTGGCGTGAATCTCCTTGCTGTCGAGGCCGACCAAGTCGAGGCCGTCGTGGTTTGCGTGTTTGGTCTGAGTGACCTTGAAATCTCCCATGTATGGACTATTCATAATAATCTCCTTCTTTCTTTTTATACGGTTTGAGACGGTCGGTAGATTCTGTTCTTTCGGTTGACAAGCTTCTCCTTCCTGTGGTAGACTAAGGCTAAAGAGGTGATATGGATGGATAAAGAAATGCTGGAACAGTTCCAAATGCTGGCTCAAGGCATGACACAGATGGAAAAACGCTTCGAACAGATTGATGAGCAATTCCAGATCATGACACAGATGGAAAAACGCTTCGAACAGATTGATGAGCAGTTCCAGATCATGGCACAGGGCATGACACAAATGGAAGAGCGGATCAATCAAAAATTTGAACAGGTTGACAAACGATTCGAGCAGGTTGACAATCAATTTAGAAAACTCGAGCTCAAAATTGAACACGATGTCACCGGCAAAATCGAAGCCCTCTTCGACGGCTACAAGCTGACCCATGAAAAGCAGTGGGAGCTGGAGCGGAAGGTGGAAAAGCTCGAAGAGCGGGTTGAACGCTTAGAACAGGTGGGATAAACCCGGGGACTGGTAAAACAGGCCCCGGTTTTTTTATTCCCCCGTTTTCTTGAGCTGTTTGACCATCTGATTGACGTATGTAGACAGCCCCGCCATGAGAACCCCCTGGGTCAGCCCGGTGAAAAGGGCCATCGCCCACTCCTGCGGGGTGGTAAGCTCGCTCGTCGCTGCGACGTAGATACAGCTCAGCACAACCCCGACAATCCCCAAAACAAGGGGGATCAGCTTGTCCTTTACAAGAGACGTGTTCTTGAGCGCCATCCCGATGAAGTAGCAGGCGACTGCCACCACCATCAGCTCCGGCTTAACGTATTCCATCAGTTCCATTTTTTCTTCCTCCGTTTTCCTTTTTTAATCTATATAAAAAGCGCCCTCAATTTGAGGACGCGCCGGGTGGCCCCGGTGGGCTGCTTGAATGGCCGCCGCCTTCTGTGTTATACTGTCTTTAAAAGCAGTCGGTAGAATCAGGGCAAAAGGGAGAAGCATATGGAGATCATTCAATATCCAAACGAGCAGGCCGTCAAGCAGGCCGTCAAAGAACGGGAGCCGCTTTTGATCTTGGTTTCCTTTGGCGGTGAAAGAATCATCGTGAGCCAGATCGACGAAGCGGTTGAGCACCATATTCTATTGTCAAAGGCGGGATTCAACAGCACCGACTTGGATCAATACTTCCGAGTGGTAGTAGACGACGAAGCGGCAGACTGGACATTTGTCTGTCCTTCCAATTATAAAAATATCACCGACAAAACCAGGCGGATCGCAGAGTTTTACAAGGACGGTTTCCGCGAAATTTCGGCGGCCCTGCAAGCGCTCGGCCTCTATGTGGGGATCAATATCCCCAAGCGGTACCGCCGCCATTTTGACCTGCTAACATAAAATCGGGGAGCAATCCCCGGTTTTTTTGTCCCTCTGCTCCTATTTCAAAAGCTCCGCGACAAGCAAAACCAGCCCGACCGTCACAACTCCCCATGCGAGCATGGTGCCGTCCGGGAATTTGAGGTAGCT
>CAZSIV010000025.1:27241-30915 GCA_964607135.1 uncultured Oscillospiraceae bacterium | reverse complement strand
TCAATACGCGATTCACAGATAAAGTGCAGATAACAGTGTTGATAACCCGCGAGGCACGTTACACTTGTTTTGTCTTAGGCACCTCGCAGGATAGCCACTTAAAGACTGTTAAAACGTTCGGGTGCGTATTGTCCTGCCGGGGCCACCCGGCCCCGCGAGGCGCGCTGATTTGCAAATCTGTCTCGCAGGCTGATTACCCAAAAACCGGTGAAACATTGGTGTGCGAAGTACCAGCGGCGGTTCGCCGCCCTGCCCGGCCACGGGCCTCGCAGGATTACAATTTAGAAATTGGCAAAACCTCAGTCTGCGTATTTTACCGAATCACGTCTTTGCGCATGTAGGAGCGAAGCGCCTCCGGCACCCGGACGCTCCCGTCCTCGTTGAGGTTGTTTTCCAAAAAGGCGATCAGCATCCGCGGCGGGGCGACCACCGTGTTGTTGAGGGTATGGGCAAAATAGTTCGGCCCCTCCTTCGGCTTGATCCGGATTCCGAGCCGACGGGCCTGCGCATCCCCCAGATTGGAGCAGCTCCCCACCTCGAAATACTTCTTCTGTCGGGGCGACCAGGCATCCACATCGATGCTCTTGACCTTGAGGTCGGCCAAATCCCCCGAACAGCACTCCAGGGTGCGGACCGGGATGTCGAGGGAGCGGAAGAAGTCGACCGTATTGTGGTAGAGCTTCTCAAACCAGGCGGCGCTCTCCTCCGGCTTGCAGACGACGACCATCTCCTGCTTCTCAAACTGGTGGATCCGGTAAACGCCCCGTTCCTCGATCCCGTGGGCGCCGACCTCCTTGCGGAAGCAGGGGGAGTAGCTGGTCAGGGTTTGGGGGAGCTTCTCCTCCGGGAGGATGGCATCGATAAACTTGCCGATCATCGAATGCTCGCTGGTGCCGATAAGGTACAAATCCTCCCCTTCGATCTTATACATCATGTTCTCCATCTCGGAAAAGCTCATGACGCCGTTGACCACGCCGCTGCGGATCATAAAGGGCGGGATATAGTAGGTAAAGCCGCGGTCGACCATAAAGTCGCGGGCATAGGCGAGGATAGCCGACTGGAGGAGGGCGATGTCGCCGCAGAGGTAATAAAAGCCGTTCCCGCTGGTCTTGCGGGCGCTGTCGAGGTCGATCCCGTTTAATTTCTCCATGATATCCACATGATAGGGCACCTCAAAAGCCGGGACGAGCGGCTCGCCGAACCGCTCGAGCTCGACGTTCTCACTGTCGTCCTTCCCGATCGGCACCGACGGGTCGATGATATTCGGGATAACCATCATGATCTTTTTGATCTCCTCGGACAAGGGGCCTTCCTTTGCCTCCAGCTCAGCCAATTCTTTCGCAAGGCCGGCGACCTGCGCTTTGGTCGCCTCCGCCTCTTCCTTCTTCCCCTGCGCCATCAGCCCGCCGATCTGCTTACTGATCGAATTGCGCCGGCTGCGGAGCTCATCGCAGCGGGTTTTCGCCGCGCGGAATTCCGCATCCAGCTCGATGACCTTATCCACCAAGGGGAGCTTTTCCTCCTGGAATTTCTTTTTGATGTTTTCCTTGACCAGCTCCGGGTTGGCCCGGACAAATTTCATATCCAGCATTCTTTTCCGTCTCCTTTATTCATCCCGCCCGGCGAGCCGCTCCGCAAGGTCGCGCAGCTCCTCCCGGCTGTAAAATTCTATCTGCAAGCTCCCCTTTTCCCCTTCGGAAAGGATCTTCACCTTCCGGTGGAGGGTCTCCTTTAAGGCGAGCTCCATCTCGTCAAAATAACTGTCCCGGGAGAAGGGGGCTTTCTTCCCCTCCGGCCGGGCCGCCTGCTTCCGCTGCCGGGATCGCTTTTCCAGCTCGCGGACGGTCAACCCCTTTTCCGCGGCGAGCTTTGCCGTCTCGATCATCTCATCCCGGTCCTCCAGCGCGAGGATCGCCCGGGCATGCCCCGCAGAGAGGGATCCGTTTTCCAAAAGCGGCAGCACCTCTTTTGGGAGCCCTGTCAGGCGGAGAGAATTCGCCACGGCGGAACGGGATTTCCCCACCCGCTTCGCCACCTGATCCTGGGTAAAGCCGAAGGCGTTCATCAGCTCCTGATAGCCGAGCGCCTCCTCCACCGGGTTTAAATCCTCCCGCTGGAGGTTTTCGATCAGGGCGATCTCCATCGCCTCTTGGTCGGAAAACTCCCGGATGATGACCGGCACCTCGGACAGTCCCGCCATCCGGGCGGCCCGCCAGCGGCGCTCCCCTGCAACCAGCAGGTAACTCCCATTCGTCTGGGGCTTGACCAGAAGGGGCTGGAGGACACCGTGCTCGCGGATCGATTCCGCCAGCTGAGCCAGGGCTTCTTCGTCGAACCTCTTCCGGGGCTGTTCCCGATTGGGTTCAATTTCGGTGAGCTTCAGGGTGACCGCGCCCTGCTCCTCCCCGGTATTGTTGTCGGCGAAGAGGGCCTCTAAGCCCTTGCCGAGTCCGCGTTGTTTCGCCAATGGTTTCACCTCTGTTTATTTTTTTTCAGCAGTTCCTTTGCCAGCTCGTCATAGGCCTTCGTCCCCTTGGAGCCTTTGTCGTAATAAAGGATCGGCTGGCCGAAGCTCGGTGCCTCGGAAATCCGGACATTCCGGGGGATGACGCTTTTATAGACCTTCTGCGGGAAAAATTTCTTGACCTCGTCCACCACCTGCAAGGTGAGGTTCAGCCGCCCCTGGTACATGGTCAGGAGCACTCCCTCGATCTCGAGGGTCTGGTTGTAGAGCCGCTTGACCTGCCGGACGGTCGCCATCAGCTGGGAAAGCCCCTCCAGCGCATAGTATTCGCACTGGATCGGCACCAGCAGGGTGTCGCTTCCGGTCAGGGCGTTGATGGTAATCAGCCCAAGAGAGGGAGGGCAGTCGACAAAGACGAAGTCATATGCCTCCTTGACCGGGGCGACCGCCCGCTTGAAGCGATAGGCGCGGTCCTCCAGCTCGACCATCTCCACCTCGGCTCCCGCCAGCGCGATGCTCGCCGGGATGATATCCACCCCTTTGAAGCTGGTTTTCCGGATGACCTTCTCCGCCTTCTCCCCGCCGATGAGCATTTCATAGGAGGAAAGCGCGCCGTCCCGCTTGCTGACGCCGAGGCCGCTGGTCGCGTTCCCCTGCGGGTCGATGTCGATCAGAAGAACCTTTTTTCTGTGCGCGCCGACCGCCGCCGCGAGATTGACCGCTGTCGTGGTCTTCCCGACGCCGCCCTTCTGATTTGCGATTGCAATGACTTTTCCCATCTTTCCTCCTGTATTTCCAGCGGAGTGCCGCTGCGCCAGGTGGTCCCGGCGGCGAACTGCCGCAGGTGATTCGCACTCCAAGGTTTTATCAATTTCTAAGGTTTCAGTCCTGCGAGGCCTGTGCCCAGGCGGGGCAATTTCGCACACTGACATTCTACCAATCTCAAAGCTGTAATCCTGCGAGGCGCCTCGCGGGTTACCAGCGCTGTTATTTTCTCCACCTGCGGATCGCGATTGCCAGCGGGGGCTCCCCGCCGAAATCTCTGATTTCGCTAACGGGTCAGGTTGTTATTGCCGAAGGCAACAAGGTTCCCGGGTACCCGCCAGCAATCTTTGATTGCGTCTGCGGGTGGGGTTCTTATTGCGACCATCGGGAGCAACAAGGTTCCCGGGTACCCGCCAGCAATCTTTGATTGCGTCTGCGGGTGGGG
>CAZSIV010000025.1:0-27141 GCA_964607135.1 uncultured Oscillospiraceae bacterium | reverse complement strand
TTCTTATACCATAAAGGCAGAGCCGAAATGGTATAATTGGCCATTAGGACGGGAGCGAGCGGATCGTCCCGGCCATGAGATGTATAATAGCCGCCCTGCGGATATTATACCACACTCTCCCCCGAAAAAAAAGGCAGGCTTGCGAAAAAAGGGGAGAAAATGTTTCACGTGAAACATTTTCTCCCCTTTCGGGCTTTTTGCTTTCTACGGTGTCTTTCAGTCATCCCTTCGGAATCCGCACGATGTACTCGATGCAGGAGCTGTCCTCTTTTTTCTCCGCCTCAGCCGGGATCCCGGCACTCTTCATCACCGCCAGCGCCTTATTGATGGTATTCATGAAGATCCTCACGTCCTTGACGACCGGAACCCGCATCTTCTTGGCACGGGTGTCGAGAAGGGTTTCAATATACTTCTCCGTCTGGCTGACATTGTACTTCCGGCGGATGATCTCCTCGACCGCCTCTCCCCGTTTCTGGTCGTCCTTGATCCGCAGGAGGGCGCGGGCATGCCGCTCAGTCAGACCGCTTTCCAGAATCCGGTTTTGCTGGTCCGGCGGGATGCGGGTCAGACGGATTTTGTTGGCGATGGTGGACTGCGCCATCGAAAGCCGCTCGGCCGCCTCCTCCTGTGTAATATTCCACTCAATGATTATGGCGGAAAAGGCGGCCGCCTGCTCAAAGAAGTTCAAATCCTGGCGCTGAAGGTTTTCGAGCAGTGCCAGAATCGCCGAATCCTTCTCCTCCGTTTCCATGATAATCGAAGGGATTTGGGTAAGCCCGGCGACCTTTGCCGCCCGGAGCCGCCGCTCCCCGGCGATCAGCTCATAATGCTCTTTCCGGTTCTTCCGAACGGTGATGGGCTGGAGCACCCCGTTGCGCCGGATGCTCTCGGCGAGCGAGGTGAGGGCGGCCGGGTCGAAGCTCGTCCTGGGTTGGGCCGGATTCGGTTCAATTTCTGAAACATTGAGCAAAACGACCCGGTTAATCGTTTTCTCCTTTTGAAAGAGGCTGGCCATCCTGCACTTCCTTTCTGCTCTTGAATGAACCGCAAGCAGGGATTCATTCTTTATTAGCAGAATAACACAGCAGATGCCAAAGCGCCACCTTTTTTCGTCGGGAAAATCGGAGCAGAACCGGGCCGCTTCGACAAAACGCTTTTTATTTGATGGGGGATTTCGCTATTTTTGCAGAGGCGCGGGGATATCCTGTCGGGGTTTGCGATATTTTTCTGATCCGCAGGATGCTCCGCCGGCTTCCATCCGGCAGGGCAAAACGGCAGATTTTTTCCAGCTCCCCGCCCAAAATCCGGATAGCGTTCAGCGATTCCTTCAGCTCTTCCTCGATCTCCGGCCCTTTGAGCGCTGCAAAAACCCCGCCGACTTTGACAAAGGGGAGACAATACTCCGCCAGCACCCCGAGATGGGCAACAGCCCGGGCCGCAGCCACATCCTGTGTTTCCCGCAGCTTCGTCCGGCCGAGCTCCTCCGCCCTGCCATGAAGACAGGCCGCATGAAGTCCAAGGGCAGTACAGAGCGCATCCAAAAAACGGATCCGTTTATTGAGGCTGTCCACCAGCGTCAGCCGGAGGTCAGGCCGCAGAATCGCTGCCGGAACCGAGGGAAAGCCCGCTCCCGTCCCAATATCCGCCAGCCTTCCGCCCTGGGGGAGCTCAACCGCCTTGGTTAACAACAGGCTGTCCGCAAAATGCTTGACCGCCGCCTCCTTCGGGGCGGTGATCGCCGTCAGGTTGACCCGCCCATTCCACTCGATAAGAAGGCGGTAATAGGTTTCAAACTGCTCCAGCTGTTCCGGCGTAAGGGGGAGCTCCAGAATCCCCGCCGCCCGGATGAGCTCCTCTTTCATCTCACTCATGGCGTTTCCTCCTCTCCCCCTCCAGCCAGATCGAGAGGACTGTGACGTCCGCCGGGGAAACCCCTGAAATCCGGGATGCCTGCCCGATATTCAGCGGATGGATCCGGTTGAGCTTCTCCACTGCCTCGAGCCGAAGGCCGGTGATCTCCCGGTAATCGAATTCCTGCCCCGGCAGGGCGTGTCCTTCCAGCTTCCGCATCTGTTTAACCTGCTGGAGCTGGCGTTTGATGTATCCCTCATATCTGAGCCGGATCTCCACCTGTTCAGCCACCTCATAGGGAACCTCCGGGCGGGCGGAGTCAAAGGGGGCGAGATCGGCATAGCCGATCTGCGGGCGCTTGAGCAGCTCAGCTGCCCGCACTCCGGTCGAAAGCGGGGATGTTTCACGTGAAACAAGAAGCGCGTTGAGTTCCTCGCTCGGCGGCAGAACGAGCTTTTCCAGCCGCGCCAGCTCCTTTTCTGTCCCAAAGCGTTTTTTCTCGAGCCTCTCCATCCGGGCCTTCCCAACCAAACCGAGCTCATACCCCAGCGGGGTCAGCCGTTCGTCGGCGTTGTCCTGCCGGAGGATCAGCCGATATTCGCTCCGGGAGGTCATCATCCGGTAGGGATCCATACACCCTTTCGTCACAAGATCGTCGATCAGCGTCCCGATATAAGAACTGGCCCGGTCGAGGATGACCGGCTCCTTCCCCTGGAGCTTCCGCGCGGCATTGATCCCGGCGATCAGCCCCTGTCCCGCGGCCTCCTCATAGCCGGAGGTTCCGTTGAACTGGCCCGCCCCGTAAAGGCCGGGGATTTTCTTGAATTCCAGCGTCGGGAGGAGCTGGGTCGGGTCGCAGCAATCATACTCGATCGCGTAGGCGCTGCGCATGATCTCCACCCGTTCCAAGCCTTCGATCGTCCGCAGGAAGGCGAGCTGGACGTCCTCCGGCAAAGAGGAGGACATCCCCTGCAAATACATCTCGTCGGTGTCGAGCCCCATCGGCTCGATGAAGAGCTGATGGCGGGGCTTGTCCGAAAAGCGGACGATCTTGTCCTCGATGCTCGGGCAGTACCGGGGCCCGATCCCCTCGATCCGCCCGCTGTAGAGGGGGGATCGGTGGAGATTCTCAAGGATCACCCGGTGGGTTTCGGCGTTGGTGTAGGCGATATAACAGGCGACCTTGTTTTTCAGCTCCCCCACGGTGTCGGCGGAAAAGGGAATGATCCGCTCGTCCCCCTCCTGCCGTTCCAGCTTGGAAAAGTCGATGCTCCTCCGGTGGACGCGGGCGGGAGTGCCGGTCTTGAAGCGGCGGAGCTCCACCCCGATCCGGCGGAGGTTTTCGCTCAGCCCCAGGGCGGCGAGCGAGCCGTCCGGCCCCGCGGTGTAGGAGACCTCCCCCACGTGGATCTTACCGCTGAGGTAGGTTCCGCTCGCAAGAATGACTGCCCGGACTTTGTAAACCGCGCCGAGCGCCGTCTCGATTTCCGAGACCGCTCCCGCCCCGTCCAGCCGGATATCGACGACTTCGCCCTGCCGGATTTCCAGGCCGGACTGACGCTCCAGCGTCTGTTTCATCAGGGTGTGGTAGGCCACCCGGTCGGCCTGCACCCGCAGGCTGTGGACGGCGGGCCCCTTCCCCAGGTTGAGCATCCGGCTCTGCAAAAAAGTTGCATCAGCCGCCCGTCCCATCTCGCCGCCCAGCGCATCGATTTCCTTGACGATATGCCCCTTTGCCGTCCCGCCGATCGAGGGGTTACAGGGCATGTTTGCAATCCCGTCCAGCGAGATGGTAAACAAAGCGGTTTTTGCCCCGAGCCTCGCCGCCGCCAGCGCTGCTTCACAGCCGGCATGGCCTGCGCCAATCACCGCAACGTCGTATTCACCCAGACAGTAAGCCATCTGTTTCCCTCCTCTTCTTTTCAACATTCCACCCGTTTCCAGTTGATTATTTTCCCACGCAGAAACGGGAAAAAACTTCGTCCACCACGACTTCCGAAACCGACTCCCCCGTCAGCTGCAGCAGAGAATCGATCGCATCTTCGATCGATAGATTGACCGCATCGAGGGTCATCCCAAAGGAAAGGGCATCGAGGGCCGCATCGACCTGGTTGAGCGCCGCCGCCGCACAGGCGCGCTGCCTCTCGTTTGCCAGGATCGGCTGGTTGGTGTCGAGATTGGTCAGGTTCATCAAGCTGCCGATCTCCCGGTTGAGTTCCTCGACCGAACGCGCCTCCTTTGCGGAGAGAACCAGGTGATGGGGAAAATCCCGCTTGATATACTCCAAGTCGATCTTGATTCCCAGGTCGGCCTTATTCGCCACCAGGACAGAGGGCTTGGAGCGGACGACCCGCATCAGTTCAATGTCTTCGCCGTCAAGCTCCTCCGACGCGTCGAGAACCAGCAGAACCAGATCCGCTTCGGCAATCCGCTTTTTTGCCCGGTCGATCCCCGCAAGCTCCACCGCATTTTTCGTCCGCCGGATCCCCGCCGTATCGGCCAGCCGCAGGACAACATCCCCCAGGTTAACCGTCTCTTCAACCACGTCCCGGGTCGTTCCGGCCATATCGGTGACAATGCTCTTTTCACAGCCCGCCAAAAGGTTCATCAAGGTGGATTTCCCCACATTCGGCCGCCCGACAATGGCGGTGTTGATTCCCCTGTGGATCACCTTTCCCACGTCAAAGGTGCGGATTAACTCTTTAAGCTCTTCCTCTATTTCCAAGAGCTCCCCCCGCAAAAAGGAGAGCTTAACCGCGTCGACGTCCTCCTCCGGAAAGTCGATCCAGGCGGTGATATGGGCGGTTTGGGCAACCAGCTTTTCTCTGATTTCCGCGATCCGGCGGTAGAGTGTCCCATCCAGTGCGGCAACCGCACAGCGAGCAGCCTGTTCGCTCTGGGAGTTGACCAAATCCATCACCGACTCCGCCTGGGTCAAGGTCATCTTTCCATTCAAAAAGGCCCGTTTGGTGAACTCCCCCGGCTCTGCCAGCCGCGCTCCGGAATCCAGAACCGCCCGGAGTAATCTGCGGGTGACGATGATCCCCCCGTGACAGGAAAGCTCCACCACCTCTTCCCCGGTGTAGCTTTTCGGCGCATGATAGACAAAGGCGATGAGGTTGTCGATCTCGCCCTGCTTATCGTAAGCCGTTCCGTAAGCGCCGGTATATCCCTTTCGTTCTCCGAGCGGCCGCCCGGAGAACGAGCGGAAAAACTTATCGGCCGTCAAAACTGCCTCCGGCCCGGAAATCCGGATCATAGAAATGCCGCCCGCGGCGTTTGGGGTGGCGATAGCCGCAATGGTATCGTTGTGAATCATTCGGTTTATGAACTCCTTTCCACAAAAAAGCCGTCAAACGCCTCCCGGCCATTTGACGGCTTTCTGCCTTGGATTCTGTGATCAAAGCTCTATTTTTTCATACAGCTTGGCCTTTTTTTCGCGCTCGGTCTTCTCCGCCTTGATATATTCCGCTTCATAAGAGGTCTGCCCCACCTTGGAAAGATTCATACTCTTGAGCGGCACATCCTCGTCCCTTCTGCGGCCGTCGTAGTGCCGGCGTTCGTTCCGATCGTTTCCGCTCCGGGGGCGGCGGGAATCCTGCCTTCTCGGATTGGTGGAGGAGATCACAACCTTGCGGTTCGGCTCCTCTCCGACCGATTTCGAAACCACCCCTTCGATCCCCGAAACCACCGAGTGGATGATCCGGCGCTCATAGGGATTCATCGGCTCCAAAGTAGAGCTCCGGCCGGTGCGGAGAACGGTTTTCGAAAGCTTTTCGGCCAAATGGATCAAGGTCTTCTCCCGTTTGCTGCGATAATCCCCGCTGTCGACGGTGATCCGGAAATAATCCCCGCCCAAACGGTTCGCCGCCAGGGACGCAAGGTACTGGATCGCATCCAGCGTTTCCCCTCTGCGCCCAATGATTACACCCAGCCCTTCCCCTTCAATGTTCAGGACGGCGTGCTCCTCATCCCCCGACTCGGTGATGGTAAAGCCGGAAAGCCCCATCGCCGTCAGGATGGTGGTAATATACTCCTTTGCAATCTGGGTCTTGGTCTGCTCCTCTTTTTCATAGAACACCCTGACCCTTGCCTCCCCCTTGATTTTTCCAAGCAGGGAGCGCTTCGGCTCCTCCAAAATTTCGGTTTGGACAGCAGAAACCGGGACGCCGAGCTGAGCCGCCGCCAATTCCGTCGCCTCCGCAACCGTTTTTCCAGCCGCAACTGCTTCAACTAACATGGGAAAGCCCTCCTTTTCGGATTAGCGTAAATCGTCATCCGTAACTTCTTTATATTCTTCGCCGTATTTCTCGGCATCACGGCGCCGCGCCTCCGCCAGACGGCGGCGGTTCGCCTCTTTCTTCGAAATGACCTCGCCTTTATAAGTCACCATCCCGTTTTCGTCCTCAACGAGATCGGGCTTCTTTCCCTGCTGCTGCTGAGCCGCCGCCTTGAGCGCCTGCTGATAGCGGGAGGTTTTTTTCTTCTTCTTTTTCTTTTTGTCCTCTTCCAAAACCTTCTCCATCTTTTCCGGCGTGTAAATCTTATAGAGGATCAAAGTCTGCACCGCCATGAAAACGTTGGTCAGAATCCAGTAGTAGACGACGCCGACCGGCACCTGAAAAGCAAAGAAAAGGGAGAAGAGCGGCATGATGAACATCATGCCCTTGGTCATTCCGTTCATCTGCTGGGCGCCCTGCACCCGGCTGGTGTAGCTGAACTTCATCGAAATGATGGTCATCAAAATCGAAGTGACGCCCGAAAGGATCGGGATCAGGATCAGCCAATCCCAGGCGAGCGGGGCGACTGCGCCCATATTAAAGCCGAGGAAGTTCAGGTCGAAATTTTCAACCGCGTTTACAAAATCCGCTCCGAGAGAAGAAAATGCGCCGGGATCAGCCTTTACCGCGTTGATGATGCTGATCTGAGAAGTCGTCTGGACGAACCCTTCCAGTCCCTGCGCAATCTCCAAAGCTTTAGAAATCAGGTCGTCTGAGATCCGGAGCATGTGGGTGAGCGGATTGTAGATGACGTTGATCAAACCGAAGAGGATCGGGAGCTGGATGAGCATCGGAAGACAGCCGCTCATCGGGTTGTAGCCTTCCTCCTCGTAAAGCTTCATCTGCTCTTCCTGAAGCTTCTGCTTGTTGTTTTTATACTTCTTTTGCAGCGCCATGATCTTCGGCTGAAAGATTGCCATTCTGGCCGAGGATTTCATCTGTTTCACGCCGAGGGGGTAGAGCAGAACCCTGGTGAAGAGGGTAAACAGCAAAATTGCAATGCCGTAGTTTTTTACCACCTGATAAAAAAGCCACATCACCCAACCAAGAGGATATCCAAAAATAATACTAAAATCCATATACGATCTCCCGTATCTGTTCGTTTTAAAAAATTTTCCAGTTCATCCTCCAATCACGAAGGACGGCCGCCATATCATCAAGACGCCGCGGAAGAAACGTCAAACCAAAGCTTCGTCCGGCATCATTTTTTTTCGACCGAATTTTCCTGCCCTATGAAGGTGATCCCTTTCCCCGGCAAAATCAATACCACTTCAAAGGAAGCGGCTTTATCCCTTCCTTTTTTTGAAAAAGGAAAACTGATCCGGAACCGGGTCGATCCCCCCTTTGAAAAGAGGATTGCAGCGGAGGATCCGTTTAAGGGCGAGATATCCTCCCCGGAAAAAACCGAATCTCCCAACCGCCTCAAACGCATACTGCGAGCAGGTGGGATAAAACCGGCAGCAGGGTGGCTTTAACCCCGACAAAAACCGCTGGTAAAAACGGATCAGCCAAAGGGCGGCCCGTCTCATTGTTTCTCCTTCCCGCCCCGGCGGGATTGTCCAAGGAGCGACAAAACCTGTCCCTTCATCACCCGCGCCACCTGCCCCGACTTTGCGGCAGGGGTTGCAGAACGGGCGACGAAAACAAAGTCGTACCCAACCGGAAAGGAAGGGGATACATCCCGCCAGGCCGCCCGGATCACCCGGCGCGCCCGGCTGCGGTCAACCGCCTTTCCCACCTTTTTCCCGGTGGTGATCCCAACGCGGTTTTCCCCCCGGCCGTTTTTCATCACATAGGTTACAAGCAGGGCATGTCCCTTAAACCGGCCTCTGTAATAAAGGCGCTTAAATTCCTTATTTAATTTTAAGGAAATCATTTCCACCGCCCTGCCCTATAAAAACAAAGACCACGGACTTTACGGCGTGGTCTTGCTTCTTCATCCGTTTCAAATTACCAAAAAATCGAATCAAGGAAGGACTTTGGCGCCGGGCTTAAAAAAGCACGGCCCCAAAAATCCGCCGGGCAGGATCAGTAAGTCAGAACTTTTCTTCCCTTTGCGCGGCGTCTGGCCAAAACCTTACGGCCGTTCCTTGTGGCCATTCTTTTACGGAACCCATGCTCCCTCTTTCTCTGGAGCTTTTTCGGCTGGTAGGTTCTCTTCACGAATTAATTTCCCCCTTTCGAACTGTTCCTATTGCAACAGCGGTCATTCTGCTTTCGCTCAAAGCTTCATAAAAATGAATCATGATCCAAGATGCGGTACGCTTTAAAAAATTGCGAAGCCACTCACTTTAAAAGTATATTATCACTCCTACAAATTGTCAAGCAGTTTCCTTTATTTTCTTTTGATTCACCTTAAAAATTTCTATTTTTTCTCTCTGACAAAGGGACAATTTTAGAAACCCGGCCGATAATAATCCTCTCTTTTCCTTTTTTCGAGGGCACTGCATCTGATACTATTATAATATATATAATATAAGCGCTAAAAACTGCTTTTCTCTTGAAAAATAATTCAAAATTTGTTATAATAGTTCTCAGTATCCTTCTTATTTTTAAGGGGTTTGACCTATAACGCGGCGCATTCGGGTTTTCCCATTTTCGGAAACAGCCGAAACACCTCGGGGGCGCACCCCTTTTTTCAGCTCTCCGTTTTTGAAGACCTGCTTTTGAAAAGGGTGGCGGGTTTAATCCGGTTTTTTCATAATTTCAACATCCTTTTCACCGTTTTTTTCCTCTCTTCAACAACTTTTCAGGCTTATTCTGCCGTAGGAGGTCGTATTAACAATGGAATCGTTTATGCAGGTGTTCAATTTGGTGAAAAATGCCTGTCACGAAGGCATCTCGGATGTGGCGTTCAATCTCTGGATCAGTCCTCTCGAGCCGGTCAAGCTCGAAAACGACACTGCTTATCTCTTTATCAAAAGCGAATTTCAAAAAAATATCATCCTGGACAAATACTTTAAATTGCTGTCGAAGTCCTTTAATCAGGTTTTGGGGTTCGATGTCAAAATTGAAATTCTGACCGAAAGCGCCGAACAGCAGAAAAAAGGGGAAAATTCCCTCATTGAGCTCGACAGCAAAACCGTCAACGATTCGATGCCAAACGGAGAATATGAATATACCTTCGACACCTTCATCGTCGGCTCTTCCAACAACTTTGCCGTCGCAGCGAGCAGGGCGGTCGCGTCCAGGCAGTCGGGGAGCTACAATCCGCTTTTTATCTACGGCCCGAGCGGGCTTGGCAAAACTCATCTTCTGATGGCAATCCGTCATGAAATCCAGAAAAACAACCCTGACGTCAACATCATTTACGTCAACGGCGAATCCTTTACCAACGAATTCATTACCGCGATTGAAAATGAAACAACCAACCAGTTCCACACCAAATACCGGAATGCGGAAATCCTGTTGGTCGATGACATCCAGTTCGTCGCCGGCAAGGAAAGGACGCAGGAGGAGTTTTTCCATACCTTTAATGAGCTCCACCGCAATGGGCGGCAGATCGTTCTGGCTTCCGACCGTCCGCCGAAAGATATTAAAACCCTTGAAGAACGGCTCCGCACCCGCTTTGAAAGCGGTTTGATCACCGATATCACGACCCCGGATTTCGAAACGCGGATCGCCATCATCCGGCGGAAAGCTGAGCTTTTGGATATTGATATTCCCGAAGAGGTCGCAGAATTTATCGCAACCCGTTTAAAAAACAATATCCGCCAGCTGGAGGGCGCAGTCAAAAAGATTAAGGCTTATAAACTCCTCGCCGGTTCCAGCCCGTCGATCGCAGTCGCACAGCATGTCATTAAGGATATCCTCACCGACACCCAGCCGATTCCGGTCACTATTCAGAGGATTATTGAAGAAGTCGGCAGAACTTACGGCATCGCCCCTGAAGATATCGAAGGGCCGATGCGCACCACCCCGATTTCAAATGCCCGGAAGATCGCGATCTACGTCGTGCGGGAAATCACTCAGATTCCCTTGCAGGAAATCGGCGTCCACTTCAATAACCGCGACCATTCGACCGTTGTCTACGCCATCAAAGACGTTGAAAAGACGATGAAAAAGGATCCTCATTATAAAGGTGTCGTCGAGGACATCATCAAAAATATCCGGGATAATTGATCTTTCCACAAAAAATCCCATCGATTTTTTCAACCGATTCAATTTGCCTTTTATCTTTTCTTTTCATTTTTTCCTTCTTTTCCCCTCTTTTTTTCACTTTCAACTTCTTTCTTTCCACCCTTTTCACAGAGCAAAGATGTATTTCCACAAACCAAACAATTTTCCGACAAAATTTCCCCAATGCTGAAAAGGAAAAAAATCTCGTGTAATTCGACGGAAAACGCCTGTTTCAACAATTCAACAGCCTCTATTACTACTACTATAAAATATAAAAGAAAAAATGAGAATGATCTTCCATTTTATTCTATGAAAGATCAAAAAGAATTATGACGCCCCCATTAAAAAAACAGAGGTGCCCTTCCATGAAATTTTCCTGCAACCTGAAATCATTGAGAGATGCTGTCAACAACGTCTCTCTTGCTGTCTCGAGCCGAACCAACCTTCAGGCGCTTGAAGGAATCCTGCTCGACTGCAATGAAACCACCCTCACCTTGACCGGATACAATCTGGAGCTTGGAATCATTAAAACAATTGAAATCCAAAACGGCTCCGCCGGCCGCATCATCCTCAACGCCAAAATATTCGGCGATATTCTCCGCAGGATGCCGAGCGAGGAGATCGATATCGACATCGACGACAAATTCCTCACCGTCATCCGGGGGGGAGATGCCGAATTCACCATTTTGGGAACCTCTGCCGACGAATATCCCGACATCCCGGAAATCGATGATGAAAACGGTTTTACAATGCCGCAGTCTCTTTTGAAAAACATGATTTCGCAAACTCTTTTCGCAGTTGCGCAGAATGAAAATACGCCGGTGCACACCGGATCTCTTTTTGATTTAAAAGAGGGCGTCCTCAACGTCGTGTCGGTCGACGGCTACCGCCTGGCCCTTCGGACTGAACCGGTCAAGGAGGAAGAAGAATTTCATTTCGTTGTCCCGGGAAAGACGCTTAGTGAGGTGGTCAAGCTCCTCTCGGAGGAAGACGACGACGAGGTTTTGATTAAGGTGAGCCGGAAACACATCATCTTTGAAATCTCGGGATATCAGATCATCTCCCGATTGCTGGAGGGGGAATTTTTGGATTACCGCGCCGCAATCGGCGGGGAATGCAAAACGAAGGTAAAGCTCAGCACCCGCGCGTTTGGAGAGAGCCTCGACCGCGCTTCGATCATCATCACCGACCGGATCAAAAGCCCGATCGTCGCCAAAATGGAAAAGGAACACATCGCCG
Source organism: uncultured Oscillospiraceae bacterium (assembly GCA_964607135.1). GTDB lineage: Bacteria > Bacillota > Clostridia > Oscillospirales > Ruminococcaceae > Metaruminococcus_A. Next base: position 15,652 of record CAZSIV010000025.1, on the reverse strand, counting down.
TTTCCTGCATCACGTCGCTGGGAAAGGTGGTGGACAACGTTCCGGTCGAGATCGAGGGGGACGACGTCACCATCGGGTTCAACCATAAATATATGTCGGAGGCCCTCCGCGCCGCCGGAACCGACGAAGTGGTTCTTCAGGCAAACGGGCCGTTTGCGCCGATGCGGATCGTCCCGCTTTCCGGAAATCAGTTTACCTTCCTGGTGCTGCCGGTCCGGCTCAAATCGGAGTAGGCGGAAAAAGGGGCGTGAAGGCCGATGAAAACTGAATTTGTGACAATCCGCACCGAGCAGATCAAGCTCGATCAGCTTTTAAAATTCACCGGGGAGGCTGAGACGGGCGGGATGGCAAAGGAAATGATCCAGAGTGGAGACGTTCTGGTCAACGGAGAGGTCTGCACAATGCGGGGGAAAAAAATCCGGCCCGGCGACCGGGTGACGGTTTATGGAATCTGTTACCAGGTAAAACAGCATGAGAGTTGACGAGCTGTCGGTCCAGAATTTCAGAAATTTGGATGATTCCGTTTTTCAGGCCGATCCGCGGATCAACATTATTTTTGGAAATAACGCGCAGGGAAAGACCAATCTGATGGAAGCGCTCTGGCTGTTTACCGGCAACCGCAGTTTCCGCGGCGCCCGGGAGTCGGAGATGATCGCCTTCGGAAAAGAAAGCGCCCGGCTCCAGGTTAAATTCGAATGCGGCGGGCGGGAGCAGGCCGCGCAGCTCATGCTGGGGGAACGAAAAAGGCACCGTCTTAACCAGGTGCCGGTGAAAACCGTTTCCGAATTTGCCGGGAAATATTATGCCGTCGTCTTCTCCCCCTCCGACCTCTCTTTTGTCAAGGACGGCCCTGAAAAGCGGCGGCGGTTTCTGGATATCGCGATTTCACAGGTGAAACCGGTTTATCAAAAATATCTGAATCAATACAATCGGGTGTTGACCCAGCGCAACGCTCTTCTCAAGGATTTATATTACCGCCCATCCCTGGATGCGACGGTCGAACTATGGGATGAACAGCTCGCGAAGCTCGGGACGATCCTGACCGGGTTCCGGATGGATTATCTCAAAAAGCTCAACGGCTTTGCCGGGCGGATTTACGAGGGGATTGCGGGCGGAGCGGAACAGGCGGAATTTCTTTACCGTTCGACTGTGTTTGAAGAAGGATTGAGCTTCGGCGGGTATACCGACGAAGCGGTCGGCCGGTATGCCGCGGTGCTGGCAGCACAGCGGGAGGAAGACAAACGGCTTGGGTCAACCTCAGCCGGCGTCCACCGGGACGATATTGAGGTCAGGATCAACGGTTTCCCCGCCCGACAGTACGGCTCGCAGGGACAGCAGAGGAGCTGTGTTCTGGCGCTCAAGCTGGGGGAAAGCGAGCTGCTGCGGCATGTGACCGGGGAGAGCCCGGTGATGCTGCTCGACGACGTAATGAGCGAGCTCGACCCGTCCCGGCAGGATTATATCCTCAATCACCTGGAAAATCAGCAGGTTTTTCTCACCTGCTGCGACGTGTCGAATACCCTCCGCCTCAAAAGCGGGAGAATCTACCGGGTGGAGAATGGAAGGATTACCGCAGACGGGTTTTCCCGGATGTAAGGATCATTTATCTAAAATGCGGCAGAGGTGATCGTCCATCCGGATGCTTGCAGAAAAAGAGCCGGCTTTTAAAAGAGAAAAAATGTAAAAGGGTGGGAGAAATTCATGTATCTTCATTTGGGGCAGGACGTCGTCGTCCGGTCGAAAGACATCATTGGAATCTTCGACCTGGAAAATACCTCGACATCCCGTTTTACCAAGGAGTTTCTCCGCCGGGCCAATCGGGAACTCGAAGTGGTGACGGTGAGCTATGAAATGCCAAAAAGCCTGATTCTCTGCGGCCGGAGGGAAAAGCTCACCCTGTATATATCGCAGATATCAACTGCGACATTAAAAAAACGCGCCGGGCCCATAGCCGGGATGGACAAATGCGGCGGAGCATCTCCGCCGGCAGACGCGATCTATAAAAAGAGTAAATGATAACGTCGGTGTCCCGCGAGGCCCGTGGCCGGGCGGGCCAATCGCGGCGGGGAGCCCCCGCAGGGCAGACGCGATCCCTAAGCTGTGCTAAGAGTGGGATTGGTAACCCGCGAGGCGCCTTTTTCATATTTTTATCTCGGACATCTCGCAGGACAATCACTCAAAAGCGGATGAAGCGTTCGGGTGCGAAATTGTCCTGCCCGGCCACGGGCTGCGAATTGCCGGCAGGGGTACCCTGCCTCGCAGGACTGAAACCTTAGAAATTGATAAAACCTTGGGGTGCGAATTGGCCTGCCCGGCCGCGGGGTGCGAACTGGGCACCGGGGCCACCCGGTTCGCCGCTGTAAACTGTAATATGGAGGATTTTATGTTGGAAAACAAACCGGTAAACGAAAACCAATACGACGAAAATCAAATTCAGGTGCTGGAGGGGCTGGAGGCTGTCCGGAAGCGCCCGGGGATGTACATCGGTTCCACCGGCCCGCGCGGGCTGCACCACCTGGTTTATGAAATCGTCGACAATGCGATCGACGAGGCGCTGGCGGGTTTTTGCAGTGAAATCCGGGTCGAAATCCTGCCGGGTGATATCATCCGGGTCACCGACAACGGGCGCGGAATCCCGACCGGAATCCATCCAAAAGAAGGAATTTCAGCGGCGACTGTCGTCTATACCATCCTCCACGCCGGCGGAAAGTTCGGCGGCGGCGGTTACAAGGTGGCGGGCGGTCTCCACGGGGTCGGCGCGTCGGTCGTCAACGCCCTGAGCGAATGGCTGGAGCTGACTGTTTACGACGGGAAGGAAATCCATTTCCAGCGGTTCGAACGGGGGCATTATGACGAGGAAATGAAGGTGACCGGGACGACGGACAAAACCGGGACGTCGGTCATGTTCAAGCCGGATCACGAAATCTTCGAACAGCTGAATTTCGAGTATGAAATCCTCCTCAACCGCCTGCGGGAACAGGCGTTCTTAAATGCGGGAATCCGGATCGTCTTAGAAGACACCCGCGCGGCCGAGCCGGTGCGGGAGGTACTCCATTACGAGGGCGGGATCAAGAGCTTCGTCGAACATATCCACAAGCGCCGCGCCCTTGAGCCGCTCCACGAAGAGGTGATCTATCTCACCACGGCGAAGGACGATATGACCGCCGAGCTGGCGATGCAGTACAACGACAGCTACAACGAGCTGATCCTTTCCTTTGCAAACAACATCCACACCACCGAAGGCGGTTTCCATGAAATCGGCTTTAAAAACGCGCTGACCCGCGTCTTCAACGACTACGGCCATCGGTTCAAAATCCTCAAGGAGGACGAAAAGCTCAGTGGCGAGGACGTCCGGGAGGGATTGACGGCGATCGTCAGTGTCAAGCTGACCAACTGCGAATTTGAGGGGCAGACCAAGACCAAGCTCGGCAACACCGAAATCCGGCCGTTGATCGAGGGAATGGTCTCCGAAAGCCTGATGACCTATCTGGAGGAAAACCCAGCGGTCGCGAGAACCATCTTCGACAAAGCGGTCACCGCCCAGCGCGCCAGAGAGGCCGCCCGGCGGGCAAGGGAGCTCACCCGGCGGAAGTCGGCTCTCGAGACGGCTTCCCTCCCCGGCAAGCTGGCCGACTGCCAGGAGAAAAACATCGAGGTCACCGAGATTTATATCGTCGAGGGGGATTCGGCGGGCGGCTCCGCCAAGCAGGGGCGCGACCGGCGGTTCCAGGCGATCCTCCCCCTCTGGGGAAAGATGCTGAATGTTGAAAAGGCGCGGATCGACAAGGTTTACGGCAACGACAAGCTCACCCCGGTCATCACGGCGCTCGGCACCGGGATTGGGGACGAATTCGACATCACTAAGCTCCGTTACGGCAAGGTGATCATCATGGCGGATGCCGACGTCGACGGGAGCCACATCCGCACTCTGCTGCTCACCTTCTTCTTCCGTTTTATGCGGCCGCTGATCGAGCAGGGGCACATCTACATCGCGCAGCCCCCCCTCTTCAAGCTGACCCGGAACAAAAACGTTCGGTACGCCTACTCCAATGAAGAGCGCGACCAGTACCTCCTCGAGCTCAAGGGGGGGAACCCCGATGCGAAGGTCGACGTCCAGCGGTATAAGGGCTTAGGCGAGATGGACCCGGAGCAGCTTTGGGAGACGACGATGAGCCCTGAATTCCGGACCATCATCAAGGTGGAGATGGAGGACGCGGTTGCGGCGGACGAAATCTTTACCACCCTGATGGGGGATAAAGTACAGCCCCGGCGGGAATTCATCGAGAAAAACGCCCGGTATGTCATGAACCTGGACGTTTAAAAGTGCCGCAGTGCCGGGCGGATAAAATCAGAATCGAGAAAACGGAGAAAATGAATGATTTTTGAAAAGAAAAAGGCCATCCCGGAGGATGAACGGGCAACCCTGCACGCGGAAGAGATGGTGGGGCTGCCGGAGGGCGACAAATACGAGGACGACGACCCGTTTGCAGGAAAGGATGGGGTGGAGATCACCTACAACCTGCGGGCGGAGGAGGTCAAAAAGTGCCTGCTCTTATTGCAAAAGGAGCAGATTTTTACGAGGAACCTCATCTACACCGCCCTGCTGTCGGTTATTTTCGTCCTCTACCTGGTATCGGTGATCCAGAACCCGTCCTACACGATGGGAATGATGATGCTGGCCCTCTGCGCAGGGGTGATTGCCTTAATCTGGATGATGGCATGGCGGTACCGCACGGCGCAGGCCAAGGCGGTTTCCTCGGTGAAGGAGGATTTCAACATGACGGTGTTCGACACCGGCATCCTGGTTCACCAGGAAAACGGCGATTTCCGCGCCCTGTTTTCCGAAAAGGGGTTTCGTGTGCGGGAGCTGGAAGACGTGTTTTTGCTGGATTTGAACAAGCAGCGGGTTTACGTCCTCCCCAAGCGCTGCATGGAGGAGGAAACGGCCGAAGCGCTGCGGCAGCGCTTTCAGGGGAACCTTTACGAAGGGAAGAAATCTTTTTTCTCGAAAGAAAAAGGATGAAAAAGAACTTTTTATCGCACTGAGTCGGGGCAAAAAACGGGATAGAAGCCCGGTGACAAAAGCACAATCTGAAAAACAACTGGTCGCTGCACGCAGATGAGAAGAAGGAACAGGGTAAAGTCCTGATGAAAAAGTTGTCGTGCGGAATGGAAGGTTGACAGTCCCCATTTGAGGGGAAAGACGAAATCATCGGCTGCTGAGAAGCGGCAGGTTCAATATAGTGGAAGAAATACGAGGTAGGGTGAAGTTATTTTGATCAATGATTATTCCAAGATCATCCAGCGGGATATCGAAAAAGAGATGCGGAAGTCCTTTCTGGACTACTCGATGTCGGTCATCGTCTCCCGTGCGCTGCCCGATGTTCGGGATGGGCTCAAGCCGGTTCATCGGCGGATCCTGTACACGCTGTACGAAAATGGGATCACGCCCGAAAAGGCGTACCGCAAGTGCGCGGACACGGTCGGTTCCGTCCTCGGGCGGTATCATCCGCACGGCGATGCATCCGTCTATGATGCGCTGGTTCGGCTGGCGCAGGACTTCTCCCTGCGGTATCCGCTGGTAGACGGGCACGGGAACTTCGGTTCGGTCGACGGCGACCCGCCGGCGGCCTACCGGTACACCGAGGCGAAGATGAGCAAAATCTCTATGAATATGCTCACCGATATCGAGAAGGAAACAGTCGATTTTACTTCGAACTATGACGACCGGCTTTTAGAGCCGGCCGTCCTCCCCAGCCGGTTCCCGAATGTTCTGGTCAACGGTTCGACCGGCATCGCGGTCGGGATGGCGACAAACATCCCTCCGCACAATATGACCGAGGTGATCGAGGCGATCGAGCTCCTTATCGCCGACCCGGACGCGACCCTCGACCAGATCATGGAGAAGATCAAGGGGCCCGACTTCCCGACCGGCGGGATCATCATGGGCCGGAGCGGAATCCGGGCCGCCTACGCCACCGGGCGGGGGAAGATCACCCTCCGCGCCCGCGCCGAAATCCAGGAGATGAAAAACGGCCGGTTCCGGATCGCGGTCACAGAGATTCCCTACATGGTCAACAAGGCGCGGCTGATCGAGAACATCGCCAATCTGGTCAAGGAAAAGCGGATTGAGGGAATTTCCGACCTGCGGGACGAGTCCGACCGGGATGGGATGCATTTCGTCATCGAGCTCAAGCGGGATGCAAACCCGCAGATCGTATTGAACCAGCTTTATTCCTTCACCCAGCTTCAGGACACGGTCGGGGTGATCATGCTCGCGCTCCACGACGGGCAGCCCAAGATCATGACCCTCAAGGAGATTTTGGAGCATTACATCGAATTCCAGGCCGACATCGTCCGCCGCAGGACGGAGTACGATCTGCGGAAGGCCCGGGAACGGGAGCATATCCTCGAGGGACTCAAGATCGCCCTTGATTTCATCGACGAGGTCATCCAGATTCTTCGCAATGCGAAATCGATCCCGGAGGGCAAGTCGCAGTTAATGGAACGGTTCGAGCTGGACGACGTCCAGGCGACCGCAATCGTCCAGATGCAGTTGGGGCGGCTGACCGGGCTGGAGCGGACGAAGATCGAGGATGAGCTTGCGGCGCTCCTTGAGAAGATCGCCGACTTCGAGGACATCCTCGGGAATTACAGCCGGGTGCTTGGAATCATCCAGGGCGAGATCGAGCAGATCAAGAACAAATTCGGCGACGACCGCCGGACGGAAATCCAGTCGGTCAGCGGCGAGGTCGATATCGAGGATTTGATCCCGGTGGAGGACTGCGTCGTCACTCTGACCCACTATGGCTATATCAAGCGCCAGCCGATGGACGTCTATAAAAGCCAGAGGCGGGGCGGCCGGGGCGTTTCGGGGATGAAGCAGCGGGACGAGGACTTCGTAGAGGAGATGTTTATCTGCTCGAGCCACGATAACGTCCTCTTCCTCACCGACAAGGGCCGGATGTACAAGCTCAAATGCTATGAGATCCCGGAGGGCTCCAAGGCTTCCCGCGGAACCAATATCGTCAACCTTCTCTCTGTGGAGGGGGACGAAAAGGTGACGGCCATGATCCAGGGCGGAAATTTTGAGGAAGGCCAGTTCTTAGTGATGGTGACCCGCGGCGGAACCATCAAGAGGACGGAGCTGTCGGCCTATAAAAACGTCCGAAAGGGCGGTTTGATCGCCATCGCTTTGCAGGAGGGCGACGAGCTCGCCTGGGTGCGGGTGACGGGAGGAACCTCTGAGCTGCTGATTGCGACCAAGATGGGGATGGCGATCCGGATCGAGGAGAAAGAGATCCGGCCCCTCTCCCGTTCGGCGATGGGGGTGCGCGCCATCAAGCTGCGTGAAGGCGACGAGGTCGTCGGGATGGCGCGGCTCCGCGAAGGGGCGACCGTCATGACGGTGACCGACCGCGGCCAGGGCCGCCGGACCGAGATTTCCGACTACCGCATTCAGGGGCGGGGCGGCTACGGTTCGATCAATTACAAGGTAAACGATGCCAAGGGCTTTGTCTGCGGGATCAAGGTGGTGGACGAGACCGACGATATCATCCTGATTTCAAACGATGGAATCATCATCCGGATGCATGTCTCCGACATCGGCGTGATGTCCCGGTACGCTTCGGGCGTGCGGGTCATGCGGCTTTCGGACGATGCCCGGGTCGTAACCTTCGCCCGGACGGAACGGGATGAAGAGGAGGAATCCGAAGCGACAGAGGGTCTGCCCGAAGAAACGGCGGCGGATGAACCGTCTGTCGAGGCCGCGGGCGATAAGGCGCCGGCTGAGGAAACCCCTGAGCAGTAAAAATACTGAGAATCAAAAACCCCCCGCTTAAGCGGGGGGTTTTACTCGCGAGCTGCTGAGTATGAAAATTTGCAGAACGAATCTCGCAGGTCTATTACCCAAAAATCGACAAAACATTGAAGTGCGAAATTGCCAGTCCGGGCACGGGCGCGGAATGCTTCCGCTGTCAATGCGCGGTCTGTGGCCAGACCGGCCAATCGCGATCCGTAAGCGATTCTAAAAACAGGGCTGGTATCCCGCGAGGCACGCCGGGTGTCCCCGGCCGGACAATGCGCGATTTGCGGGCAGTGCAAGACCTATAAGTCTGTAACCCGCGAGCTGTATGTTTTGTATAACACGCCTCGCAGGTCTATTACCCAAAAATCAACAAAACGTTGAGGTGCGAAATTGCCCAGTCCGGGCACGGACATTACCCCGCCCGGTCACGGGCGCGGAATGCTTCCGCTGTCAATGCGCGGTCTGTGGCCAGACCGGCCAATCGCGATCCGTAAGCGATTCTAAAAACAGGGCTGGTATCCCGCGAGGCACGCCGGGTGTCCCCGGCCGGACAATGCGCGATTTGCGGGCAGTGCAAGACCTATAAGTCTGTAACCCGCGAGCTGTATGTTTTGTATAACACGCCTCGCAGGTCTATTACCCAAAAATCAACAAAACGTTGGTGTGCGAATTGTCCGTGCCCGGCCACGAGCTGCGAATTGCCAGCAGGGGTACCCTGCCCCGCGAGATACGTTATGCCCGTTTTATCTTCGGCGCCTCGTAGGACTAAAACAAAACCTAAAGACCGGTAAAACGTTCGAGTGCGAAATTGGCCAGTCCGGCCACGGACGCGCCTCGCGGGGTAAAATTGTTTTCATTGGGACTACTTACGAATCGCGTTTGCCTGCGGCGGTTCGCCGCCCCGCGCTCAGGTGAGGATCAGGATGGTCACGCCGTCGTTGAGGCCGACCACCTTGCTCTTGATCCGGGGATGCCGCAGCCCCTTCCTGACCATGTCGCGCAGGACGGTGCCGGAGGTGCATCCGTGGATGATCGTGACCTCCTTGACGCTCCCATTCGCCCGGGTGAGGAACCGCTCGATATACCGCCGCGCTTCCTCTTTGTGCATATTGTGAATATCAATTTCGGCCTTCTGATTGCTGAGAAACCGGGTCATTTTGTTTCGCCTTCTTCCCCGAGATAAGTAAAGCGGCGGAAGGTCTTCCCATCCCGTACCACCAGATCGTTCCACATCGAAGCGGGGCGGATCCAAAGCCCGCCTTCCCCGTAAAGCGCACGGTAGACGACGTAGGGTTCCAGCGTTTCACTGTGGGCGGCCACCCCGAGAACCTCGTATTCTTTTCCCTTAAAATGCCGGTATCTCCCCGGCTTTACAGAAACTTCCATCTCAGTCACCCTGTAGGCCGGAAGCAGATGTCTGCTGGTTTTCCCCGGCGCCCCTTTCTGATTTATTTTCAGATTTTTCAATCCGCTCCGCCCCATTGGTTTCTTCGAGCGGCAGGACGATGACGTCCAGGCCGTTCCGGATTAAGTCATAGATGTCGACGAGCTTAATTTCGAGCGCCTCCGGGAGAGAGAGAACTTTCCCGTTGTCAAAACAGAGGATGATGTGATTAGACCGGACGCTGGAAAGATAATAGCCATAAGTCTCGTCCTTTGCGATCAGCTCCAGGGCATCGTCTGCAAGGACGCTTTGATCAACGAGGGTATAGTGGTAGGCAAATCCGCTTTCGATCAGAGAATCGAGCAGTTCCCGCAGCGGCTTTTCGTCCTCGGCCAACGGCCGGAAAATCCGCCCCTCATATGTAAAATAGAGGCCGCTCTCCCCCGCGCTGTCCCGATAGAGCCAGACATCGACCTGCTCCGGCAGGAAACGCAGGCGGTAAGAGTCCTCTTCAGTCTCCTCAGGCAGAGCCGCGCAGGGAGAAGCATGGTTGACCGCGCCGGTCAGGAGTTCATTCATGTAAACGTTTGCCTCGGCCGTCTCTTTCCCTTCTTTGTACTGGGAGACCTGTACCAGTTCCGTGCCGGCGGGAACGATGTGGTTGGTAAAACAGTAAAGAACCCGCGCCGGCTGGTCGAACAGCCCGGCCGGAATCAAGAGGAAATAGGGTGCGGTAAAAACCGCAAGCAGCAAAGAGACGATCCGCTTCTTAGAGGATTCCAGATCGATCCTGCGGAAAGTGACATGGCGGTTTAAAAAGTAAGTGAGAAGCCCGGCGCAGAGGATCACGGCGATGGTGTAGAGCAGAGCGTACCAGTTGTCATAAGGATTGAAAGCCATCGGCTGGGAGAGATACTCCTTCCACCAGCCGCCCCACTCCTGCTGTGAGAAAAGGAGGAGCACCGCGGCGATGCAGTCGACCAAAAGCCCGAGGAGGCAGACCTTGAGGATCGCCTTTTTCCAGGTCATCCGCACACCGCCAAACCGCAGGAGCTTCAGCGAGAGGAGCAAAACCAGGCCGTCCCAGGCGAGGTTGAGCGGCAGAAGGGAAAGCCAGAGCCAGGAAGGCTTTAGCAGCAGGAGCCAAAAGGGGAAAATAAAGCTGTAACAGCGGACTTTACGGTTCAAAATCTTCCCTCCTCTTTGGGGCCGCAGAGGCTTTCTCCCCTGTCAGGGAATAGCTGTGAAGGATCATGCTGCGCACCTCGTTCTCATCGGCTGAGTTCAGCCAAACTGTATTCCAATGGGTTTTGTTCATGTGGTAGCCCGGCGTCACCCAGTCGAAAGCCCGCCGGAGAAAATCCGCCCGGAGCGGCTCGCACTTCAGGTTGAGGCAGAACGCGCCGCCCCGCCGGTAAAACAGGGCGAAAATTTTATGGCTTTTTCTGTGCCGAAAAACCGTCCATTCCTCGCCGAAGGGATGATCCCGGTAGACGCCGGGAAGGGAAGCGCAGAAGGCTTCCCAAACGTTGTTAGGCCCCTCCATCAGGAACATCCTTTCTCAAAGAAACGCTGACAAGACAATCCACACAAAACACCTTGATTCTTTTTACTTCGTTTTTCCGAAAGAGTCAAAAGGGGATAAACTATTTAACATTTTACACCAAAATATCAACAAATGCAATCCTTTTTTACTGCTGGGATAAGCGGCAGAGCGCCTTTGTATCCGTATTGGGCAGGCCCAATATAGAGTTTGTCAGTTTGTAACCCGGCCGGCCGACCCGCCTTTTCCGACGCTTGTGGGAGATCTTTGTCTTTGTCTTTGTTAAACGAGGGCAGGATTGCATCCTGTCATCGCTTGCCGATTTTTTATAGGCGCTGGTTTAGCGTTTGACATTCCCATTAAAAACAGTATCATAAAAAACAGAAAGGCTCCGATAGACGGTTAGCCCTCAAGTATGACGAAAGAAATAGCCGTACACTTTGGATGGAGGCGGCTATTTCTTTTTATGCGTTAATGCTACAATCAGGCTGATTAAACGAATCACCGGCATACAGAACCGAGCCCGTGGCCGGGCGCGGAGTGCCCCTGACGGCAATTCGCACACCGGCGTTTTGGGTTACTGTCCTGCGAAACGAGCTGTACGAAACATGTGCCTTGCGGGGCAGGGAGCCCCTGACGGCAATTTCGCACGCTAAGGTTTTGCCGATTTTGGGGCAATGGATCTGCGAAATGTGTGCTGCCAGTCAAGACGGATATGCCTCGCGGGTTACGAGCCTATAAGTTCGGTATCACTTAGGGATCGCGTATTGTTCAGCCGGGATCACCCGGCGCGGAGGCACTCCGCCTCTTGACAAATAGGCGGCAGATGTGTAGTCTTAGGGAAGAACTGTTCGAAAGCGGTTTTTTAAAGAAATACCGCTTCCATTCAAGACGAAGAAAGGACGGGTACCGGGCAGGCGGGAGAGCCCTTTCCCTCCGCCTGCGGCAGCTGTACCGCATGGTGACTCAAAATGCAGGACAAGCAGGTAAAAAAAGCGCCGCCGGTCTTTGACGGTGTGCCCCACATCATCCACGGGGGCGACTACAACCCCGACCAGTGGCTCGACCGGCCCGATATCCTTGAGGAAGACAGCCGGCTCATGCGCCTCGCCGGAATCAACAGCGCTTCGGTCGGGATCTTCTCCTGGATGGCGCTTGAGCCGTCGGAGGGGGTCTACACCTTCGACTGGCTGGATCAAACCCTCGACCGGCTCCATAAAAACGGGGTCTCAGTCATCCTGGCGACCCCCTCCGGCGCGCGGCCGGCCTGGATGGACCGGAACCACCCCGAAGTGCTTCGGGTGACGGCCGAGCGGGTGAAAAATCTCCACGGCTTTCGGCACAACCACTGCTTCACCTCCCCCTATTACCGGAATAAGGTGCGGGAGATGAATTCCCTTTTAGCGGAGCGGTACGGGAACCACCCCGCCGTCAAGATGTGGCATATCTCGAACGAATACGGCGGCGAATGCCACTGCGCGCTCTGCCAGGAGGCCTTCCGCGCCTGGCTGCGGAAAAAGTACCACAACGACATCGGGGAGCTCAACGCCCAGTGGTGGACCAGCTTCTGGAGCCACATCTACACGAGCTTCGACGAGATCGAATCCCCGTCGCCCCAGGGGGAGATGAACCTGCACGGCCTCAAGCTGGACTGGAAGCGGTTTGTCTCCGACCAGCACATCGACTTTATGCGGAATGAAATCGAGCCGCTCAAACGGATCGCCCCCCATCTCCCGGTCGTCACCAACACGATGGGAACCTACCCGGGGATCGACCTGTGGAAGCTCGCCCCCTATGTCGACCGGATCGCCTGGGACAGCTACCCCAGCTTCCACAACGACTACGAGGCCTTCTGGGAAACGGGGATGGAAACCTCCTTCCTCCACGACATCAACCGGTCGCTCAAGCGGGACGTCCCCTTTATGCTGATGGAAAACACCCCCAGCCATGTCAACCACAAGGCGTACAACAAGCTCAAACGCCCGGGGGTCAACACCCTTTCCGGGATTCAGGCGGTCGCCCACGGTTCGGACACCGTCCAGTATTTCCAGTTTCGGAAGAGCCGCGGCTCCTCCGAGAAATTCCACGGGGCCGTCGTCGACCATGCCGGGCATGAGAACACCCGCGTCTTCCGGGAGGTCGCCGGCCTGGGCGAGCTGCTGGCGCGGCTGGACGGGGTGGTGGGAACCCACACCTACCCTGAGGCCGCAGTGATCTACGACTGGGAAAACGCCTGGGCCATCGACGAGCTCCACGGCTGGTCGAAGGAGCGGAAGCTCTACGAAAAAACCTGCCGGGATCATTACCAGCCCTTCTGGAAACGGGGCGTCTCGGTCGACGTCATCAGCATGGACTGCGACTTCACCCCTTATAAGCTCGTCGTCGCACCCATGCTCTACATGCTCAAGCCGACGGTCGCCCGCCGCCTGCGGGAATTCGTTGAAAACGGCGGCGTTCTGGTCACCACCTACTGCACCGGCCGCGTCAATGAAAACGACCTCTGCTGGCTGGGTGGCTTCCCGGGCGACGGGTTGATGGAGGTCGCCGGGATCTGGGCGGAGGAGCTCGACACCCTTTATCCCACCGACCGGAACGCCCTGGTCTTCGGCGAGAACTCCGACGGGCTCGCGGGGAATTATCCCGTTTTTGATCTCGCGGAGATCGTCCATCCGAAAGAGGGCTGCGAGGTTTTGGCATCCTATGCGGAGGATTTCTATAAAGGCTCCCCCGCCGTGACCAAAAACCGCTTTGGGAAAGGGGTTTGCTACCACATCGCGGCCCGCACCGAGCCCGCGTTGATGGACACGCTTTACGGCAGCCTCATCGCCCGGCACGGGATCGAGACGGCTTTAGGCGGGGAATTCCCCCTCGGCGTGACGGTACAGCAGCGGTACGGGGACGGCGAGACCTACTATTTTGCCCTCAACTTCAACGGCGAGCCGAAGCGAATCGCCCTCCCGGACGGCCTTTTCTACGACTATGTTTCAGAACGGGAGGTCTCCGGCGTCCTCGAGCTCGCGGCATACGGGACGGCTGTGCTGACCCCCAGGCAGGCTGATCCTGCCGGAAATCGCAGCTTATAAGCGGAACCGGACCGGGGCGGAGTGCCTCCGCTGCCGAACGCGATTCATAAGTGACATCAATTTATAAGTCCGTAACCCGCGCGGCACGTTTGTCTTTTATCTCATCTACCTCGCAGGATTGGAACCCCATAAATTGGAAAAACCACTGTGTGCGTTTGCCCTGCCTGGGCACAGGCCGCCTCGCAGGACAAAAACTTAGAAACTGGCAGAACGGTTCGTGTGCGAACTGGCCACCGGGGCCACCCGGCCGCCCGGCTGATTCCAACATCCAAATCATTCTAATCAATCAACGAAAAAAGGAACGTATATGAAGAAACTGAACTTGAAAAGCCCTACCGGAATCACCCTCTCGATGATGCTGCTCTACCTCACCCAATGGGGCGCCCAGTACATCGGCTACAACTACCTCCCGATCTATATCGACGCCCTCCCTTTTTCCACCAACAGCACGACCGGCCTCGCAATCGCCGTCGGCGCGGCAACCACCATTCTGGCCCAGCCGCTGTGGGGGAGGTTTGCCGACCGCGCCAAGACCAAAAACCGGATTCTGATCATCGCACTCGCACTCGAGGCGGCGATGGGGCTTCTCTTTTTCGGCGAGCTCCCCAACCTTTGGGTGCTGCTGCTCTGCGTCGTCCTCTTCTACATCCCTTTTTTGGCGCCCCAGGCCCTGATCGACACCATCGTGGTCGAGAATGTCGACAAGGTGAAGGTCCGGTTCGGGATGCTCCGCTGCTTCGCTTCGGGCGGAGCGGCGTTGATGGCCTTCCTCTTCGGGGTGATCGGCGGCATGACCAACATCAAAGCCTTCTCCCTCTTCGCCGTATTTGCCGCGGTCTCGATCCTGCCGCTTCTCCTTCTGCCCAAGACCAGGGGGCACGCCCGGGAATCGGGGCACAAAATCTCTTACAAAAAGCTGCTGGGAAACCGGAGGTATCTCCTCTTCCTCTCCTACGGCTTCGCTCTTTTCCTCTGCGGGTCGATGATCAACGTCTTTTTCCCGATCTACTTCACCACCGACAAGGGGCTGAACGCGGGGGTGGAGGGCTACGGTCTCTTTATGGGGGTCACCATCCTGCTGGAGGCATCGGTCATGTTTTTCGGCTCGCGGCTCTTTGCCCGGATGAATCCCTACGCCGTCTTCATGTTCCCACTGATTGCGGGGATTTTCCGGATGCTGGTCACCGTGCTGGCCCGCTCCCCCTCCGATATGTTCATCTACCCGATCTTCCACGCCCTCTGGTTCGCACCGCTCTGGGCCAAGGTTGCGCCCTTCATCCAGTCGGTTGTGCCGGAGGAGATGCGGGCGACCGGCCAGTCTGTTTGGACGATCGTCACCTGCGGGATCGCCCCGGTGATCGGCTCCCTCGCCGCGGGATGGCTGGCGGATGCGGTCGGGATGCGGGAGATGTACGGGGTGATCTGCGCGATGATGGCCGTGCTGAGCGCAGCCTTCGCGCTCCTCTTCCTCCGGCAGTCCCGCGCCGACCGGCGGGAAGGCTGGAGGATGGAAATCTAGGCCTGTGCCCAGACAGGGCAATGTCCATGCCCGGACGGGGCAATGCGCACCCGAACGTTCTGCCGGTCTCTGCGTTTTCATCCTGCGAGGCGCCAGTGTAAAAAACGGATACAACCTGCCTCGCGGGATACCCACCCTACTCTTCGCGCAACTTATGAATCGCGCATTGGCAGTTGGATACGGACTGCCGGCTTTGCCGGCGGGGCCGCCCGGCACAGACGATGAAGCTTAAAAAAGAAAGCTCCCAGTAAATCTGGGAGCTCTTTTTGTATTCTGAAAACCACGCGATAGTCGCGTGGTTCAAAAAAGGTTAACC
>CAZSIV010000024.1:0-33980 GCA_964607135.1 uncultured Oscillospiraceae bacterium | reverse complement strand
CATTGTACCATCTAGGCTGACGGGTCTTCAACTTTCATTTAACTTTACAGTACGACTATAAAATAAAGGAGGATTTTTATGAAACGCAGAAGGCTTTTATCCATCGTTCTGTCGCTCTGCCTGCTGTTCGGCGTCTGCACCGGGTCTGTCTTGAGCGCCGCCGCGGTGGAAGGCGATGGGGCGGAGGAAATCGTCAGCTACCCTGGCAGCGAAAAATTTGACCAGCTCTGGGTGGGGGACTATGTCATGTTCCCGCAGGGAAGAACAGGACTGGATTATAAGGTGGAATTGACCGTCCTGTCAGGCGATTGTGTAGAGATTCAGCAGGATGCTTCTATGGGGATCGACCATTGCCCGGCCTTTTTCTGTAAATCGGCAGGTACTGCTCAGGTTAAGGCAGTCTTAAAGGCGTTGTCCGGCAGTGCGCTCAATGAACAAACCTATACCTTGACAGTGTCCGAACGCCCGGCGGAGATGACGGTGAGCCATAATCTCCCTGCCAGCGCAGCTTATAAGGTAGGAGAAGAATTTAGTTACGTTACAAAAATAGAGAATGCCAACTTTGATGCGTACCATATCGGACCGGCTTATAGCTTTCCGGAAGACTATGATACGTCTCTTTATGGGATTGAAATCCCCGTATTTGCCACCTATTGGGATATGATAGCGATAGGCGGTGCTTTTGAAGGCGGCATTCACCTCGGGTGTGAAGGCACCCGGGATTTTAGGTTTTTTACTACTAGCTTTATCGCTGCAAGGCCTGGAACCGTAGTGCTGGATCCATTTTGCGGATCCGCAAATCTGGATAAATTTGTTCTCCCGTCAATCGGCGCCGCATCCACAATTACGATCGAGGAGCCGGTGATCACCGACAACGCGCCCAAATCCGTCAAAGCGGGCGACAGCATCACCCTTTCCACCGAGCTGACCAACACCGCGTTTGAAAATCGGAAGGCAGCATATTACGAAGACGGCGCCAATTTTGAAGCGCCTCCTTTCGCAAACGATGACTACCTCGCTTACAAACCGTCCGTCACAGTAATCGAGGGAGAGGAGCTTGTTTCCCAGAGCAATCGGGACTACTCCAACACCCTCAGCTCTGAGGAGACGTTGACCTTCTTGAAGCCGGGCGCCGTCAAGCTCCTCGTGTCCTACAATCAGATCGATGTTTACAAATTCTGGCCAAATCTTGATGAAAGCGAAAGGGTTGAGCTCTATACCCCGGTCAAAGAGATCACCATCGAAGTGCTGGGAGAAGGCTCCGAGCCGGTAACGGGCGGGCCGGACGTCACTATCAACACCGAGCCGGGCGTGACCATTGAGGACGGCAGCGCTTTTCCAGAGGACACCGTCGTCACCGTGAAGGCGGAGAAAAGCGGAAAGCTGTTCGAGCAGGCGAAGACGGCGCTTAAAAACCTCTTTGAGAAGTTCAACGCCTTCTCGATCGAAGCAATTCGCAACGGTACGAAAGTACAGCCCAACGGGAAGGTGAAGGTTGTCTTCGACATTCCGAAGGAATTCAGCAGCAACGTGGCGGTTTACTACATCGACGACAACGGGAAGGCCGAAAAGATCAAGACGACCGTCGATGCGAAGTCCCGCACCGCGTCGGTGGAGCTGGAGCACTTCAGCCTCTACGCGCTGGTGGACGAGGGGACGAAGGTTCCGAAGGTGGGCGAGAACATGCCGCTGGGCTGGCTGCTGCTGGCCGCAGGGATCGGCCTTGGCGGGGCAGTTCTCGCTGTCTTCCTGAAAAAGAAAGGAAAAGCGGAATAGGCTAAAACGCACGAATTTCAACAAAAAAGCACTTGCAAACGCAAGTGCTTTTTTCGTTGGAAAATATATTCGGGATAATGCGACATTCTCCTCTTGCATCCCGATTAAATCAGCAGGTAAAAGACAGCGAGGATCAGGGTGGTGTCCGCTCCTTCGTTGATCAAGAGGAGGAGCAGACCGATCAGGATGAGCTGGTCGGTTTCCAGCCCCAGCCGATGGACGAATCCTTCCAGCGCGCCGGAGGAAAAGGGGGAGGGTGCGGGAGCAGGCGGATGCTCCGGCGCCGGCCCTTCCAGCTTCACCGGCATGGCATGGTGGGTGGGCGACGGGGAGGAAACGCGGCTTTCCCCCCGTCCGCGGGGCGGGGGCTGGCGGCGGTTCTGCGGAGGAGCTTCCTGCCGGCGCGGCGCTGGTTCCGGCTGCTGCGGGCGTTCCTCCTGGTGACCGGTCAGCACCGCGTTGCTGTGCTGGAGCCGCTCGTTTGCAATCCGCTGCATCTCCATTACCCGCTGGATGGCGTCCTGCTGCATCGAGCGCACTTCTGAGTTTGTATAATTCCGTTCCGGCACCGTCAATCACCACCAAAAAGTTTTCCAAGCAGGCCGCTTTCCCGCAGGGCGGGGAGAACCGAGATCAGCTGCATCAGCCGCAGGGCTTCGTCCACCCGATGCTGCCGCTCCTCCCGCAGATGGGGGCGCAGCGCCCGGATCAGGGCCGTGTTTTTATTGTCCTGGTTCATGCTTTGGAAGATGCTCTGAACCTTGAGGAGCGATCCGACGTCGAGCCCGCCTAGGCCGAGCCCGCTTAAATCGAGACCGCTTTGGTTTGGAGCGGGCGGATTCGGCGGGGCGGATTCTTTGGGAGGCTCCGTCTGCCCGCCGCTCTGCCCGAGGATCGAACTGATGGCGCCCAGGTCGAGCTGGCTGTTCTGCCCGCCCAGCATCCCCGCGATCTGCTTGAGGTTTTCCTGCCCCTCGCTGCTGTTTAGAATCTGCTGCAGTTTCGCCATCAGATCGTCCATCGAATTAACCCCCCGTCAATTTTCTCAGAAGCTCCTTTGCCTGGGGCGACTCCATCAGCTTGGAGGCCAGCTCCGGGTTGGAAAGCACCTGCCTGAGCTGTTCGTTTGAGCCCTTTGACTGTTGAAGCAGCGCGTCGGTGTTTCCGTTTTCCAACGTTTTGCGGAGGGTCTCCGGGTCAGTCCCGAGCTTCTTTCCCGCCATTTTGAGGAGCATATTCAATTGTGCCTGCGAAAATTCGTTCGCCATATCGGCATCCCTCATTTCATAAAGCTATTCCCTATATCTTATTTCTATGCTACAATATTTGTGAATAGTACCCGTCCGCGGTCTGTGGCCAGACTGGCCGGACGCGGCGGAGTACCTCCGCACGCAGCCGCGATCCGCAGGTGGTGCCAGTGATAGCGTTGGAAACCCGCGCGGCACATGTTTCGTACAACTCGTCTCGCAGGGCGGAATACTTCCGCTGTCAATCGCGATTTGTAAGCAGTGCTAAAGGCTACGTTTGTATCCCGCGCGGCACATGTTTCGTACAACTCGTCTCGCAGGGCGATTATTTTAATAATTGGCAGAACGCCAGTGTGCGAAATTGTCCTGCCCGGACAGCACGCCTTTTTTGAGGCTCTGGGGCGTGTCTGCACCCGCCGATCGAGGGTAAATGCTGCGTTTGACAAAGGAGGAATGAACATGAGAATCGTCGTTTTGTCGGATACCCACCGCGATTTTTTCACGGCGCTCGAAATCGTAAAGCGCCACCTGCACGACGCGAACGTCTTCCTCCACCTGGGCGACGGATTAAAGGAGTGGGATGACATCCGCGCCCTATATCCGGACAAACGGATGCTCGCCGTCCGCGGGAACTGCGACTTCGCTTCGGATGAGCCGTCTGCGGCTGTCCTGGCCTGCGGGGACGGGCATAAGATTTTTTACACCCACGGGCATCTTTACGGGGTCAAATCTACGCCGGGCGAGCTGATCCGCGCCGCCCGTGAAAACGGCTGTGACATCGCGCTGCACGGCCACACCCACACCGCCCGGCAGCTGTATGAGGACGGATTGTTTCTCCTATGCCCCGGCAGCCCATCCTGCCCCAAGGATTCGCCCCCCGGCTATGGGATCGTCGACATCACGCCTGCCGGGGTGGTGGCCAATAAAGTGGAGTGGAAGCCGTAACGCCTGGAGAAAGAATCCTGTCGTATAGAGAAAAGAGCCCCGGCGAAACTGTATGAGACAGAATCGTATCAAATAAAAAGGGCCGAAACCGGATGCGGAATCCGCGGCCCGGACGGAGGGTGAACCATATGCCGAAGCGCTTGCAGTACCATTTCGAGCCGGAAAAGGGCTGGATGAACGACCCGAACGGCCTCTGCTTTTTTAAGGGCCGGTATCACGCCTTTTTCCAACACTATCCATATGCGCCGAAGTGGGGCCAAATGCACTGGGGGCACGCGGTCAGCCGCGGTCTGCTCCATTGGGAGGAGCTCCCCATCGCCTTATATCCCGATCGGCCCTATGAGGACGACGGCGGCTGCTTTTCGGGGAGTGCCGTCGTAAAGGACGGTCTCCTCTATCTCTTCTACACCTCTGTCTCCCATTCGCTTGGACAGACCCAGTCCCTCGCCGTCAGCGGGGATGGGATCCATTTTGAAAAATACGCCGGGAATCCGCTGATTCCAAAACCGCCCGCAGAGGGGAGCCGGGATTTCCGCGACCCGAAGGTCAGTTTTTTCGGCGGATGCTACCACATGGTATGCGGCACCGGGAAAGACGGTGTCGGGAAGGTGGTTCACTACTGCTCGGACGATCTCATCCGCTGGGAGTACCAGGGGGTGCTTGTAGAGGGTGAGGAATATGGGACAGTGATTGAGTGCCCGGATTTTTTCAAGTTCGGCGACCGCTATGTCCTGATGTTTTCCCAGATGGACCGCCCCACCCATGCGGCGATATTTTTAACAGGGGCGTTCGACGGGGAGCGCTTCACCGTCGAACGGGCGCAGACCCCCGAGGCCGGCCCCCAGTTTTACGCGCCCCAGAGCTTTGAAGCACCGGACGGGCGGCGGATCGTCATCGGCTGGCTTTACGACTGGAAGAAGGAGCTCGACTGGGGGGCGGATTATGCCGGGGCGCTCACCCTCCCGCGGGAATTTTCCATAGCGGCGGATGGCTCTCTCCGCCTCGCCCCGATCCGGGAGGCGGCTCCGCTCCTGAAAGAGCGGGACGAGCTGGTGACGCTTTCCGAAGGGGAGCTTTCGATTGCCGGGGCTTCTTTCCCGGTCTCTCTGCGCGGGCCGCTCGCTGAGGTCAAAATCTTAAAGGACACAAAAACCGTCGAGGTGTTTTTGAACGGAGGCGAGGCATCCTACACCCTCTGGTTTGGAAAGTAAACAATCTGTTCCCCTGCTGATCCGGGGGAGGAAAAGGAGAATCAGAATGGAACGGTACAAACAGGAATTTATTGAATTCATGGTGGAGAGCGAGGTGCTGAAATTCGGCGAATTCACCCTGAAAAGCGGGCGGAAATCCCCCTTCTTCATGAATGCGGGCGGCTACGTCACCGGCGCCCAGCTGCGCAAGCTCGGCGAATATTACGCTAAAGCGATCCACGACCACTTCGGGACGGACTTCGACGTCCTTTTCGGCCCGGCCTATAAGGGGATCCCGCTGAGCGTCGCCACGGTCATCGCTTTCAGCGAGCTTTACGGCAAGGAGATCCGCTACTGCTCCAACCGGAAAGAGGCAAAGGATCACGGCGCGGATTCCGGTGTCCTCCTCGGCAGCCCGATCCGGGACGGCGACCGGGTGGTCATCATCGAGGACGTCACCACCTCCGGCAAGTCGATTGAGGAGACCTATCCCATCGTCAAGGCGCAGGGAAAGGTGGAGGTCGTCGGCCTGATCGTCTCCCTCAACCGGATGGAGCGGGGAAAGAGCGGGAGCGGCAGCGCGCTTGAGGAGATCGAGGCGCTCTACGGCTTTGACGCGGAGGCGATTGTCACCATGGCGGAGGTGATCGAGCACCTTTACAACCGGGAATGCGGCGGCAGGGTCGTCATCGACGACCGGATCAAAGAGGCGATCGACGCCTATTATGACCAGTACGGCGCAAAATAATAGCACGAAAGGAAAAGCCGCGCGTTAAAAAACGCGCGGCTTTTTAAAGGCGGCCGGAAGCGAGCCTGCTTTAAAGGATTTTTCCGTCCGTGGGAAAGCTTGAACAGCCCTGGGCGCCGTTTCCGGCGCCCAGGGCTGTCGTGTCTTCTATAGATGGAGGGAATTTACTGCTTAAAGGGCTTCGCGATATTTCCGGAGGAACGCGTCGACACCCATCGAGCCGAGGTCTCCTTCACCCCGGTCGCGGACCGAGACCGTGCCGCTCTCGATTTCCTTGTCGCCGACCACCAGCATATAAGGAATCTTCTGGAGCTGCGCCTCCCTGATTTTGTACCCGACCTTTTCGCTCCGCTCGTCGGTCTCGACCCGCACGCCGGCCTGGATGAGCGCATCCTCTATCTTTTTGGCGTAGTCGAGGTGCTTCTCGCTGATCGGAATGACCTTCGCCTGCACCGGGGAGAGCCAGAGCGGGAAGGCGCCGGCAAAGTGCTCGGTCAGGATGCCGATAAAGCGCTCGATGCTCCCGAACACCACTCGGTGGATCATGATCGGGCGGTGGCGTTCGCCGTCCGCGCCGGTGTACTCGAGCTCGAACCGCTCCGGGAGCTGGAAGTCGAGCTGGATGGTGCCGCACTGCCAGGTGCGTCCCAGGCAGTCGGTCAGGTGGAAGTCGAGCTTCGGCCCGTAAAACGCGCCGTCCCCCTCGTTGACTTCGTAATCATAGCCGAGCTCGGTGATCGCATCGCGCAGGGCCTCGGTCGCAAGCTCCCACTGGGCGTCGTCCCCCATGTGATCCTCCGGCATGGTGGAAAGCTCGATGTGGTACTCGAACCCAAAGGTCTGGTAAACCTTGTCGATCAGGCTGACCACCCCTTTGATCTCGTCCTTGATCTGGTCGGGGGTCATGAAGATGTGCGCATCGTCCTGGGTGAAGCAGCGCACCCGCATAAGCCCGTGGAGCGCGCCCGACAGCTCGTGGCGGTGGACGATCCCCAGCTCGCCCATCCGCAGCGGCAGGTCGCGGTAGGAGTGCAGCTTTGTCTTGTAGACGAGGATCCCGCCCGGGCAGTTCATCGGCTTGATGGCGAAGTCCTGGTCGTCGATGACGGTGGTGTACATGTTTTTTTCATAGTGCCCCCAGTGCCCGCTCTGCTCCCACAGGGTGCGTGAGAGGATCATCGGGGTGCTGATTTCCTGATAACCCGCCTCCCTGTGAATTCTGCGCCAGTAGTCGATCAGCAGGTTTTTGAGGATCATCCCCTTGGGCAGGAAGAAGGGGAAGCCGGGGCCTTCGTCCATGATGGTGAAGAGCTCGAGCTCTTTGCCGAGCCTGCGGTGATCCCGCTTTTTCGCCTCCTCCAGCATGGTGAGGTAGGCGTCGAGATCGCTCGCCTTCGGGAAGGAGATTCCGTAAACCCGCTGGAGCATCTTGTTGTTCGCGTCCGCCCGCCAGTAGGCGCCGGTCACGCTGGTGATCTTCACCGCCTTGACCCTGCCGGTGGAGAGCAGGTGGGGCCCGGCGCAGAGGTCGGTAAAGTCGCCCTGCTCGTAGAGCGAGATATCCTCCCCTTTCCCGGCGTGCTCCTCGATGAGCTCGAGCTTGTAATCCTGCTTCCGCTCCTTCATGAATTCAAGCGCTTCCGCAGCCGGGATCACCCGCCGGTTGAGCGGGATGTCCGCCTTGATGATCTTCTTCATTTCGGCCTCGATCGCCTCAAAGTCCTCCGGCGTCAGGCTGCGGGGCAGCTCCATGTCGTAGTAAAATCCGTTCTCGATCGCCGGACCGATGCCGAATTTTGCATCGGGGAAAAGGTGCTGAACCGCCTGGGCCAGAATGTGCGCACTGGTATGCCAGTAGGCGTGCTTCCCCTCCGGGGAGTCGAAGGAGCAGAGCTCCAGGGAGCAGCTTTCCGTCAGCGGCGTCCGCAGGTCGGCGGCCTCTCCGTTGATTTTTGCGGCGCAGACGGCCTTGTAAAGCCCCATGCCGATCTCTTTGGCGACTTCGGCGGGGGTGATGCCGGCTTCGAACTCTTTGACGGCGCCGCCTTTGAGTGTAACCTGAATCATTTTCTTTCTTCCTTTCTTTCGTGAGGTTATCGCTTTAATCGGGGGAACCGGCCCGCTGATCCGCAGATGGATACAAAAATGCCCCATCCCAGTGCTTTGGGATGGGGCGATCAGCTCCACGGTTCCACCCAACTTACAGAAAAATCTGTCGGCTCGCAGCCTTTGATAACGGAGGGTCTGTCACTCCGTCGCGGTTGTGCCGGGAAAGCCCGGTTGCCGCGCGCTCCAAGGCGGTGACAGAAATCCCCGTTCCGGCGCCGCTCACAGCACAAGGCGGCGCTCTCTGGCGGAGGGGAGGACTGCCGTGTCCTCTTCCACGCTTTTGACGATACTCTATTATGATAACACCGTTTTTCAAAATGTCAACAGTTTAGCGGCGGCCTTACATAAAAATGCTGTGTTTTTATTCGAAAAACTGTTATAATAAAGAAAATAGTTGAAAGACTCCCTGGCACAAGCTTGGATAAACGCGCCTTCTGAGGCGGAATTTTTCGACAGGTTTTGCGCCGGATTTCTGATCAATTGCAATCGATGCGAAATAGTGGCGGATTTTGCCGTCAGCCGGCATAAAAACGTAAAGAAAGGAGCGGTACCGGGCTGGGGACGCCCCCCTGCAACGCCCTCGTACCCTGGGGAACGCTGCTTATGAAAACGGCGATTATCGGCTCACGGGGGATCAGCTGCATCCGGCTGGAACAGTTTCTCCCGGAAAATATCACCGAAATCATTTCCGGCGGGGCTAAGGGGGTGGATGCGCTGGCGGCGGAATACGCCGATTCTCATGGGATTCCGCTGCGGGTTTTCCTGCCGGATTACCGGCAGTACGGAAAAAAGGCCCCGCTGGTGCGCAACCGGCTGATCGTCGATGCCTGCGACGTCTTGTTCGCGTTTTGGGACGGCGTTTCCACCGGCACAGCTTACACGATCAGGTATGCTCATGAACGGGGGAAAAAAATTCATCTGTTCCGCTTGAAGCGCCCGGAACCACCTTCTTACCCCCTCGGATAAGAGCCGGGAAAAGGCAAAAGGCTGGAGCTTTCTAGCAAAGCTCCGGCCTTTTTATGCCTGAACGACTGTTTTCCCCCGGGGACGGGCTCGTTTTATGCCGCGGGATGCGTGCCGTAACCAGCCCAGCCGACCTGGCCGTCGGCGAATCCGGTCTGCCCGTCCATTTCAAGAACACACCATTGATGCGCCCACTGGTTTTCGTTTACATGCTGCCATTCGTAACCCATGCAGGTGAGCACCATCCCCAGCGCCCTGGTTGCGCCCGCACAGGAATATTCCCCTTTGATAAACACCCCATAGGCTTCGCAGTAGTCCGATCCGGAGGTCGTGTAGGTTGCCTCTGCGCAGTAACCGCTTACGATCGCCGCGGCCATGGACACCCGTTCGAGATCTGTTCCGGGGCCGATGCTGTCGGCAATCTGCTGGGCGACCGCCCGCGCCTGCTCTTTTTTGGAAGCAGCGGAGCCGCCTGCGGGAGCGCTGCTTTGCTGGCCGGAACCTGAACCGCCGCCGTTTGAAGAGGGCTGCTGGCTCTGGACGGGCTGGCTCGGCGCCGGTTCAGGCTCGGGTGGTGGTGGCGGCGCATCCGTAGTCGCACTGGCCGCGGCAGTTTTCTCCCCTGTATAATCCTTCCCGTCGACCGTTAGGATGGCTTCAACCTTGTAATACTTGGTAGTCGACCCGGACAGCCCGGAATGGGTATAGGACGTCTCCTCTATCTGTTCGGTGACGGAGGTGTATTCCCCGTCCTCGCTGTCCGCCGCGTAAAGGGCATAGGCAACCTTCGCGGCCGATCCGTCGGCGTTGGTTTCCCCCGGGGAGTAAGGCTGCCATGTGACTGCGATCTGGGTTTCTCCATCGGCGGCGGCCGTAAGCCCCTCCGCTGTCCCAACCTCCGGCGCGCCGGTACGGACATTCACCGAATCGGACTTCTCCGATTCAACCCGCCTGTTGTCATCCTGGTAGACGGCGGTCACGGTGACCTGATAGTCTGTGTCGGCTTTCAATCCGTCGAAGGTCGCTTCGGTCGTCTCGACCTCTTTGTACGTGTTTGGATGCGGCGGCTCCGCGGCTTCACTGCCTGAACCCACGCCGGAAGCTTCGCTGGAAAGCTCAGAGGCTGAATCCTCACTGGAGGAACTGCCTTCAGAACTGCTTCCGGCGGATACCTCTTCTCCCGGTTTGGTGATCGATACGGCATAGGCTGTCGCGTCTTCCACCTCCGTCCAGCTGATCTTGACGGAATGGAGTCCGCCGGCGGACGCCGTCACCCCGGTCGGAGCCTCCAGTTCGGTCACCCCGGGGTCACAGCCTGTCAGCGGGAAGATCAGCGCGGCAGCCAGAATGACGGCTGCAAACCTTTGGATGGTCTTTATCTGCTTCATTGTCCTCTCTCCCAGTGTTGTGATTTTATTTTATCATAGCACGCGGGCAGTTAGAGTTCAAGACAGCTTGATGATTTTTCTGTGGAAGCCGGCTTCGGGACTTCCGGCAGGGTAGGCCATCAGGTAAAGGTGACTGAACTGCCCTGCCAAAACACGCAGGCATGGGTCGCGGGAGAGTTCATCCAGCGTGTATCCGCTCACAGAGATGCCGTATTCACAGTTGAATCGAAACGTCGTCTTTAAAAAATCGAGGTATGGGGCAGAAATTTGGCCGTTTTCCGTGGAAAGGCCCTTTTCCCCAAGATACCGGTAGATTCCCAAATTGATGGAATCCCCTGCGAATGCGGTTCGCTCGAGGGTGAAATGGCGGATGAAGGGGTCGGCCTCCCCGGTTTCGGCAAAGGCGCGGAAGGAATCGGCCGCGCTTTCCCGAAGGTCATGCAGCTCCAGGCGGAGACAGCCCGCTTCGTTTTCGGAGACGAAGATCGTTTCAAAGGCGTCGGCGAGGAGGGAGAGGCTTTTCTCATCCTCTCGCCTGATACAGATGACGGACGGGCTGGGATCCGGGGATGCGCAGGCGCTGGAAACAGCGGCCTGCAAAACGATGCTGTCCCGGAACGCCTCCGGACAGAGCGCCGCGGGCGGTTCCTTCCGGAGCATCCGATCGCCAAAAAACGAGTCGTTGACAAGGTGGAGCAAGGTACCCTTCGGCAATAATTCAAACGGCATGGAGGGGCTCCTTTCAGATTCGTCTCCGCCGGGAAGCAGCCCTGCGGATTCTCTTTTAACAAAGAAAAGCCGCCGGACGAAATCACCTGTCACAGGCCTTTTCATCCGGCGGCTGTTCTTCAAAGGGGTCAACAGGCGTAATAATCCTCGATCACGTCCGCCAGATGGAGCGGGCGGACGCCTTTTTGATACAACAGGCAGAACAGCTTCTGAACGGATTGGAGGTCGTCCGAGATGCTGTGGTAATAACAGTAATTTCTGTCTATGTGGTTGGGAATGTAGCATTCGATTCCGTAATACCCGTTTTCACGTACCAGCTCATAGACGATTTCCGTCCCCTGCTTTCTGTGTGCTGATGAGACCCGGCGGTGCAGTTCGATCGTTTCCATCCTGATTCCTCCTAAGCTTTTGCCGGAGCGCCATTCCGCTGAGGGGGCAGTGAAAGAGAAGCGGCTCCGAACCGGCGAAGACGATCCCCCGCCGGTTCATAAGAGAGCGCCTGCCCTCGCGAAAATGAAAGACGCCATTCCGGCCATGGTTCCTGTGGTCGTTCTATCTTATATTTCGACCTGTTTCGACGCGAGGATACCGGAAACATCTTCCTGCACCGGAGACAGCCACCTTTTCAGGGGAGAAAATGCTCGAAGATCACCAGATGGAACTGCTTTCGCGCCATCTCGAGCTCTGCTTTGTCCCGAACCGTCCAGGCCACCGTGAGAAGGTGGAACCATTTTTTGCAGAGCTTGAAGTTGAGGCAGCCGTCCGCCTCGTCACAGCGGTAGGCAATAAAGTGCGGCTTCGCTAAAAAATTCCCGCAGAGGTTCCGCAGGAGAAAACGCAGCAAAGGAGGAACGGACGGCGCGTTCCGGTACCGGTCTGAAAGCTGGCCCCGCACCACGTTTTTGGCGTTCTTTTTAAACCAGCGGACGATCTGCGGGTCGAAGGATTCGATGCAGAACGGCCCTTCATACGCCCGCAGGAGTTCCCATGTTTTCCGGCAGAGCGCGGCGTTCTGTTTCCCCGCTTTCAGCTCGACGATCAGGGGAACCGCGCCGCCGACCGTCTTTAACACCTCGGAAAAGAGGGGGATCCGTTCCCCGCTTTCCCCCAGCGGCAGCTTTTTGAGTTCGCCGTAGGTCAGGGCGTTCACCGGCTTGTTCAGGCCGCACATCCGCTTTAGGCCGTCGTCGTGGAAGACCACCACCTGCCCGTCGGATGAGAGCTGGACGTCCAGCTCGGCCCCATAGCCGCGCTCGACCGCACGGCGGAAGGCGGGGAGCGAATTCTCCGGGACGGCCTGATCCGGGGTGTAAAGCCCTCGGTGGGCGTAGTCGAAGCGGAGGAAAGGCGCCAGCCGCCAGTCCTTCGCCGGGCGGGATGCGATCAGCGAAAGATAAATACCGCCGGCTAAGATCAGAACGGCGAGCGGGATGAGAATCAGAAACGGCATGGTGCAGCCCTCCAAATACATACTGAAAGCGGGATGAGCTGCCCCACGCGCCTCGCAAGGCAGCTGTTTTGTATCATGTGTCTCGCGGGACATGAGCCTTGTCTGTCATGTCGATTGTGAATCGCAATTGCCCGGTCCGGACACGGACCGGGCCGGATTGTCCCGGCGCCGGCGCCCGGACAGGACAACCGCGATCCGCAGAAGGTACGGCCTTATTAGCGCATCCCCTGCAATCCGCTGGGGCGAGAATGCGCAAGCACCCCGCGGGGACGCGAACCTTAAAGCCGGAACTGCTCTTCTGTTCTTGTGCGCGAAGCGCCCCACCGCTGGGGCCGCCCGGCGCAAACTGCCGGCAGAGGCGTTCCGCCGCCCCGCTAGATGAATCCGAGCATCTTTGTGATGTAGACCAGCCCGAACATCGTAAAGATGGAAAAAAGAGAGGTCGCCACCACCAGCTGCCCTGCGAGCTCCGCATCCGCGTTTGCATTGCAGGCCATCGTGTAGCTCGAAACCGCCACCGGCGCGCCGAAGGCGACCATCAGCACCGCCAGCTGCGCATCCCGGATTCCCATTGCCGCCGCAATCGAAATAACGGCGGCAGGGGCGGCGATCAGACGGCAGACCGAAACGGTGAGGACGTATTTTAAGTTGCGGAAAGCCCCCCGGAAGCTGAAATCGCAGCCGAGCAGCATCAGCGCGAAGGGAGTCGCGATCGAGCCGAGCTGTTTGAGGGGGGTGAAGAGGTACTCCGGCATCGGGATTTTAAATCCTGAAAAGATGAGCCCCAGCGCCGCCCCGATGATCAGGGGATTGGTGACGATCTTAAAAAGGGTCTGCTTGATGCTCACCTTCTTTTCGGCGTCGTAAACCGAGAGGACGACGACCGCCAAAAGGTTGTAGAGCGGGACGAGGAAGGCCGCCGCGACCGCGGCGAGGGCGCCGCCTTCGTCCCCGAACATGGTCTGGCAGATCGGAACGCCGAAGATTAAGAAATTCCCGCGGAAAAGCGCCTGGATGACGACGCCCCGGCGGGCGTTCTGCCTGACTAAAAACGGGACGGTCAAAAAGAGCAGAAGGATCTGCGCTCCGACGAACCCCAGCAAAAGGAGGATGAACTGTGAATCGAAGGTGGTGGAAAAATCCGCCTGATAGATGTTCATAAAAAGGAGAATCGGCAGAAAGACCTTGAAACAGACATTGTTCGCGGTTTTGACGAAGCCGGAATTCACGAGCTTGATCCGCGCGAGGAAGTACCCCAGCGAGATCAGGAGAAAAAGGGGGAAAACGACGTTAAACGAGAAGAGAAAGCTGTCCATGTCATCGATCCTTTTCAGAGAAGATTGGAGGGTTGTTTGAAGGTGTGGTTTCTTCTTCAATTATAGTGATTCAAAAAGGCGCTGTCAAACGAGGGCGGTTTCGTCAGGGCCGCAGACACTCCTTGCAAAAAGGGGAGTTCGCTGGTATAATAAAAACCTCGTGCGAGGGCTAAAAGGCCCTGTTGTTAATAAAAATTCCGTGGTATGAGTCGAAGCCTTGCGGCGCAAGTCCTCGGCTGCCGGAGAAACCCCCGCTGCTTCGCTTTGTGGATTCGCAGTAATATCCGCAGAGCGTTCGCGGCAGATCAATCCCATACAATAACAGAAAGGAAGAATTCTTTTGGCTGAATTTAAAATCTTTGAAGCAATCATGCTCCTCTGCTTCGGCGTTTCCTGGCCGATTTCGATCTACAAATCCTACACCAGCCGGAAGGTCGGCAGCAAAAGCGTCGTCTTTCTCTACGCCGTTTTGCTGGGATATGTCGCCGGGATCATCAACAAGCTCATCTATTCGCCCGACATCGTGCTGGCGCTTTACATCCTCAACCTGCTGATGGTTGCGGCCGATACCGTCCTTTATTACCGCAACGTCCGGATCGAGCGGGCGCAGGCAGCCAAGCCGCCGGAGAGCGGAGAAAGCCCGCCGGAAAACCCGAAGGATTGAAGGCTGCGCGCCGTTTTATTAAGTGAAAAATCCCCCGGCCGCCCGGCACAGCGGCTGGGGGATTTTTTTGCAGCGGTTAAGCCAGCTCAAAGCAGGCGCTGTTTTCGGTCGTGCTGTCCTGCCCGATATAAAGGGTAAAGCGCCCCGGTTCGCTCGAAAAGCCGTTTTCCGCCGTGTGGAAGCGGAGCATCGGCTCGTCGACGGTGAAGCGGATTTCTCGTTCCTCCCCGGGGGCGAGCCGGATTTTTTGAAATCCCTTCAATTCCTTTACGGGCCGGACGACGCTGGCGTACTCATCCCGGATATAAAGCTGTACCACCTCCGCCCCGGGGACTGCGCCGGTGTTCTTTACCAAAACCGAGGCGGTGAGGGAGGTATCCGCGGTCAGGATGCCGCGGTCCAGAGCGACCGGGGAGAGCGTGAACGACGTATAGCTGAGGCCGTACCCAAAGGGGTAGAGCGGCTCGTTCGGGATGTCCAGGTACCGGGAGCGGCAGCGCTCCTCCTTCCCTTTGATCCAGGGCCGGCCGGTGGAATCCATGTTGTAGTAAACCGGCGCCTGGCCCACGCAGCAGGGAAAGCTCATCGAAAGCTTTCCCGACGGATTCGCCTTCCCGGTCAGCAGATCTACGACGGCGTTCCCGCCCTCCGTCCCCGGGAGCCAGACCTCGAGCACTGCTTTTGCCTTCCTGCTGATTTCGCGGAGATCCAGCGGCCGGCCGCTGAAGAGGACGACGGCGATATTTTGGTTGACCTTGTAAACCTCCCGGAACAGCTCCATCTGAACCTCCGGCAGCTCGATTATCGCCCGGCTGGCGGCCTCCCCGCTCTGAAGATAATGCTCCCCCAGCAGCAGGACGACGGTCTCCGCCTGTTTCGCAGCATCCAGCGCATCCCGCAGCATCGCATCCCGCTCTTCCTCCGAAACGGTGTGGGATGCGGCATCTTCCCGGAATCCGGCAAAGACGGTTCCCTCGGAAACCATCGGGCAGCCGTCGGCGTAATAGGTATTCTTCGGGTCAAAAACGGATGCCGCCGCTTCTTTAACCGTCACACAGTCCGACAGCTCCCCCGCGATCGCCCAGCTGCTGATCATCCCGCGGCTGCGGAGGTACGGGCCGATCAAGGCGACCGGCGATTTCGGCGCGAGGGGCAGGAGCCCGTCGTTTTTCAGCAGGACGGCGGATTCCGCCGCCGCCCGCCGGGCGAGGGCGCGGTGCTCGGCGCAGAGGATGCAGCGTTTCTCCCCCTCCGGGTCTGCGTCCTTGTAGGGATTCTCAAAGAGTCCGAGCCGGTTTTTCAGCCGCAGGATCCGCAGGACGGCTTCGTCGACCAGCGCCTCGTCCACCGTCCCATCCTCAACCAGCCTGCACAGACTCGAGGAGTAAACGTCGGACATCATGTCGATATCCACCCCCGCCTCCAGCGCTTTTTGGGCGGCATCCGCCTTGTCTTTGGCATAGCCGTGCGCAATGGTTTCGTAGATCGCCGAAAAGTCGGAGATCAACACCCCGTCAAAGCCCATCTCGTCCCGCAGAATGTCCCGCATCAGTTGCCGGTTGGCGCTGGCGGGGATCCCGTTTACCGTGTTGAAGGAGGTCATCACCAGCGCGGCGCCCGCCTCGATCCCCGCCCGGTAGGCCGGCAGGTAGAATTCCCGCAGCGTGTGCTCGGACAGCTCGGCCGTGTTGTAGTCCCGCCCCGCCACCGCCGCGCCGTAGGCCGCGAAATGCTTGACGCAGGCCGCGATCCGGTAGGGCTCCTTCGGGTCGTCCCCCTGGAATCCCTCTACCATCGCCCGGGCAAAGAGGCTGTTGAGGTAGGGGTCTTCTCCGGTCGATTCCATCACCCGGCCCCACCGCGGGTCGCGCACCAGGTCTGCCATCGGCGCAAAGGTTACGTGCAGCCCGGATACCGCCGCCTCCTTTGCGGCTGCTGCCGCACATTCCCTGGAAAGGCCGGGGTCAAAAGAAGCCCCCTGCGCCAGCGGCATCGGAAAAACGGTTTTCATCCCGTGGATGATGTCCATCATAAAGAGCATCGGAATTTTGTGCGGCTGGGCTTCGAGGTACCGCTCCTGAATCTCTCTCAGCCGTTCGGCCCCCGCCGTTCCGAGGATCGACCCGGCGTACCGAAGATCCTCCGCAGTCAGTCCCAGCTTGTTTTCGGGGCCGGTCAGCACTTCGTCGGCGCCTTTCTGATAAAAGCTCCCCGCAATCTGGAGCATCTGATCCACCTTTTCCTTCAGCGACATCTCATGCAGCAGGTTCAACAGCTGTTTTTCCGTCATCCCTGGTTCCCCCTTTGAATTTCTGCGCCCCCGTAGGCAGATGGTTTAACTGTCTTCCTATCCTTTTCGAAGCGTTCCACCGGAGCCCGGATGAGGCGGAACACCTTTAATGGTACCAGTATATTCTTTTTCCGGGGTGGGAACAAGCCCCGGCACACTGATTTAAACATTAAAAATTTCGTGTTTACTTTTGCCCCTCGATCTGCTATCATCGGCATAGATTGGCAAAGGGATTGCCCGGCCGCATGGGCCGCAGCGTAAAATATAAGAAAGGGCGGCGCCGGGGGGAAGGGCCGGGCCGCAGGGTGACTATCATGAAAATCCGCACCGATGGAGATTTTTCAATCAAGCCGGGGAAGTTTGAAGGGACACTGGAGTCTTTGACCAGCCAGTTTGTCTGCCCCGAATGGTACAAGGACGCAAAGATCGGGTTCTGGTCCCACTGGGGGCCGCAGTCGGTTCCGATGTACGGCGACTGGTACGCCCGCAGGATGTACCTGGAGGACGATCCGGTCTCCCTCTATCACCGCAGAAAATACGGGCACCCATCCAAATTCGGCTACAAAGACCTCATCCCGCTCTGGAAGGCGGAAAAGTTTGATCCCGACGCCCTCGCAGACCTGTTTTACCGGGCCGGGGCGCGGTATCTCATGGCTCAGGCCGTCCACCACGACAATTTCGACAATTTCGACTCCAAATATCAGCCGCATTTCAATTCGGTCAGGATGGGGCCGCATCGGGATATTGTCGGGGACTGGAAAAAGGCCGCCGAGAAGAAGGGGATGCGCTTCGGATTTTCGGAGCACCTTGCGGGGAGCCCGGGCTTTTACTACCCCAACAAGGGCTGCGACGTCAAGGGGAAATACAAGGGTGTGCCCTATGACGGCGCCGACCCGGCCTGTACTGAGCTCTACTACGACCAGACCATTACCGACACCGTTTTTCAGGGAACCTGGTTTTTGGAAAACGAGGATTTTTACAGGCACTGGTTCCTGCGGATGAAGGACGCAATCGACAAATACACCCCTGATTTTTACTACACGGACGGCCCTGTCCCCTGCGGGCACTACGGGTTCGACCTCGTCGCCCACCTCTACAACACCAGCGCGGCGCTCCACGGCGAAAACGAGGCGGTCTTCTTCCAGAAGGACAAGACAAAGTCGGTCTTTCCGCTCGGCGTCCTCGACATCGAACGCAACCATGAGGACCGGATTACCCCTTACCAGTGGCAGACCTGCACCAGCATCGGCGACTGGTTCTACAACGTCAGGGACGTTTACAAGACCTGGGAGTACCTCGTCGAAACGATCGTCGACAACGTCAGCAAAAACGGG
Organism: uncultured Oscillospiraceae bacterium; assembly: GCA_964607135.1. Taxonomy (GTDB): domain Bacteria; phylum Bacillota; class Clostridia; order Oscillospirales; family Ruminococcaceae; genus Metaruminococcus_A. The sequence continues at coordinate 15,831 of CAZSIV010000024.1, read as the reverse complement.
AATATCCTCCTCAACGTGCCGCAGCTCCCGGACGGGACGCTCGACGAGGAATGCGGCTGGATCCTCGAAAAGATGGCGGAGTGGATGGCGGTCAACGGCGAGGGCATCTTCGGCACCCGCGCCTGGAAGGCCTGCGGGGAAGGGCCGAATTACACAGCCGCCGCGGAGCAGGAGCCGGAGGCCACCAGATGGGAGCCGGCGCATGTCGACGAAAGCGAGATCAGCTGGCAGCCGGGGGATGTCCGCTTTACCTCCAAGGGAAATCTGCTTTACGCCTTTCTGATGCGCTGGCCCGGGGAGCTTGCGGTGATCCGCTCCCTGCCGCTCGGGCAGGAGACGGTGGTGAAAGCCGAGCTTTTGGGCGGGGGAGAACTGCCCTTCCGCCAGACCTCCGCCGGGCTCCTCGTCGATCTGCCCGCCGGGAAGGCCGGGCATTGCTCCTGCCTCAAGCTCACACTTCGGAGCTGACCGCTGAGGCGAAGCAATCGGGGCGGCGCATTTTTACGGCGTTGTCCCATCGTGCGGCGGGGGCGCTCCCCGTGCGCCTTTCCGGCGGATTCAAACGCTCGCTGTAAGCCCTTGCTGCTCACAGACCGTGTCTGCGGTGAAAGAGGGCGGAGAAAAACGGCGGCCGGAATCCCCGGCATTTGTTCACAGGCGGGGCGTTGGAATCGCTTTATTACGGATAAAAAACGGAGGACAGATTTGATCTGTCCTCCGTTTTTCTGCTTCTTTTGAATGCCGGCTCCGTCGCTTTACGCGAGAGGTCTGCGTAAGCCGTCCCTTCCGGCAAAGGGCCCGGCCAGCGGACGGAGCCCCCTGGCGTCGCCGAAGTAATCCCGGTTAAAGACGATCTCGGTGCCGTCCGGGTTTTCAAACCGCTCCTCCGGCTCGAAGGCTTCCCCGAGCGTTTCGGTGGAAACCGTCTCGATTTCGAATTCCGGCAGGAACTCGTAAAGGTTGGTGTCCAGCAGATATTTCCCATCCTCTTCTACCAGGCGGAGATAGACGGTATGCTCACCGTCCGCTCTGTAATTGGCCTCTTTTTCACAGGGCTGCGCGCCGTTGAAGTAGACGTTTCCCCCGGTGTAGACGGGGAGTCTGGTGTAATATTTGTTCCGGTCTTCCTTGAGCCCGGTATCCCCTTCGGCAAAAAACTGCGCCAGGTACTCCTGCTCGGTGGGATATCCGTCAAACGGCTTGGTGCCCACCGTTTCGTTGGCGCCGCCCCAGGGGCCGTTCGAGCTGAATTCGACGAATTCCGGCGGAAGCTGGTTCTGGACAAAGACGTTGTTATAGAAACGGTCGTCCCCGTGGAGGAAGGTCATGAAGCCCGCGACCTCCGTCCGGTGGGGGAGGTGGTAGGGGGTGTAACGGGGCTGTGTCGTCCCGGCGTTGTCCGTCCCCGTGCCCACGCTGGTAAAGGGGCCGCAGATGAGGTTGTGGACGAAGGCGGTTCCCTGGGTTGCGAGCTTGCAGCAGTAGGCGGAGAGGAAAAGGTTGTTGTCGACCAAGGTCGGGCCGTGGCTGACCTCGATGAAAAGATCCTCGCCCAGCGCCAGACCGCCCCGCAGCTCGGTGCCGAGAGGAGGCGTGTTGTCGTGGAACAGGTTCTGGGTCACGCGGGTGCCCTGCGCCTGCCAGTCGAGCCAGATCCCCCGGGTGCAGTGGTGGATGTGGTTGCGCCGGAAGACCACGTCGATGGCGGCGTGCATCTTGATCCCGCCGATCTCCGCGCCGGAAAGCTGCTGCTTGTTGTTGATGTGGTGGATGTGGTTGTCCTCGATCAGGGAGAAAACGCCCCCCAGATGCCCGACGATCCCGGTCTGCTCACAGTGGTGGATATTGCACCGGCGGATGATATGGGAGCCGACACGCTCCTTTGTCCAGCCCTCGAGCTGCGCCTGGCAGATCGCATCCCGTTCGGTCTGGGTGCCGTGCTTTAAGCGCTTGAGCGACCATTTGTTTTCGTTTTCCGGCTGGAGATATTTCCCTAACGAGATCCCGCAGCACTTCGAATCGGACACCTCGCAGTCCTCGATGATCCAGCCCTTGCTCCAGTGGGGGCCGATCATCCCCTCCTGGTATGCGGTGGGCGGGGCCCAGGTGGTGGCGGCCTGCTTTACGGTGAAGCCGGACAGGGTGATGTAATCAACGCCGGTTCTGTCCGGGTAAAAGCAGTTTCGGCGGACGTTGATCTCCACCGTTTCCTCATTGGGGTCGGCGCCTTGAAAATTGGCGTAGATCAGGGTTTCCCCCTCCCCCTGGCAGGTGTACCACTTGTAAACGGAAAATTCCGGCTCCCAGGAGGCGCGGTAGGGCTCCGGATGCAGGACGCCCTCCAGTGTGGTGGCCTCATAAAGGGAGCGCCCGTTCAGATAAACCTCCCCGGTGTGCAGGGGGACGTCCGCGTAGTACCAGTCCCCGAAGAGGACGGTGGTATATGGGTTGTAGCCCCCGAAAATCCCGTTGGAAATCCGGGCGAGCCACACGTCTCCTTCGTACCGCTCCCAGCCTTTGACCTCTTCTGCGCCGGTGATGACCGCCGCCAGCGGCTCGGCCGAGCGGTAGACGATCGGCGCATCCGCCGTCCCGGAATATTTAGGGTTGACATACTCCCGGTAAACGCCCGGCAGCACCCGCACCTCGTCGCCCGCGCGGGCAATCCGGGCCGCATCGCCGATCTGTTTGAAGGGCCGTTCCCTGCTCCCGTCGCCGTCCCGTTCTACTGCTGCCGATACATAATAAACCATCAAAACACCCCTTTCACTGTGTTTCAAAATCGTTGTTTGACCCGTTTGACGCAGCGCCGCCCGCTGCCCAGTCTCCGGCAGTTCACGGCATTTTGAGGCGCATCCGCCCGGCCCTTTTGTCGGGCGGAGCCTCTTTGCCCTTACTATAGGGGATCGGAGGTGATTTGTCAAGGGAAACCGTCCGGCAGGCGGGAAGATGCCCGAGCCTTTCAGAAAGGAAGAATTTGCCGTTTTTTCGTCAAAAAATAAAGATTTTTTGTAAACAAATATTGACTTTAATGAAAACGCATGGCATACTAAATAAAGAAAGTTTTTCCTGCTTCAGTCAGGGTTTCGCCTTGCTTTTCAACGGGCGGCGAGCTTGTTTTTTCGGGTGGATTTCCGGAAAAACAGGTATTTTTGTTTTCCTGCGTTTAGGACGAGCTTTTCCGCCAAAACGGTTGTCTATGCCCAGTAAAAATCCCCCGTTTGTCCAGAAGAGGGGGATTTGTTGTTTTTGCACCAAAGAGGCCGCGTTTTCCATCTTACCTCTTAGGAATAAAAAATTTTAAAAGGAGCACTCAATAATGGAAAAATTGTTCAAACTCCAGGCAAACGGCACTTCCATTAAGACCGAGATCATCGCCGGTTTGACGACCTTCTTCACCATGGCGTATATCATCTTTGTCAACCCGACCTTCCTCGGCTCGGAATCGCCGGTCGGCATGCCGGATATCGCCGTCATGACCGCGACCTGCCTTGCAGCCGCCCTCGGCACCTGGCTGATCGGCTGGCTCACAAACTACCCGCTCGCGCAGGCGCCCGGCATGGGCCTCAACGCCGTCTTTGCCTACACCCTCTGCCTTGGGATGGGCCTGTCCTATTCGGCGGCTCTCTCCGCGGTCTTTATCGCCGGCATCTTCTTCATCGTCCTCACCGTCACCGGCGCCCGGAAGGCGATTGTCAATGCGATTCCGCTCAGCCTGAAAAAGGCGATTTCCGCCGGCATCGGCTTCTTTATCGCCCTGATCGGCTTCAACAACGCTGGGCTTCTCTCCAGCGAGACCGGAACCATCATCGGGATGGGTTCCCTCGCCGAGCCGACCACCCTGCTCGCCCTCTTCGGATTGATCCTGACCATCGTTCTGGTTATTGTCAAATGCCCGGGCGCGCTCTTTGTCTCGATCATCGGCACCTCGCTCGTCGGCTGCATCCTTCAGTTCTGCTTTAATGTCCCGATGGGGGTTTCCCTGCCGCAGAGCTGGGTTCCCGTCCTCGATTTCAGCGTCTTCGGCGCGGCCTTCACCGGTTTCGGTGAACTCTTCTCCGCTCCGATCGCCTCTTTGATCGCCGTTATGATCACTCTGGTGCTGGTCGATATGTTCGACACCATCGGCACCCTGATCGGCGCCGCTAACAAAGCGGGGTACCTCGACGAAAACGGCAATCTGCCGAAGGTTGAGCGCGCGATGCTGGCCGATGCGATTGCGACCTCTGCGGGCGCGATCATCGGCACCTCCACCGTCACCACCTATGTGGAATCCACCGCGGGCATTTCGGCCGGCGGTAAGACCGGCCTGACCTCCAGCGTCACCGGCCTGTGCTTCATCCTCGCCCTCTTCCTCTCCCCGGTTCTGGGCTTTGTCCCGGGTGCCGCGACCGCGCCGATCCTGATTGTTGTCGGCGTGATGATGGCGGGGGCGCTCAAGGATGTCGACTGGCATGACATGTCGGTTGCGATCCCGTCCTTCCTGACGGTCATCTGCATGCCGCTCTTCTACTCGATCACCGACGGGCTCGCCTTCGGCTTCATCTCCTATGTAGTCGTCAAGCTGGCTTCCCGCAAGGTGAAAGAGATTCACCCGCTGATGTATGTCATCGTCGCGCTCTTCCTGCTTAAGTATGTTCTCGCCGCGCTGACGACCCTCGGCATCATCTAAAACACTCTTCCAAATTTGATTTTATTTTCCTTTTTCTTGAAAGCACCGCCGCTCTACAGCGGCGGTGCTTTCTCGTTGCCGGGCGGAATGTTTCCGCTCTCAATCGCGATCCATAGGTTGTACGAAAAGCTGCGTCGGTAACCCGCGCGGCACGCCGGGTGTCCCCGGCCGGACAATTCGCGGTCTGTGGCCAGGCCGGCCAGTCGCGATCCGCAGGTAGAACAAATAGTAACGCCGATAACCCGCGAGGCGCCTTTTTCATATTTTTATCTCGGGCACCTCGCAGGACTGAAACCTTTTAATTGGTACAACGTCAGTGTGCGAATTACCTGCGGGGGTTCCCCGCCCCGCGAGGCGCCTTGCAGGACAAAAATCTAAAGGCTGGTAAAACCTTAGGGTGCGAACTGGCCACCGGGGCCACCCGGCCCAGGCAGGGCACGGATATCCGCTTGGGCATGGCAGACAAAAAGATCGGAACGCACTGCGTTCCGATCTTTGATTTTCTTTATGAAAGATTATTTGTAGTTTTGCACCAGCTCCATCGCGATCTTTTCCCATTTGACCAGATTCTGCGGGTTGTAGTTGACGGTGCTGATGTCCTTGAGCACCATGTCGAAGGAACAGCCGTTGCGGTAGCAGGCGTCGATGGCGCGGGTCAGCTCCTTGCGGACGACTTCCTCGTCGAGCTGATCGACTGCCAGGTTGGACGGGCTCGGTTTGTGGGCGATGACGTATTTTTTGCCGATGTTCTCCGCCGCAATATCCACGTCCGCCCAAGGGGTGACGGTGATTTTGCGCAGGTTCGGGATCTGCTCCACAATGTCGATCATGTTGTGGAGCGGTTCGCAGCAGCCGTAGTAGACCAGCCCGAACGGGGCCATCGCCTTTTTCATGTAGGTGATGTCGAATTCCTCCCGCATCGCCGGGGAAACAGAGGAAAAGACCTGTGCTGCGCCGCGGCCCCAGACGTCCTTCGCCTGAAAGCCGGTTCCGTCGAATTCATTGGAAGGCAGGTCGTCGCTGTAAGCGCAGGTGCTGTGCAGATAGGGCTGAAAGCCTTCAAAAAGGTTGAGCTCCTCGTACTGCCGCACCTTGTCCAGGTAGATGTCGGTCAGCTTGGAAGCGACCGCATGCATGAATTCCGGGCGCATGGCCAGATCCATCAGCAGGTTGGTGACGCCGTGCCATTCGGCGATGTCGTCCCAGCAGGTATCGAAGACCCAGGGCGTCCCGATGATCTTGACCGGGATAATGTCCCCGATAATGTTGGCGGCGAGGCTGTACCGGCGCTCCGTTTCCTCCTTGTCGTAGGTGATGGTTTCGTTGTGGAGCCGCTCAAGGAAGGATTCATCCTCCATCTGGTCGACGAATTCATGGGAGACGATGTGGTTGGTTTCGTCCGCGTGGATCGTATTTTCCACAATGGAAACGCCGTTGCCGGTGGTGTGAATTACCTTATCGATCCCGAAATAAGGGGTGATAATCATGTCGGCGGGGAAGTGATTCCATTTGTAGAGGGTTTGGCGGAGCTTCTGCTCGACGGTGCGGAGGAACGGGTCTTCACAGTGAAGGGTCAGTTCCCCTTCACCGTTGAGCTCGTTCCAGGGGAGCTCATCGATCAGCACGACCGGCCGGATCATATGCAGGTCGTTGACCGCTTTGTGAAGGAGCCTGCGTTCGTAGTTTCGGTCGTCGTTGGCGGCAATGGCATAGCGTCCGGCCAGTTCCCGCAGAATTTTTACATCGTTGTTCATCGTTGTCGCCTCCTGATTTATTGATTGCCTTTATTATAAATGATTCCGCGCGGGATGGATATTGCTTTTTTTGCTCGTTTTGAGTATGAAATTGCTGTTTCCGGTGTTATGACAAGCCAAACCGGTTTCTGCCTATGCAAAGCGCTTTATGAATCAGGGCCGTTTGAAAAAGGGCGGCGTTCAAGCAAAAGAATCCCTGCCGCTGGACAAGCTGGATAAAATAGGGTATAATAACCTCACGGACTGGGCGGAAATCAAAGATTTCCGAGCCCTGAGAGAACATTGTTGCCTTCGGCAATAAGAACCTGACCCGTCAGCTAAATCGAAGATTTCGGCGGAGTACCTCCGCCGGCAGACGCGGCAGGGAATCCCTGCTGGTAAACGCGATTCGCAGGTAGTGCGAATAACAGTGCTGGCACCCCGCGAGGTACGCCGTACTCGCTTTATCATAAGTGCCTCGCAGGCCTGAAACTCAAAAATTGGAAAAACGTTGGTGTGCGAAATTGTCCCGCCGAGGCCACTCGGCCGAATTGTCCCGCCCGGCCCCGGGCGCGGAATGCTTCCGCTGTCAGCCGCGATACACAGGCAGCACCGAACTGATCGGTTCGTAACCCGCGCGGCACTTCGCAGGATCGTAATCTAAAAATCGATAAAACGTCGGTGTGTGTATTGCCCGCAGGGGCTCCCTGCCCCGCGAGGCGCGTTGGTTCGCAAATGTATCTCGCAGGATTAAAACTTAGAGACCGGTAAAATGTTTGGGTGCGAATCACCGGCGGCGGTTCGCCGCCGGATTGTCCCGCTGGGGACACCCGGCCCGCCGTGGAATCATTAGGAGGAATTGGAATGAAAAAGATCAAACGCCTGCTTGCCGGGCTTCTCATGGGGGCGCTTCTGCTCTCTGTGACCGGTTGCTCGGGGGATACCTCCTGGGCTGTCAAAACAGAAAACGATACGGTGCCTGCCGGGGTCTATCTCTCTTACTTGATGGACGCCTACAGCGAAGCGCAGGACCTTGCCGACGCTTCCCAGGACTTGTGGGGCCAGACTATTGAAGAGGTTTCGGCGGAGCAGTGGATCGTCAACAAGGCAATGAAAACCACGCGGCAGTATGTCGCGGTCAACCTCATGTTCGACGAGCTTGGGATGACGATGGGGACAGAGGGGACGAACACCGCCAAAACAAAGGCGGATTCCTATTGGTCGCAGTACCAGAAAACCTACGAGCAGAACGGAATTTCTTATGCTTCGGTTCTGAAGCTGGCTGAAAACGACTATAAAACGCAGAAAATTTTTGACTACTTCTATGAGACCAACGGAGTAGAGCCGGTCAGCGAGGAGACCATCCGGGGGTATTTTTACGACAATTATGCCAAGGTCAAATATCTCTCGATCAGCCGTACCAAGCCGGACGGCACTAAGATCGACGAGGCTGAGCTGAAAAAAACGGTCGACGATTATATCACCGAGATCAACCGGGGGAAAAATATCGACGAAGTGATTGACGAGTATCTCACGGAGCTTTACAGCGACTACGGTCTCAGCGATTATAAGCCCGACACCGGCGACTCCGACCGGAACGTCACCCTGCTTTCCAGGCAGCAGGGGGGGACGCTGGAGAGCTTTGTGGAAAAGACCTTTGAACAGAAGGAATATAACGTCCCGTATTCCGACGACATCTCCGAGAGCTATATCTTCCTCGGCGCCCGGTATGACCTGAGCAAAGACGATGAGCTTTATGCCAAAAACCGCGAGGCAGTGCTCCGGCAGCTGCGAGGGGATGAGTACACCCAGAAGCTGGAAAGCAGGTTGGAATCGGTCAAAGTGACTGTCAACGAGGAAGCGGTCAACCGTTACAGCCCCAGGAATATTAAGCTGTCTTGATGATTGAGGGTAGAATTTTAAGCGTATATCAAGGCGCCCGGAATTTCTCCGGGCGTTTTTTGCGTAAAAATGCGGGGCTCCTTCCCGGATTTGAGAAAAAGTTTGTATAAATTCAGGAATAAAACCCAATCCTTCCTGCGTAAACTACTTGTGAAGAGGTGACGTCATGGAAGGAGTAATCAGCCAGGCAGTCCGTTTTTTCAGCGCTGCGCGGAAGGCGGAGGAAAAAAGCGAAGCGGATCGCTGCAATCAGCAGCTGATCGCCGATATCAGCGATATCAAAATGAAGCTGGACAGCGCGCGCTGTCGGTTTGACTACGCTTTGGAAGAAGAACTGGTGGAGTCGACGATTTACGAGCTCGAATCTCTCGAAAGCCGGTACAGCTACCTGTTGAAACAGGCGAAGATGAGAGGGCTTTACAGCGGCGGCCGGTAAAAGGAAAAGGAGATGACAGCGTTTGGACTTGATGACGATTTGTGTGACAGCCTATCTATTGGTTTGCGGGCTTTTCATGCTGGTGCTCTGCAAACGGAGCAAACACCCCCTCCGCACAGGGGCAGTCAGCATCGCAGGGGGGTTATTGGCGCTGGGCGGGGTTTCCGTCGCAGGGCTGGCTGTCCCGGTCAATCTTTACACCCTGGCCGTTTCAGCCGTTTTGGGGATTCCCGGCGTCGCGGGGCTCACCGCCCTTTCTTTCCTTTAAAAGCGGTTTCCGGGCCGACGAGATCATGCGCTCCGGAATTTTGGGAAGGGCGCTTGTTTTGGGACGGGAGCATTCGTTTTCCTCTTGCCGATTCAATGTGTCCGGTTGTGAAATAAAAACAGCTGTGGTATAATTTTACCGTTGAAGTTTTAGACGGTAAAACGGCCGCAGCTGTTTTTTTGTGCTGTAAAGCACCCCGTTGGCCTGCATCCCAGGGCAGGAAGCAAAATTGCCGGCAGAGAGGGCGGGAGCCGTCTTGCGCTTTACCCAATGGTGAAGCGATTCCGTTTTGAATCAGGAGGGTTTGAATGATCGAGTTTATCTGGCTGACCGCCGCCGACCCTGGGGCGGCGGACTGTTACGCGCTGCGTCAGGCGGTCTTTGTAGAGGAACAGGGCTTCCACGAGGAATTTGACGAGGTGGACCAGCGCTGCGACCATCTTTTGGCGCTCGAGGACGGCGATCCCGTGGCTGCCGCCCGCCTCTACCGGGAGGGGGAGGACTGGCACATCGGGAGAATCTGCGTCCGCCGGGACCAGCGGGGGAAGGGGCTTGGCAGACTTCTGCTCGGGGAAGCGGAAAATCGATGCCGCGAAAAAGGCGGGCGGCGGCTGGTGCTGGGCGCACAGCGGCGGGCTGAAAAATTTTACACCGCCTGCGGATACCGCAGATGCGGCCCGGAGTATCTGGACGAGGGCTGCCCGCATGTGGAGATGGGCAAAGAGCTGAAGGGGGATTGACGATGAATCAAGTTAAAATTACCGTCCTGAAAACGACGCTCGACCGGGAACTCGCAGCGGAGTACGGCGCGGAAGGATTGACAGCCTGCCCGATGATGCGGGCGGGGCAGGTGTTTTACGCCGATTATGCCAAGCCGGAGGGGCTTTGCGACGAAGCCTGGAAAGCGATCTATCAATATGTCTTCGCATTAGCGCACGGCGCAGGCGAGAACCTTTTTTATTACGGCGACTGGATCAGGAAGCCGGGGGTCGCCGTCTGCAGCTGCAACGACGGGCTCCGCCCCGTCATCTTCAAACTGGAGGCGTGCCCGTGACCGGGCAGGACGGTCCGCACCCAAACGTTCTGCAAACAATCAGGTGAATATCCTGCGAGGCGGCCTGTGCCCAGGCGGGACAGTTCGAACCCGTGACCGGGCAGGGCAATACGCACACGAATATTCTACCAGTTTCTAGGTTTTCTTCCTACGGCCGCCTACGTCTAAGATAAAATAACTCCCGATTCGTTTATTCGTTGCCGCTGCCTCTTTCCGGATTAAACGGCTTATATTTATACAGAAAATGAATATTCCTAAGACACCCTTTCATAGTAGAATGCCTTTTATTTTGCTTCGTTAAATCTTTGCCGCTCTGACATATATTTTTGTATTTCATCAGACGTCAATTTCCGTATCTGTGTATCGGGATATTCCCTGTATTCCTCAACACTGAAAACAGGCGCCATGCCGTTACACGTTTTTCTCTTGTTCTTTTTTAGATACAACTGCAATTCCTCTTTAGATGCAAATATTTTATATGAATATCTGCCATTTTCATTTTTTATTTCATAAATACCGCAGGGCCTTTTCGCACTATAATCAGCGGTACGTAAATACAGTTTTGCGATTTCTAATGACTTAAAAGGGAAATTCCACCTTTGCAATCCTCGATTCGGGTCGTGTTCAATACATATGCACCTTCCACAAGTTCCGCAAATATACTGTGTATGATTTTCCAGACAATCCAAAGGGTTTAATAATGGTGTGATCCTGTTTTTATCAGTATAGCATTCTTTGCACATTTAGCCGGACTCCTTATAAAATTATTTTATAACATGCTATATTTTACTGCACATTTCAATGCATATAAAATATACATGGCGATTTATACTGATACAGGTATTTTACCGGCAGCGATAAAACGAGCCGGGACTAAAATGAGTACAACGGGCTAGATGCAAAAACCGCCCTGCGGTATGCAGAGCGGTGGGATATTCTGAATAACGAGCAGACCTGTAAGCCGGGTTCTGTCGAGTGTGACAATCTATCTTGGCATGGCGTCGCCGCACATGCTCGGTGCCGCCCGTTGCGCTGATGACCGCCGGACCAACGGATTCGCGCGCTCGGCGTTGCATCGGATAGGGTTTACAGGCCCGTCCAGTCTCCTGGACGGGCGGTGAGCTCTTACCTCGCCTTTCCACCCTTACCGCGGCAGAAGCCGCGGCGGTATCTCTCTGTTGCACTGGCCCTGAAGTCGCCTTCGGCTGCCGTTAGCAGCTATCCTGTCCTGTGATGCCCGGACTTTCCTCACGAAAAATTCGCGCTGCCACACAGTCTGCTCGTCATCGGCGTGAATTAATAATAGAGATGTTCTCCGAATATATCGTAGAAAAGCTCGTCAAAAAAGAGTTCTATGTTCCCGTCGTAGCCAATCGCTGCGAACAATCCAACCAGGATAAAGATCGCGAACAGGATCGTAAACGCGCCGAGGATAATCCCTGCAATCGCCATCCCCTTCTTGGAGGAACGGATCGAAACGATGCCGAAGATCAAGCTGAGCAGTCCCATGATCGGCGTGATATAGGCGAGGCAGCAGAAATTCAAAAGCAGGCCGACCAAGCCGATGACAAATGAGGCGATCGCGAATCCGCCGTTTTCACGCGGCTGCTGCGGAGGAATCGGCATCCACTGTTGTGTCTGGGGGTTCCACTGCTGGTTTTGCCCCGGGTAATTGTTATAAGAATTCATAAGCTTCTCCTTTATGTAGTCGATTTTCTGCGTCTTCGGCCGGCGGAACAAACATGTTTCCGAAATCCCGGGAAACTCCGTCGGCTGAAGAGAACCACTTCCATTATAAGCTATCTTGTCAAGAGGTTCAAGTGAAACAGCCGGAAAGGAAGAGACCATGCCTGAAAAGAAAGTATATCTGACGATTGCCGGGGTCGCGCGGATTGTGATCTGGATTCTGCTCGCGGCGGCCGTTTTGTTTGGGAAGGAGTTTGTCGCGGGGCACTACCTGCCCTGCTTTTGGTACGAGCATTTCGGCTGGGAATGCTCCACCTGCGGCGCCAGCCGCGCGGTTGTCAGCCTCTTTTCCGGGGATTTTTCCGCGGCGGTGGAGTTTAACCCGGTCATTACACTGGGGCTGGTTCCCATCTTTGCCTTTCTGCTCCTTTCCGATTTGGCTGTTGTGGTCTGGAATCTGTTTTCCAAAAAGCGGCGGCTCAGCCCGTTTGAATACTGCTTTGCCATCTTCGGCGGAAGCTTCCGGCCGGCGGAACGGGAGGGGAACCGATGAATCCTTTTGCCGTTTTGTCGATCTCCCTCATCTTTCTCTCCTTCGGTTGTTTTCTCTTTGCCTTTTTCACCCGGATGAAGCCTTATGCGAAGCGAACCCGCCTGCTCTGTTTTCTGTCCGCCGGCGCGTCCCTGCTCGCCTTCATGCTCTGGGGGATTATGCGCAATCTTTGACCTGGTTCCAAGCGGCCGCGGCGGGGCAGTTCGCACTCAGGCCTGTTACCGGTTTTCGAGGTTTTATCCTGCGAGGCCCATTTTACCAATGAGCTAACGCAGCTCGCGGGCTACGAACCTGTAACTTTGTACTGCCTATGGATCGCGTTTTGTCCTGCCCGGTCACGGGCCGCGTCTTGCCGGAAGGAAACGCTGTTTACAGCACTGCCTGTGAATCGCGCGGCCGCCGGCGGAAACATTCCGCCGCATTTGTCCGGTCCGGCCGCAGACTGTGCCGGGGGAGCCCCGGCAGGCTGCTTTTCACACGTAGGCTTTATCAGTCTCCAAGCCTCAATCCTGTATGCGGCCGGGCGGAATGGTTTTACCCTGCGGAGCGCGTTTTACCGGTCGGGGCGGATCTGCCTTGCGGATTACCAATGTTATTATTGCCCGTTTCGCCTGCGGATCGCGAATTGAGGGCGGCCCGCCTTTTCCGGCATTCCGGGGCGCGCCTGCTCCTGTTTAACCGAGGAGTCAAAAAATATGCCTGCTGCGGATAAATGATCTACAGCAGGCTGCCGTACAGGGCGGTATTGTGAGAGAATCTGTTCCGCTTTGCGAAACGACAGGATATTTGGGGTTACGATACAAACTTCCTTTTGAAACGGATTTCCACTGTCCCGCCGCTTTGCGCTTCGAATTGATAGTCGCCTTTAAAGGCGACACCGTACTGGTCGGTCACAAAGACGGTGTTGTGCTTGACCATGGTTTGGAAGGTCAGCGTTTTGCCGTTTCCGACTGGGCCGACCTTCACACCGTTGATCCAGACGTGCTGCGCCACCGCCATGCCGACAAAGCTGGAAAGCCGTTTGAAGCTGACGGTGCAGGGAGCGTCCAAAAGCTCCTCCGGCCCGGCGGTCAGGGGGAGAGACTCGAATTTATTGCCGCAGGAGTTGCATTTGTACTGAATCGGCTGCAAGGAAAAATCGTTCTTGCTCACGGCGTTTGCGACCACGTTTCCGATCGCGCCGAAAGCCGCGCCGACGCCGATCGACTTCCCTTTGGCGCCCTTGATCCCGAGGACTTTGAGATCATATTTCCGGCAGTTCGGGCAGGCAAGCCCGTGAAGGCTGGGGGCGTTGATCTGTTTCACGCTTTCGGCTCCCCGGTTATTTTCCGTTTGGGTGACATCATGCTGACTGCACATAGAAAAACCTCCTTGACCAATTTATAATCTGTGTGTTAATTATAGCGAAAACCCATTAAGAAATCAATCTTTATGGTTTGAATTCAGCGCCTCTTTTTTATCCGGTAATTCATCTGGTTTTACTGTATTTATAGTTGACAAAACGGATCTCTTATGGCAGAATTATATGAATGAGACAGCTATAGACAAGCCATATAGGAAGAAAAGGCTGTAGAAAATCGGGGTAAAACAACCGAAGATGGATATCGGCGTGAAATCCTAGCTTTTTACAGCACACGGCATCGCAGGTGATTTTTATGAAGGGCAACAGCTCTGTTTCTGTCGGAAAAAGCAGTCAATCCCATCTGACAATCCTGCAAACGGCGGCCTTTTTGGTGATCGTCGGGCTGAGCGTCGTCAGCTTTTGCTTTAATTTTTACCGCTTCATTCTGCCGGTTAAAACCAGCTACGGCTATTCCGATGTTGGATGGGGCGCCGATGCGGCCGGGATGGTTTGTTCCGTCCTGCTTTCGGTCGTTCTGGTACCGTTCGTTCTGATCTTCCGCAAAGGGGAGCCGGCCAGGAGAATCCTGCTGATTATCTCTATCCTATATGCGTCTGCTGTGGCGGCTCTGTGGCTGACATGGATGCAGTCGCTGATTGGATGGGGTGGGTCGCCGGCTCTGTGGCTTGTTTTACTGCTGATTATGACGCCGTTTTATGGGCTTTCCTACTTTTTTCGGTTTGATCCACTGAATGCGCCGTTTGTTAACACCGAAGATCTGTACTGGATTTCCATGGCCTCGTTCCGCCTCTGCTTTACCGCTGTGATCGCACTGATGCTTGTTTTGAGTGCCTTTTTTCTCCTGCGGGGAAGGCGAAGCCGGAAAAGAACTCCGGGGGAACGGGAACAAAGAGCCCCTGTGCGGTCTCGGCCTGTCCTTAAAAAGGCGGAATTCTCCCGACCCTGCCTGACGGCTTTTCAGATTGTGATGTCGTGCTTGACGGTTTTGGTTTATTGCGCTGCCGTCCACTTTAATATTGGCTGCGATCTGCGGCCGGTTGAATATCATTTTAGCTGCGCTGATGCGGCATGGGGGCCCAGCGCTGAAGGAATCGTTTGTTCTATTATTTTTTCGGCCCTTTTTTTGTTGTTTATCATTGCTTTTCGAAAAGGAAAGACGGCGAGAAAAACCTTACAGATTTTGGCCATTCTGTTTGCGGCCGGGTTAGGGATTATGTGGCTGTCACGGCTGACCGGGTTTGAATTTCAGCTTCTGAGGGCTGTCTTGATTTTTACCATCACGCCGTTTTATGGTTTGTCCTGTTTTTTCAAAATTGATGCGCCGCACCTGGATCGCTTTTTAGAGGGAGGATATTTGGTCTCCGAGCTGTCATTCCAGCTTTGCTGCACGGGAATCATCATTTTAGCGTGCGGCTTGAGCGCCTTTTTTCTCCTGCGGGGAAGATTTAAGGAGACTGTAAAGAAAATGTTCCGGCCGCGGGAATAGCAAGAAGTTAATTTTCAACATTCTCTTGCCTTTTATAATTTAATTTGTTATAATAATTTGGCTGTAGCAAGTTGCTGCAGTCCAATTAAATGTGGAGACGTATCGAAGTGGTCATAACGGGCCTGACTCGAAATTTTACGGCTGCTTGGTCGTTTCGTCCGCTGGAAATCCCCTAAATATAAGGGTTTTCAAAATCAAAAATCGAATATTTTTTAGTGTTCTCTCCTGCTTTTCTCTCCAAAAATTTTTTGAGTTAAAAGCGGATGGAAATATACACGGAGGGTTATCGAAGTGGTCATAACGGGGCTGACTCGAAATCAGTTGTCCGGCTCATACCGGACCAAGGGTTCGAATCCCTTACCCTCCGCCACCAAAAAGCCTGTAATCAAGCCGATTACAGGCTTTTTTCTTATGTCTTTTTCTAAAAACAAGTGGTCAGAGCATACCGCATTTTTTGCTCTCCTAAATTTGGGCTTCGCCATCCTCCCATCGGCTCCCGAAATCACCGCTTTCGGGCAAAGCAAGCCCTGTTTCCATCGCCTGCGCCGAGGTGATTTTAGAACTGTAATCAAGGTGCGCATAGATATTTGCCGTAGTGGTAAAATCGCTGTGCCCGAGCCACTCCTGAATATGTTTGAGGGGTACGCCGTTTGCAAGCAGTAAACTTGCACAGCTATG
>CAZSIV010000023.1:0-37007 GCA_964607135.1 uncultured Oscillospiraceae bacterium | reverse complement strand
GACTCGGAAATCTTCGATTTCCGTCCAGTCCGTGAGGTTATTATACCATAGCATACCCATATTTTCAAGCTTTATCGAACAAATGTTCCAAAGGTTGATTTTACACAAAACGTGTGATATGATAAAATTACAACTACACATTTCGTGCAATCAAAGGATGTGAAGACATGATGTCAAAACTCGTGGAAGCTTGTTGCGGCCTTACTGCTCTCCTTCGGGAAGAAATAACAGAGCTGCGCAGCCTTCAAAAGCGGGAACCGGAACGAAAGGAGTATTACGAAGAAAAGATCCTGATCCTTTTTGAAGAATACGATCATCTTCTGAACGCCTGCCGCCTGTTTTACTGCTATTGCGGGGAGAAATCCATTTGAGCAGAAAAGTTTCTCTCGATCAGATTGGCTATGTCCTCGATCAAGATCGTTTTTATCTGCTGGAGGAGGGTTCCGGCAACGATCTTCAGCTGGAGCAGCTCAAAAAAGCACTGAGCCAGGTTATCCGCAGCCGGCTGACCGCACGGCAGCGGGAGACGCTCTATCTCTACTACTACGAAAAAAAGAAGATCATCGAAATCGCCGCACTGCAAAAGGTCAATAAATCCACCGTTTCACGGACCCTGGCCCGCGCGCGCGCCAACATCAAACGCTACCTGGAATTTTACAGCCTGCGGTAAGTGCCGCCGTGGTCAATCAGGGCCGAAGCGCAGCTGAGGTGCGGAACGTCTTTTTGCTGTTAATCCTTATTCAGCCTTTGCTTCAAAGATGAATCGCCATCAGTCAAAAGAAGCAGGCCGTCGGCTTTTAAGCTGACGGCCTGCTTCTTCAACGGATGGTCACGCCGGTATAGTAATGAGTCAAAATCTGCTGGTAATTGTACCCTTCCTTGACTGCATAATAATGTGCACCCCATTGACTCATCCCCACCCCATGGCCATATCCATAGGTGGTAAAGACGATCTGGTCGCCGCTGACGGAAACGTCGAATTTCGCGCTTTTCAACGCCGGGAGCCCCGACTGCCGAAGGATAATCGTCTGAACATACCGCCCGGTGATCTTATAGGTCTTCCCGTTGTATGTAAAGGTGCTCTGCCCGCCTATGGTCATATCGCCGTTATAACCCCCTGCGGTGTGAGAAGCTGTTTGAAACCAATCTTCAGGATTCCCCGTCAATTCGATTCCCGCATTCTGTTTGACCATATTCCGCACCTGTTCGACCGTATAAACCGTCTGGCTGCCCCAGTTCGGATCATGGGAATCATATGCGCTTTCGACCGAAACCAGGTAAGGCAGATATCCGCCCCAGACATCGGCGGAGGACTCCGTCCGCCCTGCCGTCGAAGCGCAGTAGGTGGCGTCGATCACCCGGCCGTTATAGTAGATCATCTGGCTTGAAACCGACTCGACCAGCGACTGGATCCGCGCCGAAGGGGCTCTGACATATACCACCGGCGCTTTCCCGATGCTGTTCTGATATTTAATATAGCTGTGGGTCGCGACTGCCTGCGCCTTGAGCGCTTCGTCGGCCATACTGCCGTTCATCTCCATAGCGACGATCCGCGGGAGGATGTCGTTCACCGCATAAGCGCCCACCGACGGCTCGCTTGAAATTTTTACGATCAGCGTCTCTCCGGCGGGAACGTCTTCCCCTGAAGATGCCGAAGTACCCGGCGAGGAAGGGGATGCAACGGACGACGGGATCGACACGGTGGAAGATCCCGGTTCGGCAATCGGAGGCGGCACGGCGGCCGACGACGGCGGTGCGGAGGAAGACGCGGAAGATGAGGCAGAAGAATCCGGCCCGCTGCTCTGCGAAGAGTTCTCTGTCGTCTCGTCGGAGGAGCTGCCCAACAAGCTGTCCGGGATGTCGACCACTTCGTTTTCCACCATCCCCAGCTGCCCGGAAGAGGACTGATGGTCCGGGGGATTGACGATCGAAACCAACCCCGCGGCAAAATAGGACGTTACCGTAAAGGCGGAGAGAAGGATGGTTCCCGCCATCACACATGCCAATAGCTTGCGCAGCAATTTTCTCTCCCCTTTCTCAAAGCGGCCTCTTTCCCTGGAAATCAGGGCGCATAAAAAGCATAATTTTTATTCCAGGGGCGGTAAACGCCGCCCAGCTTATCAATATAATTCTGAGGCAGATACTGGCCGGCGTTGGCCTTTGCAGCCGACACATCCACCCGCGCATCCTCGCCCGGGCGAACCATCCTGGCGAGCAAGACCAGCCGGCTGTCGTCAAAGCTGTTGTCGCAGGTCGACAGCATCAAAAGCCGGTCGCCGAAACGGACATCCACCCCGGTGGTAAAGAAGGAGCGCTGCATCGCCTCGTTGAGCTGAGAAAAAAATTCCGTTTCGTTTCTGCTCCTGTACCACATATGGTAAGCGAAGGAATCATCAAGCCCCATATCGGCGTTTGTAAAAAACAGCCCGAGGATTTTCCAGTCGTAGTCGGCATAAACCGTGTTGAAGCTGACCACCGGATGTTCTTTGTAATATGCGACGTCCTTGTAACGGACAAGATCGTGAAACATCCGCCCGCTGTTGAGGTTATGCCCGTAAACGATCAGATTGTCGGACATGGAATCCACGGAAAAATCACAGCTGCAATCTAAAAAAGGCGCGCCCGCGCTGCTGTAGCCGTCATAGAAGGTATGATGGAGGTAATAATCATTGTCGGCCGCCTGGACGACCGGATAATCAATCCCCGTCCCGTCGATCTTCAGCCAGCCGCAGATTTTCTGGTTGATCTGGTACAGGGCGCTGAACTGTTCCCGATAACCCGCGGGAAGCGGGAGAAGCTCCTCCGCAGGCGGCAGATCGGAAGAAACGGCACTGCTGCTTTCGCCCATCAGGCTTTTGATGCCCAAATACTCCTCGTTCACCATAAAATCCTTGATGTAATAATCCGCCAAAAGCCAGCCGCTTACCACAAAGGCGGCCGCGCAGGCCAAAAAGACAAGCTTTGTGACAACGGTCCTTCCCCTGTCCCCTTTCCAGGGGAACAGCCATTTCAAAACACGCAGGAAAAAGCACGGCCTGCCGCCCTTATGCTTCGAAACCGTTTCGGTTTGATTCACATCCACAGACGCGCTCCCCCTTACAACAGCAGCCTGCGAACCATGTCGAGCGCATTCATCGCAGACGCCATCCTGATATGCTCCCGCTCGTTTTTCCGCCCGTAGCCGAAGCGGAACTGCTTTGTTTGGGTTTCCCCCATCTTGGAAGCCACCGAAATATAAACGGTGCCGACCGGCTTTTCTTCACTGCCGCCGCCAGGCCCGGCAATCCCGGTGATGCCGACGCCGATATCGGCGCCGCTCAGCCGCAGAACGCCCTCCGCCATAGCGGCCGCCACCTGCTCGCTCACCGCGCCGTATCGCTCCAGCAGCTCCTGCGGCACGTGGAGCAGCTCGTGCTTGATCCGGTTGGCATAGCTGACGACCCCGCATTCGAACACCTCGGACGAGCCGGGGATCGAGGTGATTTTTTGGGCGAGGAGCCCGCCGGTACAGCTTTCCGCCGTGGCAACCTTGAGTCTCTTTTCCCGGAGCAGCGGCACCACGACCTCCTCGAGGCTGTCGACGTCTTCGCCGTAAACGGTATCCCCCAAAATCGAATAGAGCTCATCGACAACCGGCTGGAGCATTTCGGCCGCCTTCTCCTTCGTATCCGCTTTGGCGGTCAGCCGAACCAGCACCTCGCTCTGCTTTGCATAGAGCGCCGCAGTGGGATTTTCCCCCGCCAGCATCGCCCCGAGCTTCACCTCCGCCAGCGACTCCCCGACCCCGAATACCCGGAAGCTGCGGGAAACAAGGACCGCATCGGAAAAACCGGACAGGTAAGGATACGCCTGCTCCTCGAACATCGGAACCAGCTCGCTCGGCGGCCCTGGGAGGAGCAGGACGATCTTCCCGTCCTTTTCGACCGCCATACCGGGCGCCGTCCCGCGGTCGTTCTGAAAAATCACGGCGCCGTCCGGCACCATCGACTGCTTGATGTTGTTGTCGGTCATTTCACGTCCGATCCGCTCAAAAAAGGTGCTCATCCGCCGGAGCGCTTCAGCGTCCTGATGGAGCGGGATGCCGAGCACCTCACAAACCGTCTCTTTGGTCAGATCATCCTCCGTCGGCCCGAGCCCGCCCGAGAGGATGACGAGATCGCTCCGCCCGACCGCCTGCTCGATGACAAAGCGGAGACGGGCGGGATTGTCCCCGACGCTCGTGTGGTAAAAAACATTGATCCCGAGCTGTGCAAGCTTCTGGGAGAGGTACTGCGAATGGGTGTTGACAATATCCCCCAGGATGATTTCAGTGCCGACTGCGATCAGCTCCGCATTTTTACTCATAAGTCCCCTTCTTTCTATCGGTTCCTATCAATTCTTTTCAGCTGGATGCCTTCGACCGCCCTCTCGAGCAGCGGTTCAAAGTCGTAGAGCGCCTCGGCTTCGAGGATCTGCGAAAGCTGCGGCCTCGTTTTCGGATGCTTCGGCGTAAAGACGGTGCAGCAGTCTTCGTAAGGCTGGATCGACGTTTCAAAGGTATCGATCTTTCTGGAAACCTCGATGATCTCGCTTTTGTCCATCCCGATCAAGGGGCGGAAAACCGGCATGTCGCAGACGGCGTCGGTGCAGGCGAGCGCCCCGATGGTCTGGCTCGCAACCTGGCCGACGCTTTCCCCGGTGATCAACGCCTGCATCTCGTTTTCCTTTGCGAGCCGCAGGGCGATCTTCATCATCATCCGCCGCATGATCAAGGTAAAAAGCTCTTCCGGGCAGTTTTTCCGGATTTCCTCCTGAATCTCGGTGAATGGAACGATATAAAGCGGAATCCTCCCCATATATTCGCACATCTTTTCACAGAGGTTCTCGACCTTCCGGAGGGCGCGGTCGCTGGTATAGGGCGGCGAAATAAAGTGAACCGCCGAAACCTCGATTCCCCGTTTGGCCATCATATAGCCGGCGACCGGGCTGTCGATCCCACCCGAGATCAGCAAAAGCGCCTTCCCGCTCGACCCGATCGGCATCCCGCCCGCGCCTTCATGCTTTTTGGCGTGGATATAAGCGCCGAAGTCGCGGATCTCCACCGTGACGACCACATCCGGATTCCGGACGTTCACCTTCAGGTTGTGGAAACGAGACAGCAGGATGCCGCCGAGCTGGGCGCAGAGCTCGGGGGACGTCATTGGAAAGCTCTTGTCCGCCCGCTTCGCCTCGACCTTAAACGTATGTACAAAGGGAAGCAGGTCGCTTAAATACTCCACTGCTTCCTCCGCGATTTTGTCAAAGCGCTTTTCGGTCATCCGCGCTTTGGACAAAGCGGCGATGCCGAAAACCTTTTTCAGCCGCTCCAGCGCCTCGTCGGCGTCATAATCGTCCGCGGCCGGCTTGACATAGATGGTGGACTGGGCTTTTTGGATCGTCACCTTTCCCAAGTCCTCAATCCGCCGCCGGATGTTTTTGACCAGGATATTTTCAAAGGTCGATTTGTTCAAGCCCTTGAGCGCGATCTCGCCGTCTTTTATCAGTAAAATTTCCCTCATTGAACCCTCCACTGCCGATGGTTATAAAATGGATTCCCTCTGCGCCTTTTTGGGCGATGGAATCCTCAAATGAAAGAGCCGGGCGGAAACGCCCGCCTCAGTTTGTGCGAATCAGGCTGGACAAACCTTCCCTCAGGCCGTCTGCCAGCCGGCCGATATCCTCCCGCTCCGTGTAAGCCCCGAAGCTGACCCGCAGTGCGGTATCGGCGCGGGCATCTGAGAGGCCGAGCGCATCCAGGACGTGACTCTTCGCCCCTTTCGCACAGGCGGAACCGCTGGAAACGAAAACGCCCCTGCTTTCGAGGAAGTGTAGCATGATCTCGGAGCGGATTCCCTTGACGGAAAAATTCGTGATATAAGGGACGCCGCCCGCCGGGGAGTTGATGGAAACCTCGGGAATCTCTTCGAGCTGCCCGAACAGCTCCCCTTGCAGGGTTTCAAAGCGGGAAAGCAGCTCCTTCTGCCGGGGGATGTACCAGTTGACCGCCGCCGCAAAGGCCGCGATCAGCGGTACGCTCTCCGTCCCCGGGCGGATTCCCTTTTCCTGACCGCCGCCAAACAACAAGGAGGACACCTTGACGCCCTTTCTGATATAGAGCGCCCCTACCCCTTTCGGCGCATACAGCTTATGCCCGCTGACGCTGAGAAGATCCGGGGCGGCGGTGCGGATCGAAAAGGGGAGCTTGAAAGCGCCCTGCACCGCGTCGACATGGATCAACGTATCGGGGTTTTTCCGCCGCACCGCCCGGATGATTTCTTCCACCGGGTAGCGCGTTCCCACCTCGTTGTTGACGAGCATGACCGAGACGAGGGCGGTGCGGTCGTCCACCGCATCGAAAAACTGCTCGGCGCGATAGCCGCCGGTTTCGTCCGGCGCCAGAAAAACCGTTTCATACCCCCGCTTTTGCAGTTCGGCAAACGGGCCCAGCACCGCGGCGTGCTCCACCATCGTCGTAATGATCCTCTTCCCCTTCCGGGGATTCGCCGCAAGGCTTCCGAAAATGGCAATGTTGTTGCTCTCGGTCGCAGAGCCGGTGAAAAAGAGGCTTTGTTCCTCGCAGCCAAGCGCTTTCGCAAGGGTGCGGCGGGCGGCGGACACGATATTTTCAGCCTCCATACCGAGCTGGTAAAGAGAAGACGGGTTTCCAAAGTCCCGGTTCATCGCGTTCAGGCAGGCATCCGCAGCGGCGGCGCAGACCGGCGTGGTCGCGCTGTAATCCAAATAGCTTTCGGTCAATCCATTCCACTCCATGCGTTTCATCTCCCAACAGTATACTACATTTTCCGGACAAAATCCAGTTTTGCCATAGTCCGGATAAATAAACTTTTTTCGGAAAAAATACCCTTGATTGACAAAGGCGGATACGATTTTTCAAACCGGAGCAGGGAGCTCTTATCGACAGGCCGGAAACAGCGCCTATTCCCTGCACGGCACATTAGTTTTTCATATGACGCGCCTCACAGGTCTGAAACTCAAAAAATGGAAAGCCTTTGCGCGTGAATTGACGGTCTGGCCGCAGAACAATCAGTCAAAAGTTCCTTAAACATAAGAACGCGTATTGTCCTGTCCGGCCCGCTCGCCTTTTCTGAAACTCCGGGGCGCGGATTGCGTCCCTCAATCAAGGGTAACGGAAACCTGTGAAATCATCATACCCGAAAGGCGGAATTTTATTTATGAATCTGCACTGTTCCAAACGAGCGCTGGTGAGGATTATCACCTTTATCACCGCGCTGGTCGCCGTGCTGGCGATCCTGTTCGGCTTGAACTATTCCGAAAACCAGTCTCACAGACGGATGCGGGAACACACCTACCTGCAATCGGTCGAAGATTTATACACCTATCTCAGCAGCATCGACAGCACCTTGACAAAAGGCGCTTACTGCGCCTCTCCCGAGATGCTCTCCACCCTTTCCTCCCTTCTCTGGCGGGATGCGGGCTTTGCCAAAAACAGCCTTGCCGCCCTTCCGATCGACTACTTCGAGCTTGGAAACACCTACAAGTTCATCTCGCAGGTCGGGGATTTTGCCGTGAGCCTTTCCAAAAAGGTTTCACGGGGGGAAAAGATGAGCGAAGAGGACGCCCAGACCCTTCAGACGATGAAGCAATACTCCACCGACCTTCTGGGGAGCATCTACGTTTTACAGGAAATCGTCCGCCAGGGGCAGCTCAACTACGACAACGTCACAACGGAAATGTCCCAGTACAACGGGGAGCAGAACTTTATCAATTTCGGGGACGGCTTCAAGGACTTTGAAGAGTCCCTGGGCGAATTCCCCTCCCTGATTTACGACGGCCCCTTTTCCGACCACATCCTTCAAAAAGAACCGCTGATGCTCAAAGGGCAGAACGAAGTCAGCCAGGAACAGGCGCGGACAGCAGCGGCAAAGGCATCCGGCCTGCCGGAAAGCGAGCTGAAGGACGCAGGGGATGAAGAGGGAAAGATGCCCTCCTACTGCTTCACGAACGCAAACGGAACCGCCGACATCGCCGTGACGAAGTCGGGTGGGTTCGTCGCCTATTTCACCGCTTTCCGCACAGTGGAGGAAGAAAAGCTGTCCGCTGAGGATGGAGTCGAAAAGGCGAAGGAATACCTGAAAGGGCAGGGCATCTCCTCCGTTGAAACGAGCTATTACGAAATTTCGGATCATATTATGACTGTCAACTTCGCCTACCAAAAAGACAACATCACCTACTACCCCGATTTGATCAAAGTGGCGGTCGCGTTAGACAACGGCGAAGTCGTCAGCTTCCACCAGAGGGGATACCTCTCCAACCACCAGGAACGCGCCGCACAGGCGCCGAAGATCACACAGGAAGTGGCCGCAAAAAAATTGAGCTCCCTGCTGACAGCCGAAGGGTGCAAACTTGCTGTCATCCCGACACAGGGGCTCGATGAAGTGTTCTGTTACGAATTTTCCTGTAAAGGGCAAAGCGGCGAGGACATCCTGGTTTACCTCAACGCGGAGACCGGGGCCGAAGAACAGATCCTCATCCTGCTCATCGGCGAAAACGGGACGCTGACCGTCTAACAGGAACTGTCCTCCGGGGCCTGCCGGAACAGCTCCCGCACCAGCTGCCTGAGCCCGCGGTGTTCCGGCGCCGACAGCTGCGGATCCTGCGAGAGCAGCTCCTCCGCGAGCCCGCGCGCCTGCGTCAAAAGCCGGGTGTCCTGCACCAGATCGGCGATTTTCAGCCGTGGGAGGCCGTGCTGCCGCTCCCCGAAGAAGTCCCCCGGCCCGCGGAGCTTCAAATCCTCCTCCGCGATGACAAAGCCGTCCGACGTGCGGCACATCACCTCCAGCCGCCTGCGGTTTTCCTCCCCGCGGTGGCTGGAAACCAGGATGCAGAAGGACTGTTCCGCTCCGCGCCCAACCCGGCCTCGAAGCTGGTGGAGCTGGGACAGCCCGAACCGCTCTGCATTTTCAATCAACATCACGCTCGCGTTCGGCACATCGATGCCGACCTCGACCACCGTGGTGGCAATCAGCGCCTGAAGCCTGCCGGAAGCGAAGTCCTCCATGACCTTCTGCTTCTCGGCGGGCTTTTGTCTGCCGTGGAGGACGCCGACCGCATACCCGGGCAGGTAGTCCCGCTCGACCTTTTTCCGATATTCCTCCACCGATGAAAGCCGCAGCTCTTCGTTTTCCTCGATCAGCGGGCAGATCAAAAAAGCCTGGCGGCCGGCGTCGAGCTGTTTTGCGATAAACCGGTAAGCCCGTTCCCGCTTGGATTCGCCGATGCGATAGGTCTCCACCGGCTTGCGCCCCTTAGGGAGCTCATCCAGCACCGAGATATCGAGATCCCCGTAGATCATCAGCGCAAGTGTCCGCGGGATCGGCGTAGCGGACATGACCAGGACGTGGGGGTGCTCCCCCTTTCGGACGAGCTTCGCACGCTGGGCCACTCCAAAGCGATGCTGCTCATCCGTCACCACAAAGCCCAGGTTCCGGAACGCCGTGCTCTCCTGGAGCAGCGCATGGGTTCCCACTGCAAGCGGAACACTCCCGTCCGCCAGCGCTTCCCGCGCCTCCGCCTTTTGTTTGGCTGTCATCGATCCGGTCAGCAAAACCGTCTTGCAGCCGAGCGGGCCGAGGAGCGCGGAAAGGGTTTCGGCATGCTGTTTTGCCAAGAGCTCGGTCGGCGCCATCAGCACCGACTGGTATCCCGTTCGCCAGGCGGCGTAGACCAAGGCGGCGGCGACCATTGTTTTCCCGGAGCCGACGTCGCCCTGGAGCAGGCGGTTCATCGGAAAACCGCTTTTAAAGTCTTCCAGTCCCTCAGCAATGCAGCGCTTCTGCGCCCCCGTCAGCGCAAAGGGCAAGGATGAGAAAAACGGGGAAAAATCGGGTGTCGGAATCAAAACCGAGGTTTCCCGCCGACCGCGGCGCTTTAACTGGGACATCCCGAGCTGGAGGGTCAGGAATTCCTCAAAAGCGAGCCGGCGCTTTGCCTCCTCCTGTGCGGCGTGAGAAGGGGGAAAATGGATGTTGTGAAA
This sequence comes from uncultured Oscillospiraceae bacterium, assembly GCA_964607135.1. Taxonomy (GTDB): domain Bacteria; phylum Bacillota; class Clostridia; order Oscillospirales; family Ruminococcaceae; genus Metaruminococcus_A. The sequence goes on along the minus strand of CAZSIV010000023.1, from coordinate 26,974 downwards.
CGCCTCCGTCAGGCCGCAGAGCCGGTACCGCTTCCGGATTTCCAACGGCAGGGGCTCCCCCCTCCAGCCCTCTAAAAGAAAGAGCGCCTGTTCCATATTGGTGCAGATCATCTTGTTGGTCAGCCCCTCGGTTAGCGGATAGACCGGCTGCATTGCCGCGCCGGGAACCACCCGGAGGATCTGCGGGGAATTCATCTCCCGCCGCAGGAGATTCCCTGTGACCTTGCCGTAAAAAAAGTAGCTTTCCCCCTCTTTCAACGCCTCGGCCGCAAACCGGGCGTTAAAGATCGTGACCGTCAGATCGGCCGTGTCGTCGGTCACAAAGATTTTAAACAGGGACAAGCCCTTGCGGATCCGCTGTTCCCGCCCTTTTTTGAAGACCCGGGCTTTGATCACCCAGGTCTCCCCCGGAACGGCGTCTATGATTGCGGCAGGCGCGCTGTAATCGATATAATCCCTCGGATAATGGCGCAGCAGGGAATAGACGTCGGTAATCCCGAGGCGGGCGTAGCATTCCGCCCGCTTTTCCCCGACGCCCTTCAAAAATCGAATCTCCCGTTTCAGCAAATCCTGTTCCATCCCAATCGCCATAGGGGACAGCTCCGTCAAACCGCTGCAAACAACGGCTGCTCCACCCCGGTCCCGCTCCCTTCGGTTTATTTTTCGTCCGCCTTCACCAGGGAAAGGCGACGCTCTCGCACGCGATCCTTTTATACAAGAAACGGCGGAGGCAAACCGCCCCCGCCCTGCTTACCGCAAACCGGATTACTCCACCGAAACGATATAATAGTAAACCGGCTGGCCCCCGTTTACCATATTGACCTGGACATGGTTCCCGAACCGGTCTTCCAGCGCCTTGAGCGCTTCCTCCGCCTGGAAATCGGAGACGCTGCTCCCGTAGATCACCGTGACGAAGCTGCTGTCCCCTTTTAACATCCGCTTGGTCAGCTTGAGGAGGGCCTTTTGGACATCCTTTTCGGTAAAGGAAAGCTTCCCGTTGTCCAGCCCCAGAATTTCCCCCGCCTTTATGCTGTGCCCATCATATTCGGAATCCCGGGCGGCAAAGGTGATCTGCCCGGAGGAGACGTGGTCGATCGCCTTGGTCATATTGACCTGGTTCTCCTTGACGTCCGCCGAGGGATCAAAGGCGAGCATCGCGGAAAGCCCCTGCGGGATGGTGCGGGTCTGGAGGACGCAGACCTTCCGGTCGGCGAGAGGAATTGCCTGTTCCGCCGCCATGATGATATTTTTGTTGTTCGGCAGGACGAACACCGTCTTCGCCGGAGTTGCGTGGATCGCCTCCAGAATATCCTCGGTGCTCGGATTCATGGTCTGCCCGCCGGTGACAACCTGGTTGACCCCGAGGTCGGTGAACAAAGCGTGGAGCCCTTCCCCCGCAGCCACTGCGACAAAGCCGAACTCGATTTCCTCATCGACCGGCTGATACCGCGCGGAACGCCCGGCCTGCTTTGCATCATAAGCTTTGTGTTCGTGCTGCTCCCGCATATTTTCAATTTTGATGTTGGTCAGCATCCCGAACTTGATCCCGGCCTGAATCGCAAGCCCGGGGTCGTTGCTGTGGACATGGACCTTGATAATATCGTCGTCGTCGACCACGACAACGCAGTCGCCGATCGTTTCGAGATAGGCGCGGAGCTTGAGCGGATCGGGACAAGCTGCATCCTTCCCGACGATATATTCGGTGCAGTAGGTGAAGGTGATCTCCCCGTCGTAAGCGGCAGCGGCGCTGACCGGCTGCACGGGCTTGGAGTCGTCCGAACCGTCTTCCTTTTCAATCATGACCCCGTCGCGGATCACGCTGAGCATCCCCTCTAAAATATAGACGAATCCCTGCCCGCCGGCGTCGACTACCCCGGCTTTTTTCAAAACGGGCAGAAGCTCCGGCGTCTGTTCCAGCGCGGCTTTCGCTTCCTCCAAAATCGCCTCGAAGACCGCGGCGGGCTCCTTTGTGGACTTTGAAACCTGCCCCGCCTTTTCAGCGGCCATCCTGGAAACGGTGAGGATCGTCCCCTCGGTGGGCTTCATCACCGCCTTATAGGCGGCTTTCACGCCCGCGTCCAGCGCAAGGGCAATGTCTGCGCCGTCCGCCTCCGTTTTTCCTTTCATCCCGGCGGCAAAGCCCCGGAACAGCAGGGAGGTAATCACCCCTGAATTCCCTCTGGCGCCCCGCAGAAGGGAACCGGCGGCGACGTCGGCGACCTTTGAAACTGTCACATCGTCTTTTAAACGCGACAATTCCTGTACAGCCGCGTTGACCGTCATCGACATATTGGTGCCGGTGTCGCCGTCCGGAACCGGAAAAACATTCAGCTCATCGACGCCCTGTTTATGATTTGTAATGTGGTTTGCACCGGAAATTATGGCGTCACGCAACTGAAACCCTTTTATCATTTATGATTGCATCCCTTTCTGCGGTTTTCTGTTTCAAACAGATGCTGCCCTTTTATTGTGTTATCATCCCGTCGACAAAGACATTGACGCGGGACACCGGGAAGCCGGTGATCTCTTCAACCGTGTACTGGACTTTATTCATGATGCTTTTTACAATCGCCGCAACATTCGTCCCATAGGTCACGATGATGTGCAGCTCGATCATCAGCTTGGATTTCTGGTACCGGATCCGCACCCCTTGGTTTTTGGGAGTCGCCCGCAGCATCCGGTTAAAAAGGCCCTGGGGCGTGCTCGACGCCGACATCCCGGCAACGCCGAAGCACTCGGAAACGGCGCCGCTGACCAGGTTTGCCAAAAACTCATGAGAAATATGAATGGTTCCAAGATGGTTTTCGATCCTTATCATAGCGTTTCCTCCTAACGGCCTGTCAAAATTCGTCCGCCGCGCCGCAAAGCCGGCTCTCAGACCAATCTATGCTCTTCCGACAAAAATTGCCATCCGAAAAAGCTTTTTTCTGCTTTTTAATATTTCTAGTTTAATGCAAATCCCGTCCGCTGTCAAGAAGGATGCCGCTGCGTCAGGCTGCCCCATGTCCGTGTCTGGATACGGGACGGAGCACCGCCGCTCTCAATTTGCACATTTGGGCTTTACCGGCCGTCGAGCTCCTATTCTGGGAGACGCGTGGAACGGAATAAGTATGACATGCCCTGCGGGTCGATTCGCACGCCGACGATTTACCGGTTTAAAGCTGTCGTTCTGCAAGAGGCGTTGGGTTTAACTTTGTACGCGGCATCCCACGGGCATAAACGCGGTTGCCAACATCTCCTGCATATCGCGTACCGAAAGGCGGGGCGCGCGTCTTTGCCCCGCCCGGCCACCGGCGCCGGCCGTTTCATCGGCACGCCTTGAATCAGCCGAGTAAATATGATAAAATTGAAACGGCAAAGAAAAGCCGCGGAGAAAATCGTCACGACCGAAAGGAATCGTTATGAAGCTGATTATCACCGATATGGATCCTTTTAACCTCTCTGTAGAAGGAGACTATAAGGTTATAAAACCGCAGGGGGCAATTCACCATTGCGTCGGCTGCTTTGGATGCTGGGTCAAAACGCCGGGGCAGTGTGTGATCCACGACGGTTATGAAAGCACAGGGATCGACATGGGCAGATGCACCGAGCTGATCCTCGTCAGCCGGTGCTGCTATGGCAGTGTGAGCCCTTTTGTGAAGACGGTACAGGACCGGGCGATTTCCTATGCCCACCCGGATTTTGTACTGCGCAGGGGGAAGATGCATCATAAGCGGAGATATCAAAACGCGCTTTCGCTGTCGGCGTATTTTTACGGGGAAGCGATTACGGAGGACGAAAAAGAAACGGCACGGAACCTCATTGCGGCAAACGCGGACAACTACGACGGCGTGGTAAAAGACGTCCGCTTTTATGAGACAAAGGAAGAATTGGAGCAGATTGTTTTATGAGGATTGCATTCATGAATGGAAGCCCGAAATCCGGCGGCAGCACCAGCGGCTCTCTTTTGGCGGATTTGAAGCCCTGCTTTGCCGGGGAAGCGGACATCATAGAAATCGGCCTGCACGATTTCTCCATTTCACAAGAGCGGTTCGGGGAGTTAGAAGGCGCGGATGCATGGGTCTTCTCCTGTCCTCTTTATGTGGACGGCCTCCCCGCGCATCTGCTTTCCTGCCTCGTCCAGCTGGAACAGGCCGGTTGGCAGAACCGCGAAATCCATATTTACGGCATCATAAACTGTGGTTTTTATGAAGGAATTCAGGCCGAATCCGCGCTGGCGCTTTTGCGGAACTGGTGCGCGAAGACCGGGTTCGTGTGGAGAGGCGGCATCGGCGTCGGCGGCGGAGGCGGACTCGGCCAGATGCCGGAAATAAAGAACGGGCACGGCCCGAAAGCGCCGGTCAACCGGGCGCTCAGGGAGATGGCGGGCAAAATTCTCCGGCGTGAAACACAGGAAAACAAATATGTGTCGGTCGCTTTTCCCAGGTTTTTATATAAAATGGCAGCACAGATAGGATGGCGTCAAGCGATCAAAGCAAACGGCGGAAAAGCAAAGGATTTAGGAAGAAAGCCGGATTAAAGCAGAGGCCGTCCTTAAAGCCCGCAATTTGTTTTCGTCAGACGCGGATAGAGGTCGAAAAACAGCCGGATGGATGATATAAGAGGATGAATCCGCGCCAATTTATACCGCAGGATTGCAATTAGGAGGTTAAATATGAATGCACTTACAAAAAAGCACATTATCGTTGCAGTGATTTTGGCAGTCCTGGGGATTGTCACGGTTTTGCTTCTCTTACAGGCTATGAAAGGAAACCCGATCAGTATCTGTATTTTTGAGGAAGAAGGAACCGAATACACCGGCGATTTTTACCAGATGGACGGCGTAGCGCTCACGCTGGAAGACGCAACGGAGCTGAAGCTGGAGCTGATTACCTATTTTCCGGAGCAGAAGGAGCTGCAATTCGGTTTTTCTCTGCCGGAGACGGATGAATTAAAGGATAAAGAGCCCTTTAAAATGGAACTGCTGAATCTCGCTGAATCGGCAGACGTCCCCATCACGAAGGAGCCGTTCTATATTTCGGAGCTGCGCGACGGGCGGTATCATTACAGGGCGGTCTTCCGCGATGCGCAGATCGACGTGGAACGCTCCCCCGACTTGACTTTGAGGATCAAAAGCGCGGAAGGAAAGCAGTTGTCCTCTGAAGTTTTTATCACCGCCAAAACGCTGTTCACGGCGAAGCCGTTTGACCAGATCGACAGCTCCACCCTCTTTAAAGCGACTTTGGGCAGCAGTAAAGAGGATATCTCCTCAAAAGAGGCCGCATAAAAGCCTTGACCCGGCCGCATTCTCGTGGGAATGCGGCCGGGTTTTGATTTATTTAAGGATTTTCCCCTTCTTTTAACGCTGCAAAATTTTGTCCCATTCGTCCTGTTCTCAGGGGGAGCCCATCTTCCTGCCGGGTGCGACGCGCATCCTGTTATTTTGGGGACGGAGACGCGCTGCCCATTTAAACCGCAAAAAGTTTTTTTAATTTTACCAAAAAATATTCTTTTTATATAGAATATTTAAACCTTTATACTTGCATATAAAAGAGCCATATGCTATAATAATCGCAGGATAATCAATTCTTTTCATTTTAGGCGGATAGTCTGCTCGTTTTCGCCCCAGCAGAGAATCCATTCACGTTTGCGTTCATGAAAATCCGGAGGTGATCCCTGTGAAAAAAGAAAGAACGGAAAAAGGCGCTGCAAGCCGGCTGGCAAACTTTTGGTATTATTATTGGAAATTTATTCTGATCGGCCTTGCGGTGATCGTCGTCGGGACGATTGTGACCGTAAATTTCGTGGTGAAGCCGACCGACGTGCGGATCGCCGTTTTCAGCCGGAACGCTTCCAAGCTCGATCTCGGGAAGATCCAGGGGGCATTCCGCGACTATGTGCCGGATCGAAACGGCGATGGAACGATCACTCTTGAAATCCTCAATTATTCCCCCGCCGGCGAAGAGGAAACGTTTACAGACGGGCGAATCAGTGCGCTCCAAAATCCCGACACCTATCTCTACCTGATCGATGCAAAGCTGTTCCAGGAGCTCCAAACGCTTCCGGAGGGTAAGAAAATCCCGGAGGGCTTTGCGGATCTCAAGCTCAAAAGCCCCGGTTGTGCCTATCTGGAAAACAACGGGTACGATGTCATCGGCTCTCCGTTTCAAGAGGCGCTCGGCATCAGTGCGGAGGACGCGGACGCGTATTTCCCGGATGGGTTATATCTCGTCCTGCGCGAGCCGGTGACGGTCTACAGTCTGGAAACGGATGGTCAGATCACAAAGTCTGATTATCCGACCGCCGAAGCGTTCGCTTTGAACGTTTTGAGAGGGACGCCTGAAAAGCGCGGCTGAACCGGTTCAAATGGGCGCATCGTCTTGCCTACAGTATGAAAAAGCATCCGCATATGCGGATGCTTTTTATTTCCCGTCCGGCGCCTGTCAGGTTTAGTCGCCGACGTTTTCTTGAGCGGAATGTTTTTTTGTTTTATTTTTTTCGGCCTCCAGCTCCTTTTCGGTTGCCTGCCGGACTAAGCATTCGCCGCATTCCTCAGCGTAGCGGCGGAGCATCCGCTCCATTTCATACCGCGCCATCTCTTTCCTGTGCTGTTCCCGTTTTCTGTCAGTTTTCATCTTCTGCTTCCTCTACTCGATATGTAACGTCCTGATTGGCCTTATCCATCCCGCAGATGATCCCGTCCTGCTTTTCGAGCAGATACAGGTCGTCGTTTTCATAAACGACGGTATAGGCTTTTCCCGCTCTCCAAATCGTCCTCCGGTCCGGGCTCTCCAACTCTTGAATCATCACTATTTTTTTCTTCATATACTTCCTCTTGTTCAAAATACGATATATTATTTTCTTTTTATTGTTAAAACAATCCATCTGCATCAATCGGTCTTCGAATAAAAATACTGTTTAAACTCCTGGTACAGCCTGATCTCCCGGAGAAGGCCTCCGCGATTCTCTGGGCCGTAGACGCCTTCAAACAACGTCCCATACAATTCCCGCTCCCCGGGGCGGAATGCGCTTCCTTTTCTTCTGGCCGGAAGAACTTTTCCGGCATCCTTTTCCCGCAAATAAGCGCGGTAAAACACCCCGGAGGAATAAATCCGCTTGTAAAGGAACAACTTATCTGAATCCGGGATGCAGGCGTTGAACCGGGTCAGCATACTCGATATGCTTTTCGGCGTCATCGAGCCGGCCTTTGTCGTCCGGAGCAGGGCGCTCCCATCTTTGTAGGACACCAGCTCCCACGCGCCACCCTTGAACCGTTCAAACCCCCGCGCAGACCGGAGTTCCCCGGCCCAGGCAGCCGCCTCCGGCTCCAGGCAGACCGTTTTCGAAGGAAGCCGAACCGCGGCTCCATCCTCCGTTTCAATCAGATCTGTTTTTTGGAGAGAGCAGGCCTCGGCGGCGGTCAACCCATGCCAGGCAAGCGAGCAAAGGACAGCGGGCGTCAAAAACTCCGCCTGATCCTTCCCCGTTTCTTCCGCCGCACGGTCGATATGAGCCTGCAAAAACAAAACGAGCTGCGAAAAACTGCCGAAATAATATTTCCCAAACTCGTTATCTGAACTGATCCATCCGTAGTCCATCGCTTCAAGCCGCCCGGCTATTTCCGAAACAGCGACTCCCCGCCGTTCCAGCCAGCGGAGATACCGGAGCAGCAGAAACTTTTTGTCCCGGAACGACTGGATGCTGAAACAATGGTAGGAGATCAAAAGCCGTTTGAGCATCTCGTCTGAAAAGTTGGGAAGGCTGCACCCTTCGGCATCCTCAAACCGCCCCGCAAGATTTAAGTCGCTGCGGAAACGTTTTACAGACTGCTCCGCATACTGCACGCCGCACGCCGTGAGGAACGCTTCCATCGTTTCGTAGACCAGCCCCATCTGCCTTTACCCCCGGATAAAATCTTTAATAAGAGCTCCCAAAATCCACTGTTTAACAGCGAATTTTATCTATTTGCAGGGCTCTTCTCTTGATTTCAAGGGTAGCATAGAATCATCGGTCAAGTCAACCTCCTCATTCAAAATAATCCGCCGGTGCAAAGCAGAGGCGGCTGCAAGGCTCCTCCCTCTCCAAATGGTACAGCCCGATGTAATAGCTTCCTTCCTTTTGTTCGAAATAAACCGTCAGCTTTCCGGTATCGCCGGGGCGGCGCTCCCCTCCGAGCTTGCGATAAACCAATAAAGCCAAACGATGTCGCTCCTGCGGGGGCAATTCGCCCGTTTTACTCAAAATCTGCCGGCCTTTTTCATCTGTTCGGAAAAATTTTTCCTGCCGCAGCAGGCCCACCGCAAAAGAAAAATAGTCCATTGTCTCCCCCGCTTGCTGTCACGCTGAATCCATCCCTATTCTGTCTTTAAAGCACAACCAATAGGTAGATTTTCACATCTCAATGATCCCCTTTTCCAAATCCGTTTTATTGGACACCTCCGTTGTTATAATTTTATTGTTGACAAAATAAATTTATCATGTTAATCTATAGATACAACATTGTTTTTGTCTAATGACAGAATAACACATTATTTATTTGGTGTCAATACAAATTTTATTTTGTGAGGTTGGATCTATGGGATTTTCAGAAAACTTGAAAAAATACCGGGAAGAGTTTCGTTATTCGCAGGCAGACATCGCGGCCGCTTTGAAAATATCAGACCGAACCGTCGGCCTTTGGGAGCGGGGAGAGACCATGCCGCGGCTGGATCTGGCGCTGAAGCTTTCCGCTTTTCTGGGGATTTCCCTTAACGAGTTGGTGAGCGACGACGAAATCTTTATGATCCAGGCAAAAGATGCCTATGGCCCACAGGGGGCGAGGCAGGCAGAGGCGATGCTGGCCCAATGCCGCGGGCTTTTTTACGGTGGAGAGCTGTCTGCGGACGACATGGATCACTTTTTCCGCGTGATGACAGAGATGTATTTCGATGCAAAACAGAAGGCGAAAAAATACGGTTCCCCTAAAGAGGGAACCGATTGAACGAGGTGTGCAGGCCGATGGTTGAAACAATCGTGGCGACAGCAGAACGCTTAATGAAAAAGTACCACAGCCGTGACCCCTTCGAGGTCGCCCAAATGCTCCATATCCACGTCTGGGAACGGGAGCTCGGTGAGATGAAGGGATTTTATAATATCATAAGCCGCGAGCGGTACATTGTAATCAATCAGAACTTGTCGCCGGAAGAAAAAACAGTGGTGTGCGCTCACGAATTAGGGCATGATCGTCTTCACCGGCATTTTGCACAGTATACCCCCTTTAAGGAACTCTGCCTGTATGACATGTCCTGCAAGCCGGAACGAGAGGCAAACATTTTTGCCGCCGCCTTTCTGATTTCTGAAGAAGATCTTTCCGAAAATCTCCATTATACGACACGGCAGCTCGCCCAGCTTCTCCGCACGAGCGAGGATTATATCAAGCTGCGGATCGAACTGTTAAAGCCCGCGCCTTCCAAAGAACTCTCCTTACACAGGTAAGCCAAAACGACAGCAGTTTTGGCTCGCTAATAAAAGATAAATAATATGTTATTAATTCTCTGTTCTTTAAATGCGGCAGAAGATATTCTACGAAATCACACTTTATCTGCCGCTCGGTTTCACACAAAGGAGGATTCCTGTGAACAACAAAAATTACCCCATTTCTGTGTCCTGTAGCATTGGAAGCCGGAAAAAATCCATCTCCGCCCTAAGCTCTCTTTTGTCGAATACGGGGCGGCCGTGGAAACAGTCGTCCGTTCCCTGTATGTTGACGGAGCTTACAAGCCGTATTTAAAACGGTATCTGATCTGCTCTGTAATCATCGAAAATTACACCGATTATTCCGGCGGAAGCAGTCCGGACGAAATTTTAAGCCTCTGCGAAGACTCCGGCTTTTTCACGGAGATCGTCTCCCGGATCGACCCAAAACAACTGGAAAACCTGCTCCAGGACATCGATGAGCTGGTCGCATATAACAACGCCTGTGCGGGGTGGAGCAGCGTCGTCCGGGAAATCCAAAAGATGTCCGCCGAACTCCAAAAGGGCGTCCATAGTCTTAGCAAAGGGGTGTGATCTTTTAAGCGGCTTCTCCCCCGCATTTTCTGAAAACGAGCTCGTTCACAGACAATTGCGGGATGCTATATCTCCCACCCAAAAATTGCGTCTGCCCTTGTCAAGCGGGGGATAAGATCGATCACAGAAAGGAGGCCTCCATGCCAACGGAAATTATTGTGGCCCTGCTCTCCCTGCTGGGGACGGCGCTGGGCTCTGTGCTGGGGATCATCACCTCAAACCGGCTGACCACCTATCGGATTCAGCGGCTGGAGGAAAAGGTCAACAAACACAACAACCTCATCGAACGGATGGCGGCCGCGGAACGCGACATCAAGTCCGCGCACCGTCGTCTCAACGAACTGCATGAAGAAATGGAGGAATTCAAATGAAAATCAACTGGATGGTGCGGATCAAAAACAAAACCTTCTGGCTGTCCCTGATCCCGGCGGTTCTGCTGCTGGTTCAGGTCTGTGCGGGGCTGTTTGGGTTCGATTTGAACCTCGGGGCGTTCGGGGACAAGCTCCTGGCCGTGGTCAACGCGCTGTTTGCGGTGTTGATGATCCTGGGGGTGGTCAACGACCCGACGACCAGCGGGGTGTCGGACAGTGAGCAGGCCCTTACATACGACAGGCCGAAAGAATAAACGCCGGCAGAGGACATAATAAGCACCAAGCCGCAAAGCAAGGGGCGGAGATGAATCTCCGCCCCTTGCTTTAGCTTTTAAACAATGCAATCGGTGAAATCCTCCTGATCTTTAGCATGACCAGACCGCAGAGCAGAGCCGGCAAAACAACGACTCCAGCGAGGGTATAGAATGGAACGGCCGGCACATTTTCCATCATTTGGGATTCCACTGCGACCATCATTGCCTGCTGGGCCACGAGCGGGGTCACGAAACAGACATAAGCAATTCCGGAGAGCGCCGCCGACACCAGATAGCTGACAAGCAGGATGATGAGCAGCTCGAAAAAGAGGATCGCATAGATGTGGCGCGCTTTATACCCGATCATCTTCAAAAGGGCAATCTGCTTTTTTTCGTTGTTTATTTTGTTAATCAGAATAATCAACAGCAAAACAGCGATCGACATGCTCATCAGCCCCGCAATCCAGACGCAGATCGACGAAATCATCCCGTACACTTTGGAGGCGTCTTTTCCCTCCCCGTATGCCGGCTGCGTCTTCAAGCCATAGACCTTCTCGATCTCCTCGGAAACCTCCTCCAAATGCTCCGCATCGTCTAAAACGACCGTATAGGACGCGCTCCCCTGCAAGTCCTCCTCATAGAGCTCCCCGTCTATCATTTCCAAATCCTCCGGCTGCACATATGCGTAATTGGTTTCCTGGAAAAACGGCGTTTTATAGATCCCGGCAATCTCGCAGGTATATTCCCTTTTAGCCCCTGCGCTATCGAAATATTGGAACGTGACCGACCGGCCGATCAGTTCATCGCCCTCGGTTATCCGGACTTCGTCGCCCGAAGGCAGCCGCAGCCGGTCGGGCAGCAGCACCTCCCCCCGCCCGCCGATCACCGAGCCGATATAGGCCGCGGGGAGTTCCGGCATAGGCGCCGACTTCAAAAGAAAATCGGCGCTGTCAAACAGCTCGGAGGACGGCTGCCGCACACCGACCGGAGGGACGAGCCGGCTGGCTTCCTCCACATAATCCAGCCCTGCGAGATAGGCGAGCAGCTCTTCATTGCTCGATTGGTTCTGGACTTTATTCTGCGTGACATAGAGCGACTTTTTAGAAACCGGATAAACGGACGCGCCGTTGATATTCGACACCGTCACGAAAAACTGCATCGCGAATATCTGCGCGGAAAGCAGAACGGAAGCCATCACGGCAATGGTGATGTTCCTCGATTTCGACCGCAGAAGGTTGAACAGCGACAGCTTTAGCGCGCTCTTTATTTTCATCTCAACCACCCCCAAACGGATCATACAAAAAAGGCCGCGGATCTCACGGCCTTTTTACGGTACTGCCTTTTTTCTCATCCTGCGCCGCTACTCCCTCAACGCGTCCGACGGCTGGATCCTGGTGATCCTTCTAAGCGAAAGCACCGAGCCGACCACCGGGAAAACGACGGCGAACAAAGGCGCCAGCAGGTATAGGTACCATTCGACCTGGAGCTCCAGCTTGAGCCAGCTGATATCCTGCACGACCAAGCTCCCTCTGAATGCATCCGCCGCCACGAGCGCAACGCCGAGCGAGACCACAAAGCTGACGGCGCCCAGCAGAACCATCTCCACGACAAAGATCGTCTTAATCTGCGAATTGCGGTACCCGATCGCTTTGAGCAGCCCGATCTCCCCCGTCCGCTCCTTCACATAGCTCGCAGAGGACAGCATGATGTTGATAACGGTCACGATCATCATCGAACCAAACAGCGCGTAGCCGAAGGTGCTGATAAAACCGATAAAGTCGGTGTTTATGCTGGTCCTAATAGTCGAACCAAACCCCATTTCCCTCAATTCACCCTGAACGGTGTCTAAATTTTTGTAGTCGTCTGCAACAACCATCAACGAATGAGGGCCGTTGTCCGACGAACTGACCATATAAGGCGTCACATCCTTGGTCATTTGGTAGACGTCGGCATAGGAAAGATAGAGGGCGTTGTCGTCGTCCATCGACATATCGGAGTCGTATACGCCGATCACCTTAAAACGGTAGGTGTGCTCCTTGGGATTGGGGTCGGCAGAATCCTCGGCAAAATGGAAGGTCAGTTCCTTCCCGATCCAGTCCTCTCCCCTTAAAGGAGAACTGTCTCCTATCTTTGACGAGGAGGTCGGCCGGAAGTTCCAGGGGACGAGGCAGACGTTCTCGCTTTGATCATCGAGCTCTTCCCCGGCAACCGCATCCGGCGCGGTGTCCCGGTTCGCCCCGAAAAACGCCACCTCTCCGTCCAGGTTTTTGCTCTCATCCGCCAGCTCCTCGCATGTCCCGCCGAAATAATAGGCCGCCTGGGGCACCGCCGCCGTAACGTGCTCCAGCTTCTTTATTTTTTCCAGCGCGCTTGCTTCGGTTTCGAACTCCCGATTATACTCTATGAACAGGCTCCGGCATCCGACCCGGTTTGCGAGGCTTTTCTCAGTAAAGCGGTTCAACGACGAGGCCAACGCGTTGGTCAGCAGCAGGACGGAAAGGGTAACGGTCAAAAACAGCAGGCTCAGAACCGTCGACCCCTTTTTTCGGCGGATATTGGTGAGCGCCAGCTTAAGAGTATTTTTGATCGGCATCTCTGTCACCACCTGCCAGTCTTCCGCCTTCCATCAGGTAGAGGGTGTCCGCGTACTCCGCAATGATCTCATTGTGGCTGACCACGAGGACGCATTTACCCGCCTGTGAAAGCGACTTTAAAATGTCGAAGACGACAATCTCATTCTCACTGTCCAGATTGCCGGTCGGTTCGTCGGCTAAAATCAGCTCCGGGTCGTTCGCGAGCGCCCTCGCAATCGCCACCCGCTGCTGCTCGCCCCCCGAAAGCTGTTTGGGGTAATGGTTCGCCCGCTCCTCCAGCCCCAGCCTTTTGAGCAGCTCCATCGCCCGGCCGAACCGCTCCTTGTCCTTCAGCTTCCGGTTGATATACATCGGCAGCATGACGTTTTCAAACGCCTTCAGCTTTTCGTTCAGATAATAGGACTGAAAGATAAAGCCGATTTTATCCATCCGAAGGTCAGACCGCTCCCCTTCGGACAGGGCGACCGTATTTTCGCCGTTTATGTACAGTTCGCCGGACGTGCATCCGTCCAGCAGGCCAATGATCTGGAGCAGGGTGGTTTTCCCCGAACCGGAATGCCCCTTGATGCCGTAAAAACGGTTCGTCTCCAGCGACAGGCTGACGTCCCGCAGGGCGGTCACGCTTTTGCCGTACTGTTTGGTTACGTTTTTAACCTCAACCATCCCCATAGCGAACCTCCGTTGTCTTACAAATTACCTGCCTAATCGATAAAAACACCCTATAAGTTTGAAAACTCGAACTGTTATATTATATAATTTCGTCAATATTTCAAACAATATAAGGATAATTTATAAATAAAGTTTGTGCAGCCATATCTAAGCACCGGTTATTTTAAAGTGATTCAGTCGAATTTTCATCACTTGCGGCATTCGACTAAATTACCGCAAAACCGCGCAGCGTTTCTTTTATAATAAAAGAAAAACGAAAGGAATTCGGCTTGTTATGATTACTCTTGTTTTCCGCTGGAAGCCTTTATTAATCAGCCTTTTGATCAGCCAGGGGGCCGGCGGACTGTCCGCTCTCTTCACCACGGGGAGTATGGAGCTTTACCAGTCCCTCACGCTGCCGCCCCTGTCTCCCCCGCCCATCCTTTTTCCTATTGTCTGGAGCATTCTTTACCTGCTGATGGGGGTCTCCGCCTATCTCGTCTACGAAAGTCAGTCCTTTTTGCGAAAAAAAGCGCTGATCCTTTACGGCGTCCAGCTGGTCTTCAACTTCCTCTGGCCCTTTTTCTTCTTCACTCTGGAGCAGTACTGGTTCTCTTTTATCTGGCTGGTTATCCTCTTTTTCCTGGTTCTGGCGATGATCGTCTCATTCTATCAGGTCAGCAAGCCCGCCGCGCTTCTTCAAATTCCCTACCTGCTCTGGCTCGCCTTCGCCGGGTACCTGAATCTAATGATCGCCCTGAACAACTAATTGTCGGTTCGATATCGCCTGGCTACATAAACCCCAGCGCTTCGCAGAAAAGAGCGGGAGACGATGTCTCCCGCTCTTTTCTGCGGCGATTTTCAGAAACGATACCAACCTAAACCGCCCGCATTTCCTTTTGATCATTCGACCCCTGTTTCAAGGCGCAGAACAACCGAGCTGCCGTTCGACAATTTGATGAACAGGGCATCCTCCCGGCCTTTCATCCTGTAAACGTCGCCCTCGACGCCGTCAATCTCCTTCAGCTTTTTGTAATAGCCTCTGTAGCTGCCCGCTTTCCCGATATACCGCCCGGCTTCGATTTCGGCGCCGTTGAAATCCCCGTCCTGGATGTAGAGCTTCCCCTCTAAAACCATCCACCCGATGCTGTCGGAATCTTCGAGCTCCGACAGCCGTTCGTTCCATTCTTCACCGATGCTTTCACCGTTTCTCTCCCGCTCAGCTAAATCGGTGTTATCCGCAGGATTCTGCCGACCGATATTGAGAAAATGATTCGAGGAATTTGAAAACCCGGCGCCAAACACACCGAATCCTATCGCCACGGCAAAGCAGATACAGCATACTGTCGCAGCGGTGCGAATCCAAGTCTTTCTTCTGTGGTTCTGCGCGGCTTCATATTCACCGATGCGCCGCAAAACATCGTTTGCCATTTCTTCATAGTTCTTCATCAACAACGCCCTCCGTTTCAAGCTGTAATTTGAGCGCCCTGCGCGCCCGGTATACAAGGGTCTCTACACTGTGAATGCTTTTTTTCATCACTGCGGCAGCCTCCTTATTGCTGAATCCCTCAAAATACACGAGCCATAATACCTGGCGATATTCGGGTTTGAGCCTGCGCAGAGCATGGTGAAGGATGATTTTGCGCTCCTCCTGGATATAGGCGGATTCGAGGCTCTCCTCCTCGCTGTCCAACTCTGGGCAGCCGTCAATAGAAACCTCCTTGTATTTGGAGCGCCGCCTCAAATGGTCGATCGCCACATTCCGCCCAATGGTATAAAGCCAGGTTTTAAACGAGCTTTTCCCCTTGTCCTTTGGTCGCTTGGTTCCAATCAGGACAAACGTGTCCTCGGCAAGCTCTTCGGCCGTGCGGATATTGCCGACAAAGCCGTTGAGATAGAAAATAAGGCCGTCTTTATAGTCCCGTATGATCTCGACCAATCCGCTTTCATCACCATCGTCACAGAAACGGCGGTAGCTGCTTGCACCGTTATCCATGCGTTCGCTCCTTTCTAAAAGGTGATTTCTATGCGCTTTCAATGAACTGCAGTCAGGATAAAAAGCCTGCAAAGCGAGACATTTCACAAAGCACAGGGAAGATTTTGTTTTCCAAAACCGACTGTTCCCTGCCGCGGTTCACCCTTTGTTTATTACACGAAAAAATTCCCGAAAACCTCACAGTCAAGAAGGACTATGAGAAAGCCCAGCCTTATATTGTTGATAAGGCTGGGCTTTTCTGTTCCCGTTTTGTTGATTCTATCACTGAAAACGATAACAAGACCGTTCGGCAGCTCATCCCGCACCGGTGTTGGAACGGGGCATCTTACTCCCCCGCCGCTTTGCTCTCCTGCCTGTCCCGAAAGGCGAAAAAACGCTGTCCGACGTAGTTGAAAAGGGTATACAGCGCCATCCCGGCCAGCATTGCAAACTGCTCCACAATGTTTTGGGAAAGGCTCATCGAGGACAGCAGCCAGGCGATTACGGGCTGCGCGATGCTGTACGCCAAAAGATAGCAGACCGCGGCGTTCAGCGCGAATTTGAGCGCAGTTTTCCAGACGGCATCATCGTTTTGAAAGGTGAATTTTTTATTTAAGATGTAGCTGACTACACTCCCCAGCAGGTAGGATGCCGCAGAAGAACCCCAGTAGCCGAACTGCGCGAGGTTGTACAGCAGAAACATCACGACCGCGCTGAGCAGGGTGTTGAGCACGCCCACCGCTAAAAATTTCAGGAGCTTCCGGTCGAAAAAGCCGTTATTCCGCATCGGTTTCATCCCCCGCTCCCAGGTATTCCTCGATCAGAAAACGGGGCCTTCTTTTTGTCTCCAGATAAATCTTGCCGATGTATTCCCCCACAACGCCGATCGAGAGAAGCAGCAGGCCGCCGATCGCCCAAACCGAAGTCGCAACGCTGGCCCAGCCGGTCACCGTATGCCCGGTAAAGAAGCGGCATATGATGTATATCAGCATGATGATGCTAATAAAAAAGACGAGGAAACCGAGCCAGGCGATCATCCGGATCGGTTTGACGCTCAGCGACGTAATTCCTTCAAACGCAAAGGAAAGCATCTTTTTTAACGGGTATTTGCTCTCGCCCGCATACCGCCCTGCACGGTCATAAACCACCGTATCCGTCCGATAGCCGATCATGGGGACGAGCCCGCGCAGGAAAAGATTCACCTCTTTAAACTCCGCCAGCCCCTCCAGGGCACGCCTGCTCATCAGACGGTAATCGGCGTGGTTGAAGACGGTGTCCGCCCCCAGCAATCTCATAAAGCGGTAAAAGCCCTCCGCGGTAAAGCGTTTAAAAAATGAATCCGTTTTCCGGCTGCTCCGCACGCCGTAGACAATGTCGCAGCCGTCGAGATATTTTTCCACCATCTCGTCGATCGCATTGATGTCGTCCTGCAAATCGGCGTCCATCGAAATCACCATATCCGCCTCCTCCTTAACCGTCATCAGCCCGGCGAGCAGGGCGTTCTGATGCCCGCGGTTCCGGGTGAGGCTGATTCCCCGGAAAAGGGGCGTTTCAGCGTGAAGGGACGAAATCAGCTCCCAGGTTCTGTCCTTAGACCCGTCGTTGACGAAAACCACCCTGCTGTCGGGTGCAATTCTGCCACGGCCGACCAGCCAGTCCATCTTACTTTTAAGTCTCGCCGCAGTTTCGGGCAGCACATCCTCCTCGTTATAGCAAGGGATGACGACAAACAGCCTGTTCTTCAAATCACGGCACGCCCTTTCCTCATTAGTCTACCTTAAAATATAACAAACTCCTGTCAAAAAGTAAATCGTTCCAGCCGATTTTATTCTTAATATGCGCCTTTTGGCTCTTCACTAGTCAAGATGAACTTGACAGATTTCTGTCCTTTTTTACCAATTAAGACAGCGCATCGCACTTCTAGCTTGAAAAAAACTCTCTTTTGTCTTTGCGCGCCATTTAACGTAAGACCAGTCGATTTTGTAGATTACACCAGAAATAAATATGAAAATTTGTTGAATATTTTGTCGACAGACGATTGATAAATATCGTCAATCTTTGTATAATGTTTTAATATGATAAACGTGTAAGGCTTTGATGCAGCTACAGACAAAACGGATCTTAAAATAAAAGGAAAGGGACGATACCAGAGCGCCGCCAGTTATTCCAAAATAACCGTTTGTGCAGAACCAGTTTTGAGGTGATTGTTATGGAAAGTTTTCTCAATAAAAAGTGTCAATACTGCGATCAGGAGCTGTTGATTACCGACGGGACGCACATCTGCCCTGACTGCGGCGCCAGTTATCATCAGGCCTGCTGGAAAAAAAACGGCGGCTGTACGACGCCGGGGTGTTCCAATCAGCCGAAGCCTGCCGAAAGAGAGATGGTGGAGCCTGTTTCAGGGACCGGCTCAGACGGGGAAACGACGGCGGAGCCGCCTGCTCCGCAAGGTGATCCGGACGGCGCCGTCCCGGCCGTTTCTCCCTCAAGCCGGAAGCGCTTTTGTGAATCCTGCGGTTCTCCTCTGGGTGCGGAAGAAAAATTCTGCCCGCGCTGCGGCCGTCCGACAGGGACACTGGCGGCATCTGCTCCGAATAACGTCCCCGCTCCTCCTGCCCAGGGTGGCTTTTGCGCGTTCTGTCACGCTCCGCTGGGGGCGGAGGAAAAATTCTGCCCGCGCTGCGGCCATCCGACAGGGACACTGGCGGCATCTGCTCCGAATAACGTCCCCGCTTCTCCTGCCCAGGGTGGCTTTTGCGCGTTCTGTCACGCTCCGCTGGGGGCGGAGGAAAAATTCTGCCCGCGCTGCGGCCGTCCTGCCGGAATGCCGGCCGGTGTGCCCTTCGCACCATCCAATCAAAAGCCCAAGAATAACAATAAAAAAGTCATTATCATTTCGGTTTCCATTGCCGCAGCCGTCCTGATTCTAGCCGCAGTCGCCGTTGTCGTCGGCGTGGTGATCGTGAAGAACAACGCGCGGGTCGCGGCGATTGAGGAATATATTGACCATGTAGACCGATTCAGTTACCGGGTATTCGACTCCTGCGCCACGCTTGAGGACATCGGAAACGAAATGCAGGATTGCTGGCACGACTATGTCTACAACCATCAGACTACATACGACAGCCCCAGAGAGGCGGTAGACGACGCTTATGATACGCTGTCCTCGGATGTCGCGGACGTAAAAAGCGCTTACTCCGCCTTTAAAACCGATTACAACGCTTTGATAGATCCTCTGCCGGACCCATCGGATGAAGACCTGTCCGAGATTCAGGATGCAGTCAAGGAATTATACGATGCCTACGATGATTTTTACAATTGCATTTTGAATCCTACGGGAAACTACAGCGCATTCTCTTCCAGATTTTCCGATACAGATGATGAAGTTTTGGAAAAATTTAATGCTCTGAAACGGTTGCTGGACAATTACAACAATAGCTTAAGCAATTCGTAACCCAGCCTTTCGGTTGGCGTTTTCGTCGCAGGGCCCCGCGTACAGGTGCCGTTTCAGCATCAGCCCGGGCTGAGTCAAAGTAAAAAGCGGTGGAGTCAATCACTCCACCGCTTTTTTTCGATGCTTTGTCCGCGCCTCATTCCCGGGTTTGAAGCTGCGCTTTAAACGCCTGTTGAAGCTTGACCTCGCCCACGATGCTCAAGGCCCCG
Organism: uncultured Oscillospiraceae bacterium; assembly: GCA_964607135.1. Classification (GTDB taxonomy): domain Bacteria; phylum Bacillota; class Clostridia; order Oscillospirales; family Ruminococcaceae; genus Metaruminococcus_A. The sequence continues at coordinate 7,443 of CAZSIV010000023.1, read as the reverse complement.
CCGACAACGGCAATCGCAGCACCGATCCAATATCCAAGCAGCTGCATCGGAAAGAGAAAAATATTGGTAGTCGAATCGAGCAGCAGGATTCCCAGCACAATAATCAATCCGACCAAAGCGATGATTGCGCCGACCAATGAATAAAGGTAACAGGGCGCCTTCTCTGCCCTACACTTTTTTTGGAACTCTTTTTTGGATTCAATCATTTTTTATCACCCTGCGGTCTCAACGGCAGCAAAAGCAGGTAGGCCTTTATATCCGAAACCGCTCCTTTCTCTATTTTTCTACCTCAAAGCATAGCACGAATTCATGGAAAAAACAATAATTTGATGAAAGCTATTTTAGCATTTTAAAATCTTAAGCTTCCGTTTTTCAACGGAAGCTTAAACGGTTGATTCTTTTTCTAAACGCAGCGTTGCATCAAAAAATGCCGCGGTTTTTCAAAATCAATCGGATATCAAGCTTCAAAAAGCCGTGAATCAAGCGCCGGAAGGGGACTCCCCCGCGGACGCAGAGGACGGCGAACGTTTGCGAAGGTAAAACAACAATCCTGCAATGATCGGAAAGTAAAAGGTGAAAAGCCGCCAAAGAAGAATTGCCATATTGAGCTGGTTTGTCGGAAAAAACATTTGAAAGAACATGAAAAAACTCACTTCCGCGCCGCCGATTGCTCCGGGCAGCGGGACAAATGCGGTAATCATCGCAACGAAAATCTGAGCCGATACGACTGTGAGAAAGGTTTCTGTTCCATTTCCAAAAGCCCGGTAGATGAAATAGGGAATCGCGCTGTAAACAACAATTTGGGCAATCGAAGCGGCAACATTAAAAGTAAACAGCTTTTTATTCTGCTTGATCTGTTGAAAGCCGTCATAAAACTCATCCACGCCAACCAATGCACGTTCTATTTTTTGTTCGACATTTTTAAAAATATGGAGTTTGCCGCAAAACCGAATAAACCCGCAGACCATCTTCACCGTAAAGCCTTTAAAAAGCCCGATGCAGAACAGGAACGCAAGAACGGCAAAGTTGATGATAAAGCCGACAAAAACCAGATAAACAAACCCGCTGATCTGCACGAATTCATTAAACTTGATGATCAAAACCGCGATCGAAGACAGAGTGAGAGCCGTTTGGTAAACGATAAATTTAATTAAAAGGGAGCAGGTTGTAACACCGATCGGGACGCCGCTTTTGGACATTTCGTAAGCTTGTATCGGCTGCCCACCGCTCGCAAAAGGAGTGATGCAGTTGAAAAGCTGGCCGATCATGGAGACGCGAAGAGTCTGCCGGAACCGCTGCGCTTTATGATAAGATTTTGTAATGGTATGCAGAATTCCCGACTCGATCAGCCAGTAAACCAGCATCGCAAGGACGCCACAAAAAAGCCACCATTTATTAGAGGTTTTCCAGATGTTTAAAATATTGTCGATTCCATCGACCAGCACAACATAGGCGAGCAACGCTACGATCGACACCGCCACAATGACAATGTTTATTTTTTTCTTCACGCGGGCAACTCCCTTTTCCTTCAGGAATATTGATTGTTCTTCCCTTGTCAAGTGAGGGTAGATTATCTTTACTATTATAGCATACCATCAAAAAAATACAGTAGTTTTTCTTTGTTTTCGTGATTATCAATAAAAAAATAAAAAATAAGAAAAATATTTCCGTTCTGTATAAGCATATGCAATGTTAAATTGGATAAGAATGAGATTTTCCGGAACGGTTTATCCGTTATTTCACAAGTATATATAGCATTTATAAAATCAGGCAAGATCTATTTTTTATCTTGACAAACTCAGAAAAACCGTGTAAAATATATTTTGTTGTCAATTTCAGATTGAATTTTATCTTTCAAAATAATGTTTTTAAGATTTGCCTCTGTAGCTCAGTCGGTAGAGCAGAGGACTGAAAATCCTCGTGTCGATGGTTCGATTCCGTCCGGAGGCACCAATATTTTATGCGGGTTTAGCTCATCTGGTAGAGCGCCACCTTGCCAAGGTGGAGGTAGCGAGTTCGAGCCTCGTAACCCGCTCCAAAAAAGCTCCTTTAAAAAAGGAGCTTTTCTTTTTTGAATCCTTTTCCAGAGCTCGCTGTATCCACCGTCCTTCAAATTGGATGCTCGGGGCCCCGCGAAGGCAAAGCTTTCGCGGGGTTGAGATTGCGAGTTCGAGCTTCGTAGCCCGCTCCAGACTGAGTCTGGACGCAATTCGCATTTAAACTCGTTCTATTTATCCATATTTTAAACGGGTATCTTTACTAAGAACTGTAGCGTGTCATTTTTTCACCGCAGTATTTTTCCTTTCGCAGCTCCAAAAGGATTTCCCCAATATCTCCGTCAATGCAAATTGACTGCCTTTCAATCTCGTCTGGGCAGATAGCTTCGCCGCTGTTGATGCAGGCATAGGTGGCGTTCGGATTTTTAGCCGTCATCTGCCAAAACGGATATTTGATAATGACAGGGGTATTATAGCCTACGCCCAGCTCTAAAAACAGAATTTTTGTGTTTTTCCTTGTGCGCAGGAAATTTTCATACCGCTGGGCTGCTTTTATCCAACCTTCGTCCTCCACAAATTTATCGTCGGAGCGCAGATTCATTGTCAGCGGTTTCCCGCACTTCGGGCATTTGGGAATCAGCTCAGTGGGAATTTTCATATCCTTTTGTTCGTCCATCATGCGGCGAACCGTTTCTTCATTGTCGTAAGTGTCTATATCACAAGGCGCGGAGCATTGAAACAAACCGTAATCGCCCTGTGTATAAAACAGTCGCTTTTTATCAAAGCCTGCTTTTTGAAACTGGTGGTCTACATTTGTTGTGATAACGAAATAGTCCTTTTCTTTTACAAGCTCCAAAAGTTCCTGATATACAGGCTTCGGAGCGTCCATATAACGGTTCACATAGATATATCTGCTCCAATATGCCCAATATTCCTCCGGCGTGGAATAAGGATAGAATCCGCCGGAATACATATCGTGAAAGCCGTATTTTTCTTCAAAATCCGAAAAATATTGATTGAAGCGTTCTCCCGTATAGACAAAGCCTGCGGAAGTGGAAAGTCCTGCTCCTGCACCGATTACAACAGCGTCGGCAGAGGAAAGCGCTTCTTTTAACCTGCTAATTTGCTCGGAGCAGCTTTTTGTAGATTTCGTAGTCCAAATCTTTGAAAACATTGAATATCACCTTGATTTCGCTCTTCTTTTTCTGAATCAATTCTGTTACTGTTTGTATTGCGATTTCAGCCGCCCGGTCGTTTGGAAAGTGAAATTCCCCCGTAGAGATACAGCAGAAAGCAATGCTGTCAATTCTGCTCAGAGCCGCAAGCTCCAAACAGGAACGGTAGCAGGATGCAAGCAGTTCTTCGTCTTTCTTTGTCAAAAGTCCACCGACAATGGGGCCGACTGTGTGCAGTACATATCGGCAAGGCAGATTAAAAGCGGGGGTGATTTTCGCCTTTCCTGTTTCTTCTTCGCGGCCTTGCTGCTTCATCAGTTCCGTACAGGCCAAACGGAGCTGCACCCCTGCATAAGTGTGAACGGCATTATCAATACAGCCGTGACACGGGCAGAAACAGCCGAGAAGCTGTGAATTGGCGGCGTTTACAATCGCGTCGCACTCAAGCGTTGTAATATCACCCTGCCAGAGATAGAGATTGTTCTTTTCGGGCGTTAAATCTTTAAGCAGTGTAATGCCTTTCCGTGAAATCTCCTCCTGCAAATATTCATCCTGAATCTTTAGAAATTCTTCCGAAACAGGCTCCGGCATCCGTATATTAAAAAGCGAACGCAAGAGCTTTTTTTGCTCCTGTGCGTTCGTCGGAATTTGCATATTCGCATATTTCGGTCGCTCCGAGAGCAATTCTCTAATCAAATACATTCTTCTTTCAGACTGATTCATTTGTTTCCTCGTTTCTGAACTGCCTTGACAGGACAGTTTTCGTAGCAATTTCCGCAATGCAGGCAATGTTTCTGCTGTATCTGATAAGGCTTTCCCTGTATAATGCAGTGCTGCGGACAGCTTCTTTGGCATTTTCCACAGCCGATACAGCGGTCGGTCATAACATATCCCTTTTCAGAAATCGTTCCTGTTCCGATTCGGGGGCAGGGACGGCCTTTGCAGACAGCCGTACCACAAGCTAAAACAGAAACGATCTCCTATTCCCTGCTATTGGAAAGTGCCACTATATTGACCTCTGTATTTACTATTGTATCAATTTTTTTACGTTCTACAAGTACGCACTTTTTTATCACTCAGTCACCTTTGGGTAACTTTTATGTCGCTGCAGAACCTTTGTAAAAAAGATTTTTACAATTTTTGCGACATACGCAGTTCTGTTGGAAACAGCGGATGCCGTAATATCATACGTGTACGGCGTCAAACCATGATGTAACATAAAATGCGGCGTCTATAAAAACGATTGACACAAGCTAACGTTTCGGCACGCCCTTTCAATCAAACCGGTATCGACCGCCAGAGCGTAATTGACGCCATGCCGTATGCCTGTCTATTCACAGTTTGTAACTGCTCTAAAAGGATAAACGACAGCTTCAGGCAATTTTAACATCGATGCGGCCGCAACGAAATGATTTCGTCCCAGCATCCTCAAAATCAATAAAACGCCGAAAAAATTCGGCGTATAACCTCCATTCAAAAATTCGTATCTATCAATGTTATTTCTTTGTATATATTTCTATGGTTGAATCGCCCGTTTTTGCGCCAAATCTCCCAGCCTCGTTGTCTTTACTTAAATTGCCGCAAGGGCAGCTATCACTTTTCATTGGATCAAGTGATAAAAAATAGCCGCATTGGGGACATTTCGCATATAAATTTGGAGACATTTCCCAACCGTTTTTCGGGCCTGTCCTTAAATATCTGTACTCGCTATCTTTTCTTTTGAAGAAATCACATAATCTCATTCTGCTAACCCTCACAAATTCCGTTTAAAAAAAGAAATAAATAGAGAAATGCGGCATGCTTTTATCACACTTATATGTTAAAATGGGATAAAGGAGGAAGAAATATGCCGTTTACCGAACTGTGCATTTATCAGGTCAAGCCGCAAAAAGCGGAGGAATTTGAAGCGCTCATGCGCGAAGCAAAAAGCTTTCTGGAAAAGCAGGATGGGCTCCTTTTGCTCCGGCTGGTCAAAAGGGGATATCGCATAGACATGGAACAAATTAAAGAAGGGCTTCCCCCGCTTAAAATCACGCGCATTGTAAAAAGCGTCAAATACATGCTTTATTGGGAATTCGACACGAAAGAAAGCTATGGAACAGCGCAGAAAAACCTTTACAACAGCTATTGGAAACCGATCGAAAAGTGCTTAATCGCTCCGCACGATAAATATTTAGGGGAAGAAATTTTTTGACGGAATTCATCGCCTTCCCCGCCGGCCTTTGAGGATTTACTGCGGCTGATCCGCTCCGGGCCGTTTGGCAAACCTCTTTTTGAAAACACTGTCCGCGTTGAGCAGAATCAGCGACAAAAACACCAGGCAGATTCCGGCAGCCGACCACAGGGTCAGCGGCTCCTGAAAAACAAAAAATCCGACCAGAGTGGCAACAGCCGGCTCAATCGATGCGAGGATCGAAGCCCTGCTGGATTCAATTTTAGTCAGACCATAAGTGTAAAGAAGATAAGCGGCTGCACAGGTGACCAGGGCCAGAGCGAGGATCCAGGGGATGCTTTCCGGCCTGCCGGATATCTTCCCGGCAAGCGCCGGCGTGTCGACCAGGAAAAGGGAGCCGAAAGAGGAAAAGGCGAAGGTGTAAAGGGTGATCGTGAGGCTGCTGTATCCCCGGTTGAGGGCGTATCGGCCGAAAATGCTGTAAAGCGCGTAGCCGAGCCCCGCGCCGAGCCCGGCGAGCAATCCTTCCGGCGTGATGGAAAGGTCTGCCGCAGGGTGAAGCCCCGCCGCCAAAGCGCAGCCTAGAAAGGCGAGAAGTGCGGATACGCATTTTAACGCCGTCAATTTTTCCTTGAAAAGCAGGAGGGAAAGGAGCATGACGATGATCGGGGCGGTGTAAAGGAGGATGCAGGCGGTGGAAAGCGAAGTCAGGTTGATGGCGGTAAAATAGCAGTAGTTGAAGAACAGGATGCTGAGGATCCCGGTTCCTGCGAAGCACCACCAGTCTTTTAACCGGATCCGGAAGGCATCACGCTTGAAAACAGCCAGATAGAGAGCCATCGCCAGGAGCGTCCCAAAGGAGCGGAGGGCAACCAGTTCCATCGAACTGAACTCCATCCGGGTCAGGGTGCGGATAAAAATTCCAATGGTTCCCCACAGTGTTCCGGCCGCCAAAATGGAACAGATAGCGAGCAGCTTCATAAAAATTACCATACGATATCAAATGGCTCATCCAAAGCATGCGGCTTTCGATTGGGCAATATCGTTCCTTTCGTAAAAATTCCTAGGTATACCGACAATCTCCGACTGCATCTGGGAAATCCCGCACAATTTACAAGACTGCACGACGACCGCTTTGCCGCCTCCTCAATTAGAAGGAACTACCGTCTGTACCTAGGTGGAACTACCAATTCCTTTCCCGGACGGCGGTTTCATTATCGATGTCAATCCCAAACCAATCTAAGGCATATCCAACCGCAGCCCCGATGCTGTCTCTCTACGGTCTCGATTTCACTGTCGTTTTCTTCGAATTCTTCCTCCAGCCCATTGATGGCAAAGGACATTTCGTCGAGCTTTCCCTGTATGATATCCCGATTCGTTTCCCCGCTTTCCAACAGTCGGATCACGCGAACAATCTGTTCTTTTACTTTGTTTTCAGAAACAGCATATCCTTTACTTCTGTCTGATTTAAATAACAAAACCGACGGCAAGCGATTTTTTTCACAAGACATCGGTCATATATGAATTATTTTTCTTCGTCTATCTCCAATATCGAAAAGATATAAATATCTCCTGCATCCAATGTCGGCGTAACAAGGCGCAGCGATTTGTCTTTTGGTATTGTAAAGCGTGTTTCATCGGCTTCCAAATTGACATAAGGCTCTTCTATGCTGCTCATCGGCGTATTTGTTTCGATTGTCACAGAATCATTTGATATTTTTGATACGGTAACTTCCAAATCCATTATTTCTCCGCACCGGATAACATCGCCGGATTTTACCTCATAGGTTTTGGTTTGTTCGGTTGGCACATAGTCTTTTTCGCCTGACCAGTTCGTTTCTACAATCGCAATCTGTGCGGTTTTAGACGGCCTAAAAATCAAGTGTGCAGTAATCGCCCCTGCTAAAACTACAACAATAGATATGCCAATTATGATTCGTTTCATAACTATTCCTCCGATGAATGTACCCTCGATTGACAAGAGCAGACGCGGTTTTGCAGGACGGTGCGGAGCGCCTCCGCCGGCAGACGCGATCCGCAGACGGTGCAAATAACAACGTTGGTAACCCGCGAGGCGCCTCGCAGGATTGAAGCCTGA
>CAZSIV010000022.1:0-39289 GCA_964607135.1 uncultured Oscillospiraceae bacterium | reverse complement strand
CTCATCGGTTAACCTTTTTTGAACCACGCGACTATCGCGTGGTTTTACTATACAATAAACCGGAGCAAAATCCACTTTGCTCCGGTGTGGAGCGAACAAGGGGAATCGAACCCCCAACCTCAGCTTGGGAAGCTGATGTTTTACCATTAAACTATGTTCGCAACTTTATAAAATTGATATCTATTATTATGCTTTAAAAAACAAAAAATGTCAAGAAAAATTTTTAAAATGGCAGAAAGTTATTTTCTAATTTCCTTGAAGCAAAACCGAATCGTATACCGCGTTTCGTATAGAAAAGGAAGCAGCATCCGGACGGCAGTGATTCGGATGCTGCTTCTTTCCTACTGAAATTTAGAAGAGCTAAATCCCGCTGATTTCCTGAACCGCAGGGCGCCCTCTTTTATAAAACATCCTGATTACTTTTCATAATATTTAATCAGGGCCTGTGTTCCCAGATCGCCGTATCCTTCCTGCTCCAGCGAGCGATACATCGAAAGGACGTTATTGACAATCGGCATATCCAAGCCGACCCCTTCCGCTTCCTCAGTGGCAATCGTCATATCTTTGATGTAATGCTTGACAAAAAAACCCGGGTTCAGGTCTCCGTTCAAAATACGGGGCGCCATATTGCTCATCTGCCAACTTCCGGCGGCACCTTGGCTGATGCTGTCCAGCATGGTCTGGACATCCAAGCCAACCTTTTTCGCATAGGAAATCGATTCGCAGACACAGGCAATTACTCCGGAAAGCGCGATCTGGTTCGCCATTTTCGTGTGCTGGCCGTTCCCGGCCTTTCCCTCATAAATAATATTGGTTCCCATTGCTTCAAAAAGAGGCATACAAGCGTCAAACGCCTCTTGATCGCCGCCGACCATAATGGAGAGGGTCCCATTGCGTGCACCGACGTCGCCGCCGGACACCGGCGCATCTAAAGCGAACTTGCCCTCGGCTTTCGCGGCTTCATAAATCCGCACCGCCAATTTAGGGCTGGTTGTCGTCATATCGATTAAATAGGCGCCGGGCTTGGAAGATTTCAGGATCGCGTTTTCCCCAAAATAGACCTCTTCCACATCTTTAGGATAACCGACCATTGTGATGACCACGTCTTTTCCAGCGACACAGTCTGAAATTGTGTCGCACCAAGCTGCGCCCTCCGCGACAATGTCTGCTGCTTTTTCCTTGGTTCTGGTGTAAACAGATACTTCGTAACCATGCTTCATCAAATTTCTTGCCATAGATTTTCCCATTACGCCGATGCCGATGAATGCGATTGTTTTCATTGATCTTCCTCCGTTCATGATTCGTATCCGGATCGAATATAAAAATCCGTCCATCTTTGACACTGCTTAACCGTTTACAGTATACCATAATTTTCTATCAGAGGAAAGCAAAAAGTGATTCCTCTTTATTTTGTAAAAAAGAGGAATCATTCTGAGAAGCTGGAATTGCACTTATGGATTTAAAGCAGCCTGTAATTGCGCATTTTATCAAAAATGCAATCAGTAATTGATAGAAAATCACCGCTGTTTCTGTATAATTATATTATCAAAAGAAAAAGGAGATCGAAATATGAGCTTCGGAAAAAATCTGCAATTTTTAAGGAAGTTGCGCAACTCTATGACACAGGAAGATTTAGCTGAAAGACTAAGTGTCAGCCGGCAGACTGTATCGAAATGGGAATTGGATGCTGCGTACCCCGAAATCAATAAAATATTTGAATTGTGCGACCTTTTTTCCTGTTCTATGGATCATTTACTTAGAGAAGAAATGGATGGATGTAATGAAGCGTATTCAAACATCAGGGTGGAATATATCGAAGGCTTTCAATATATTCCCTATACCGTCATCAGTCTTCATCCGGAAGAAGACGCCATTCGGCGTATGACGGAATTGGCGGTATGCCATGGAGAAAAGCAGCCGCAGATTATCGGCTGGGACTTTCCATTTGTGTCACAGGAACAGGTCAACATACATCATATGCACGGATACACCGCCGCATGGATTTTACCATCTAATACTGCAATACAAGAGGGAAGCGTTGATATCATCACGCAAAACGGTCAAAAATATGCCGCTATTACAATCAAAGAGCCCTCTAAAGCGCCGTTCATGGTTATTCCCGAAGCCTATCAAACGCTTATGGAATATATGAAAATCAACCAGTTGAAGGACGTAAAAGAACAGGGGATTATTCCCTGCTATGAAAGGGAATATACGACTGATGGCGTTCACTATATGGACGTATATATCGCAATCAAATAGCGCTGGAAATGAGCTTTTCGGTGACTCTTTTTGTAATTCAGAGATTCTTCCACTTGTCAGTGATAAAAAATTCGGACTGCAAAAAGGGGCTGCTTTTAACAGCCCCTTTTTCTTATCGTTTATTTTACAGCAGCTTTCAGTTCCTCGACCTTGTCTGTTTTCTCCCAAGTAACGCCGAGATCTTCTCTGCCCATATGCCCATAAGCGGCAAGCTTCCGGTAAATTGGCTTTCTAAGGTCAAGCTGCCGAATAATCGCCGCCGGACGGAGGTCAAAAACCTTGTTGACTGCCTCGGCGAGTTTTTCATCTGAAACAACGCCTGTTCCAAAGCTGTCCACCATAACGGAAACCGGGTGAGCAACGCCGATCGCATAAGCAAGCTCAACCTCGCATTTCTTAGCAAGACCGGCGGCAACAACGTTTTTAGCGACCCAGCGGGCAGCATAGGCAGCGCTCCGGTCAACCTTGGTCGGGTCTTTTCCCGAAAAGGCGCCGCCGCCGTGACGGGCGTAGCCGCCATAAGTATCCACGATGATTTTACGGCCGGTCAAGCCGCTATCCCCCTGCGGGCCGCCGATTACGAAACGACCCGTCGGGTTGACATAAAACTTGGTATTTTCATCCAAAAGCTCCGCGGGAACAACCGGGCGGATGACATCCTCGATGATGTCGGCCCGAATCTGCTCAAGCGAGACCGCATCGCTGTGCTGGGATGAAACAACGATTGCATCGACACGCCGGGGCACACCGTCTACATATTCGACCGTCACCTGTGTTTTTCCATCCGGACGGAGATATGGGAGCGTCCCGTTTTTGCGAACTTCCGTCAAGCGGAGCGCCAGTTTATGCGCCAATGAAATCGGCATCGGCATGAGCTCCGGCGTCTCGTCGCAGGCATAGCCGAACATCATCCCCTGATCTCCCGCGCCGGTAGAATCGGTATCTTCTCCGGAACCGCCGCGCGCTTCAAGCGCTTTATTGACACCCATAGCAATATCCCCGGACTGTTCGTCGATCGAAGTGACCACCGCACAGGTATTGCCGTCAAAGCCGTACTTTGCACGGTCATATCCGATATCAAGGACCACCTGACGCGCAATCTTCGGGATATCAACATATGCATTGGTGGTAATTTCACCCATTACATTGACGATTCCGGTTGTTGTTGTCGTTTCGCAGGCAACCCTGGACATCGGATCCTGCTCTAAAAGGGCATCGAGCACTGCATCAGAAATTTGGTCGCAGATTTTATCTGGATGCCCTTCTGTGACGGACTCCGACGTAAAAAGAAATTTCGCCATATGAATACCTCCAAAAAATAAAGATACAAAATGAAAGCGCCCGGTAAAACCGGACGCCGAAACATCTCGTTATGTTCCTCATCTTCCGGTTTGCACCGCAGGATTTGGCACCTTACTGAAAAGGTTGCCGGGCTTCACAGGACCTGATTCCTCAGCCACTCTTGATAAGGCTATTCTTTTGTTCGCACTTATTATATAAAATTCCTCTCTGCTTGTCAAGTGCTGCTAATAATTCATTTTTAAAACAGGAAGGAGCGGTTTATAGAGAAGGATTGCAATCACAGCGCTGCAAAGCCCCTTGATAAAGGTAAAGGGCATATTGAAGACCCAAAGAGCATCCAAAACCGAATGGACGCCGGGATTAATCGCCTGATACATCCCGAGGACAGCCTCTTCCGGAAGAAAATTATAGTAAACCGGATAGATGACAAAATAATTTGACGCGACACTGAACAAAGCCATTATGGCGGCGCCGATTAAAGAACCGATGATTGCGTTTTTATAGCTTTTATCCTTCCTACAAAGAAAACCTGCAGGAAGAACGAAGAACGCGCCGAGAAGAAAATTGGAAAGCTCGCCGACACCGCCTGTCGTACTGAAAAATAAATTGACGAGGTTTTTCACCAGACAGACGACCACTCCCGCAACAGGCCCGAGGGTTATAGAAGCGAACAAAGCGGGCAGCTCGGAAAAATCCATTTTGATAAAGCTCGGCATCAACGGTACGTTGAAGCTGAAAAACATCAGTACCGAGGATACGGCCGCAAGCATAGCGGTAATGGTTAAACGCCTGACATTCACTTTTTTCTGGTTCATTCTGAATTCCTCCATGAATAAAAAATTTTATAATCAATAGAGGCTGTTTTGGAAAATAAAAGCCCTCAGACATCAATCTGAGGGCGCGCGAAAACAAAGGTGTTTCCGTTTCTTTCATCCGGACTATACCGTCGGTTCTGGAATCGCACCAGATCGGCCTTTTACAGCGCGTGGACTAGAGTTGTTCGCTCATTACCACCGGTGGAGAATTGCACTCCGCCCCGAAACAGACAACTATTAAATTATACAAAGGATATGAAATCAAACCGGGAATTATTCTTTGCAGCCGCAATCGCAGCCGTCATGATCATGCTCGCAGCCACAATCGCAATCGACGTCGTCTAAGTCAAACTCCAAGTGTTCGCCGCAGTTCGGACAGGCCATCTCCCCTTCGTCGAGCATCTCTTCGTCCAAACAAATGGTATCGCCGCAGGTTGGGCAGACTACTTCATAATATTCTTCTTCGAAGCCGTCGCCCTCAGCCTCCTCTTCGTCCAGGTCATAGTAATCGTCTTCCAGCTCGCCGAGATCCTCGTCTATGATAGACACCAGCTCCTCGAGCTCACCCTGATTTTCTTCCAAATCGGTAACCGCCATAGCAATTTCGTCGAGAGCATCAATAATTGCATCAAAAACTTTTGCCTCTTTGGAGTCTTCGTCAAAAGACAAGCCTTTCAACAATCCACGCAGATAAGCGACCTTTTCAGCAATATTCATGAAACTGCCTCCTTAAGCTCAATTTTACTTTCCAGGCGGAGTATCGTCAAAACCCGAAAAATTTATGCGCGCTCCATATATTCGCCGGTCCTGGTGTCGATCCGAACGCGGTCGCCCTGATCGATAAAAAGCGGAACGCGGATTTCAGCACCGGTCTCTACCACTGCGGGTTTCGTTGCATTGGTTGCAGTATCGCCCTTGAATCCCGGGTCGGTTTCTGTGACCTCGAGCTCTACGAAATTCGGCGGCTCGATTCCAAAAACATTGCCCTTGTAAGAAAGAACCTTGCAGGTCATGTTCTCCTTGACAAAGCGGAACGCATCCCCCAGTTTCGACTCGTCGATCGGAACCTGCTCATAGGTTTCAAGATCCATAAAATAATACAAATTGCCGTCGCTGTAAGAATACTCCATCTCTTTTCTCTCAACGAAAGCATTTTCAAATTTCTCAGTCGGGTTAAACGTCCTTTCGGTTACAGCCCCAGAAATTACGTTTTTGATCTTGGTGCGGACGAACGCCGCGCCCTTCCCCGGCTTTACATGCTGAAACTCAATGACCTGGTAAACATTTCCGTCCATGTCAAAAGTAATGCCATTTCTGAATTCACCTGCTGATATCATAAATTAACCTCCGTCATCTTTCATTTCTTATGTTCCTATTTTATACTAAAATGCCGATAATTACAAGTGGGAAATCAGTCCCGCCGATCATTTTTTAGCAAAGCGTATCAAACCGCCGTTTCGGCTGAACTTACAGGATCAAAAGCTCTTTTGGACTTTTCGTCAGATTTTCGAATCCGCCCTCTTCGATGGCCGCTACATCCTCGATCCTCACGCCGAACTTTCCCGGCAGATAAATTCCCGGTTCAACAGAGAGAACCATCCCCGGCTCGAGAACCGTGCGGTCACTCGAACTGTAGGAAGGAGTTTCGTGAATCTCGATTCCGAGGCTGTGCCCCAAGCCGTGCCCGAAACAGCCGTCATATCCCGCTTCGGCGATATAGTCCCGCGCCGCCCGGTCGACGTCTGCGCAGACCGCGCCGGGGCGGATCTGTTCAAACGCCCGTTTCTGCGCCTCCAAAACGGTCTCGTAGACTTTTCTTTCCTCTTCCCCGACAGTTCCGATCGCTACTGTGCGGGTCATATCGCTCATGTATCCGTCCAAAGCTGCACCGAAATCCATCGTAATCAAGTCGCCCGATGCCACCTTTTTTTCCGACGGCGTGCCGTGCGGCATAGAGGAGTTTTTACCGGATACGACAATCGTATCAAACGCAAGGCCGTCGGCGCCCAACAGCTTCATCTCATATTCCATCCGGGCGGCAATCTCCTTTTCCGTGATGCCCGGCGCGATCACACCGCAGATTTTTTCGAATACAGCGTCGGTGATCTCCTGCGCCGCCTTCATCCGGCGGATTTCGTCCTGCGTCTTGACACTTCTCAGCTTTAACATGCCGCTGTCGAATTCATCAGAGCCAAGGATCGTAATCCCCGGAAAGAGCTTTTGATAACGGGAGTGCTCCCGCAGCGTCATATAAGAGCTTTCCACCGCCAGCGTTTTAATGTTCCACTGTTTAAAGTAAGCGCTCAACTGCCTTGCAGCCGAGGTGAGCAAAACGGTCTCGCAGCCGGAAAAGGTTCGGTCAGCCTTTTCTTTATACCGGGAATCGGCCAGAAAAACCGCATTCTCCCGGGTCAGCAGCATAAGTCCTGCCGTCGACGGAAAATGCAGCAAATACTGGCGGCTGACACCGGAGGTTATCAGCACCGCATCCACATGCTCCGGAATCAAAGCGGCCGCTTTTTGAAGCTGTTCCCTGCAATCCCACATACGATCCCCGCCTTTCTCACAGGAGCGGCTTTAAGCCGTCCAGCGCCAGAAGATAACTGTACTTGCCGAACCCAGCGATCTGTCCGACACAGACTGGGGCGATTACGGAATGATGCCGGAACTCCTCACGTCCATGGATATTGGAAAGATGCACCTCAATGCAGGGAATTTTCAACAGCGCAATCGCATCTCGGATGGCATAGCTGTAATGGGTATACGCGCCTGCATTGATGACTACACCGTCGCATTCACTGCGGATTTCATGGATTTTGTCGATAATGGCGCCCTCGTGATTGGACTGAAAGGTTTCACAATCCATCCCCAGCTCATTTGCGTGGGAAACGATCAGCTTATTGATATCCGCCAAGGTTTCTTTTCCGTATATGTTGGTTTCACGTTCCCCTGTCATATTGATATTCGGCCCATGGATCACAATTACTTTTTTTCTCACTGTCCTTCTCCTCCCTCAGTCTGCAAGATATTTTCGATACATCTCCATCATTGCCTGCGCATCCTCCGCCTGCGTTCCCGCCGATTCGCAGATGAAGACCGGTGAAAGGTTTTTCTTTGCAATGAGCTCGGCCAGCGGCTCAAATTCCGGGCCGTAAACCGCATCGTCAAAGGTCAGATGGCGCTTTTCACCGCCGTTGTCCGTGTATTCGATCTTACTGAAATGAGAATGGAACTGTTTGAGCCGGTCGGTTCCAAGCCGATTTTCAACCGCATCCAGAATTTCGAGGAAGCTTTCCCGTGAATTGACCTGCCCCAATGTGCGGGCGTTGAGATGGCCGAAATCGATGCACGGAATCAAACGCTCATCCAGCTGGCAGAGGGACAATACTTCATCCAAATTGCCGAGCTGGTTGATCTTCCCCATCGTTTCGGGGCAGAAAACGATATCGCCCAGGCCCTCTTCATCCATTGCCTTCAAGCATCGGCGCACCGTATCCTTTGCAAGCGCAAGCGCCTTTTCGCGGGTCATCTTTCCGCAGGAACCGGAGTGGACAACCACACGGCTTGCTCCGATCATCTTTGCCGCCTGTGCGCTTTGAAGGACATAATTTATGCTGTTGTCCCTCTTTTCCTCCTCCGCACTGGAAAGGGAGATATAGTACGGAGAATGCAGGGAGAGGCGAATTCCCTTTGCTTCAGCGTTTTCTTTGAGCTTTGCAGCGGTCTGCGGGTTGACCCGCACCCCATGCCCGCATTGGTATTCATATGCGTTGAGCCCAAACCGCTCGAGATATTCCGGCACCTGGTCGTTTCGTTTGAACCCCATTTCAGTAAAACTCTGAGAATTTCCAGCCGGCCCAAAAAATGCGCTCATGTTTACAGATCCTCCCGCGCCTGAAAGCGCTCCCGATATTTGCGTTCCCATCTTCGTTTAAACTTAAAAAACGCCGTCGTCTCCATTTCATACGGCTCGACCAGAACCGTTATCATCCGCTGGAGTTTTCCGCCAACTACATCCGTTAGAATTTGATCCCCAATCATCACCGCTTTTTTTCGCGGCACATTCAAGCGTCTGCACGCCCTGCGGATGCCAAACCCGAGCGGCTTGCAGCTCCAACAGACGAAATCAAGCCCCAGCTTCTCCGCAAAGGGAGCGACCCGTTCCCTCGTATTATTGGACACAATAATCATTGAAATGCCCGCCTGTCTCAGCATCTGAATCCATTCGAGGATTCCCGCGGCGGGTTCCGGCTTTCCATAGACAGCCAATGTGTTGTCAACATCCAGCAAAACGGCGGAACAATGCAGTCCGGCTAAAAAATCAGGCGTTACATCCAAAACGGAATGCAGCAGGTAATCCGGCATAAAAATCGACATCGCGTTCCTCCTGCCTCACAGTGAAACAAAAAAGCGAGCACCATCGCGCCCGCTTTCCTGTAACGTTAAGTAACTAAAGTTCTTATTTGAACTTACGCTTACGTGCCGCCTCTGATTTTTTCTTACGCTTTACAGAGGGCTTCTCATAATGCTCTCTCTTCCGAACCTCAGCCAAAACGCCCGATTTTGCACAAGATCTTTTAAATCTCCTCAAAGCGCTGTCCAAAGACTCGTTATCTTTTACTCTGATTTCTGACACTCTATTCCCTCCCTTTGCCCCAAAGGCAGAGGTTTAAAACAAAACTGTAAACTAATTATACTATGCCGAACCGCTGTCTGTCAAGCCCTAAAATAAATCGAAAACTTGAACATTATTTGACGACGAGATTAACTAGCTTCCCGGGAACGAAAATTTCCTTTACGATCCCTTTTCCTTCCAGTACAGCAGCTACTTCACTCTTTGCGGCTGTAATCGCTTCGTCTTTAGAGACATCCGCAGACACCGTGATCTTGCCGCGCAGCTTTCCGTTGACCTGTACCACAAGCTCGATGGTATCATCCACACATTCCGACTCGTCGTATTCGGGCCACGAATTTTCTGTGACCATCCCGCCGAACCCCATTTTTTCAAACAGTTCCTCGGAAATATGTGGCGCAAATGGGTTGAGAAGGATGAGAAAATCCTTAAATTCGCGTTTGTTGACCGAACCGGCCGCGGCAATCTGATTGAGCAGGGCCATCATCGCCGCAATTGCAGTGTTGAACTTGAGGTTTTCGATATCCTCCGTCACTTTTTTGATCGTTTTGTGCATCGCCGCACGGAGTTCATCGCGGTACTCCTCCCCGTCTGTCACACAATCCTGAAGCGCCCAGATCCGGTCGAGGAAGCGTTTGCAGCCTTTGATGCTGGCGGAACTCCAGGGCGCGCTCTTTTCAAAATCGCCGATGAACATCTCATACAAGCGCATGGTATCCGCACCGTATTCGCGGACAATCTCATCAGGATTAACCACGTTGCCGCGGGATTTGCTCATCTTTTCACCGTTTTCGCCGAGGATCATTCCATGGCTGGTCCGCTTGGCATAAGGCTCTTTGGTACTGACGACGCCGATATCGTAGAGGAACTTATGCCAAAACCTGGAATAAAGCAGATGGAGGGTGGTATGTTCCATCCCGCCGTTATACCAGTCGACAGGGAGCCAGTAATCGAGCGCTTCTTTAGAAGCCAGAGCGTCCGGATTATGCGGGTCGCAGTAACGCAGGAAATACCAGGAAGAACCAGCCCACTGCGGCATGGTATCGGTCTCCCTCTTGGCAGGGCCGCCGCAATGCGGGCAGACCGTATTGACAAAGCTTTCCATCTTTGAAAGCGGGGATTCCCCATCATCGGTCGGCTCAAAGGACTCTACTTCCGGTAAACGGAGCGGGAGCTCGCTTTCCGGAAGCGGCACATAACCGCATTTTTCACAATAAACGATTGGGATCGGTTCTCCCCAGAAGCGCTGACGGGAAAAGACCCAGTCGCGAAGCTTATAATTGACCTTCGGACGGCCTTTGTGATGCGCTTCCAGCCACTCGATGATCTTTTTCTTTGCTTCTTCGACTGAAAGACCGTCTAAAATCCCAGAATTGACCATTGTTCCGGTCGCACAGTCGGTAAACGCCTCTTTGGAAACATCGCCGCCGGCCACCACTTCGATGATCGGAAGGTCGAAAGCCTTCGCGAAATCGTAGTCGCGGGTATCGTGTGCCGGAACCGCCATAATCGCGCCGGTTCCATAGCTCATCAAGACATAATCGGAGATAAAAATCGGGATTTCTTTCCCATTTACAGGGTTGATCGCGCGGACGCCTTCCAGCCGGACGCCGGTTTTTTCTTTGACGATCTCGGCCCGTTCAAAATCCGACTTCTTGGCGGAAACCGCCTGATATTCGCGGACAGCGTCGAGATTGCCGATCCGATCCGCCCACTTTTCTATGACGGGATGCTCCGGCGAAATGACCATATAGGTCGCGCCGTAAAGGGTATCCGGCCGGGTCGTATAGACGGTGAGAAGATCCCCGGCCGTCGTCTCGAACTCCACCTCCGCGCCGGTGGAGCGGC
Organism: uncultured Oscillospiraceae bacterium; assembly: GCA_964607135.1. Classification (GTDB taxonomy): domain Bacteria; phylum Bacillota; class Clostridia; order Oscillospirales; family Ruminococcaceae; genus Metaruminococcus_A. Next base: position 28,429 of record CAZSIV010000022.1, on the reverse strand, counting down.
CGATCCAGTTCTTTTGAGAAATCTTAACCCGGTCGATGTAATCGACCTCTTCCAAATCGTCGATCAAACGCTGGGCATATTCGGTAATTTTGAGCATCCACTGGGATTTTACCTTATGAACTACCTCGCCGCCGCAGCGTTCACAGACGCCGTTGACCACCTCTTCATTGGCGAGCACGACTTTGCAGGAGGTACACCAGTTGACCGACATCTCTTTTTTGTAAGCAAGGCCCCTTTTGAAAAGCTGCAAAAAGATCCACTGCGTCCATTTATAGTAATCCGGGTCTGTGGTATTAACTTCCCGGTCCCAATCGAAAGAGAGCCCCAGGGACATGAGCTGTTCCTTAAACCGCGCCACATTCTGCTTGGTCACGATTTCGGGATGGATTTTATTTTTGATCGCATAATTTTCGGTCGGAAGCCCGAAGGCATCCCACCCCATCGGATAAAGGACATTATACCCCTGAAGGCGGCGTTTCCTCGCTACGATGTCGAGCGCCGTATAGGAGCGGGGATGGCCGACGTGAAGCCCTTGTCCCGAGGGATACGGAAACTCTACCAAAGCGTAATACTTCGGCAGGGTGTAATCATTTTTCGCGGCAAAAACCTTTTTGTCCTGCCAGATTTTCTGCCATTTCTTCTCGACCTGTGAAAAATCGTACTTCAACTAAATTTCCCCCTGCTCCGATAAAATACTGTCTAGATCTATGGTTTCCGCATCCGCCCACATCCGTTCCAGGTCATAATACTCCCTGGCATCCTTTAAAAAGACGTGGACGATTACATCATGGTAATCCAGCACGATCCAATTATTGGAATGATATCCTTCGACAAAAGAAGGCTCCAATCCCATCTGAGAAAGCTGATAATCCACCTCGTCCACCAGCGCTTTGACCTGTGTGGTGGAGGTCGCCCCGGCAATTACGAAATAGTCCGCCAAGATGGTCAGGTCGCGGATTTTTAGCAGTCTGATGTCATCCGCTTTTTTCCGGTCCAGTATCTTTACGATTTTTTTTGAAAGTTCTAAAGAATCCAACCTCAAAATCCTTTCTATCCATGTTTTATGACTCGGCGCTCTGAGAATCGGGAGAAGACGAAGCAGTGTCGTCGCTCGCCCCCGAGTCTCCGCCTACAATCTGCCCCAGCACGCCGTGGTTGTCGTCAAGATATGACGAAGTGTTTGACATCTCGATACACTCGAGGTCCTCAGCCGGAACCGAAGCGGAGTAGGGCCGGAACGCCTTATTGAGCAGGTCTGCCGTAGCATCCAAATGGACGCTGTAGTTTGCATAATGCGGAGGAATTCCTTCTCCGGGAAGGAGGTACATCGTCATATCGTTCATCGATAACTCATTGACCTTCCCCATAAAGCTCAGCAGTTCGGAAGGGGTGAGATCGGTGGAAAAATATTTCAGAAGCGTCGGCGCCATCCCCAACAGATCCGTTTTTGAAAGGGACATCAACTGCTCCAGAACCGCAGCGATAAACAGACGCTGTACCTGAAGCCTCGAAATATCGCCCAGGCTGTAATTCCCGTCGGAGCTGCCCTCGGCGCCGCGGTGACGGACAATGATTTCCGCATGGGCTCCATCCAGAACCTGCTTTCCCTTCTCCAAGCTGAGCCCGCCGCCCCAGTCGAAATTAAACGGGACATTCATCTCAATGCCGCCCATTGCGTCGACCAATTCTTTAAAACCATCCATCTTAATGACGGCATAATGGTCAATCGGCAGAGCGAACAAACGGTTGATCTCACTGGCAAGCCCCTGAATTTTTCCGCCTTCCTCTCGCCCAAAAATTGCGTTGATTTTATTGGTAGAGGTGTTTTCAACGTAGGTGTCGCGCGGAATTTGCAGGACGCTGACCTTTCCTTTGACGACATCATAGCTGACATAGAGGATCAAATCCGTCCGCTGCCCTAAGCCGCGGCCTTCTTCGTCGTCAATGCCGCAGATCAGGAAATTGACAACATCATCCTTGATTTCGTCAGCTGTGCTGATCCCAGACTCAAGCTCCCCCTGCTCCCCTTGAAAAACTTTGCTGTTCATCAGCACCACAGCGACAACCGCCAGCACCAAAACAAACGCCAAAACAATCGAAACAATGATAATGACTTTCTTTTTAATTGGCATCTTCTCTTTTTTTTCACTCAAGTCAGAGCACCTCCGTCCTTAATACAACCTTTCTAAAAGACAGGAAGCAATCGGCTCCCGACTTTTATCGATTATGTCAGCTTTCTTAAACTGCTAAGTCGAGGAATCGTCAGCGCTTCCCGTCCCGCCGAGCTGGGTGTAATCATTATCGAGATAACCACTGCTGTTGCTCAGCTCTTCGCAGTCGATCTCCGCTGCTGTAATTTTTGCAGAATAAGGTTTGAAGTTCTGATTGATGAGTTCTACCGCCTTGTCTTTGTGAATGCTGTAATACCAGATTCCGTTTTCCGGCATTTTATAGCCTTCGCCCGGCAGCAGATACATCGTCATATTGCTCAGGTCGAAACCGGTGACGAGATCGACATAGCCCAACATCTCACCGATTGAAAGATCGGTGGTGAGATATTGAGAAAGGGTGGGAACCAAGCCGACCAGCTGGCCTTTCGGCATCCCGAGCAGTTTTTGCAGGAACGCACCGATAAACAAACGCTGCGTTTGAAGCCGGCCAATATCCTGGCTCGCATAGGAATGCCGTTCTCTGACCACCCTCTCCGCCATTTCACCGTTCAGGGTTTGAACGCCCGCCTGAATCGCAATCCCGTCCAGATCAAAGGAAATTGGGACATCCATCTCCACACCGCCGACTGCATCGACCAAATCTTTAAACCCGTCCATCTTAATCGTCACATAATGATCGATATTCAACGTAAAGGTCTCATGAATCTTTTTGGACAGCCCTTCGATCCCGCCGACATCCTTCGTTCCGTAAATCGCGTTCAGCTTCCCGGAGGAGTTCTCGTTAAAACCGATAAAGGTATCCCGCGGGAACTGGAGGACGTTCACCTTTCCCGATGCGATATCATAATTGACGACCATCATCACATCGGTTCGCTGCCCTAAGCCGCGGCCCTCTTCGTCGTCGATCCCACAGACGAGAAAATTGACGACCTTATCCTTTATTTCAACCGGTGTGAGCGCCTTTTCGTCGACTGCACCATCACCGGACCAAAACCGCCCATTCAGCAATGCGACAACACCGATAGAAGCCGCCGAAAAAACAATCAAAAGAACCGACAAAGTCAAAATAGCCTTGTCCTTCGCCCGCATTCTGCGTTTTTTTCTGCCGGAACGCCCTTTAGATGATACGTTTCTATACTGTGAATTGCTTTTTGTCATAAAACGCCTCCGAATTTTTCAAGCAGAGCTGATTATAAGCCTCAGTCGTATCCTCATGCAGAGGAAGTCCGGCAGAGGCCAGCTCCGAAATCGTAATTCGCGTCATTTCATAAATCACAGAGTCCAAGCTCGTTTCTGAAAGTTTGCGCAGCATCTGCACATTTGGATAGTCACGGTCGGCCGACACACAATCAGCCACATAGACCACCTTTTCCAGGAGAGACATATCTTTCCGCGCTGTGGTATGGTAACGAACCGCGTTTATAATATCAAGATCATCGGTAAAAAAACGACTGACATAAGCCGCCCCGATGATCGCATGCCACAATTTTGGACACAATTTCTCAGATTCGGTTAGCATTATACCAAATTCTTTCGCCATTTGCAACAGCTTTTCCCTTGATTCGTCTTTGCAGACATCGTGAATCAGGCCGGCAAACGCCGCCTTTTCAGAGTCGCTGTGATACCGCAAAGCAAGGCTCTGCGCGCATTCAGAGACCGCAAGGCTGTGCAGATAACGCTTCTTGGAAAGACGATTTCTTAATTCTTTCTTAATTTCATCCCAGCTCGTTTGACCCATCAATTACACCTCCGCCAAACAAAGAATGTTCCCTGATGTATTGCAGGACGTCAGGACTTACATATGCACTGATATCTTTATGCTCTTGCATCAACCGCCTCAGCTCGGTTGAAGAAAGAACATAAACATCGTTTTCAATTACAACTGTATCGAATCCTTCTCTTTGGAAAGAGGCGGACATTTCCTGCATCTTCTGGTGTTCTTCAAAATTCCGGGAAGCGCCGACCAGGGTGCAGCCGCCCAATATCTCCCGATAGCTTCGCCATTGCCGAAAAGTAAAAAACATGTCGCTGCCGACTAAGAGATAAAACTGAGCGTTTGGATATTCCTTTCGCAACGCCCGCAGCGTATTGACGGTATAGCTCCGCCCGCCGAGCCGATATTCAATATCCGTTACCTCAAACACCGGCATCCCCTTTACAGCCAAACGACACATTTCGAGTCTGTCCCGGTTGGAGCAGAGGTCCGACGTTTCCTTATGCGGAGGGACATTGGTTGGAACGACGAGAATTTTATCGAACCGCAGCTCCTTATGACAGGAAAGGGCGAGCCGGATATGTCCGTTGTGGATGGGATTAAACGTACCGCCTAAAACCGCTATTTTCTGCATCATGACTTCCCCTACTAGTTTTACCCAAATCTCTGGCTGCTACTTCAAAACAATCGCTGGATTTTTTGGATTAGGCCGGTAAAGGATCAGCCGGGTTCCAATCACCTGCACAATCTCCGCCGAAAGCTGGTCTGCGAGCGCGGCGGCAGCTTCCCGCGGCGTCACAGGGGCTGTTTCCAACACCCTCAATTTGATCAGTTCCCGCGCTGTCAGCGCTTCATCCACCTGCTTGACGACTGCATCTCCGATCCCGGATTTTCCAATCTGAAGGATGGTTTCTATCGAATTTCCAAGGCCGCGAAGATAGGCCCGCTGCTTGCTTGTAATCATCTATCTCTCCCTTTCATAAAACCGCCGCGCCAGCTCCCGAAGCGCCTTGCCGCGGTGACTGACCGCATCCTTTTCCCGGTCGTCCATCTCTGAAAAGCTTTTCCCCTTTACAATAAAAACAGGGTCATAACCGAATCCGCCGTTGCCCGCCGGTTCGTATCCGATCTTTCCCTCGCAAATTTCAAAGATACTCCACTCTTCTTGGGGAAAGATCACGCTGACCGCACAGGCAAAATGGGCCGTCCGCTTTTCTTCCAGAGTCCCTTCAAGTTCCCGCAGAAGCTTTTCTACCCGATCCTGATCCGTCAAGCCGGGGCCTCCGTAACGGGCGGAATAGATCCCAGGCCGGCCGCCGAGCGCATCAACGCAGAGCCCTGAGTCATCCGCAATCGTGATTTCCCCAGTCCGCTTAAAAACATACTTCGCTTTGAGCCGGGCGTTTTCCTCAAAAGAAACCCCGTTTTCCTCAGCTTGATCCTCAACATTGCAATCGAGCTGCGAAAGAACCGTGAAACCGAGCGGTTCTAGAATTCTCCGGAATTCTTTGAGTTTCCCCTTATTTTTAGTGGCAATTACTACATTCATTTTCGTTGTCGTACGATACAGACAGCACGCCAAAATCACAAAGCGCTCTGGATCGTTCCTTTCTGTTATTCCTTATTCCCCATCGTCGAAGAGTGCGTCCGTAAAAGCTTCGGCCGAAAACGGCTGAAGATCGTCGAGCTTTTCACCCACACCGACAAATTTAACGGGCAAGCCCAGTTCATCCCTGATGGCGATGATGATGCCGCCCCGCGCCGTTCCATCCAGCTTGGTCAGAACGATTCCCGTGATCCCTGCGGCCTCTTTAAACTCCCTGGCCTGGTTGACGGCGTTCTGCCCGGTGGTCGCATCCAGAACGAGGAGAATTTCGACATCGCATCCTTCTGTTTCCCGGGAAATAACCCTGCTGATTTTCGCGAGCTCGTCCATCAGATTCTTTTTGTTGTGGAGCCGCCCTGCCGTGTCGCAGATGATCACATCGCTTCCGCGCGCTTTTCCCGCCGCGAGCGCATCAAAAACCACCGCCGCCGGATCTGCTCCCTCGCTGTGTTTGACGAGTTCTGCACCCGCCCGCTCCGACCAGATTTCGAGTTGGTCGATCGCCGCGGCACGGAAGGTATCGGCAGCGCCGAGCAGAACCTTTTTCCCCTGCGACTTGAGCAGCGCCGCCAGCTTGCCGATCGTCGTCGTTTTTCCAACGCCGTTGACCCCGATTACCAATATAACGGAGGGCTTTGTAGAAATACGCAGTTCCTCACCGCCCGCCAGCATCCCGGAAACGATTTCTTTTAAGATTCCTTTGATCTTGGAAGGATCCGTCACACGTCGGCTTTTGACCTCTTCCCGCAGCAAATCACAAATTTTACTCGAGGTCTGAACGCCGACGTCCGACATGATCAGAATCTCTTCAAGCTCGTCGAAAAGGTCGTCGTCTATCTTGGTAAACGCTCCAAGCATATCCTCAACTGCGTTCATCATCGAGGATTTGGTTTTTTGAAGCCCCATTTTTATTTTAGAGAAAAGTCCCATCCGGCTGATGCCTCCATTCGTAGATATGTACGATGCTATTTTGCCAGCTTCCCCATCCGCTCTTCCACCTCATTCACATTGAGCTCCAGCAGCTTTGAAACGCCTTCCTGCTGCATGGTGACGCCATACAGCACATCGGCCTCCTCCATGGTGCCGCGCCGATGGGTGATCAGGATAAACTGGGTATTGTCACTGTAGGATCGCAGATACCGGGCGTATTTCGAGACGTTGACGTCATCGAGCGCCGCCTCGATCTCGTCCAGGATGCAGAAAGGCGCCGGCCGGACTTTCAAGATGGCAAAATAAATTGCGATTGCCACAAACGCCTGCTCTCCGCCGGAGAGCGCCGCGAGGTTTTTGATCACCTTTCCAGGCGGCTGCACATTGATTTCGATTCCGGTTTCCAGAATATCTTCCGGATCGGTCAGGATCAGCTCCCCTTTCCCGCCGCCGAAAAGGTCGGAGAAAATCTGAGAAAAATTGCGGTTGATCTTTTCAAAACTTTCGGAGAAAAGCTCCTTCATGTTTTCCGTCAGTTCACCGATCAACCGGGTGAGTTCTTCGCGGGAACGCTCCACATCCTCGATCTGCCCGGTCAGGTATTCATACCGTTCCTTGACTTCCTGGTACTCTTCTACAGCCGCAAGGTTGACGCTGCCCAGCCCCTTGATCCTGGACTTTATCAGCCCGAGTTCCCGCTGGAGCTCGTTGTAATCGCTTACCGGCTTCGCAAGGGTTTCGGCCTGGGAGCGGGTCATCTCGTACTCGCTCCACATTTGGTTGATGATCCCATCGTATTCCTTCTGTGTAGCGAGTTTCTGCTCCTCCAAATGAGCTGTTTCGCGGACAAGATCCTCCCGCCGCGCACTGTAATGGCGCTGGTCCTCCCGCACCCGGGTCGTCTGCGCTTCGTACTGCTCCCTTTGAGCGAGCGCTTCGGCGGCCTTTTGCCCAAGGGCTTCGATTTCCCCTCTGCGCCGCTCTGCCTCTTCTTCCAGATCCGCTATCTGTTTTGTCAGGTCTTGATTGGCCTTCTGCAAAGCATCCGTCTGAAAGGAAAGGTTTTGGGCCGTCTCAGCGGAATCCGATTTCCGCGCTTCCAGGGTCAGGATAAACTCCTTCATCGACTCGATTTCTTTTTCAAGCTCAACCTTTTGGATTCGAATTGACGATATTTCCCCGGAAATACTGTTAAACCGTCCCAACAGCTCCGCGTTATTTCCTTCCAGCTTAGAAAGCGCATCCGTTTTCTCTGTATTAGATGTTTCCAATGCTTTCAGATGGCGTGCGCATTCCTTCAAATCCAAGGCCGCTGCCGCGGCCTGCGTCTCAGCCGCCTCGATCCGTTCCCGCAGCGCATCGGCCTGTCCCTGATGCTCTGCCAGAAGGTGTTCCAAACGCTTGCACTCGCTTTCCAAGCGTATACGATCTTCTGAGGAAGTTTGGAGTTCGCTTTGAATCGCCTGCACCTGCGCGCCCAGCTCAGCCGTCTCCGATGACAAGGCGTTTTTACGCGCTAAAAGGCTCTCCCGTTCTTTTCCAAGGGTCTGCTTCTCCTGCTCCAGTTGAGCAATGTCGTTTTTCCGGCTCAAAATTCCCTGGCTTCTGGCCGTAAATCCGCCGCTGATCGAGCCGCCGGCATTGACGACCTGGCCGTCCAGCGTCACGATCCGGAACCGGTAGCGATGCTTTTTTGCAATTGTCACCGCAGCGTCGATATCCTCCGCGATGACCACCCGCCCCAACAGCCACTGCACGATTCCGTCATAGGCCGGCAGAAATTCCACGAGTTCGGACGCAAGAGCCACATAGCCGTCCTCGTCGGATAGATTCGGCTCATTCAGCCGATTTCCCTTCACCGAAGTGAGGGGCAGAAAGGTCGCCCGTCCCGCCCTCTGCTCCTTCAAAAGTCGGATCGCCGCTTTAGCGGATTCTTCCTGCTCGACAACGATATTTTGCAGCGCCCCGCCCAAAGCGGTTTCGATCGCTACAGAATAGCGGCTTTTTACTGAGACCAGCTGCGCAACGGAACCGCGAATTCCACGCAGACGGCCGGACTCCCCGGCGCGCAGTACTACTTTGACGCTTCCGGAAAAGCCCTCCATATTCTGCTCCAGATCGCGCAGCAGATGAACTCTCTGTCCTTTTTCCTGTATTTTCAATTCAAGGGCGGACAGTTCATTTTTTGCTTTTTCCAGCTTCTCCCGACGTGTGTCCAGCTTCATCCGATACCCCTTGACAGAGTTCTCCAAGGAAAGAATTCTCTCCAAACAGCTGTCGAATTCGTCTTGGTACTGCCGGTGCTCCTCCTGAGCCCTTTTCAAACTGTCTTCACGATCGGCGAGCAGCTCCCGGTCTGTCGAAACAGCCTCTTCCAACTCAGCCCTCCGCCGGGTTTCAACCTCTGTTTTTAAAGCAAATTCCGTTTTCTGAAGCGCGATTTCACTGAGCTCATGCCTTAATTCTTCGGACTTCGTATGAAAGGAAGCGGTTTGCTCCGAAGCAGCGGCCAACTCTTTTTCCAGGCCGTCAGCCTTTCGATCCAGTTCGGCAATCCGATCCCGCCGCTCCCCGACCGCCTGGTTTCTCTGAGCGATCTCGCCGAGCACCGCCTGATCGGACTTTTCCAATGTGCGGAGTTCCTCTTCGAGTCGAGCGATATTGTCCAAGTTGTGCGAAATATCGTTTTTGATAACGGCGATTTTGGAGGAAACCTCTGCGTTTTCGCGTTCTTTGGCCTGTCCCTCGCTTCGATACTGCTCCGACTGCGCCATGCACTTCTGCATACTGCTGTAAATTTCCTGGATCCGCTCTTCTGCCTCCTCAATCATGCGGCTGATTTCCTCGTTTTCACCGCTTGCAACCGTCAGCTTGTCGTCCTGTGAACGGATCCGGGCTGTCAGCTCCTCGAGGGTATGCACCCAATAGGACAGCTCCAGCTCCTTTTTCTGCGCTGCATACTCCAGGTACTGCTTTGCTTTTTCCGACTGAGCTTTCAGCGGCCCGATCCGCCCCTCCAGCTCTTTGACGATATCGAACAGGCGGAGGAGGTTTTCTTCCGCCATCTTCAGCCGGCGCTCCGACTCCTCCTTCCGATAGCGGAATTTGGAAATCCCAGCGGCCTCTTCGAATATTTCACGCCGCTCCGCGCTTTTTGCGCCGACGATTTCAGCGATCCGCCCCTGCCCTACTATGGAATACCCGTCCCTGCCGAGCCCGGTGTCCATCAAAAGCTCATTGATGTCCTTTAGCCGGACATGCGCGCCGTTGAGCAGATACTCGCTCTCGGTGGAACGGTAATACTTTCTGGTGATGGTGACCGTATCTCCATCCACCGGAAGGAAACCGGATGAGTTGTCGATTGTCAGAGAAACCTCTGCGAAGCCCTGTGGTTTCCGCAGCTGTGTCCCGCCGAAAATGACGTCCTCCATCTTTGCGCCGCGGAGGGTTTTAGTCGACTGTTCGCCCAGCACCCAGCGAACCGCGTCGCTGATATTGCTTTTCCCGCTCCCATTCGGGCCTACAACGGCGGTGATTCCTGTTCCGAATTCCAGTTTTGTCCGATCGGGAAAGGATTTGAAGCCATGCAGCTCCAACGATTTTAAAAACAAACGGTATCCCCCTTAACTAAGCCTGATTTGATCGTTTTTCAAAGACGGATCAGAGATCAGCTTGACCCGGTACCCCTCTTTTTCCAAATATTTCAGATTTGCCCTATGCTGTCCGGCCATTTTGGAGCGGCTTCTTTCCGCCACAGCCAGCGTAATCTCGCCTTTTGGTATATCCTTTAGGAGCTTCCACGCCTGTTCGAGCATCATCCGGCTTTCACAAAGCTCCCGAAAAGCCGGATGGTACGGCCCGGCGACCACCTGTTTTTCCAGCTCGGGCGAAGCGTGCAGCCCCAGCCGGATCACCGGTATTTTTTCAGAGAGAAAAAGCCGGTAAAGAGAGGTGCATTCTATGACAGCCTGATCCAGTCCCTGCGGAATATAGGAGCCTTCACAGTATAGCCTTTCCAAATAAGTACCCTTCAAGGTCACAGCCGGATAGATTCGCACCATATCTGCCTTCAGCTCAACCAATTCCTCCGCTGTTTCCCGGTCGGTTTTCACAGAACTCCCATAAAGCCCGGTCATCATCTGCATCCCCAGCTGGAAGCCTTTTTTATGGATCAGCGCCGCCGCGCGGCGGACATCCTCCGCCGTGTGCCCGCGCCGGTTCAAAAATAAGACGCTGTCATTCATACTCTGTACACCCAGCTCAACGACTCGGACGGAATTCCTTTTTAACTCCTCCAAAATTTCTTCGTCGATCGCATCCGGGCGGGTCGATACTCGAACACCATACAGCCCGTACTGCTTTACATAACCGGATGCAATCTCCAAAAGCTGTCCCCTGTAATCCGGTTCAACTGCCGTAAAGCTTCCACCAAAAAAAGCGATTTCTGTCCGTTTCGGCTCCTTAAGGTGCAGCATCGCCTTTTGAAGGAGAACGTCTACTTCCTGCGGAGAGGGCGCTTTTCCTTCTCCGGAAATGCTGTTCTGGTCACAGAAGCTGCAGCGGTGCGGACATCCGAGATGCGGTACGAATACCGCAATATTACTGTGCCTCATAGCCCATCAGCTCAAGCGCTTCTTTGGCGGCATTCTGTTCCGCCTGCTTTTTGCTCTTCCCGACCCCTTTTCCTATGACGTTAGAGTTGAGATGAACCTCGATTTCAAACGTTTTGCTGTGATCCGGGCCGTTTTCCCCTGTCAGGACATATTCAACCTTTTCCTCGCGGTTTTGCTGGACAACCTCCTGCAATATTGTCTTATAATCAGAGAAGCCGCTGCTTTTACGAGGACTGATATCTTCCGGAATGAAGGAGAGAACATACTTTCTGGCGGCCTCCATCCCCCCGTCTAAGAAGACGGCGGCGATAACCGCTTCAAATGCATCGGAGACGACCGACGGGCGCTCTCTTCCTCCGGTATTTTCCTCCCCCCGACCCAGGCGGATAAACTCCCCAAGCCGAATCTTCTGCGCAAACTCAAACAGCGCCTGCTCGCAGACCAGCGAGGCGCGCAGACGGGTGAGCTCCCCTTCCGGGATATGCTTAAAGTGCCGGAACAGATGCTCCGCAACGATGACGGAAAGAACAGAATCCCCCAAAAATTCCAGCCGCTCGTTATTATTCAGGTGCTTCTTTCCCTCATTTGCATAGGAAGAATGAGTCAGCGCCTCCGCCAGCAGCTTTTTATTCTGGAACGAATACCCAATCACCGTTTCAAATTCTTCTAAAGAAGGGCCGTTTTTTTCTTTCGCTGTTTTCATTTATTCTCCTCACTGGTTCCACAGGCAGCTAAATGTCCCTCTATCTCTCCGATCACGTCTTTTTCGGTAAAAAGGATCGCCTGCCGCACCGCATTTTTAAAAGCAGCCGCATCGGAGCTCCCATGCGCCTTGATGACCGGCCTGCGCACCCCCATCAGCGGAGCGCCGCCATACTCGGTGTAATCCATCGATTTCTTTAACGCTTTCACCTTTTTCATGACGAGGAGCGCCGCCACTTTGGAAAGCGCACCGCTCATAAAGATGTCTTTTAGCTTTATACCGATGAGCTTGCCCATCCCCTCAGTCAATTTCAGGATGACATTTCCCGTAAAGCCGTCTGCAACCACCACGTCGCAGCCGCCGAGAGGAATATCGCGCGCTTCTATGTTTCCGGTAAAATTAACCGGCGCCTTTTTCAAAAGCTCATAAGCCCTGAGCTGAAGTTCGCCGCCCTTGGTCTCTTCGGCGCCGATATTCGCAAGGCCGACCCTCGGTGTCTCGATCCCCATGATCCGGTTCATATACGCCGATCCCATCAAGCCGAAATGAAGCAACATTTCAGGGCGGCAGTCCAGGTTTGCTCCGCCGTCCAAAAGCATATAGCAGCCGTTCACCGTGGGAATAATCGGGGCGAGGGCCGCCCGCTTGACCCCCTTAATCCGTTTGACGATCAACGAAGCCCCAACCACAATCGCCGCAGTGCTGCCGGCACTGACGAAAGCATCCGCCTCTCCGGATGCGACCATCTTAAAAGCGGCCGCCATTGAGCAATTGGATTTGCTTTTCACAATCTCCGTCGGGTCTTCCTCAACGTCGATCACACCGTCTGCCTGAACCAGCTCCAGCCCACTAAGATCCAGCTGGTTTTCCTCGGCAAGCCGTTTCATTATTTTCACATCGCCGGTGACGGCAATCGACACTTTATATTCTTTCACTGCGAGCGCGCACCCCTGAAGCACCGCGAGCGGAGCGTTGTCCCCGCCGAATCCATCTACTGCAATTTTCATCTGCCACACCCCATATCATCTGTCAAGCGCTTGCTCCAAGGAGTTCATCGCTCGCTCCGCAAACGCTAAGTATCGTTCCTGCTTATCCCGTATCCGCTCTGAAAGCGGAGGGAGAATTCCCATATTGCAGCCCATTGGCTGGAATGACGCCACCGTTTCATCCGAAATATAACCGGACAGCGCGCCGATCATTGTATCGGATGGGAGGGTGATCTCCGGCTTGCCCCGCAGAAGGCGGGAAAGAGTAAATCCCACATAAAGCCCGCTCGCCGCCGATTCGATGTATCCCTCTACCCCGGTGATCTGCCCCGCGAAATAAATCCGCGGGTCGCGCTTGAGCCGGAAATGACTGTCCAGAAGCCTGGGACTGTCCAGAAAAGTATTCCGATGCATGACGCCATACCGGACATATTCGGCATTTTTCAGCGCCGGAATCAATCCGAACACTCTTTTTTGCTCTCCGAATTTTAAATTGGTTTGAAACCCGACCAAATTATAGATACTGCCGCTTTCATTCTCCTTGCGGAGCTGTAAATTGGCCCAGGGCCGGCGGCCTGTCCGCGGATCGCGGAGACCGACCGGTTTGAGCGGGCCGAACCGCAGGGTATCTTCCCCGCGCTTTGCCATGATCTCCACCGGCATACAGCCCTCATAAACCGCAGGGCCCGTCTGCTCAAACGATTTTAAAGCAACCGTTTCCGCATTGACCAGTTCCCGGTAAAAGAGTTCGTATTCCTCTTTGTTCATAGGGCAGTTGATGTAATCCGCATCGCCGCGGTCATAGCGGGAAGCGAGAAAAGCACGATCCATATCGACCGATTCAGCCGTCACGATCGGGGCCGCCGCATCGTAAAAGCTCAGATACCCCGTGCCGCCGCAAATTTTTTGAATCTCCTCGGCCAAACCGCCGGAGGTGAGCGGTCCGGTCGCAACCACCACATACCCTTCCTCCGGTATCCTGACAATCTCGCCGGGATGGACGGTTATATTGGGGTGCTCCATGATTTTCGCAGTGACGAGGTCGGAGAATTTGAGCCGGTCTACAGCCAAAGCGCCCCCCGCCGCCACGCCGCATGCCTCCGCACAAGGAATGATCAGCGAGTTCAGTCGCTTCATTTCGTGCTTTAACAACCCTGCCGCAGATCCAAGGCGAGAGGCCTTAAGAGAATTGGAACAAACCAGTTCGGCAAAGCCCGAATAATGATGAGCCGGAGTGTATTTCTCCGGCTTCATCTCAAACAGATCAACCTGTATCCCGTCCTGAGCGAGCCGGTAAGCCGCCTCGCAGCCGGCCAACCCTGCCCCGATTACCTGAACTCTCATTCCGTCTTATCCTTAAGGCCGCGCTCGTAACCGCAGCCTTCCTTCGCACAGTAAATCTTACCGGCCTTCCCTCGTTTTTTAAAGAGCGTCGCGCCGCATTTAGGACACTGCTCTTTTAAGGGCTCGTCCCAAGTCATAAAAGAACACTTCGGATTGTCTTCACAGCCGTAATATTTTTTTCCGGTCTTCGATTTCTTTTCCAGCACCTTTTTCCCGCAGACAGGACAATTTCCGCCCGTTTCCTGCACAATTCTCTTTGTGTTTTTGCACTCGGGGAACCCTGGACAGGCTAAAAATTTACCAAACCGGCCGATTTTGATCACCATTTTTCGCCCGCAGAGCTCACAGACGATGTCCGTTTCCTCGTGAGGAACCTTTACACGGGACCCTTCCATCGCCTTTTCCGCCGTTTCGAGCGTCTGGCTGAAGTCGCTGTAAAAATTCCTGAGCATGTGGACATAATCCGCCTTGCCAACCTCCACTTCGTCGAGGTTCTTTTCCATGTTAGCAGTAAAATCGATGTCGACGATGTTGTTGAAATGATCCCGCATCAGCTGGGTTGTCACCTCTCCAAGCGCCGTCGGCTTGAGCTGCTTTGCATCCCGTTCAATATAATTGCGCTGCAAAATCGTCGTGATGGTCGGCGCATAGGTACTCGGGCGCCCAATCCCGTTTTCCTCCAGCGCCTTAATCAGCGAAGCCTCGGTGTACCGCGGCGGCGGCTGAGTAAAGTGCTGGTTTCCGGCGATGCTTTTGAGCTTTAACGGATCACCGGCAGCAAGCGGCGGCAGCATATCGCCGCTTTCGCTCTCTTCGTCCTTACCCTCTTCATAAAGCACTGTAAAGCCATTGAACCTTACAGAATAGCCAGAGGTTTTAAAGAGGTATGAACCAGCGGCAATATCCGCAGAGACCGTATCCAACTCGGCGTTTGCCATCTGGCTTGCGATGAACCGCTCCCAGACCAGCTTATAAAGCTTATACTGATCCGACGTAAGAGAAGCCTTTACGCGGTCGGGGGAAAGCTCCGGCATGGTTGGACGGATTGCCTCATGCGCATCCTGCGCGTTTGATTTCGATTTATAAACACGCGGTTTGCCGGGCAGATAGTTCTTTCCATACTTTTCGGCAATGAACCGAGTGGCCGCCTGCTGTGCTTCGTCGGAAATCCGGAGGGAGTCGGTTCTCATATAGGTAATCAACCCGACCGCGCCCATTTCGCCAACTTCAACGCCCTCATAAAGCTCCTGTGCCGCCTTCATCGTTCGGCGCGCCTGAAAACCGAGCTTACGGGAAGCCTCCTGCTGCAAAGTGGAAGTTGTAAAAGGCGGTGCAGGTGATTTTTTACGCACCCCTTTTTTCACCGAATCGACAACATAATCGACGCCTTCCAATTCAGCTAAAATCTGTTTGGACTGCTCTTCCGACTTGACGTCGATCTTCTTCCCTTTTTGGCCGTAAAATTTAGCGGCAAAAGCTTTTCGTACACCTTTTGCGTTTAAAAGTGCATCGATCGTCCAGTACTCCTGGGGCTTGAACGCCTTGATCTCCTCTTCGCGGTCAACAATCAGCCGAACCGCTACGGATTGGACGCGCCCGGCGGAAAGCCCCCTGCGGATCTTTCTCCAGAGAAAAGGACTCAGCTTATAACCGACAATCCGGTCGAGAACCCGCCTTGCCTGCTGCGCGTTGACTAAGTCCAGATCGATCCTGCGCCGGTGGTCCATCCCATTTTTTACGCCGGATTTGGTGATTTCATTAAAAGTGACCCGGTTGTCGTCGTTCAAATCGAGGCCTAACAGATGGGCGAGATGCCAGGAAATCGCCTCCCCTTCGCGGTCAGGGTCGGTCGCAAGAAAAATCCGGCCGCTCTTCCGCGCCGCTTTCTTCAAATCTTTGATCAGGTCCTCTTTCCCTTTGATTTCCACATACTGCGGTTCAAAATCGTGTTCGACATCCACACCGAATTTGCTCTTCGGCAAATCGCGGATATGCCCCATCGAAGCAACCACATCATAACCCGGGCCAAGATATTTTTTAATCGTTTTCGCTTTTGCGGGAGACTCTACAATAACTAAATCGGACAAATTACTCTCCTCCGCCGTCATTTATTCAGCAAGCCGTACCGGGAACCGGAGCATGAAAAGACATATCCTTTTACTTCCAGCGCGGTCAGAACCGCGAGGACATCCTTCATTTCCATCCCCGATAAGGCGGCAATTTCATCAGCTACTTTAGGCTTGAATTCCAAACAGTTGTAAACCCTTTTTTCTTTTTCATCCAAAGAAGCGGGAGTGGCAGGCTTTTTGGAAATATTTTCTTCCTCCGACGGAGCTGCCGGCGCCTGCCTCTCTTTCTGCGGAGCAGCTTGAACAACCCGCTTTTCAGGCGCCTTTTTCCCGGCTTTGGAAGCTGGCGACTGGCCGGACATCCCTGCATAACTATCCAGCAGCTTGCTTACATCAATTGTTTGTGGATAAGCAGATAAATATTCAAGAACGACATCCTTCGCACAAAAGACCGGCGTCGCACCATCGCGCAGGTAGCGGATGACACCGCTGTAGGCCGTGCTGTATAGATCAGCCGGAGGAACACAAAAAATATCCCGCCCCTGCTCTAAAGCGTGCTGCGCCGTAATCAGCGAGCCGCTGCGCTCCGGCGCCTCGGTCACTAAGGTTCCAAGCGACATCCCCGCCATAATCCGGTTTCGAATCGGGAAAATCGAGGATGTAACCTCTGTTCCGGGCGGCAGCTCCGATACCAGCGCACCGCCCTTTTTGACAATCTGCTCCTTTAATTCGCGGTGTGCGCTGGGATAGTTTACGTCTAAACCGCAGCCTAAAACCGAAATGGTCCGCCCGCCGCCCTTGAGCGCTCCCAAATGCGCATAAGAATCGATGCCGACAGCGCATCCGCTGACAACCGCCATTCCCGCACGGGCAAGCTCAAAACAGATGTTCCCGGTCAAACGTTTCCCGTAATCCGAAGCTTCTCTGGTTCCCACTACCGTGATCAGCGGCACCTCGTCTAACCCTTCCAAGGAACCTTTTACATAAAGAACCAACGGGGCTGCAAAGATCGGCTTCAAATGCTTGGGATATGAGGCGCTCTCCAGTGTGAGCACCTGAATTCCCAAACGCTTGCATTCGTTCAAAATAAAATCGGCCCGTTCCAGAGAAGTGCGCTGAATTTTTGACCGTTCTACATCGGTCAAATATTCGATCCCGTCGAGCTCCGGTAATCCCTTCGTATAAAATTCCGCCGGGGAATCAAAATCAGCCAGAAGCTGATTGGGTTTGTCGCTTCCCGGCGAGAAACATTGGGACAGCCAAACCCAGTAATTCAGTTCACTCAAAGCTTTCTCCCCCATCTGCTACTTCATGATTTCCCACATCAAAATACCGGCAGCCATCGCAGCATTGAGCGATTCCGCCTTTCCTTTCATGGGAAGGGTCAGGCGGTACCGGCAAGCCTGCGCAAAATCCTCCGGCAAGCCATTGCCCTCATTCCCTATATATAATAAATGAATCTCCGGCAAATTGCAATAACCGGCCTGCAAGTCGGCATGATCTATAACTGCCGCCGCCGATATCATCCCACGCGCCGCCATTTCCTGCTCAAAGCGCAGCATATCCGGTGCAATATAATATGGGATGTGGAAAACCGATCCCATTGCGGAACGCAGGACTTTTGGGGAAAAAAGATCGCAGCACCCGCAGCTCAGGACAACGGCCTCAAATCCAAAGGCATCCGCTGAACGAATCAGCGTTCCAAGATTTCCGGGATTTTGGATATCATAGAGGCACAGGATTCTCTTTTTTCGGACAAGGGCCTCTTTTGCCAGCGGCGGAATTAAAGAGCAGGTGAAATAGATTCCCTGCGGGCCGGAGGTTTCGGCGATTTTGCGTTCAAGCGGATCAGAAATCTGAAATGTCGGGATCAAACGCTCCTCAAGTATGCGGATCATTCCGTTGTCTGCCTCGGCCCAATCACCTGAAGCAAAGGCATATTCCACCGGAACACCGGCGTCAAGTGCCTCCCTGCAAAGCCTGGAACCTTCCAAAACAAATTTTCCCAACTTCCGACGGACTTGTTTCCCCGTGCAGAGCTTACAATACTCCTTAATCCGCGGATTATCCCTGCTTACAATCGTTTCCAAGTCCATCCTTCCTTCTGCAAGCGCTTTTAAAAACGCTCAAGCCACAACCAGCTTGAGCGTTTTTTCAAAGATTATATTACAAAGTAAAACAACAGACACATTTAGATTTCAGCTTTTATTTCAAAGCCGCTTTCGCCTGTTCACAAAGTGCGGTAAACGCCGCCTCGTCAGCAATGGCTATTTCAGAAAGCATTTTGCGGTTCAGAGTGATACCGGCTTTTTTCAGACCATTCATAAAGGTAGAGTAGTTCATGCCGTTCATCTTACAGCCCGCAGAAATTCTGGTGATCCAGAGGCTTCTAAAATCGCGTTTTTTCTGTTTACGACCGATGTAAGCATACTGGCCGGATTTCATAACGGCTTCTTTAGCGGTTCTGAAGAGCTTGCTCTTGCCGCCCCAGTAGCCTTTCGCCAATTTCAACGTTTTCTTTCTTCTCTTGCGAGTCATCATCGCGCCTTTAACACGTGCCATAATATAGCTCCTCCAACATCTGTTTCAAATTTCAATTCAGAACATCGCCCTACCACGTGAACCAACAGGGAGCGAGTTCAAATCAGCAGAGGGGCTCTCACTGCTATTATAAAAGAGACACCCTCCCAAGATTTTTCATGACAATAAACGTCGTTCGCGGTTTATTTGTATGGAACCAAAATCTTAATCGCCGCTACATTGGTCTTGTCGGCGTAACCAGCTTTGCGAAGGCCGCGTTTACGCTTTGTGCTTTTCTTGTTCAAAATATGGCTTTTGTAAGCGTGGGCGCGCTTTACCTTTCCATTTTTAGTCAGATGGAAACGCTTTTTTGCTCCACTGTGTGTTTTTACTTTCGGCATAATTATAATCCTCCTTGAATGATGTTACTCTTATTTGACCGGTCTTGCCGAAACAACCATGCTGAGATTTCGGCCTTCCATTTTTGGTGGCTTTTCAACAACTCCATATTCAGAGCATGCCTCTTTAAAACGCTCCAATAGGGCACTGCCTAAATTGGTGTGCGTCATTTCACGGCCGCGGAACCGCACCGAAACCTTCACCTTATCTCCGCCCTTCAAAAAGCGGATCGTGTGGTTTACCTTTGTGTTAAAATCGTTCGTATCGATATTTAAAGACATACGAATTTCTTTGATTTCAACCGTCTTTTGGTTTTTCCGGGCTTCTTTTTCCTTCTTAGCCTGCTCAAAGCGGTACTTGCCGTAATCCATGATCCGGCAGACCGGCGGCTGCGCCTGCGGAGCGATCTTGACGAGATCCAGGTTTTTCTCAACCGCCTGCCGCATCGCCTCAGACGTTGCAACAATGCCGACCTGCTCCCCGTCCACACCGATCAGACGGATTTCCCGATCGCGGATTTCTTCATTGATCTGCAGTTCCTTGCTGTTTTTGTTGTTAATGATTCAGCACCTCCATGCCACACTTTAAAATCAAATAAGACTGGGCTCATCGCAGATGCCGGAACCTCGTCATCAGCCAAACGGGCCCGCAAAACAGATCCGCAACTCCACAATAAAAAAGCGCAGACGAAACCGTCGGCGCTCCAAACACTCCCCACACTTTAACTTAAGTGAAAAAGTATTGACCACGGGGCAAACTGCCCATAGGTGAGAACAAACGGTTCTGCTTTGTTTTCTTTATTATACTGAAACCATCCGAAAATGTCAAGAGTCAATCCAAAACAATTTCTTCAGAAAGGGAAAAAGAATAGATCACCTTTTGTTTTACGGGAAGGCCAAATCCTTTCGACAGAGCGCGTCCGTACAGCTCAAGCTGTGCGCGGTACCGTTCATCCAGCTCCTCCGCCCCGTCTGCACGGTCCGTCTTATAGTCGATGATCACCAAGCCGTCTTCTTCTGCAATCACACCGTCGGCGACTCCCTGGATCAGAACCGTTTCCCCTTTGGCTTCGGGGACGTCATAAAGCTCTGAAGCGTCCATTTCATACATAAACTTATATTCCCGAAACAGAGCTTTTCCCGCAGCGCGCATCCGCTTTGCAATTCCAGACCGTAAAAAAGTGCCGATTCTCTTTGAATCCAACGCCGCCGCCTGCTCTTCCGAAAGGAAAACAGCCCTGATCTGCCGGTCGATTTCCCTTTTGACGTCGAAGGCGTTTAAATCGATATGCTGCATAAAGCGGTGAAGAATCGTCCCTCGCTCCGCCGCAGAAAATCGGCGTTTCAATAAAAAAGAAGGTCTTGCAAGCTCGGCTCCTTCTACAGGAGGATTCTCCGCCACCTGTGTAACCGCCATTTTTCCCGGAAGGCGGGATATCGCCTCATAAGGATAGCAAAAGCCGAGATGTTCTTCAAGCTGCTTTTTCAGCGTTTCATCGACCTGTGCGTGATCCTCGGCTTCCAGTTCAAGAGCATCCTCTTCGGAAACCGGTGGATAGACGAAAACACCAATGCCGCTTTTCACTGTTAAAACATCCCGGAACCGCTCCGATTCCAACGTGCCGCATAATTCTTGGCTTCGGAGCATCGCGGCTATCATCCACTCGCCAAAGGATTTCATCCCGCGCAGAAGATAAGGGCTGAGAAGAGGGGCACTCCCCGCTTTTTGGCCAATTTTCTCCGCCTCTTTTTCAAGGTCATTGCAGGAGAGCACCATAATCAGCTTTTCTTTTGGGCGGGTCAAGGCGACATACAGCACCCTCAATTCCTCGGCCAGCAGCTCCTTTTCAATAGAAGAACGGAGCGCCTCATAAGGCAGAGTGGCATACTTTTTAAGGGTCTGGGGTTCCCGCACTTTCAATCCGATCCCCTTTCCCGGATGGAGCAGAAGCTCTCCTCTCAAGTCGAGGGTATTGAACTGTTTTGAGAGATCTGCTACAAAGCAGACGGGGAATTCCAGCCCTTTGGAGCGGTGGATGCTCATCAGGCGGACGACATCGGCCTGTTCGTTTATCACGTTCGCAGCGGCCAAATCCTGACCGCGCTCCACCGTCCGGTCGACAAAGCGGATAAATCCCGAAACGCCCCGATAACCTGCTTCCTCATACTGCCGCGCGTATTCGAGCAAAAGCCTCAGGTTCGCCGTCCGCTGTTCCCCATTTTGAGCCGCTCCGGCAAAAGCCATAAACCCTGTCGCGTCATAGATGAACTGTAACAGCTCGTCCAGCCGGCTGACAGCAGCTGCGGCCCGAAAGCGATCGGCTGCCCGCAGAAATTTCTCCGCTTTTTTGCCTCCTGATTCCGCAAAACGCTTCAGAGCAAGGTACAGAGGCTCCGACTTCGCTAAAAGCCTGAGCTGCGCCGCTTCATCCGGCGTAAAACCGAAAAGCGGCGAAAAAAGCACCGCAAGCAACGGGATATCCTGTAGCGGATTATCCAATATCCGGAGCAGGTTCAAAACAGCGGCAACCTCTTCGGAATCGAAATATCCGGAGGAAACGTCGTTCCAAAGGGGCACACCCTGCCGTTTAAACTCCTCTTCGAAAAGCGCCGCCTTTCCCTTCATAGAGCGCAGTAGGATACAAAAATCACCGAACCTGCACCGCCGCAGCTTTCCGCAGTCGTTTACCTGCATCCCCTGGGCGATCATCCGGCGGATTTCATAAGCGATATGCCGCGCTTCGTATAGAATTCGTTCCTCTTCCGCCTCGTCCGCGGATGCATGATCGATGATGTGGAGCTGAGCCGCTCCATTTTCCTCCCCTATTAGTTCTGCGCGGGGGATCAGCTTTTCTTCGGTGTAATCGACATCCCCCAAGCCGCGGCTCATCAGGGCGGTGAACAGGTAATTGACGGCATCGGTCACCCCCGCGCGGCTGCGGAAATTCGCATTGAGCCGGATCCGGGCGGGAAAGTGTTCTCCATCATAGGAAGTAGCGGCATCCCTTCGGCGGAGGAACAGCTCCGGCATGGCCTTTCGGAACCGATAGATGCTCTGCTTGACGTCACCCACCAGAAAAAGATTGGATTCATCCCGGGAAAGCGCTCGGAAAATCGTATCCTGAACCTCGTTGATATCCTGGTATTCATCGACTAAAATTTCTTCAAAACGCGTTCCGCATTCCCCTGCCAGCTCCGTTTTTATAAAGCCCTCAGCATTCGGAATCGGAACGGCAAGCGACTGCAGAGTCAAAAGCTCCAGGTCCGAAAAATCCAGGACGTTTTTCTTCCGCTTTTCTTCCTCCAGTACGCCGTATACCCGCTTTACAACCCGAAAAAGCGATTTCATCACCGGAAAGATTTTCTTTAAATCCTCAAGGATCATCTTCTCGGAAGAACAGCGCATCAGTAAGTCCGTCACGGAGGACAGCTCGTCCTTGATCTCCTTCCTCAGCTGCCCGACCCGCTCTTTCTTCTCCTGATCCTCATATTTTCGAAGCTGTTTCAGTGAAGGAAACCGATGCTCCTGTGCAGAGCACACTGCCTCATCCCATTTCCCGGAATACAGCAGCGAAGAAAGCTCCGACAAGTAAAGGCCGTCGCTTTCAAAGGTTTGACGGTAGCTCTCGGACATCGCCGAGTCCCCTTCCATCTCTTCCAGTGCCGATCGAACCAGCATACCGCAATATTCCAATGCTTCCAGTGCATCCTGCTCTATCGTCTCCCTCCAGGGGAAAATACCGGATTCGAGCGCATCCGCATAACATGCCTCCTGTTCATCCAACCAACGGAGCGGAAAGGGATGGGAACGGATAAATTCATAGATTTCCAAAGCCTGATCGGCCAACAGCTGGTCGGTGCGTGAAGCAAAAAACTCCGTCAGGTGCAAAAAGCCATCCTCACCCGCCTCGTATTCCTCTTCTAAGACACGGTCGACGGCGGCTCGTTTCAAAAGCTCGATCTCTGCATCATCCGCAATCCTGAAGTCGGGCGACAGGCTGAGCCGTTCAAAGTTCTCCCGCAGATGTTCCCCGCAGAAAGCGTGAATGGTGCAGATATGGGCGCGGGAAAGGAGGAGCTGCTGCTCCAAATAAAGCTGGTTTCCCGGCTCTGCCGCAATCCTTTCTGCCAGAGCAGCAGAGATCCGCTGCTTCATCTCGGCAGCCGCAGCCTTTGTAAAGGTGACGACCAGAAGCCGGTCCGCCGGGATCGGATTTTCTCTGCGGGTGATCAAACGGATGACCCGCTCAACCAGAACAGCTGTCTTTCCGCTCCCGGCGGCAGCGGAAAGCAGGACGGTGCCGCCTTCCGCTTCAATCGCTTGGCGCTGTTCCTCAGTCCAGTTGCGCTCCGGCACTGCCGTCACCTCCTATCTCGGCAAAAAACTGCTCTTTGCTCAATTCCTCCGCCGGCGGACGCTTGGAAGCAGTCTTCTTCTGCCCGCAGACAGAGCTGTAATCGCAATACTCGCAGGGCGGCTTGTTTCCACCGCTGTAAACAGGAGAAGCGGAAACCGTTCCCCGATGTAGCTCCTCCGCCATCCTCAGGATCAGACGGTTGACGTATTGCTCCATCTTCCCCAGCTCCTCCAGCTTCAATAAGGAAGAACGCTTTCCAAAGCTCCCGTCTTTGTTCCGCTCAACCGGGATAAAAATGCCGCCGACATCCTCTTCCATGGCGGAAACCACGCTGGAATCCTCCAGTACAAATCCATTCATTTTGTACTGCGCCATCCTCTTTTTTTCTGTTTCCTCCGCAGAAGCCTCCCGTGGGAGTCCCAGAGAAGCTTCCCCGGCGGGCATGTATAAGACACCCGCCGGATATACGTTTTCATACTTCTCTTTCCCGTTTTTCCAAAGGATAAAAAGATAGAGAATCATCTGAAGGTTTAATCCATAATAAACGTCGCTGAGTTTGAACTTTTTTACGCCCGATTTATAGTCGATCACCCGAACGTATTTCTTCCCGCCGATTTCACAAAAGTCTACCCTGTCGACCGTCCCGGTGACGACGATCTCAGTTCCGTCCGCCGTTTTGAGAAGAAGCGGGCTGACGTTTTCGTTCCCGCCGATCTCCAATTCAAAATCGACCGGTTTGAACGCGCTCTGCCTGAACTCCGCAATCAGCCGGAGAACAATATTTCCGACCGTGTTCCGCAGGCGGTAAAACGCAGCTAAAAACCGCTTGGATTTTCCCTGAACACCGCCCATGACCTCCGAAATATACTGTTCCAGGCAGCGATTTACAATCTCTTTTACTTCTTCCTCGCTCAGCTCAAACATTCTTTCCCCGTACTCCGAAACAAAGCGGTAAAGAACGTCGTGGATCGCCACCCCGCGCTCCATCGGGTTGAGCTCTGCCCTCACCCTGGGAAGAGCTTTTAGTCCATAACGGCAGAAATATGCAAAGGGACAGCGGTAGTACGCTTCCACCCTTGAGGGGGAAAGCCGGACCTTACCTCCGAAAAGCTGTTTGGCAATACGGGGGTCGTCGATTTGAAAATCCCGCGGTTTCAGCGCCTGTTCCAGAAGCTTCAGGCGTTCCCGGTAAAAAGGCTCCTGCTCAAAATAGGAAGAGAGGGTTTTTACAAAATCCGTTTTGTACGAAAACTGCCTCGCCAACGTCAAAAATGCGGTCTCCTGCGAACGGCAGTAAAAAAGCGGAGAGACTTCTTCGCTCTGGAGCTCAACTGACTTGGAAAACAAAAGAGAAAGCTGACCCAACAGCTCGGACGGCTGCTTAACCTCGCCGGTGATATCGGCACGCCGGCTGGTGAGGAGCAGCATTTCGGACGGCGCCGCCAAAGCTTTATAGGCTACGAAACGCTCCTCCAGGATTTTTTCTTTGAAATCCCCCTGCAGTTCCAAGCCCAATTCGGCAAGAGCCAGCCGCTCTTCGTCGCGGAGTAGGGTGCTGTCCACAGGAACGTAAGGAAAAACCCCGTCGTTTACCCCCAGAATAACCGCCGCTTTGGGAGAGTCCGTCCTCATCCGGTCGGGAGAACCCACCATAACGCAGTCGAGCGCCTGCGGCCTGTCCGCAAGCTCGCTGTTTTGAACCGCAAGGGTGAACAGCTCCAGAAACCTGCGCAAATCCATCCGGAGACTGCCCGCCGTCAGCACCATGGTGTCCAATATTTTTACGATCAGTTCCCAAATCCGGCGGTAAGTCTCCGCCTGGTCGTGCTCCCCGCTGCGATGCAGCTCAGCGATCTTCTGCGACAGCACATCGAGCGCGCCGAGCTCCTCCAGCAGCTCATAAAGCGATTCGGCAAGCTGCTTGACCGTTGCGCCTTCCGCCCGCTTCATTAATCTCTGCATCGGCTCCACAACCGCGCGGCGCATCCTGTTGAGCTGTTCAAGGATTCCGCGGTCTTCTTCGGTCAGACTGCCCTTGAATCCCCGTGGGTTTGCCGTGAATTCATCCGCCCATTTTGCGCCGGTAATCCCCCAAAGGTAGACGTAATTCTCCAAAAGGGAAACTTCCTCCAGCGTAAAGGGGAGCATGGAGCATTTCATCAGGCTGAGGATCGTTTCTGCATCCAGGCGGTTTACTGCCGCTTCCAGCGCTGTTGTGACAAAGCGAACCGGGGGGTAGACCTCGATCTCGAAACGGCTGTCAATAAAATACGGGATATTGTACTTCTGGAACGCCGGCTCCAGAATCCACTGATAGCTTTGGAAATCGCGGCAGATCATCACGATCTCACGATATCGGTATCCTTTGGCCTTAACCTGTTCCAGAATCCAGGACAGCGCGTAATCGACCTCATCGTATTCATTGGCTGTCCGGCAGACAGAAACAGCGCGGTTTTTTCCCTCAAAAGGCAGGAGTTCCCCGCGAAAGGCGTTCCGCTCCAGATGGCGTAAAGCCCCGCAGTGAAAACGGTGATTTTTTTCGAGGCAGACCGGCGCGGCGATTCCGCATCTTTTCTCCGCCGCGATCCGCTTCAGCCTGTCCGCTGTTTTTTTGATGCTGTAAAATAGAAGATCGTTTTCATCGTTTCGATCCATACACAAGGTAATCGTGCAAGATTCCGCTTGGGCTAAAATTTCGCCGATCAGGTCAAATTCCGGTTTGGTAAATCCCTTAAATTCGTCCAAAAAAACCGTATACCCCTCAAAAAAGCGGTTTTTTCCGACCTGCTCAAGCGCCTTGGAGAAATCATCCAGAGCATCTTGATAGGAACGCTCCAGAATGCCCTGGTAAGTCGAATATATGGTAGATATTTCCTTCAGTTTCTCCCCCGAGGGAGTTTCCCGCAATCCGGCGGCAGCTTCCTCATACTGCGCGGCCGTCACGCCGTTTACCTTTAATTCTTCCACCGTCTGGAGGGCCGAAAGGAGAAAGGAGCGCGAGTGAGAAACCCTATGGTAGTGCTCCAGAGAATCCGAAACTTCTTTCAAGGCAAGATCCATCAACAAAATTTTTGCAGTCATATCAGCGTAATTCCGGTCATTTCCGCCGTAAAGCTCAAAAACACGGTGGCAAATCCTCGTAAAACTGTAAACCTCAATCTGAGAAAAAGCACGCGCCCCTAAAAACGAAAGGAGTTTGCGTTCTGTCTCAAATGAAAATTGTTCCGGCACAATCACCATTATTTTGGCGTGTCCAGCTTCGGCAAACCGAGCGACCTCACGATAAATCTCCTCTGTTTTTCCGGCGCCGGACGCGCCATAGAGCAGTTTTAACATAGGTTTTCCTCCTTTCTCATTCAACTTCCAAAAAATATTTCGATAACCACATTCGCGAGATTTTATCAAACATTATAGGCTACAACGTAAAGGCAGAGAAACTCCACCATGCAAAACGCATGGAATGAAATAAATACGACATACCTCACAGGTTACGAATCTATATGTTTATACGACTTACAAATCGCGATTGTCAACGGGGCAGGTTCTTCTTACAAACACCAGCGAGCAGCAAGGTCCTTTTAGACATCCGAAGGCTTGCATTGCAGGGCTTCAGATCATGCCGTGAGGTCTTTATTATACTATAAATCTCCCCCATCTACAACCGCAGAAAATCCCGATATTTTCAGATTTATTCAATATGTAAAGCTATATAAATATGGGCAAAAGCAGGGTAATTAGTATCAAATTAGTATCAAATTTTTAGGTGCTAACGGCGTCTTCCTAGCCATTTGGCAAAACGCTTCGAATCGAAGCCATGCGTGTTTCAGGTAATTTTGATTTAGGTTTCCTTCCGCCTCCACCGCCTGCTTCGCTCCCGTTTCAATGCAGGATATGACGGCGTTGTACAGCACCTCGCCCCCAATTTTAAACGGGGTCCAAAGGTGAGCTGTTCGACCGTCAACTGGGGAGCCTGCTCTTTCTGCGTGTTCAGGTAATCGGCGCCCGATCTTGTAAAATCACTGCGACTTCAAACAACGTCTGATAGCTCGTGTCGGAGCTCATGAGTTCAAGCACTTCCTTTAAGCTGTTGTATTTTTCGCAGATTTCGATCAGGGCCTGCGTGGAAAATATCAGGGGATAGGTTTCCTCCGCCTGTTTCAATGATACGATACGATTCATATACTATTCTCCTATAAATTACTCATTTTAGAGAGGCGTGCTTTTCACAAGGTTTCTGCGTTTTTGAAAATCTCGGCCTATTTTTGTCACTTTATGCGACTGATCGTCATAACCTGTTAATGAGGAAATATTTCCTCAATGCAGCAAAGGAGGATTCTTATGAACTGCGAGAATGATTTCTGCCGCTATCGGCATCTGGAGGAACAGGGCACCTGCGTTTATAAAAGGATTTGCCCTACAGACTGTTCCCCGGCCGTATGCCTGCCAGGCGCTGCGGTTTGCGATATTCCGCCTTGCGCGGACCTAAAAGAAGTCACTTGTACTGTCAACCGTCTTTTAGAGTCCCTTCGTTGCGCCGGGGTAATCGAGCCCTGCTGCGACCAGAAGTAGCGCCGAGAAATATCCAGACAGCAATCGTGCAAAACCGCCGAATCAATCAATGACCAAGCCTTTTTATCTGTGCCCTCTCATTTGAGGCACGCCTGTCCTTTCCCAACGGGATGGGCAGGTACATAAAAAGGCCGGCGGTTTTTGCCGCTGTCGTTTTATGAATAAAGCAAACTTGGGCTTCGCATTTTTAACAAACAGCGGATCGAATTTCTCGATTTTCAAGGTACATATTAAATTTTTATCTAATTCTGGTCTATTTAATATGTAAAAAGCAAAACCACCAGAAAAGTGAGTTGCGGTTAGGGATTGGCACAAAAACTAATTTTTAACCGACTTTCTTTCGGGTGGCACAACGAGTAAAGACCACACCAAAGGGTAAAACCTTGAGTGTGGTCTTTTTGTATTCTGAAAACCACGCGATAGTCGCGTGGTTCAAAAAAGGTTAACC
>CAZSIV010000021.1:0-41102 GCA_964607135.1 uncultured Oscillospiraceae bacterium | reverse complement strand
AACCTCACCCGTTAGCGAAATCAAAGATTTCGAACGGGTACCCGAGAACATTGTTACTCGTCTGCGGCTCGTAATAATAGCAACAAAGCGTTTATTATACATTTTACGGCTTATAGCTGAGGCGACCCGCTCGCGCCGTGAACGCAGGCGGAGAAGCATGATCGCCTAATCCACCGATACGATCGTCCATAATCGGCAGCCTGTCCTTCAAATACACCGAAAAATTTAATAAATTTCCTTATCTACAGGAGGTACTGTATGAAACGTGCCAGCGGTATTTTACTTCACATTTCTTCCCTTCCCTCCCCTTGCGGGATCGGGACACTCGGAACAGACGCCCATCGTTTTATCGACTTTTTAAAAAAGGCCGGGCAGTCTTATTGGCAGATTCTCCCCGTGGGGCCGACCAGCTACGGAAATTCGCCCTATCAGCCCTATTCCACTTTTGCAGGCAACCCGCTTTTGATCGACTTAGACCTGTTGCAGGAAGATGGGCTGCTCAAGCCGCAGGATTATCAAAATCTGGTATGGGGATCCGACGATGAGGCAGTCGATTTTGAACACCTGAAAGACCAGCGGATTTCAGTGCTGAAAACCGCTTTTTCGGCGTTTGACTTAAACAAGGCTGGTTTTCTGGACTTTGTCCGGTCGGAAGGCGGGTGGCTCGACGACTACGCCCTTTATATGGCGCTCAAGACGAACTTTGACCAAACATGCTGGATGGAATGGGAAGACTGCTTGAAGCTGCGCGATCCCGAAACCCTTTTGAAATATCGGAATCTTCTGGCGGACGAAATTCATTTTTGGCAGTTCATCCAGTATGAGTTTTATCAGCAATGGGGCCGCCTGAAAGAATACGCCGTTTCAAAGGGGATCGAAATCATCGGGGATATCCCGATCTATGTCGCGCTCGACAGCGCCGACGTCTGGGCAAATCAGCAGCTGTTCCAGCTCGATGAAGCCGGCGTTCCGACCGATGTTTCCGGCTGCCCGCCGGATGCCTTTTCGGCGACGGGGCAGCTTTGGGGGAATCCGCTCTACCGCTGGGAGCTTCATCGGAAGACAGGATACCGCTGGTGGATGGAGCGGATCAAAGCGGCGCAGCGGTTGTTTGACATTATCCGGATCGACCACTTCCGCGGCTTCGACCAGTATTACGCGATTCCCTACGGCGACGAAACTGCCGAGAACGGGCAGTGGATGGACGGGCCGGGCTGGGATTTTTTCCGGGTGATGCGGGAAACGCTGGGAGACGTTCGGATCATCGCCGAGGATTTAGGGTTTCTGACCGATTCGGTTCACCAATTGCTGGAACAAACCGGATATCCCGGAATGAAGGTGCTGCAATTCGCCTTTCACGCGCAGGAGCAGAGCTCCTATCTCCCCCACAACCATATTCAGAACTGCGTGGTTTACACCGGCACCCATGACAATGACACCATAGACGGCTGGTTTCACTCGATTTCGCCGGAGGACGCCGCATTCTGCGTTGACTATCTCCGCCTGAATCGGGAGGAAGGATATCATTGGGGGTTTATCAAAGCCGCCTGGGCGAGCGTCGCCGACACAGCGATTGCCCAAATGCAGGATTTTCTCAATTTGGACGCTTCCGCCCGGATGAACACCCCCTCTACCGTCGAGAATAACTGGGAATGGAGGCTGGAGCCCGGAGCGCTCACCCCGGAGCTGGCCGAAAAAATCCGGTCTATGACAGCGCTGTACGGAAGGCTCCGTGATTGAGCTTGCGTACCGTTTGCTAGGCCAAGTCGTCAATATCGCGCCGAAAGGAGTGCAGCTATGCCGTTTTTTTCCGAAACCACCGGGGTTCCTTTTACAGTATTCGGCCCGCTTCATCTGTCTTTGCTCTCCTCTGTCGCCGCCGGAATCCTGCTGATCTACTGCTTCCGCAAACAGCTGAGACGGTTTAAGTACAATCATGTCCTCCGGTATGTTTTTGCAGGTATCCTTTTTACCAATATGACGGTTTATTATCTGAGCCTCGCGCTGATGGGGTACTATGATGTAAGAAAGCATCTGCCGCTGGAGTTCTGCTTTATCACCGGCTATCTTTTTATGTTCCTCCTTGTCACGCAAAACCGGAACATGTACCGGGTGATCTATTTTTTCACCGTCATAGGTCCTCTTCCCGCCATGCTCTGGCCGAATCTTTCCGGGAGCTACGACCGTTTTATCTTTTACCAGTTTACCATCAGCCACCATTTGATGATGCTGATGAGCTTTTACACCTTAATCGTCTTTGAATACCGGGTGACCGCCCGGGATGCGCTGCGGGCGTTCGGCTGGGCTGTCGTTTTATTCGGGAGCGTCTATGGCGTCAACCTCACCTTCGGCACGAATTATATCATGCAGAGCAAGCTTCCGGACACTGTGCTGAATCTCTACCCCTTCCTCCGCTCTTTCGATTATCCGATCTTCTGGCTGATCCTCTGCGGCGGCGTCTGTCTTTTGTTCGCCCTTGGAATCGCCAAGCTGCTTCAGGACAAAAAAAAGGAGCCGATCTTCCTCTCGGACTACGCCGCCAGAAGGCGGGATGCACCGGCGGCGCAGACCGTGCGCGTTTATCAAAGGTAATCGATCGCTTTATAAACTCCGCTTTGCGGGGTTTATTTTTTTATCGGACGGATGGAGAGTTCCCAACTCGGAGCTTCATCCGCCGCACCGATACGACGAAGCTGAAAAAATATTTTCAAATGAGAGAAACCAGCCCTTTTTCCGTTTAATAGGTAAAGGGGAAACAAAACCGCTTTTCGAAAAGGGGAATGAAATGGACAACGGTGCAAACAGCTACCACCGTTTCCTTGGTGGTGATGAAAATGGCATGATCGAGATCATAAGAGATTACAAGGACGGATTGATCCTGTATCTGAACAGCTTTACGCAGAACATCCACACAGCCGAGGAGCTGATGGAAGAGACGTTCGTCAAAATTGTGGTAAAAAAGCCGGGCTTTTCGGGCAGATATTCCTTTAAGACCTGGTTATATACCATCGGGAGAAATACAGCGATCGACTATTTGAGGCACAACGCCAAAGTGATTCCGATATCGATCAGCGAATTGCAAAACCGGACGAACGACGAAGAAAGCCTAGAACAGGACTACCTGCGTGAAGAACAAAAAATTTTCGTTCATAGGGCAATGAGCAGGCTAAAGCCGACGTATCGCCAGGCTTTGTTTCTGTCTTTTTTTGAAGAGTTCAGCAACGCTGAGATCGCAGCCGTCATGAAAAAAAGCAAGCGCCAGGTTGAAAACCTGTTTTATCGTGCCAAAGCAGCGCTTAAATCAGAGCTTGATCAGGAGGGATTTGTTTATGAAAGATTATAAAGAAGTTGCAAAAAGCGTATTTCAGCGCAGTGAAGAAATAGCCCTTGAAAACCGCAAAAAGAAAAAAGCGATGCTGAAAGCAGGTTCAGCTGCGGGTTGTTTCTGTCTTGCAGCCGTCCTGGGCTTCGGAAGCTGGCGGGGTGGGGAAGTTCGGAAAACGCCGGCCATTTCTGGTGAACAATCCGCAGATGATAAAAACAGCAGCACAGCCTTAGGGGGACTCCCGCAATATCCGGAAGACTCCGGCGAATCCGTTTTAGGCCACGCTCCTTTTATCGGCTACCCGGACGACAGAAGCAGCTTCGACCCCAGCCGTATCGGAACGATGATTTCCTCCTATCCCGGCGGCGAGGCGTCCAGCTACGCCGCACCCGGCAACGGGACGGTAAGCTGTTCCACTCCTCTGTCGGGTGCGATGAAGGAATACGGCGAAAGTGTTTTATATCGGGTCGCTGTCGAACTCTTTCACGATAAAGAACGGTTGGATTCTAACGGTGCAGAGGTAAAAAGCGAAATCGAGAGGCTTAAAAATCTCGGCTATCTCGTTGCCTTTGAAACCTACAACGACGGAGTCAACAACCACTGTTATTTCACACTCCATGTCAAATACGGGCAGCTGAAAAATTTCGCCGCGAACAACAACTATGGTTATATGCTCTTCCTTTACGGCGAATGCGTCGATTGATTTTTATGTGGAAATATACAGCCTTTATCCGAATTGACCTTCCGGATACCGCGTGGTTTTACAGCCATGCGGTATTTTTGCAGTTTCACGGAAGAGTGATAAAAAAGAATCCTGTTGAAGCTTCGTGCCTTTTTGTGGTATAATAACCTCACGGCATAAGCCGAAGCCTTGCGGTGCAAGCCTTCGGAGACTTAATAGAACATTGTTGCCTTCGGCAATAAGAACCCCACGCCGTAAGCGCAGGCAGAGCCTGCGACGGCTGAGGGAACCTTGTATCATTCCCGCTTCGCACAACGCGCTTGCGGAGATGGTATAATAACCTCACCCGTTGGCGAAATCGAAGATTTCGAACGGGTGCCCCAGAACCTTGTTGCTTACATGCGTTCGCAATAATATCCGCGAAGCGGCTATTATACATCTCATGGCCGGGACGATCCGCTCGCATTACTCGCTTCCGTCCTGATGGCCGATTATACCATTTCAGCTTTGCCTTCATGGTATAATAACCTCACGGCATAGGCCGAAGCCTTGCGGTGCAAGCCTTCGGAGACTTAAGAGAACATTGTTGCTCCGCCTTATGGCTTCGCAATATAATTGAACGCAAAAGATTGATTCAAAGGAGACTTTCATTTGACCAGAGAAGATTTAAGAAACGTGGCGATCATCGCCCACGTCGACCATGGTAAAACCACCTTAGTGGACGAGCTTTTAAAGCAGGGCGGCGTTTACCGGGAAAATCAGGTGGTAGAGGAGCGCGTTATGGACAACAACGCTCTGGAACGGGAGCGCGGCATCACCATCCTTGCAAAGAATACGGCTGCGCATTACAAAGGCGTAAAGATCAATATCATCGACACCCCGGGACACGCCGATTTCGGCGGCGAAGTGGAACGCGTTCTCAAAATGGTAAATGGCGTCATCCTGCTGGTTGACGCGGCGGAAGGCTGTATGCCTCAAACCCGCTTCGTATTGCAGAAGGCGCTTGAGATGGGGCATCGGATCATCATCGTCGTCAACAAAATCGACCGGCCCGATGCGCGCCTGGACGAGGTCGGCGACGAGGTTTTGGAGCTGCTGCTCGATCTGGATGCTTCGGATGAGCAGCTGGAAAGCCCGATTATCTTCTGTTCCGGCCGGGCCGGAACTGCTTCCCTTTCCCAGTACGAACCCGGAAAAGACCTTTCGGTTCTATTTGAAACCATCCTCGACTATATTCCGGCGCCGGAGGGCGACGACGAGGGTGAACTCCAGCTTCTGGTTTCCTCCATCGACTACAACGATTATGTCGGACGGATCGCCATCGGGCGGATCGAACGGGGCGTCCTGAAGCAAAATCAGGATGTCATGGTCTGCAATTACCACCAAGACCAGGAGCCTTATAAAAGCCGCATTCAGGCCATCTATCAAATCGACGGTCTGAACCGCCTCCCGGTGGAATCGGCAAAAGTAGGGGATATTGTTTGTTTCTCCGGGATCAGCGATATCACCATCGGCGACACCATCACTTCCCCCGCCGCGCCGGAGCCGCTCCCCTTTGTCAAGATCAGCGAGCCGACGGTAGAGATGACCTTCTCGGTCAACGACAGCCCCTTTGCCGGCAGAGAGGGAAAATTCGTCACCTCCCGCCAGCTCCGCGACCGGCTTTACAAAGAGCTGCTGAAGGATGTTTCCCTCCGGGTTGAAGACGGCGATACGACCGACAGCTTCAAGGTCTGCGGCAGGGGTGAAATGCACCTGTCCATCCTGATCGAAACGATGCGCCGGGAAGGGTTTGAGTTCTCGGTCAGCACGCCGCGCGTCCTCCTCAAAGAGATCGACGGGAAGACTTATGAGCCGACCGAACGGCTGCTGATCGACGTGCCGGAGGAATGCGTCGGCTCGGTGATGGAGAAGATGGGCAGCCGGAAGGCCGAGCTGCTCCAGATGGCCCCTGTCGGCTCCCGGATGCGGATCGAATATATCATCCCTTCGCGCGGGCTTTTCGGCTATCGGAGCGAATTTTTGACCGACACCCGGGGGGAGGGCATCCTCAACGCGGTCTTTAACGAATATCAGCCGTATAAGGGCGAGATTACCCGCCGCTCAAACGGCTCCCTGATTTCCTTCGAGACCGGCGACTCGATCACCTACGGTCTCTACAATGCGCAGGAACGCGGCACCCTTTTCATCGGGGCGGGGGTTCCGGTCTATGAGGGGATGATCGTCGGCTGCTCGCCGAAGCAGGAAGACCTGGCGGTCAACGTCTGCAAGAAAAAACAGCTGACCAATACGCGTGCGTCCGGCAGTGACGATGCGCTCCGCCTGGTGCCGCCCCGTAAAATGAGCTTGGAGGATTGTCTGGAATTTTTGGCGGAGGATGAGCTTCTGGAAGTCACACCCAAAAACCTGCGCCTCCGTAAAAGGATCCTCAACAACAGCCTTCGGATGAAGGCCCGGGCAAAAGGCTGATCTACGTCTTTCCTAAAAAATGCGCAGGAACTTTGCGGTACAGCTTAACCAGGCTGTGCCGTTTTTGATGCCGAATCCTCTGCGGCATGAAAGAGGAGCTCCTCTCCGCTTGACTTTCGTCAAAAACGTGATATGATGAGGTTGTTTTCCTGCGATTTTCCGGGAAATCATCAATGAATTGAATAGTCTGCAACACCATCGAAACAGAAGGGACTTATTATGTTATCTGATCTGCAAAAAGAAATCCTGACGATAAAAAAAGAGAAAAAAACCGCTGTTATCGCCCATAGCTATCAGGCCCCTGAAATTCTCGAAATTGCCGACATCACGGGGGACTCCTTTGCGCTGAGCGTTGCGGCTGCCAAACTCACCGAGGAAACGGTCGTCATGTGCGGGGTCGGTTTTATGGCAGACACTGTCAAAATCCTCTCCCCTGAGAAGAAGGTCATCCTTGCAAAAGAAGAGGCGACCTGCCCAATGGCGGAGCAGATTACTCCCGAACGGGTTCTCGAATACCGGAAAGAGCACCCGGACCATGCGGTCGTCGCCTATGTCAACACATCCACAGAGCTCAAAGCCGCGGCGGACGTCTGCGTCACATCCTCCAGCGCGCTGGAAATTGTCAAAAAGCTTCCTCAGAAGGACATCCTTTTTATTCCGGATAAAAATCTGGGGAGTTATGTAAAGAAGATGCTCCCCGAAAAAAATATCACCCTTTGGGATGGGATGTGCCCAGTCCATGGGCGGATCACTGAAGAAGCCTGCCTGAAAGCGATTGAAGCGTATCCGGACGCGACCGTTTTGATGCATCCCGAGCTTCCGGAAGAGGTCCTGCGCCACGCCGATGTAATCGGTTCGACCGCTGCGATTATCAAATACGCGCTCGAACACGACGAGCCTTGTATCATCGGGACAGAAAAGAGCATCTGCGACTATCTCTCCCTCGAGCGCCCCGAACAGCGCTACACCCTCCTGAGCAAGGAGCTCATCTGCCCCGACATGCGGCTTACCACCCTGCTCGACGTAAAAAAGGCGCTGGCCGGAACCGGCGGGCGGGAGATCACACTGGATGAAGAGCTGCGTTTAAAGGCAAAGCGCGCCATCGACGAAATGATCCGGCTGGGCTGACGAGGCTCCGGGCAGAGATGTTTTGTGCGACCCTTTGATGGTGAATCCAATATTCAGGATAAATAGGAATGACAAAAGAGTAACGCTTTATAAGGGATGAAGAACCCCGCCGGTCTTTTGACCGGCGGGGTTCTTTCCCATACAACGTCCTGTCACGCTTTTTCAACACGCCATTCCGAATCTGACGCCCACTGGCATTCCGTAACCTGCATATTGGAAAATACCGCTTTATAGGAACCCTCGGTCGGGCTGCAAGCGTAAATTCCATATGTAATCTTTTCTGCGCCTTCCCACATGTGAAAGATTCTCATCTGCCTATAGTGGACGCCGTCTTCGCTGCATTCGATGCAATAGTCGCTGTTCCTGCGCGAAAAACGGTACCACATACTTTTGATATCCGAGGAGATGTCGGTAGTCGCCCAGTCGGAATATCCGTGATTCGTGACAACGCTGCCCAATCGCTGCACTTTTTCATCCTCGTATTCAATGGATGCCTTAAACCAGTTGTCGCTGTCCAGGTACATCGCCACCCCACACTGATCAAAACGGCATCTGCTTTCGAACTCTGTTTTTACGATGAACGAAAAATACTGATCATTTGTTTGGGTCTGTAATACAGGGGCGCTGTCATTTTGGAAGCCGTAATAGGTACGCGCCCATAAATCCGTTCCCTTTTCTGTAAAAATTTCGACTTTATCTTCGCCGATCACTGCTTGCTTTGGCTTTCTCGTCCACTCCAGACTGCATTTCAAAAACTCCATCGTTTTCCCTCCTTATTTTTCCAAAAGCGCCGCACGCTGTTTCACAAACGCAGCAATCATATCGGCAGTGGCGTCGATCCCCAGAAGGGAGCTGTCCACCGAGAGATGATAGTTGTCCAGGTTCCCCCACTTTTTCCCCGAATAGAAGTTATAATAGTTGGAGCGCTTTTTGTCGTTCTTGCGGATTTGCTCCGCCGCCTTATTTTCGGGAATCTCGTAAACCTCCACAGCCCGTTTGATCCTCGCCTCGGTAGGGGCGTAAACAAAGACCTTGATGCACTCCTCCATGCTGCGGAGAAGATAATCCGCACAACGCCCCACGATGACGCAGCTTTCCTTTTCCGCGATCTCTTTGATAATATTCGCCTGTGCAATATAGAGTTTATCGTGCAGGGGAGGTTCCGCAGTCTGAGCAAAATGAGCGCCGAGCAGATGTGCGCCGCCGGTGGAAAGGGTGTAAAGCAGGCTGTTGCTTGCAGACTCGTCGATGTTTTCCAGAACATCGACGCTCATCCCGCTCTCCTTTGCTGCCAGCTCCAGCAGCTCCTTATCGTAATAGGCCATCCCACACTGTTCGGCAACCTTCTTCCCAATCAGCCTGCCGCCGCTGCCAAATGTCCGCCCGATTGTCAATACAACATGGTTCATAATGATTCCTCCCGTTTATAGTCTTTCAGGATTTTCAGTAAAAAACCGGTGCCACATCCCTGCACATTGATATTGGCTCACGCCAACGCTCTACCTTCTGTTATCTATAATATTCAAACTCAGTAA
Source organism: uncultured Oscillospiraceae bacterium (assembly GCA_964607135.1). Taxonomy (GTDB): domain Bacteria; phylum Bacillota; class Clostridia; order Oscillospirales; family Ruminococcaceae; genus Metaruminococcus_A. Next base: position 31,963 of record CAZSIV010000021.1, on the reverse strand, counting down.
AAACCCATTTCCCATTCACTTTTTCATAGACAAATTCATAATCCAGAACATTTTCTGCGCCGGAACCGCGGCTTCCGCTTCCGTAGGTGACCTCAGAATGGTACACCACCTTTTCCGCTTCTTCGGATACGACAGAAAATATTTCCTTGGAAATCACATTTTCCGCAGCTTCGGCAGCTTCTGTGTCATTTTTCAGAGTAACCTCTTCTATTTCATCCGCGCCGAGAAACGCGTTGACATAAAGCCTGCCGTCAATATCGATATACAGCCCGCTTTCGAGCAAGCGGACGGCGATTTCCTCCGAAAACACATCTTTTACAGCTGCAGACAGTTCCTTTAAGTTTGCAAAGCGTTCATCCGTCACCCTGCAATAAGGGAGTACATCCGAATATGTAGCGTCTTCATGCTTCAGAGGCTCTGATACAAACCACCCGTACATCTCAAACGCCGGATGAAGAACCGCTTCTGCCGACGTGTCGATCCGGTGTCCGCTCTCATCCCTCGGCTCGCTGTTAAACCCAACAGCCAGGCACGTCATAAGCAAGACCGCAGCCAAAAGGCCGCCGAGCCAGTACATCCGTTTATTCATCGATTTCTCATTCCTTATTTTATCCCTACAATCTTACGGCGTCGTGTTTCTCCATCAAAATATCGGATTTATCCTTGTCAATCGAAGGCATATCCCCTCTGTAAATATTATACCCGATGTTTTGTAGATAGTAAATAGGAATTTTTAATTTCAACCTGTTTCTTCCACTAAATTGCCGTATGCTTTTATTGTAAAAGAAAGGCGCTAAAAGAATCAAGAAAATACTATTGACAACCATTCTGATTTCAGTTATAATAATCAAGTCGCAAAAACAGGATTCCTGTTTGCTGGCGATTTTCTGGTTTTCCTTTGGCCCAGTAGTTCAGTTGGTTAGAACGCCAGCCTGTCACGCTGGAGGTCGACGGTTCGAGCCCGTTCTGGGTCGCCAGATGCTGTTGTAGCTCAGTAGGCAGAGCACTTTCTTGGTAAGGAAGAGGTCGACAGTTCGAATCTGTTCAACAGCTCCATCTTTTCAAACTCGTGAATGTCGGCAGATCGGCGTTCGCGGGTTTTCTTTTTTATTGAAATTCGGCAAAACAGCCGTACCGTGCGGTTATTTAGAAGCATTGGAGGGATTTAGATGCTGTTTGATATTGCCCGGTTTAATTATTTTTCGAGCGGCAATGTCTTCACCGGAAGCAAAGAAACCTTTAATTTCAGGCTGGCCGGCGAGGACGACCGGTTGGTCGCCGCGGTCTGGTACGGGATGCTCTGCTATGCCAAAAGCGAGATAAAAAGTCAAAACAGTTTTGATTTTACAGCCGAGGGGCTGGAGGAAGCGATCCGTTGGCTGGAAACGGAGTACGGGGTCTATAAAAATGGTTGAGACTATTGTCTATGTCGCGGAATCCCCAACTCGAAACGATAAAAATCCTGTTCCATCATGGGGCGGGATCTGAGTTGAGTTTTTCTCATCCGTTAAACGGAGATATTGCGGCAGCGCTGCCGTTTGTTTTAATCCTTATCAAAAGTTACATGTCGGCCGTCTTCTTCGATCCAGTTCGTCCCTGTCGATCAGGATGCACATTGCTCCGCCATTCAATATTTCAATACAAAGCGAAGCCGCTTCCCCTCTTTTTGTTATCGCGGCATTTTTAGCGGAGAGCGGTTGATCAAAAGAAGGATGGGAATACTACCATCGAGGTGATATCGATGCAAAATGAGACAAAAGGAAGCAATCTGCCGCTCGGCCTGGGGATGGCGCTGGCACAGAATGTACAGGCGATGGAGAAATTTTCCGCGCTCTCTCAGCAAGAACAGCAGCAGGTGATCGCTCACGTCAGCGACATCCGTTCCCGCAGGGAGATGCACAGCTTTGTTCAGCAGTTAGCAGAAGGAAAAACCGCGTTTTAAAAATCTGCCGCCTAAAACGGAGCCATACCAGCTGATGTATTCGATCTTCCGGTTTTTGCGGCGGCAGATTCTACATATTTTATAGGCTGAGAATTATTGGGGCGATTGATTCTACATCAAAGGAGGATCTTTATGAAGTATATCACTGAGGAGAACCGGATCTATGCAGCCGACGAAGCGGGCAAAGTGGTCGCAGAAGTGACCTTTCCGGAAGTGAGAACAAACGTGGTGGACATCGACCACACCTTTGTCGACCCCTCTCTCCGCGGACAGGGAGCCGCGGGCAGACTGCTGGAGCTTGCCGCAAAGGAGCTCCGTGCTACCGGGCGGAAAGCTGTTTTGAGCTGTTCCTATGCGGTCAAATGGTTTGAAAAACACCCTGAAGAGGCGGATTTGCTCGCATGACGGGGATTTTTTGCATAGTTTGGCAAAACTTTGCAAAAAATAATACCGGAGGTGACGAGACATGCCGGAGCAGTTTGGATTATACTATCTAATCGAGCAGGATCCTGCGATCAAACAATACTACAATTCTCTCCCTGACCACATCCGCGATCAGATCAGCCAGAAAGCAGATCGAATCCGGGATGGAGAGGCTTTTGCAGCTTGTGTAGAGCAGCTTTTAAATGCAGAAGCGTAAAAGCCCAGTTTTGGGCTTTTTGTTTTTTGTATGTTTTTTCTGGGAAAATTGGAGGGAATGTGCTATAATATCCCTGCCGGCAATGTAATTTTCGGTTACACTGCCGGCAGGGATATTCCATATAACACCCGATTTTATAGCGGGCACAGACGGGAATCCCGCGTATTCAGACGCACCCAGCCCCTGATTCTTTTGTCCGCCGTATCATGATCCATGGCGGAAAATCGGTTTCAAATTCAACAGGAGGTATTATCTCATGGAAGTGATCCCTGCACGCGTTCTCAATGGGCTTTATATTTGGCTGGACATCGCGTTCCTCTGTTTTCTTTTGATATTGCTGCTGGTTCGCAAAAAATACCTTGCCGCCCTCTTCGGCGCTTTTGGAGGACTGCTTTACTTCATCGTCGATTACGGCGGATTCTACCTTCTTCTCCACACCCGGACAGTGGAAGGGGCCGATCCGTTTTGGTTCCTGCTCTGGCTGAGCCTTAGTTACGGGTTTACAAATTTTGTCTGGATCTGGCTATGGCTGGACCGCGACCGGCATATCTTCGAGTGGTCGCTTATCATCATCACCGGATGGCTTTCTACAGCGCTTCTCAGCCAAAATTTCGGCGCGGGCTTCGGGGAAATTTCCATTGCGAGGGGAACGGGAAGCTATCACGGCGTGATGGCCGCGATCCTGTTTATCGGCTATGCAATCCTCTGCGTTTACAATATGAAGGCGTCCAAGGAAAAGCGTGCGCCGCTCGTCTGGATTTTATCGATTGGGATCCTGGTTCAGTTCTCCTGGGAATTGATCCTGCTGATTTCGGGAATCCGCGCGCCGGGATTCGCGCCGCTGGTGGTCAATTCCCTCCTCGAAACCAACCTCGGGCTGCCCTATATCTACCTGATTCATCAGGCCGTGACCCGTAGGCGGAAGGAAGACCTCTCCCCCGTCGGCTGAATTTACAAATCAGCCATAAAATTGCTATGAACGGATTACATAACCCGATCGACTGAGCGATATACTGAAAAAAGAAATTCAGGGAGAAGGAGTTAATCGAAAAATGAACTGGCTGAGAAGGATGCTGATTGGACGATACGGGACAGATCAGCTTTCACTGGCGCTCATGGCGTTCTATTTTGTTCTTTTTCTGCTAAGCTATCTGCCCTACTGCCGCTTTCTTGCCTGGGTGGGGCTTCTGGTTCTCGCCGTGATTTTTTTCCGCACCTTTTCAAGGAACATTACCAAACGGTATTATGAAAATCAGGTGTTTCTCCGTTTCTGGAACCCGGTTAAAAACTGGTTTAAAAGCTTAAAGGCCCGGTTCCGCGACCGGAAGACACATCGTTACTATAAATGTCCTAACTGCAAGCAGCGGCTGAGAGTGCCGAAAGGGCGCGGAAAGATCAAAATTTCCTGTCCGAAATGCAGAAATCAATTCATTAAAAAAACCTGAAGTCCCCATTCTGAATTTATAAGGAGAAGGAAAAATGGAACAAAAGAAGGTTGAAATCATCCCATATCTGTCATTTAACGGGAACTGTGAGGAAGCGCTCCACGCCTACATCGAGGCGTTTGGCGGTGAGATTTATTTTATGTCCCGCTGGTCTGAGAATACCTTTGATGTAACGCCGGATCAAATCGGAAAGGTAATGCATGTGGAATTTGCACTCGGCGGCACCCGTATGTCGGCGGGTGATTCCTTTGACGCCGCAGGCGCAAATACAGATATCAAGCTGATGATCCATATGGATTCAGAGGAGGAGGCGCTGCATACTGTGTCGGTATTGGCGGAAGGCGGAACTGTGCTTTCCCCATTGCAGCCGCATCCCGAACCGGATGACGCCGGCTGCGGCTCCATCACGAAGGATCGCTTTGGTTATACATGGATTATCACCTGCCCCAACCCGGCCAAACAGTAAGGGGGAGAGATCGCCATGGAGAAATGGTACGACGAGGAATACGAATTCAAAATTGAGGTGACGGGATTCCTTCGCGGCGACCGCACTGAACGGTATTGCCGAAACGGCGAAGAAATCGGGGATCAATACACTTGTACCTACGGCTGCCCCGTCAACGCGGAGGGACAGGGGATTTGCTCTAAGGTGATGATGATCCTCTTTCCGGTGATGGAAGCGGTCAGGAGCGGTGGCGACTTGGAAAATATCGGTGGTGCCGACAGATATACTAAGGATATTGTCTGCCCGGACGGCTGTGTCCTGTTCAGGCTGACGGCAAAAAAGCTGGGAAACGAGAACTTTTTTAAAGGAAAGTTTTTCGACTAGCAGTAAGTTTGAAAAATGAATGAGACCATTCCTCCGGTTATAATCCGAACGGTTTATCGTAAAAGCCTTCCTTTTAAAGCATATCAATAGAAAAAGCCTGAACAATCGTTCAGGCTTTTCGCATTTTATCTTGACCCGCGGCGGGAATAAGACCCGCGCTTACCGTCCATTGTCCGTTTTAAATCCGACATCTTTTCGTCGCTGGACTGTTTGAACTTCGTCATCATATCCTCAAAGGAAAGATTGCCCTGCGGCTTTTTGGGCGTCCACTCGTTATTATTCCCTCGGTAATCAGAACGCGGGGCCGGACGAGCCTGCTTTTCAGGCGGTTGTGCGCGCTTCATCGACAACGCAATTTTTCCATCTTCGGCAATGTTCAAAACTACCACTTTTACGATGTCGTTTTCCTTTACAAAATCAGAAATTTCCTTCACATAGCTCGAGGCAACCTCAGAGATGTGCACCATCCCCGTCTTCCCTTCGCCCAGATCGACAAAAGCGCCAAATTTTGTGATACCGGTTACTTTCCCCTCAATAATCTTTCCAACTTCAAGCTGCATAAAAAAACAATTTCCTCCTCTAAAATTCAGCACAATCAGCTGCCGGAAACATCTACAAAGATCCGTTCGTCAGGGTACACATAACCGAGCTTTTCCCGTGCAACGCGCGCAATATATTCGCTGTAGTTCTCTTCACTGAGCATCGTTTGAAGCTCTTTGTTCGTCTGTTCCTGCTCTTTAATTTTCTGATTGATTTCTTCAAGCTGCTGATTTCTTTCCACAAGATTCGATTGCAGCATAAAAAAAGAGATCGCGCCATAACACAAAAATCCAACTAAAACGAGCCGCAAAAAAATGCTTTTATGCTTTCGCGTCCCCCTTTTTTTCACGAACGGCATCCTCCTTCTTTAAAATTTTTTGGTGCATCGTTAGTAAATTATACACCACATTCCTGTGCCGTTGCAAGCCGTTTTCAGGATTTTTTTTGCGTTTTTCCTTTTTTTGTGCAGCGCGGACACGGCTTTTATCAATCTTCTTCCTAAAAAACCGATAAATCGCCAGCCAAGGGCGGGCTAAAAAACAAAAAAATCGTTTAATCAACCCCACGACAAAAACCGCAAGCTGCATAAACAGGGCGCTGACCGAAAAATGGCAGAGCAGAAACCCCAAAAGCTCTCCGATCAGCACATAAAGGCGAATCTGACCGGAACAAAACCGGACAAAAAACAGGTAAACAAAAACCGTTGCGGATAAGAAAAAAAGAAGGTCGCAGACCAGGGTGACCGTTTTGCGATTCCCGCAGATCAGCCGGATCACCCGGAACAGGTCGAAATAGCAGCTGAGGATAACGCCAAAGAGACAGGAATAGAGAAAAATCAAGGTTTGTTCTGAAAGTGTAACGATCATTCTACCGCCACCCCGTCAGCGGAACAGCTTTGACAGCATTCCCCCGCTTTTTTTCTGTACCTCGGTATAGTTCATAGACCAGATTTCACCGTCCATTGTAAGCTCTCCCGTCTCGACATTGAGCTTACTGACATGCAGATCGTACCCCTTGATCGTCAGTTCTCCCATCTGGGTGTAGACGACAGCTGTCTGCTCGTCAAAATTATCGATGTCCATTACACCGGAAATGCTCAAACGCTTTCGATCCTCCAAAACGACATTGTGGGGAAGTTTCATCTGTGTTTTTTCTTCCACCCTTGACACCACCTTCTATTGTTCTGCTGTTGACGGACTTTCTGTTGACAGGACAGGGTTGCGGTCGTCTGGTACAGTTTTTTGACTGACTATCCCCTCAGCTGATAAGGATAAACCTGAACAGATCGCCTGTTTTATATCTATTCGGCGGCGGTAATTTTTATTACGCCGCCTTTGTCAAAGACGTCATAAACACAGATCCAACAATGGCTTTAAAATCCTAAGAATAAAAAAAAGCGGCTTGTCAGCCGCTTCATAAAAATCCGAATGTTTTCTGTCTGTCAGGCAATTACCTCATAATGGTCCGGCGCATCTTCTTTTTTCAGATATTCGCTCACCTTAATTACCTTCACCTTCAGAGGCGTTACTCCCATATTGATTTCAATAATATCGCCGGGTTTTACATCGTAAGAAGCTCGGGCAATTTTTCCGTTGACTACAATTTTCCCGGCGTCACAGGCTTCATTAGCAACTGTTCGACGCTTGATTAAACGGACAACCTTCAAATACTTATCCAACCGCATATAAACTTGCCTTACGATACAGTCGTCAAAAAGCCAACGGCGGCCTTTTCCCTATATCGATCCTTTCTTTGTCATCTGGCTGCTTGATTTTTAACCCCGATTGTTACTCAAACAAAAAGGGCTGTGCTGAATTGCACAGCCCTCTAACGGCTAAGCAGCCTCTTTATTACAGACCCAGATACCCGCCGGCAATCTTTGATTACGTCTGCGGATAGGGATTCTTCTTACGAGCGCCAGCGAGTAACAAGGTTCTGGGGTACCCGTTCGAAATCTTCGATTTCGTTAACGGGTCAGGTTCTTATTGCGACCACCGGGAGCAACAAGGTTCCCTCAGGCGCCGGAAGCTTTGCTTCCGTTTGCGCCGTGGGGTTCTTATTTCGCCACAGCGTCTTTCAGCGCTTTACCAGCTTTAAATGCAGGAACCTTCGTTGCTGCAATCGTAATCTTTTCACCTGTCGCGGGATTTTTACCTTCTCTCTCAGCGCGGTCACGAACCTCGAATGTGCCGAAGCCAACCAGCTGAACTTTTTCACCTGCAACTAAGGATTCAGAAATAGCGGCAATCACAGCACTCACCGCTTTGTCAGCATCTTTCTTTGAAATGTCAGCCTTTTGGGCCACCGAATTAATCAGATCGGTCTTTGTCATTTGTATAAACCTCCGTGTTTTTATTATCCAATAGGCAAAACCTATAATTGGACTTTCTTTTTTGCCTCAAACCAGAGTTGGTTGAGCTCTTCAAGGGATGCCGCCTTCATATCGACCCCTTTAGAGTATGCCAGCTTTTCCACTTCCGCAAACCGACGGATAAATTTATCGGTAGATCGGGTAAGGGATTCTTCGGCATCCAAATGGAGAAAACGCGACACATTAACGCAGCTGAACAGCAGATCGCCCAGCTCTTCTTCAATCGTCTCAGGATTTCCTCCGGCGGCAGCCTCTTTCAGCTCCGCCAGTTCCGATTCTAAATCGCCCATTGCGTCGGACAAACCAGGATAATCAAACCCTGTCTTTGCCGCACGCTGCTGAACCTTTGCGCTGCGCATCAAAGCCGGAAGAGTTTTAGAAACAGCCTGAAGCGCATCGCTCTGCGTTTTCTGCCCTTTTTCCTGTTTTTTGATCTCGTCCCAGTTTTTGAGCACTTCTTCCGACGTGTCAGCCGTCACATCCCCAAAAATATGCGGATGGCGGAGAATCAGTTTCTGACAAATGCCGTTGCAGACATCATCAAAAGAGAACGACCCCCGCTCCGCCTCCATCTGAGCATGAAACACCACCTGAAGCAAGACATCTCCAAGCTCCTCTAAAAGCAGATCGGAATCCCCCATATCGATCGCCTCTGCGGCCTCATAGGTTTCTTCAAGCAAATTCCGCCGGATGCTCTGATGGGTCTGTTCCCTATCCCAAGGGCATCCTCCTTCTCCGCGAAGGATTCGCATAATCTGCAAAAGGTCGTCGATCCGGTAGTGACTCTTAAACGCAAATTCCAATTAAATCACCAACCTTTAACAGCCTGAAAAGTCATGTATCTATATCTTACCGCATCAGCTTCATTTTTTCAAGTACTTTTGTCACTTTTTTCCCGCCGGGCGCCATCTCAAGATCACTGCGTTCCACCGCCCTGACACAAACGGCGGCAATGAGGTACAAAACGGCGGAAATCCCGATTGCAAGGGCTACCGACAGTCCCTTTCCGCAGCAGCGGATTAAAAATCCATAGGAGGTTTTCGCGGCGATTCCGCATAAAATCCCCGCAAAAATTGGGCGGAGGAAAATATTGGAAAACTTGAATTTCATCCCCGTAATCCTTGCCAGCGCCGAAAATTCGAGGCAGAAGATCAGCAGATAACAGGCGGCTGTAGAAAGGGCGGCACCGTTTACATGGAGCGTGGGAAGGGACATCAGCAGCATGTTGAGCACTATTTTAGCCACTCCCCCCGCCGCCATATGCCGCACGGGAAGATTTGCGTATCCCAGCGCCTGGAGAATGCTGAAAAGCAGAAGGGAACCCGCCTGAAAAATTACTCCTATTCCCATGATTGCCAAAACAGGGGCGGCAATATTCACTTCCTCCGTCCTGGACGAAAATAAAACCGACAAAATCGGATGAGCGAGAACCGAAATCCCGATTCCGGACGGAACTGTGACCAGCGCGGTGATTCGTATTACAAGTTCGATCTTCCTGCGGGTGTACTCCCTGTTTCCTCTCGCCCAGCTGGATGCGATATTCGGGAGAGCGCTTTTTGCAAAGACGCCCGCAATGGCGGGGATAATCCCAAAAATGGACACCGCAAGGCCGGTGTAACAGCCATAAAGGTAGTTTGGGAGATCGCTAAGCGGCATCCCCGCCGGGATCGCCCCACTGCACACCTCTAAAAGCTCTGCGCTGTGTTCCCGCACCAAAAAGTTCAGCCGATTCATCATGGAGAGCAGGTCGATCAGCGAGGTGACGTTCAAGACAAAGCCGCCGATACAGATCGGGAAAGAGATGACGACCAGCTGCCTGAAGAGGGATCGGGATCCGGCAGGCCGGGGGGACGCCTTGCGCTGCGCCGGGGTGATACTGTCATTGCACCGGCGGCGGACGATCAGATAAACCGCGCCGGCAACGTTGCTGAAGCTGACCCCGACGACCGAGGCCGCAGCCGCAAAAGGAAGGGCAGCAGCGCCGACCTGATCCGGGGCCCGTACTACGACCCCGAAGACAATTCCGGTTAATTCATACTGTTCCGCCGCGTAGTTCATCACCCACAAAGCGAGGCCGAGGCCGGCGGCCAGCTTGACCGCCATCTCCACAACCTGTGAAACTGCGGTTGGGCGCATATCGCACAGGCCTTCAAAATAGCCGCGGTAAGCGGAAATGATACAGCCGAACAAAACGGTCGGCGCAATGGCAACCACCGCCCAATAAGCGTTTGGGTTCTTGACGACGTGGACAAAGAAATCCGCTGCAAAAACTATCACAGCGGTTCCCGCAATCCCCATCAGCAGGTACAGCACCATGGAAATTCGAAATATCTTTTTGACATCCCGATAGCGTCCAAGGGCCGAGTTTTCGGCGATCATTTTGGCCACCGCGGCGGGCAGGCCGCCGATTGCCAAAGAAAAAACGGGCGAGAACAGCATATAAGCCGTGTTGTAATACCCCATGCCGACGCCGCCCAGAATATTGGTCAGCGGGATTTTAAAGAGTAATCCCAGGATTTTCACGATCACCAAAGACACCGTCAAAATAGCTGCGCCGTGGATAAAACTCTGCCGGTTCGTTTTCATATTCCGCCCCCTAAGGCGGAAAAACCGCCCGTTGTTGTCATACTAATTTGTATTAACAACAACGGGCGGTTATACGCTAAAGACGGGAAAGAATTCCGCGGAGAAGCTCGATAAAAGCGGCGGAACGCTGCGCGGCTATCTCGTTGACGTCGCGGTCCGAAAGGGGCTTGAGAGAAATGCCGGCGGCGGGATTTGAGATGCAGGAAATCCCCAGGGTCTTCATCCCGCACTGAGCAGCGGCAATCGCCTCGGCCACGGTGGACATCCCGACCGCATCGGCCCCCAAAAGGCGCAGGGCACGGATTTCCGCCGGCGTTTCGAACTGCGGGCCGGGCATATACGCGTAAACGCCTTCCCGCGCGGGCAGCCCCTGTTCTTCCATCACAGAGAGGGCGGTCCGCCGCAGCTCTTTGTCATACGCGTTCGACAAATCAAAGAAACGCTCCCCAAACAGAGGAAGATGCGGCCCCTTGACCGGGCTGTCGTCAAAAAAATAGAGATGGTCGGAGATGCACATGAAATCCCCGACCGAGAGCTCCGGGGCAATTCCCCCTGCCGCATTGGTCAGGATGACTGTTTTGACGCCCAGCAAAAACAAAAGGCGGATGTAAAACGCCGTATCTGCCAAGGGATATCCTTCATAACCGTGCACCCGCCCCGAAAGGACGATCACTTTTCTGCCGGCGGTCTCCCCGCAAACCAGCTCTCCCTTGTGGGACGTATTTGTCGCCTTAGGCGCATGCGGTATCTCCGAATACTTCACGCGGACAGGATGGCCCAGCTGTTCGGCAAACGCCCCCAGCCCGGAGCCGAGAACCACTCCGATTTCCGCCCCCAAAGGAATACGGCCGCCGATAAAAGCGGCGGCCTCACGGTAATCCTGCTCTTTGAGCATCGCTCTTACTCCTCTTCGCCTTCGCTGCTCAGGCGGCTTCCGCACTTGACGCAATAAACCGCGTCGCTTGGATTTTTAGCGCCGCAGGTGTCGCAGACCGTCTGATTTTTGAGCAGGGCGATCTTCGCCTCGGCTTTCCCCTTTTCGGCGATCAGGTCGTCGATCTCTTCCGCAACCGATGAGATCAGCTCCTCGTCCTTATAATCCGCCTTTTTCATATGGTACACCGCGCTGCCAAGCTTTTCATAAGCCCTTTTCAGGTCGGAGTTGAGCTGGGAGACCCGGATTTTCAGCTTTGAAAGCTCTACAACCTTTTCAGCCTTCTTTTCCGCAATCCCCGCAAGATCTTTCGCCCTGTCCACAACATCGTCAAACGTCGCCATATCAGACACCTCTTTCAACTTAAATCAATTCTACTATATGCAATTATAACCGGATAAAATGAATTTTTCAACCTCTGTTTTATCCGATAAACTCCTGAAGGAGCGAACGCGAAGGCACCTTTTCCGGTGCGATCTCCTCAAAATGAAGCAGTTTCCGGTACAAAGCCTTTGCTTCCGAAGCAAAATCCGGCTCTTCAAACACCTTCATCAGTATGGGAAGAACCACCGGCTTATACAAAAGGGGCTCATAACTGTAAACGGTGTTGAGCATCACGTCCGCATAAGGGTAAAACGGCTTGATATACAGATTCTCCCCCTCGCAGACGCCGGGCCACATCCGGTAGGTGACATCCATCGCCGCCCCGCGGTGGTTCAAATCCCGGATCGACCGGCGCAGAAACCGGACGTCCTGCGAAGTGAGGAGAGGTTCCTCCCCTGCATAGAACGCGCTGTCGACATTCATACAGATTTTAAAGAAGGAATCGTAGTCGAGCCCGTAGGTGACCAAGGGGTTGAGGGCGTGAATTCCTTCGATCAGAACGACGCTGTCCCGTTCCAGCCGCAGCAGCGCGCTGCCGTCCGCTCTCGACTTGATAAAATCGAAGGCGGGGATCTCCGCCTCCCCGCGATAAACGAGAGACCAAAGAGTGCGGTTGACCAGAGACAGGTCGAGCGCCTGGACAGAGTCGAAGCGCGGGCTTCCATCCCTGTTGCGCGGGAGCTTCTTCCGCTCCAAAAAGAAATTGTCCAGCGAGATGACGACCGGATTCAGCCCATGCCCTTTGAGCGCGTCGGTCAGCCGGTAGCTCGACGTCGTTTTTCCCGACCCGGAGGGGCCCGAAATCAGAATCATCGGTTTTTCCTTCCGGCATTCCAGATAGCTTTCCGCCGCATGCCGCACCGTTTCCTCATAGGCGCGCTCAGCCGAGTCGATCAGGGCCGCTTCATTCTCCCTTTTCAAGCGGTTGAGCTCCTGCGCATCAAACCGTTTTGCCTGAACCAATCCCATTTCTTTCATAAAACGCTTTCACCCGCCCTTTCCTTTTGAGCATTTCGTCGAACTGGTTGATATACTCATAGGGAAATTTATAGTTGAATACCCGTTCGATCAGGCCCGATTTCTGATCGACCAGTTTTGTCACCGCCCCCGCGCCCAACGCGAGGATCGTTTGAACCTCTTCCATGATATAGATGTTGTAAAGACCCTCATACCCCGGCTTGCAGAACCCGACGTTTTCCAGGTTTTGCAGGGTGTTTTTCTGCCGATAGAGGTAATAAGGCCGGTACCCCGCTTCCTCTAAAAGGCGCTGGGAGAGCTCGGTCATTGCCGATGTGGGATTCTCCTGGACGATTTTCAGCGATTCCTCATCCCGGTAAAGGGCGGAGGAACGCTTGACGGACAGGGTGTGCACCGTGATATTTTCCGGCGACAGGGAGAGCGCGGTTTCCATCGTGCGCCGGAAGCTGTCCAGCGTATCGCCTTTCAAGCCCGCGATCAAATCCATATTGATGTTGCCAAAGCCGAGCGCACGGGCCATATGATAGCATTCGATCACCTGCGCCGCCGTATGCCTGCGCCCAATATTTTCCAGAACCCCGTCGTCGAAGCTTTGGGGGTTTATGCTGATCCGGGTGGCGCCCGCCGCCTTGATCGCAGCCAATTTTTCCTCTGTAATGGTGTCGGCGCGGCCGGCTTCGACCGTGTACTCCTCACAGCTGGACAGGTCGAAAGCCCCCCGAACCTCTTGGAACAGGCCGGTGAGCTGCTCCGGCGTGAGGACAGTCGGCGTTCCCCCGCCGAAATAGACCGTTTTCAGCTTTAACCCCAGCTCGGAGACAATCCTCCCTGTCTCCCGGATTTCCCGGCGGAGGGTCTCCAGATAATCGGGGATCAGCTTTTTCGCCTGCTCGACCGAATGGGAAACAAAGGAACAGTATTGGCAGCGGGAGGGGCAGAACGGGATCGAAAGATAGAGGCTGAAGTCCCCCTCCGAACGCCTGGAAAGGACTTCCCTCTCCACCCTCGCCGTTTCAATCAGCAGCCTTGTTTTCTGCGGGCTCACCTTGTAATCCCGTTCGAATCCCTCGATGATCTGCCCATCGGCCTCCCCTTTCTCCAAACGGGAGAAAGCCAGTTTAACCGGTCGGATTCCCGTGAGAATCCCCCATTTGGGGATCAGGCCGGTCAGAGATTCCAGCAGCTCATAGATCATGACCCCGAACACCCGCTCGCACTCGGCGGAGCAATCGGACAGATTCCGGCTGACCGACGCTGTCCGTCCGGCTGCCCTTCCCTCGTACCGAATTTCCACCGTCAGGTCGTTTTTCTCTTCCCCCTCAGCCAGCGTCGTCACCACCGCATTGGAATCTCCTTCCGTTTCATCGTAAACGATTTTCAGCTTGATCAGGGGGAAAAACATCTTGATTAAATGCTCAAGCTCATATTTGTAAGTATGTCCGTTCAGATAAAGAGTCATTGCTCACTCCTCTAAAAAGGGATTGGTTCGACGTTCTGCATCCAAAGTCGTTCTCGGGCCATGACCGGGGAATACCTGGTAATCGCCCTCTAACCCGGCAAGCCGCCTGAGCGATGCGGACAGCGCGCGAAAATCCCCGCCGTAAAAATCAGTCCGCCCCACCGAACCGGCGAAAAGGGTGTCCCCTGTAAATAGGGCATCCCCGCTGCGGTACACCATCGATCCCCGGGTGTGCCCCGGCGTGTGGAGCGCCTCAAATTCGATGCCGCCCAGTGTAAACCGCTCGCCGTCAACGACCGTGCGGTCGATCGAAAAGGGATCGACCCGTCCGCCGACCAGAGCGGATGCATCCTGTTCCGGATTGCCCGGCATCCCCTCGTCCTCCGCCCCGATGACCACCTCAAAAGAGTATTTCTCTTGGAGCGCCGCGACAGCGCCAACGTGGTCGAAATGCCCGTGGGTGAGCAGGACGGCGCAGGGCGTCAACCCTTTTTCCTCCAGTCTGCGGGAAATTTTATCGGCATACGCCCCCGGGTCGATTAAAACCGCGGCCTCTTTTCGCTCCCAAAGAAGGTAGCAGTTTGCCCCCATCGGCCCGACTGGAATCGCATCGATTTCCATCATACTTCCTCCCGCTCAGCGTTTTGTCAAAAAATCCGTATCCAAAAGGATGGTTACCGGCCCGTCGTTGACCAGAGACACCTCCATATCCGCCCCAAACCTGCCCGTTTCGACCGGGCCGTCAGCCAGCTCCCGTATCCGTTCGACGAAGTAATCGTAGAGGGGCTCCGCCTCGGAGGGCGGCGCGCTTCGGTCGAAGGAAGGGCGCCGCCCCTTTTTGCAGTCCGCCCCCAGCGTGAAATTCGAGACGATCAAAAGGCCCCCGCCGACATCGTTGACCGACCGGTTCATCTTGTCCTGCTCATCGGTAAAGATGCGCAGGCCGGCCGCCTTTTCCGCCAAAATATCCGCCTGGACGCGGGTGTCGCCCTGCATGACGCCCAGAAGCACCACCATCCCCTGCCCGATCTCTCCGCCGGGCACACCGTTGATCACGATCCCCGCCTTGGAGACCCGCTGTAAAACCGCTTTCATTTTTCTTGACTCCTTTACTGCTTTCCGGAGCGTTCTACCGAAATCACATCCTTTATTTTAGACAGCTTCTGGATGATATTTTTCAGTTGATCTACCCCGGCAATCCCGATGGTCACGACAATATTGGCATTCCCATTTTTAAGCTCCCTGGCCTGGATTTCATGAACAGGGACGCGGAACCCCGCCAGCGCCACCGTAACGTCTGCGAGAAGGCCGTTGCGGTCATGGGCAACGATATCCAGCGTACAGCGGTAATGGGTTTGGTTCGTCTCCGCCCAGTGGACGGGAATCCACCGGTCGCGCTGTTCCGCGTTCTTGACCGAAGCCAATACGTTAACACAATCCTGTTTGTGGATGGAAACACCATGGCCGCGGGTGATGAACCCGATGATCGGATCGCCCGGAAGGGGGGTGCAGCACTGAGAAAACTTGACCAGACAGTTGTCGACGCCGTCCACGATCACGCCGCTTCCTTTGTAGTCCGTCCGGGGGATTTCGGGAACTGCCGCGCGTTCCGGTTCAGCCGGTTTCGGCTTGTAATTTCGGACGTAATCGTCCTTGATCCGCGCGATGATCTTGGAGAGCAGGAGCCCGCCGTAGCCGATTGCAGCGTAAAAATCATCTACGCTGTTAAAATGATAGCGCTTTGCAATCGAGAGCAGAAATTCATCCATCTCTTTTTCAGGGAGGACGATCTGGTTGCGTTTAAATTCCCGCTCGATCTCATTCCTGCCCTCGGCAATGTTTTCAGTGCGTTTCTCCTTCTTAAACCAAGCGCGGATTTTGTTCCGGGCTTCCCCTGTCCGCACGAGGTTCAGCCAGCCGCGGTTCGGCCCGTGGTTGGGCGAGTTGCTGGTGATGATGTCGACGACGTCGCCGGTTTTGACTTTATAATCAAGCGGCACAATCCGCCCGTCGACCTTAGCGCCGGTCATCCGGTTGCCGACCGCACTGTGGATGGCGTAGGCGAAGTCGATCACCGTCGACCCGACCGGCAGGCTTTTGACATCCCCCTTCGGCGTGAAGACAAAAACATCCTCGGCGCCGAGGTCAATCTTGATGTTGCGGACGAGTTCGTCCGGGCTTTCGCTCTCCTGCTGGGATTCGATCAGCCGGCGGATCCAGGCGAAACGCTCTTCCTGTTTGTCCTTCCCCTGGATTCCCAGCTTATACTTCCAGTGGGCGGCGATCCCGTACTCCGCCGTGTAGTGCATATCCCAGGTTCGGATCTGGATTTCAAAGGGGATGCTTTCCTTACTCAGCACCGTCGTGTGGAGGGACTGATACATATTGGCCTTCGGCGTTGAGATGTAATCCTTGAACCGGTTCGGAATGGGGGTAAACATATCGTGCATGATCCCGAGGATATTATAGCACTCGATCACCGTCGAGGTAATGATCCGCACAGCGTAGATGTCGTAAACCTCGTCGAAGTCCCTTCCGGCCATATAAACCTTGCGGTAGATGCCGTATAAGCTTTTAACCCGCCCTTCGATATGGGGCTTCATGTCGTACTCTTCCAGCCGGTTTTCGATCCGTTCGATGATCCCGGGGATAAAGAATTTGCGGTTTGACTCCTTTAGCTGCAAGGTGTCCTCAATCTCTCGAAGCGCAACCGGGTCAAGGTATTGGAGCGCCAGGTCTTCGAGCTCCTCCTTTACCGCCCGAATTCCCAGCCGATGGGCGATCGGCGCGTAGATCTCCATCGTCTCCAGAGAAGTGTCCCGCTGCTTTTGAGCCGGTCGGAAGGAAAGTGTGCGCATATTGTGCAGACGATCTGCCAGCTTGATGATAATTACGCGGATGTCCTGCGCCATAGCGAGGAGCATCTTCCGCACATTTTCCGCCTGCTGCTCTTCCTTGGTAGACAAGGGAATTTTGCTCAGCTTGGTCACGCCGTCCACAAGGCTCGCGATTTCTTCGCCAAACTTGAGAGTGAGCTCATCCTTTGTCACCGGCGTATCCTCTACAACGTCGTGAAGAAGCGCAGCGCAGATGCTCGCCTCGTCCATCCCAAGCTCTACGAGGATCGAAGAGACGGCAATCGGATGCGAAATATAAGGCTCGCCGGAATCCCTGAGCTGCCCCTCGTGGGACGTTTTAGCAAAATGATAAGCCGCTACGATCTGCTCCTTATCGTACAGACGCTCGCTGCGGTCGATTACATCCAATAAATTGTGCAGGTATGCTGACATTTTTCATTCCTCTATTTCCTGTTCCCGCCCCCGCTCTTGCAGAGACCGGAATAATCTGGAGGCCGTCAAAGAGACGGCAGGGGGATTTTCCCGCACCGCCGCGATGCGCCGAACCTCCGAATAATCAAGCAGTTCAAGCTCCCGCAGCACTTCCAGCGCCATGCGGAACTGAATATAGTTTATTTTATGACAAAACGCGGTAAAATACAACGTTTCTAAATCGCCTCTGTAAACCGAAAGACGCTTTAACAGTCGGTAGACCGGGATTATTTCCTCCCGGCTGAGCGAACATTTCGCTTCGCCCGGTGCAGCGATGCCTTCGCACAGGCGATCGGCCAGATGCCGCTCCCGGATCAACCCCGTTTCGTCGAACCCGGTGGGGCGGATTTCCTTCATCCGCAGCGAAGGGGAACGCCTGCCGGCGAATTCATTGACCTCAAGGCTGACTAAGAGATCGACCGCAAAGCCTATAGGATAAGGAAACACGGCCGTCTCGCAGCCGAAGCAGAGAACCTCGGCCCACTTCCCGCCCTTTTCGAGAAGCAGCTTGGTGTGCTTTCCACCTGAAAGGGGGTGAATCGTTTTGATCCGCATCCCTTCCATCAAAAAAATCGGCTCCGGGTTCTCCGTCCCGAACGGCTCCAGACGACGAAGGCATTCGGCATGCTCCAAAGTGGCCTCTTCCGGGCCCAACAGCCGGTCGATCCGACAGGTTTCAACGGGGAAGCTTTCCAGGCCGTCCGCATATTCGCCAATCGCCTTGGAAAAAGCGGGAATTTTTTTTGCTTCAAGAGTCAAGCCGCCGGCCTGGGAATGCCCGCCGTAGCGGATGAGCTCCCCCGCACAGGCCTGGAGCGCTTTGAAAATAGAAAAGCCCGCCACGCTCCTGGCGGAACCTGTCGCTTGATCTCCGTTCACCGAAAGGAGAAAAACCGGCTTTCCAAACCGTTCCAGAAGCCTGGCGCTCACGATTCCGATCACGCCGACGTCCCAGCCTTCTCCCGCCAGAACAAGGACACGCTGCCGGAGAAGCGATGGACTCTCGTCGAGCTTTTTGAGCGCTTCCTCCAGAATCTCTTTTTCAATCTTCTGCCGACGGATGTTTAGATCATCCAATTCCCGTGCAATCCGATCGGCTTCTCCCCTGCTGCCGCAGAGAAAAAGCTCCGCCGCCAGCGAAGCGTTTCCCATCCTGCCGGCCGCATTGATCCGCGGCACCAATCCAAAGGCGACCGAGCGGGCTGCCGCCTCTTTGATTCCGGAAACCCGGATGAGTGCATCCAAGCCCGGATTACCGCTTTTCCTCAGTTTTTTTAACCCTTTGCGCACAAGGCTCCGATTTTCCCCTGTCAAGGGAACGGCATCCCCGACTGTCGCCACAGCGGCCAGCACCAGAAGTTCATCCATCCCCGCGTCTCCCAAAAGGGCACGCGCCAGCTGAAACGCCACCCCGGCGCCGCAGTATGAACGAAACGGGAGGACGGCATCCCGCCGGTGAGGATCGACAACCGCGGCGGCACACGGCAGATCCGTTCCCGGCTGATGGTGGTCGGTTATCACCAGTTCCAGACCCAGCCGGGCAGCATATTCCGCTTCCGCCAGCGCCGATATTCCGTTGTCAACCGTCACGACGAGTTTGACGCCCTGATCCCGAAGCCTTTTCAGCGCAGCGCAGTTCAGCCCATAGCCATCCTCTTCGCGGGATGGGATGTAGAGGAAAACATCCGCCCCTATTTGCTTAAGGCAGCGCAGAAGGATCACGGATGAACAGATTCCGTCGCAGTCATAATCGCCGTAAACCGCAATTTTTTCTCGGGAGGAGACCGCCTGTTTGATCCGCAAAACCGCCTTTTCCATGTCCGGAAAGAAGAGCGGATCAGACAGCGAGAGATCCGGACGGAGAAACGCCTCAGCCTTTGCCGGGGAATCCAGCCCGCGGGATTGCAGGATTTCCGCCAAAAAAAGCGGGATTTCATACTCTTTGGCGAGAATCTCCGCCAATCTTCCGGAAGGCTGAGGACGCGCCCAATGTTTTACATTCATAGACAGAATTCCTTTGATAAATCGATAAAGGGATGGCAATTACCGAACACTCATGCAGACAACTCCCTGCATCAACTCTGTGAAAACCGGCGCAGCCGTGAAGAATATAGGATCGGAACGCCTGGTTTCAGAAAATTATATCGGTTTTCAGGTGATAATGGATCCCCTTTATTTTATCATTTTTTATGAAGAAATACAAACACCGCAGAGATGAAAACGGCTCCCGGACAATCCTGGGAGCCGTTTGGCTAGCCTTGCTTGGTTTTCGTTCCTTCAATCATATTCTGCAAAATCTTCATGCTGGTATTGTAACTGTCCTCGGCGTTTCCTGCGTGATCTCTGGTTCGGATGATAAACCCCAACCGGCCCGGCTGCTGACTGAGCCCTAAATCCTTTTCCAGCTGGCTGCCCTGGATTAAAAACCGGCGGCCGTCCACATTCGGGTTATCGGGATAAAGAGAGGAGAGGTCGACAAAAGACTCCTCACTGACCCCCATCAGTTCCTGATACATACTGTCGTCCACAAGATACAAATTGATCTCCTTAAGCTGTAAATTAGCAGCCATAGAAGAACGCTGGGCGATCGCCATATTCCCCGCCTGATTTTCAGACAGACAGATGTCGACCAGCTCAAGCTCAACCATCCCGTTCCCATCAAGGTCGTACCCGTATTCCGAAATCGCTTCCTTGTATTTCTCTGTATCCAGCACATCCACTGAATAGAGAGCGAGCAGCCGTGTGTCATAAGAAGGCCTGGACAGCAGATTCACCGCAATTACAACGGCTATCAGAGAAAACAATACGATGAGGACAATCCGCCATTTATAATAATAAAAGAAATTAGAAACCTTTGATCCTACCGTCTGCGCATGATCCGCCTGCTCGGCTGCAATCTCTTTTTGGCGCTCTTCGGTGCTTTTCGGCTGCATGGTCTGCTTGACCCTGCGGATATAAGCGAGCTCTTTCTGCCGATTCTGATCCTTTTTCATGCTGTTGTTTGCCACAGACCAATCCTCCTTGCCTTCCGCACATTTTCAGCTGCGGGATTTCGGCTGTAAAACTCATCATCACGTGAAGAGAGCATCCTCACGGTTGCTTTGGAAACATTCAAGCTGAAATACCAACCGCTCAACTCTATAATGACGGCAAACCGAAATGTCATTTACGAATGTATGTAGTATAACAGATTTTCCACCGAACCGCAAGATATCCCTCCAGCTGACAAAAACAGACCGCATTGGAAACGAAGGGTCTATTTGACTTTAAAGCCTCCAGACAAAATAAAGCCAAACAGGTTTCCGGATGAAAAAGCAGCACATTCCTCGTCGTTATCACGGTTGCTCAGCCCGTCTCATTTCTTACAGATCGTATTCGCCAGTATCATCATCACGGCAACGTCGGCCACAGTGACCGCGCCGAAAACAGAGGCTGTTTCCGCCGGAAGGATGTCCTCGCCGACCGCCATCACCAAAATAAAAACTGTGATCACCGCCATCCCGGCTCCCATTACCCTGCACAGCCTTTTTGCATTGTATTTCTTTTTTTCATCCGAACCGGCCGTATTATAGCCTGCAATCAAGCTCGCCCCGCGGCCGGAGAGCAAAAGAACCGTTATCAAGGCAAATACGGCGAATATTACCCAGATGACCCATTCCGGCCCGTTGCCGATATCCTTCAGCGTCATATTTTCCTCCTGCGGGTCATGCTCCCCGTCCCCTTATGCCTAGCCTCATAGCGCAGCGAGGCTGCCCTCCGATTCATGTGCGGTAAGATATCGTCAATCCCACCAAAAATACCACGCCTTGGACTGCCATAAACCGTCGGCATGCGCGCCTATGCTCTCTTCATTCTGGTCGATATCCGGGCAGAAGCCATGATGCTCGCAGGCAAGGCGGAGCGCCGCCTCTTTTGGAACCGGCTTTGGCAGGACAAACTCAAGTTCATCATGGGTCAGCGCGGCCGGCGCCGCTCCATGCTCTTTGTGCCAATACTTGGCGACCGCCATCAGTTCTTCCGTGCCGGGGCACTCGTTCCAGCCGCCGAACGGGAGCCAGGCGAATACCTGCCAGGGCTCCTTCACCGGAATCTGTGCCAGGATCAGGGGGCAGGTTTTGTCCGTGCCGAAATCCCAGCAGGAGAGGAGACGGTCGTTGGCCTGTCCGCCGGACATCTCGCCGACCATTTCCCCATCCCAGTCCAGTTCGTCGTCTTCCGCTTCCCCCTTGCGGCCGCCAAGCAGTTCCTCTAAAATCGCCCTGCCGTCCTTTAAGGGCCGGTTTTGCAGACCGAGACGGTATTCATCCACCGTCTTCCGGTCGAAGGCGTAGTCATCCGCCCCGTCATGGCCGGGGTCGGAGTTCATCATCAGGCACTCCCACAGCGTTTCGTCCACGGCGACCAGCATGGGGACAAAGCCCTCCCGCACGCCTTTTCGGCGCGCATAGTGATAGGCGGCGATAATTGGATCGTCGTCTTTCATCGGCGGAAAATACCGGCATTCGCAGCCAAGATAATCCATCATCGCGTTCGCAAGGGCGGATGGCTCTGCCTGCACCTCATCGATCTCCTGGTTCTGCCACCCGCTCCACCTCTGCCCGATCACCTCTGCCATCGCCTGGTAATAGTCCTCATCAAAGGGGACAAAGAGATAGGCTTCATCCTTAAATTCGTCGGAATGATAGCGCTCCGGACCGAAATACTGTTCGGCATGGTCGTCGATATCCGAGGGGAAGTAAGGAGCATCACCGTCGCCATAATAATAACAGGCGAACGCTTCCCCTCTCCGGTTAAACATCTGAGGAAGCAGCACACCATCCAGCTCGTCGCGGACAAAGGGACGCAGGTCGGTGTGGACCGGATCCGCTTTTATCCGCTGCACGGTATCCCCATACCGTTCCAGAAATTGTTCACTCATCAAATCGTGTTCGATCTGCCACCGAAGGTAGATCGCCAGATGGTTGAATGCTGTGATCTCTTCCACCGGGAGATGCTTTTCAAGCAGGGTTTCGAGATGCCACTTCGCATCGTCCATCACCAGATCGACATCCGCAGGATTCCCGATATCCATGGCATCGGAACGGTCCGGATAGACGACGAAGCTGATGTCCGCCATTCTGCGCAGCAATGCCTCCGCTTCATTCTCCCGTTTATATTCCATCTCATCCCGATAGAGGGGGATGACCTGATAGAAGTTGACCGCCTCGCCGCCGGGGAGAAAGCAGACGTCGCCGCCCTCTTTCACCCGCTGCGGGCCGATCAGCATGGCGGCGCACAGGTCTGTATTTTCCGCAAAGGGCGCCTCATTGTCCATGACGTGACCCCAGCCCAGCCAGGTATCACAGCTGCCGGGCAGACGGGCCAGCACCTTCAAAAGCCGAAACGGCCAGTACCATCGCTCATCCTCCTCGTCGATTTTCCAGTCGGCGGGCAGAGAGATGGCGAGTTCCGCACGCTCCAGCTTAAACTCCGCGAGTTCCGGCGGCACATTCATCCGATGGGCACCCATCCCCATTGTCACCAGAGTATAGTAATGCTTTTCATCGGTGGGCGGAATGACACAGATATCCACGTGGATATCCGGAGAAACAATTTCATGAAAAATATGTTTGAAGCCGCCAAAATATTGCTCGATATGTTTTTCAACTGTTTCCATTTCCTGTTCCGTATATAATTCGGTTTCCATTTCAGCTCCTCCTTATAATATGAAAAACTGCTATCTGCCGCCCGAAGCGTTTTCACCCATACAGATGTCGAGCACTTCCCTTACCGGCTGGATCAGCGCCTCCTCATAACGGCATTTCCACTGCAAATCCCGGGAAAAAGCCCCGTCCGCAATCCCGTCGACAGTTTCGCCGTTTTTGATCGGGTTGTCGTTTTCGAGAATATAAGCCGCTGTGTTGTAGGCGTGGTTCACGACCCAGTTGGGATCCATGCCGTGAAAATGATACTGCAAATCCGGCAGAAAAAGGGTGCTCATCCCCACCGTATCCACCACCATATCTTCGGTGCCGTCCACCTTGAAAAACCGCGCGTTCACCCCAAAGCGGATGAAGCGGCCGGCGCCTTCGATCCGGTGTTCCCTGACCTCCCGCCCCAGAATCAGCTTTCCGCTGTTTTGAAAATAAAACGCCTCACAGGTGGGGAAGAGCTCCGCCAGGGCATCCAGAAAATCCATGTCGAGGTTCGCCCTTTCAAGTGCGGGAAGGGCGGCGGCGAGCATATCGACGGCAACCACCTGGTAACGGCACTCCTCGAAAATGCGGTCTCTTTCATCCATGCAGTCCCACATCTGGCTCAAGAGAAACGCATCGAAACGGTCACCCGAAAAAGCGCTGCATCCGGTGACCATCAGCTGCACCGGGCACCTGCCGTCCTTGAATTCAGCCACATGATCGAGCGCGGCAAAGCCCACGGTCTTTTCATCATGGCAGAAGCAGTCCACCGCCCCGACATGGCGCGCCATCGCCGCCGTCATGCTTTCCTCATCCGGCATGGAAACAGGCTCCCGAAACAGCAGCTCGATTAAAAAAGGGCCGCCCGGCCGATCGTCTTTTTCCTCCCTGTTCTGCTTAAATACTTGATCCATCAGGCACTCCCCCCGTCATCCAATTACTTTCAGGACATTTCCATCCTGATCCGTGATTTTCGTAGGAACCAGTTCCAATGTGAGAGGAATGTCCCGCAAAGGGTAAACCCCCGCATGGGGTTTCAGCAGATCGCAGAGCTCCTCCAGAGCGGCCTTCGTCAAGGTGAGATGAAGAATGCCGTCACGCAGGTCCTTCTGGAACCGTTCCCCCAATTCAAACAGGACGGCGGCTTCTTTGCTCTGCAAATAAAGGCTCCTGCCCTTTCCGACCCTCGCGCGAAGCATATTCGCAAGGATGACATCATGCCCCGCACCCAGCCGGATCGTCGCTCTCTCCTGTTGCAGCTGAGCCCCCACCTCGTCCAGATAAAGGAACCCTGTCGAGGAGCCGTCCGCTTCTACGCCTTTTTTCCACGCCCCTTGCACTTCTGGGTTTTTCATCAGCGACGGACGGGGCAAATCGGTGATGCACAAGGGCAAAAACAGCTCCAGAGATGCCAGAAATTTTTCCCCGTTCCAGCACATCATGGCGCTCATCTCGTCGTCAGTAATCCCCACCGCCTGTATAAACGCCATATGGCCGTTGGGCGTATCCATTTCGCCGAGCTCGGTGTCCGTCCTGAACCCCAGCGCGGTGAGCTCGGTATCCTCTTCCAGGGCAATCGGCCCGTTGCAGCTCATGTGATGGCCCGAACCGAATACATTGCCGCTGGAAAAGACATATCTCGCCAAATTCTGGAGCAGGTTGATCGGCCAGGCGGGCGGCTGCTCCTCTCCGCCCCGTTTCAACCGGAAGGTCAGTTCGAAGCCGTATCCGCTCTCTTCCGGATTGTCGGTCTCTTTTTCGTAGAGCTCGGTAAAGCCATAGGTCACATAGTGCCAGTGGGGCATCCCGCGTTCACTTTTAAAGACCTGTACGCCGTCTAATGGATCGTTCCCGCCCAAAGCATAGGGGATGATCGCCCTATAAAAAATCCCATCCTGATCCGGGTATAGGGTATTTAAGGCTTCGGCAACCGCATCGAAGCCCACCTGTTCCAATTCTGTTTCGCCACACATCATTTGATCCTCCGGTCAAAAAGATTTTCAATAATCGAGCAAAATCGGCACCTGGTATGTTTCGGAAAAAAGCAGCGCCCGATAAAGAATCGAAAAAGCGAATTTTGCAAGCGACCGTGTATCGTACACCGTATGGATTTCACCGGTTTGCACCGCACCGTCATTGACCGTCCCATCCGCCGGATAGCCCTCGGTGTCGCTCCAGCTGAGGATGGTTTTGTCATCCGCCTGCCACGCCAGCTCATTGAGCCGCTCGAGCTCTTGGCGCAGGCCTGCCGTCGTCGCAATTACCTCTCGGTTTCCCGTCGGCAGAGGCGCCTCGAAGAAAAAGCCGTCCGGCAGCGGAATCCACCAAACTGCCCCGCGGAGCAGCGACCAGACTTTTTCCCGATCCTCGGACAGCCGCCGGATCAGGGGATGCTCCATAAAATCCCACCCCTTGGACACTGTAGCGGGAAGGGGTTCGCCGTAGCTGTAACAGGCCGCTGCCAGCAGCAGGGCGCCATAGGCGTCCCAGTCCGGCTTATTGGTATAATACGGCTTTTCACAATCCTCAGGCCACGGGGTGAAAGGCTCCTGCCCCGGCTGGGAAACGGCCGCGATGACCTGATCCCGCCAGTTTTCCACCGCTTCCCGAATCCTGGCCGGATCCGTTTCTTCCTCTGCCTCCTCATTCGGAGCAAATCTTTGGAATTTCATTCCGTTTGCCTCCGCCCACTGCTGCACAACAGTTTTCCAGTCGTGCATATAGTACCTGGTCAGCGTTCCGGCGTAAATATCGAGTCCCATTCTAAATCCTCCTCAATCCTCTTCCCCCGCCTTGAAATTGTAAATCGGGCGGATCGTCCGAATCACTTCTGCCGTAGGCCCGATGTTGTCCAGGATCTCCTGCATATCCTTATACGCCATGGGGCATTCATCAAGGGTGGACTTGCTCACCGACGTCGTGTAGACGTCTGCCATCTGCTTTTTGAATTCCGAAACCGTGAACGATTGTTTTGCTTCGGCGCGGCTCATCAGCCTGCCCGCCCCATGCGGTGCCGAGAAGTTCCAGTCCTCGTTGCCTTTTCCCAGGCAGACCAGGCTGCCGTCCCTCATATTGATCGGGATGAGCAGCTTTTCCCCTGCCTGAGCCGAAACGGAGCCCTTTCTCAGGATCATACGGTCGGTGTCGATGTAATTGTGAACCGTTGTAAACTGCTCCTCCACATGGAGCTTCATCCCCTTTACGATCTCGTCCATCATCGCCCGGCGGTTCAGCGCGGCAAACTGCTGGACGATCTTCATATCATGCAGATACTGCTCGAACAAATCCCCGGAAAGATAGGCGAGCGCCTTCGGCACCTTGGTCTGTTTCAGATTTTTCAGCCGCTTTACTTCCTTTTGGATTTCCTTCTGGCGCCCCTCCTGCTTCATCTGAGCGATCATCGCCTCGACGGATGCATCGTCGGTGCCGTTGAGCACCTTATAGCCTTCTTCCTGGTAGTACTTTGCCACCTCGACCCCCAGGTGACGGCTTCCGGAATGGACGACGACGTAGACATTCCCCTCATCGTCTTTATCCGCTTCGATGAAGTGGTTTCCGCCGCCCAGCGTGCCGATGCTCTTTTCCGCACGCGGAATGTCCACATGCTTTGCACAGCACAGTTCACCAAGCTCCACCTGTTTCAAATAAGGATGCGCTTTGCT
This sequence comes from uncultured Oscillospiraceae bacterium, assembly GCA_964607135.1. Lineage (GTDB taxonomy): Bacteria > Bacillota > Clostridia > Oscillospirales > Ruminococcaceae > Metaruminococcus_A. Next base: position 5,189 of record CAZSIV010000021.1, on the reverse strand, counting down.
TCTGATCCCAAAACCCGAAGGGATTTTCTCGTATATCAGCTTATCCAGCTTCTGGAGTTCGATATGGGACTCCCGGACACGGATAGTTTCCATCCCGCATCCGATGTCGACCCCCACAAGGTTCGGCACGATTTTATCGGTTATCGTCATGGTGGTGCCGATTGTGCATCCCGCTCCCGCGTGGATATCCGGCATCAGCCGGATTCGGCTCCCCGCTGTAAATTCCTGGTTGCAGAGCTCGAGCACCTGTGCCACGGAAGCGTTGTCCACCACATCGGTGAAGATCTTCGCTTCGTTGTATTTCCCTTTGATCTCTATCATTTCTATGCCTCATTCATCCAATCCGGTCGACTCGAATCAGCCGGATTGCGGACGTGTGCTCCGCCGCGTTATTCCCCTTCCCGCCTCTCACCGGCCGAATTGTCGTCTTCCCGGTCAAGCAGGGTTACAGCCTGCGCATCGCGGCGGAGCACACGCAGGACAGCCCAGGGCAAGGAGGTCGTTTCAAAAAAGCTGCGGGCGGCCTCTAAAAACGGATCCAGATCCCATATGATACAGTCGACATAACCGCAGTGCACCCCTGTCGCCCCGCCGATCAGTGTGACGGCTTCTCCGCCGGCCTGTTCCTCCATGGCGTTTTCGAGCCCATCTCTGAAGTCAAAAATCTTCCGGCTTCTGTCCTCCCCGTCAAAACCATAAAGGGGATAGCACAGGCAAGCTGCCACCGCACCGTCCAGATGGAGTTCATCCATTCCATCGCTCTCATCGTTCAGGTAGTCGTTGAGCAGCGGCAGACAGCAGGTGGAACCGGCAATTACGTCCATCCTGAATTCTGCATCCTGTTCTTCGTTCGGCTCCATACGGTATCCTACATAGCTGTTTTCCAGGTATTCCTGCGGATTGAGGGAGATGTGAAAGCCCATATCCTCCAATACCTCGGACAGATCCGTCAAGGGGATAGGCGGCCCCTCCTTCGGCGTTTCCAGCAGATCGATGGAATCGATATACATCATGTTGGGGATCTCCCCCAGAACCTGATCGATCAGGGTAGAGAGCATCCACCACGCTCTGTTTTCGTCTTCTTTTAAAAGAGGGAGCAGCTTTTCGCAGTAAAGGCTCAGCCCGACGCTGTGATCGTCCAAACGTTCCGTCCAGACACGCACGTCCTCGCCGGAAACCTCCCACTCGCCGGAACGCAGGCCGCAGTTTTTGACGGGCCGGCGGCCGACGAGGACGTTCCAGCGGTCTAAAAGAGAATCCGGGGCGTGGCGTTCAAAATACACGAGCTCGAACAGCCTTACTTTATCCCCTTCAGGGGTGAGGATCAGTTCATATTTTTGGCCGTTGAATCCCATTTCAAAAGAGAGATCATGGAAGGTCAGGTGCAGCACTTCCTCACATTTGGCGATCAGCTCCTCTCCCCGCTCATTATGGGCATCGTTGTCCATGATCTGGCGGAGCTCCGCCTCGATCTGTTCAAAAGCCGCCCAGGTTTTTATGGTGCGCTCCCGAAAATTTTCCTCAAAGCGCGGCAGGGAGAGCCGATGGCGGCAGTCGTCGATCAGTTCACGGATCTCCGCCTCGGTGTTATACCTTGGATCATCGCCGGGATGAAGCTCCAACGCCTTCTTGAGATGCCGCATCGCAGGCCCTTCCTGATCCAGATCGTAATAGGCGTATCCCATCCGGAAATTCCAGCTGTAATCGTCTTTCAGCTCTTCCCGGTGCCCTTTCAGCAGGCTGAGGGCGTGCCAGAGCGTCTTTCGCCCTTCCGAATCGTCCGGGTCGGCCAAGTTGTTATAGGCGCGGGCGAGCTCCATATCGATTGCCGCGGTGCGATCCCCCTCGGGTATCTCCTCCAGGGCCTCGATAATTTTCGTGTGCTCATCGTTTTCATGCCAAATTTGGCATTGCTCCAATAAATCCATCTCTGACATTTCCTTTCCTTTTCCGGTCTCTTCTTCCGGCGCGCCTGCGGATCTACCTGCTTCGCCGAGGCCGCTTCCATCGGTTTCATACAGCTCCTTGCGCAGCCTTTCTACGGTCTGCGCCATCTCCTTTGCACTGCCCTCATCCATCATTTCGGCGAGATCATACTCCAGCGGATTTGCTGCAAAATCCTTCAAAACTCCGTTGAGCCAGTCATGCTCTTCCGGCGCGGCGGTGATCCGAACCGTTCGGTCCGGAGAATATCCCCCGGACAGCTCTTTCAGGCTGACACTCCCGTTCACACGGCACTCCAGCAGCAGGGCAGCAAGGTCGGTTACGAGATCGATGGCATAATAAAAAGAATGCTCCCGTCCTTCCCGGTCGGTATATTCGAGAGAGGCTTCTGTCCTCCTGATCTTCCCGTTCAGTTCGCTGAGCCCTGTATCCTCAAAAATTTCTTTGAGAGAAAGCGTTTCCTTCCCCTTGTCTTCAAGATAACCGACCAGCGTCAGGCTGTCGTCCGTATCACCGATGTAGTTGTTCCAATACCGATTCTCAATATACACCGCAGTCCCTCCTTTTTCCGCCGGGATAGAAACGCTTTTATTTTGCCTTCATTGCGAGCTTCTCTCTTTTCTGCTTTCCCGCCTTTTAACAGTTACCCCGAAGACGATAAAAGCCGCGGCGATGATGCACAGCGTGATAATACCCGCTATCGTCGAGGACAGCCCCATCGTCGGAAACTGCTCGAACTTCAAGAGATAGGTCACAAACGCGTTGGGAAGGTTTACAAAATACGCGACGACCAAATTGCTTCCGGAAAGTTTATAGGCGGCGGCAAATCCAATCCCGACAGCGAACAGCAGCAAAAGGTCTTGAAAGGTGCGGAATCCAGGGTAGCCGATGTGATACAGCGAAAACATCAGTCCGGAAATGAGGATTGCGGGCAGCGCTCCAAAATCTTTCTCGAGCCTGGTCTGAAAAAAACCGCGGAATAAAAACTCTTCAAAAAACGTCGTCATGATGAGGGGGATCACGCCCATAGGAAGCAGATTCCATGGAATAGCTTCTCCTGAAATCATAATTGGAATCAACTGTCCGCCGACTGAAAAAACGACAAATAAAGCCAAAACGAGCAGCTGCTTTTTGCCTAAAGGCTTTAATCCAACCAGATTAAGCGTCCCTTTTTCCTTGCGCAGCACGAAAAGCGGAACCAAGAAACTGAACACAACGCCGTATAAGAGATTATAGAAGAAAAAATAGTGTAACGGTTCAAGCGATAAATTTGCAAGGGCTACGCAGGCGATCAGTGCCGTCTCCACCATGATGCAGAGCAATATTTTTTTCAGCTTATCCACGGGCATTTTCTTTCATCCTTCGGTAAACATCGTTTCCGGGCATATATCAACCGTCAAACCGATTTGACTTCATCGATTTGAACGGAATCGCCCTAACATCAATCATACTCCAAATGCCCTTCGGAAACAAGAAGAAAAAATGTTTTTAATTGTGGGGATGAAACGAAGTCCTGACATTCCCGATATGGGAACATCAGGACTATATTATACTCATTTCGACAATCAAAGAAAACTTGTAGTTTGCGATTATCAGCATTAAAAATCCCCTTGAAAAATTTTCATTCTTCCAAGGGGTACTTTCTATGTTTCAGTTTTTTAGTGCTACAAACTGGAAGTTGTAGGATTTTTACTGCACGTCCCATTCAAAATTTTCTTTTCCTGCACCAACTTCAAAATGGTATTTCCCTATACCAAGGTCAATACCCGAAAAATGTCCGTTGCCTGCGGAAATAGATACTTTATTACCATTGCCCTTTACAACAAAGGGCTGCTTATTTAACGCTGTGGGTGCATACAGTAATGCATTTACACCGTCAACAAACCATTGTGGTGCATTACCGTTATATTCACTGATTTCTGCTGCGGTTTTGGATTTATGGGCAACTCCTTGAGTACGACCGTAACCAATTGCAATCACACCATTTATACGCACATCCTTGTTGCCGAGATTTTTTAATGCACCTTTGCCATTATACATACCTCCAACCCACCATGTATTAAGCCCCAGCGTTTGAGCATAGAGGATTAAATCCGCACCGCAATAACCTAATTTCTCATCAAGATTGTGAGTATTCGTGCCAGCAAGGACAATATAATTGTTTACCGTCTTTGAAAGCAGTAATTTTGCCATACTGCCAATACCATCAGAATTACCAACTACTAAGGCAAGATGAAGATTATGTTTTTTATTGTTCTCAGCAATCCGTGCATTAATCAATTCTACAATATCTGTGGGAATTGCCCTGTCTGTGTATTGCCTTACCATGTGTCTTTCTTTGATTGCTTCTTTAATTGTCATCTTTTCCTCCATAAAATTTCCATTTGTTTCATCCATTATTTGGGGAAATGGGCAATCCCGCTATGGGACTGCCCACTCATTCTATAAAATATGCGATTTTTTCATCTCTGCACATTTTCCTGCACCATTTGATGTAAAGATGTAATTTTCGGCGTTTTGCCAAATTCCAAAACCCGCATAAATAAAGGCTTTTCGACACTATTATTTAGTCAATCGGCTTCATCGTCGGGACGATTTAGGACATCGTTTCAATTCTTACTATAACCTAACATAGTTCAAAATAAGTCGCAAATCAGATTTTTTCAAAATCCTACTTTACTTTATTTTCGATTAGTTTCGTGGGGGCTTTGTGTAAGAATTGATGTAAATGATGTAAATGCTTTTATCCACCAACTATGAAGTCCGTATCAATTTAATCTGTCAAACCGACACTTTATTATACTCATTTTTGAAGTAGGAGTCAAGACCTTCAAATTCGGACTTCCTCAGTTCCTTCGTTACATCGGTATAGATGTTAAGCGTAGTTGAAATATCTTTATGACCGAGCGTGTCCTGAATGACCTTAACATTTACCCCTGCTTCGCACATTCTTGTTGTGAAAGTGTGCCTTAAAGAATGACAGCTAAAATGCGGGAGCAATACTTCTGCGTTTTCATCTTTCAATAACTGCTCGTCGTTGCAGTCACGGATAATGCGGCGGATTGCTTTGTTCAGGGTTGCCTGATGTTGCGGCTGACCAAAACGGTTGATGAAGATAAAATCGGTATATCCATCGACAGTCGCTTCGCAGTGAAGGTCGAGCAGTTCCTGCCTTTCCTTTTCCATTAAGAATGCTTCTTTGACGAAACCGAGCATAGGCACTTTTCTTCTTCCTGCCGGGGTTT
>CAZSIV010000020.1:0-41364 GCA_964607135.1 uncultured Oscillospiraceae bacterium | reverse complement strand
CAGAATGACTTGTGAATCGCGTTTGTCCTGCCGAGGCCACTCGGCCGGGCACGGATGCTGTTGAAATTTTTTAAAGTTCGATGTATGAAGCGCTGAAACATACAAATTCTAATGACTGAATATAATATAGTGATTACAGGGTTTTGCCCTTATTGAAAACAGGAGGAGGGACGTGCCTGTGTGTACCAGCATTGCAATGAAGACAGGCGACTTTTACTTTGGACGGAATATGGATCTCGAATATGAATTTGGAGAGCGTGTCGTCATAACACCGCGGAATTATCCGTTTGAATTCCGCAAAGCCGGGCTGATGCGCAACCACTACGCGATTATCGGGATGGCGACAGTCGCAGACGGTTATCCCCTTTATGCGGAAGCGGCAAATGAAAAGGGGCTGTGCATCGCGGGGCTGAACTTCCCGGGGAATGCTTTCTTCCCCCCGCAGGCCGATCCGGAAAAATCCAATATTTCCCCGTTCGAGCTGGTCCCCTGGCTTCTCGGGAGATGCGCCACCCTGGAGGATGCGAGGAAGCTGCTCGAAACGACCCAGCTCGTCGCCATCCCGTTCAGCAATCACATCCAGCTTTCCCCGCTCCATTGGCATATTGCGGATCAGACCGGCTCGATTGTACTGGAGGCGACGAAAAATGGGATGACGATCTTCGAGAACCCCTTCGGCGTCATGACCAATAATCCCCCCTTTAGCTTCCAGATAGAAAATGTCTGCCAATATATGAACCTGATGACAGGGCAGCCGGAAAACTGCTTCAGCAAGGTGGGAAAATTGCAGCCGTTCGGCCTGGGCCTGGGAAGCTTCGGACTGCCCGGCGATTTTTCCCCCGCTTCCCGGTTTGTCAAAGCAGCCTACCTCAGCGCTAATTCGATCTGCGATCTGGATGAAAACAGCAGTGTTTCGCAGTTTTTTCGTATCCTCTCGTCGGTGGGCGTCCCGCGGGGAAGCGTCGTCCTGCCCGACGGAAAGCTCCAAATTACCACCTATTCCTGCTGCATCAACGTAAGCAAAGGGATTTACTATTATACGAGCTACTTTAACCATCAAATCACGGCGGTTCACCTCAAACGCGAAAACCTCAACGGCTCGTATCTGTTAGAGTATCCGCTTAAAAAGACCCAGCAGATCGCGTGGGCCAACTAAACGGATAAGAGCGCCCTGGGAAAAGGGTCGTGTAACAATAAAGGGCTCCCCGCCTTAAGGCGGGGAGCCCTTTTGTATTGAGCAGGAGAGTCAATCTCCCGTTGGATGCAAGCCGGTTTGAACCAACTGCCCGCCATGTTGAATGCCAGGACAGCCCCCCGCCGGCAAAGCCGGCAGCCCGTATCCAACTGCCAATCGCGATCCGTAAGCGGTTCTAAAAACAGGGCTGGTATCCCGCAAGGCAGGTTGTATCCGTTTTTTACACTGGCGCCTCGCAGGATAATCACCCTAAAATTGGGAAAACCTTGGGGTGCGAACTGGCCGCCGAGGCCACTCGGCCGGGCACGGACATTGCCCTGCCTGGGCGCAGACCGGCGAGGCTATGTATTCAAAATTTTCAGACCGTCCTCCCGCTTCCGGGCCGGATGGTAAATCAGCCGGTATTCGGAGGAATAGGCCCCCGCATCCAGGAGCAGGGTGAGTTCGCCGGCTCCCGGCAGATCGGGCAGACGGCAGCGGAGGACAGGGCCGATCTGGTTCTGGTTCGGCTGTGCTCCTTCATACTCCCAGTCCAGCAGCCAGAGGACGGTCTCCCCGATTTTGAGAGAGGCGGAAACAGTCCCGGCTCCCACCGGCGACAGGCTGTCGTTCAGCAGCCAGAGCTCCGCCTCGAACAGCTCCCCGGCCCGATAGACGAACCGGCTGAGCCGGGCGCTTGCAAGAACGGGGCGGAGCGATGCCTTTACCGCTTCATAGGACGGCTTGGGGGACACGGGGTAGTTGAGAAGGGAGTTGTTCGCGACGGTCGGCCAGGGCTCGTTAAAACACCAATTGAGCGCCATCGAACAGTAGGGCTTTTGCCGCCTTGCCTCCTCAAAGATGCACTTGTACCCCTCGCTTTGGGTCCACTGGCTCTTTTCAATCAGGTCGTCCAGCGATTTGGGCGCCCCCCAGTACCGGCGCAGCATCTCGACCCCGCTCCAGGTGTCCCCCGGGAGCCAGGCGTCAAAGGCGTGGTGGGCGGCGGTCGATTCATTCGGCTCCAGCGGAAAGAGCTTTTCCTCCGGGAGCGCCGCGAGGAGGCATTCCCGGTTCGACAGGGAGGGAACGCCGAACTCGGTGTAGGCGGTAAAGTGGGAACGGTTCATCGCCTGGTAAACCTCTTCGCCGTCCGGATACTGGAAGAGATAGCATCCATGCGCCATCCCGTAGAGGGGCGAGGTGGCGATGAAGGGCCGTTCCGGGTCGAGCTCATAGCAGAGCTTGTTGAGCAGCCGCAGGGCGCGGCGCTGGTCGGTCATCCCCGACCAGGAGTTGAACAGCTCGTTCCCGCCGCACCAGAGCACCAAGCAGGCAAATCCCTTCAGCCGCTCGATAATAGCGGTCGCTTCGCTTTCAAGGACAGCCAGGTAGTGCTCGGAGTCGTAATAGTCGTTGCAGGCCAGCGGGAATTCCTGCCAGACCATAATGCCGTATTCGTCGCAGAGCTCGAAAAAGGCGTTCTTGTCGATAAACGCGCCGCCCCAGCAGCGGAGCAGGTTCATGTTCGCCTCTTTTGCCAGCCTGAGCTGGGGCAGGTAAGTGGCTCGGGTCACGATCCCGGGGAAGATTTCCGGATTGACCCAGTTCGAACCCTTGGCAAAAATATCGACGCCGTTGAGCCGCAGCTGAATGGGCGGCGTGCTCCGGGTGCGCGGAAAGCCCTCGGGTTTCTCCCAGGCGCCCTCGTTCATCACGAGCTCAAGGGTGCGGAATCCGACCCGGCCTGTCTTTCGCAGGATTTCCCCTCGTTCATCCTCCAGGTAGGCTTCGTACCGGTAGAGAACCGGATCACCGCAGCCGTTGCACCACCAGAGCGACGGATGCTCGAGGGAAAAGGAAACAGAATCCCCCTCACCGGTGTAAAGCTCCTCCCCGTCCGGGGAGAGGAACCGCCACTCCACCGGGCCGTCCCCTGTCCGCTCGGCGGTGAGGGTGACCTCGGCGGATGCGTAGTCAGGGGCGAGGCGGTAGGATGCGGACACCTTTTTCAGATAGCTTTCCGCACGGGTGTCGATCCAGGCATCCTCCCAGATGCCAAGCGGGATCAGCCGCGGATGCCAGTCCCAGCCGTAGCTGACGGCGGGCTTGCAGCATTGGCGAGCCTCGTCCCGGGTATCGGGGTAGGCCCCCGGGTCTTTGGGCGCGGGATAGATAAGGATCTCCAGAAAGGCGTTGGTTCCCAGGTAGGGGGTGATCTCAAACTCGACCGGCCGGAACATCCCCTCCTGGTGGAGGATCAGCTCCCTCCCGATCCGGATGTCGAATTCATAGTCGATCCCGCCGCAGACAAAATAAGCCTTTTCGTTGGAGGCGCAGGTCAGCGGGCGGAGCGGCGCGCGGTAGAGCCAATAGGAGTCCTCCATCCAGCGGTATTCTTTAAAGTTCAGGTCGTATCGGTAGTCCGGCAGCCCCTTGGCCTTCGCCCAGTCGAGCTGAACTGCGCCGGGGACAGCGGCGGGGACGAATTCCTCCGGGATTTCACCGGGGCCGGAACAGGGGCCGACCGCCCAGGTAAGGCGTTGCTGCATAGACGTGCTCCTCTCTTTCAGACAAAGGATGTTGTTTTGTCTCCATTATAAACAGGAGTTTCGCAAAACACAAGCGGAATTTGCAAGAAAAAGGAGACTGCTCGATCTGCGGTCCCCGAAACAGCATCCGAAGGGAAAGAAAATGCGGCTTCGATGCAGCGCCTTTTTCTGTGAAAGCGGCTGTGGCGGGAAAGGGTCTCCGGACGCAAAAAAGAAAACGCCTCGGAAAGGATGAATCCATCCTCCGGGACGTCTACACTTCTTCTCTTTCCGCCCAGGGAACCGCAACCGGAGTTCCACACGCCAGGCTTTCCCGCACATCCAGAATCCGCTGGTTTTTCGAGCCGCGGAATTTTAAGAGCAGACTCTTTTCCGCCTCGAGAAACCGCCCGTCCACCAGGACATCGGTCTCCCGCAGGAGTTCCCCTACAGCGGGCTCCTCCTGTTCTTTCTCAAGCAGCTGTTCGAGGGTGTAGCCCGAATAGGTTATGACATCCAGCCCGCGGCGGTGCGCCTCCCGGGCGAGCTCTGCAAGCGGGCCCGGCTGGCAGAAGGGCTCCCCGCCGCTCAGAGTCACCCCTTTGAGGAGGGGATTTTTGTCGACCTCGGTCAAAATTTGGCTGGTTTCCACCAGCTTTCCGCCCTCAAAGGGGTGGGTAGCCGGATTGTGGCAGCCGGGGCAGTGATGCGGGCAGCCCTGGGTGAAGACGACGAACCGGATGCCCGGCCCGTCCACCACCGATTCCCGGACGATGCCGGAGATGCGCAGCTCGGGCATCTCAGATCATCTCCACGTTGGAGAGGTCTCCCGGCTTGAAGTGCTTGACCCGGTCGCGCTCCTCCGCCCGCTTTGCGTCGTTGAAGAAATCCAGGGTGCCGACGAGATAGCCGGTGATCCGGCGGATCCGCTCGAACCCCACCCCTTCGCCGATATTTTGATTCACTGCGTTCTGCTCTGTCATCTTAAAAACTTCCTCTCTGTTTTGTTTTCCTTATTTGATTCGGCCAGGACAGGGGCGGATCACCGCGCCCCGTAAAACTGTGCGACGTTGGGGTATTTCTTCCGCAACTCCGCGAGCTTTTCGGGGGGGATTGCTTCCCCTTCCCGCCGGCCGCAGCGGGGGCAGACGTCGCCGATGATCCCGGTGTAGCCGCAGACCGGGTCGCGGTCGACCGGGTGGTTGATCGAGCCGTAGCCGATTCCTGACTCCTTCATGCACCGGACGATCGACTCGAAGGCCTCCAGGTTGTCGCAGGGGTCTCCGTCCATCTCGATATAGCTGATGTGCCCGCCGTTGGTCAGCTCGTGGTAAGGGGCCTCCCGCCGGATTTTATCGTAGGCGCTGATCTCGTAGTAGACCGGAACATGGAAGCTGTTGGTGTAATACTCCCGGTCGGTCACGCCGGGGATCTCCCCATAAAGCTTTCGGTCGAGCTTGACGAACCGTCCGGCCGTCCCCTCTGCCGGGGTGCCGATAACCGAGAAGTTTAACCCCGTCTTCTGCGAGGCCTCATCCGCCCGCTTGCGCATGTAGCCGATGATCTCGAGCCCCAGGTTCTGCGCCGTCTGGCTTTCGCCGTGGTGCTCCCCGGTCAGCGCCTTGAGGCACTCCGCAAGGCCGATGAACCCAAAGGTGAGGGTGCCGTGCTTGAGGACTTCGCCGACCTCGTCCTCCGGGCCGAGCTTGTCCGAGTCGATCCAGATCCCCTGCCCCATCAGGAAGGGGTAATTTTTCACCCGCTTTTTGCTCTGGATCTGGAACCGGGCGAGGAGCTGGTCGATTACGAGATCGATCTTCCGGTCGAGCTCCTCAAAGAAGAAATCGACGTCGCCCTTCGACTTGAGCGCGATCCGGGGGAGGTTGATGGTGGTGAAGCTGAGGTTTCCCCGCCCGTAAACGATCTCGCGGTCTTTGTCGTAGTTGTTGGCGATGACGCGGGTGCGGCATCCCATGTAGGCGATTTCGGTCTCGGGGTGGCCCTCCTTGTAATACTGCTTGTTAAAGGGCGCGTCGAGGAAGGAGAAGTTCGGAAAAAGCCGTTTCGCGGAGACCCGGCAGGCCAGCTTGAAGAGGTCGTAGTTCGGGTCGTCCGGATTGTAGTTGACCCCTTCCTTCACCTTGAAGATGTGGATCGGGAAGATCGGCGTTTCCCCGTTCCCGAGCCCCTGCTCGGTGGCGAGGAGAATGTTTTCGATAATCATCCGCCCTTCGGGGGATGTGTCGGTTCCGTAGTTGATGGAGGAAAAGGGGATCTGCGCACCGGCGCGGGAATGCATGGTGTTCAGGTTGTGCACCAGGGCCTCCATCGCCTGAAAGGTGGCGCGCTCGGTCTCCTTCCGGGTGTTTTTCAGGACGAATTTCTGAATCTTCTCCACCGTTTCAGCCGGAAGGGCTTTTTCGAGAAAGACGGTTTCCTTCACACGGTAGCCGTCCTCGTCGGTCAGGCTCGGGAGGACGCCGGCCGTTTCATACAGCCCGTCGAGGAAATTCTCCGGGTCGTCCATATCGGCGAGGAGCTCCAGCGCTTTTCCGAGGTTTTTCCGGTAGAGCTTGGCATAGGTCTTCCGCACGCCCGGCGCCATGCCGTAGTCGAAGTTCGGGATGCTCTGCCCGCCGTGCTGGTCGTTCTGGTTCGACTGGATGGCGATGCAGGCCAGCGCCGAATAGCTGGCGATGTCGTTCGGCTCCCGCAGAAAGCCGTGCCCGGTGGAAAACCCGCCCTTGAAGAGCTTTTCAATGTCGATCTGGCAGCAGGTGGTGGTCAGGGTGAGGAAATCGAGGTCGTGGATGTGGATGTCGCCCTCGTTGTGCGCCTTGGCGTGCCTGGGGTCTAGGATGAACATGTTGTAAAACTGCTTCGCGCCCTCGGAGCCGTACTTGAGCATGGTGCCCATGGCGGTGTCCCCGTTGATATTCGCGTTCTCCCGCTTGAGGTCGTTCTCGCTCGAATCCTTGAAGGTGAGGTCTTCGTACACCTTCATCAGCCGGGTGTTCATCTCGCGGATTTTCGTCCGCTCGCCCCGGTAAAGGATGAAAGCCTTGGCAGTCTGGGCATGTCCGTCTTCGATGAGCACCTTTTCGACCGCATCCTGGATCTGCTCGACCGTCGGCTCGGTGATCCCCAGGTCGTTTTCAATGTAGTCGCAGACTTTTTGCGCAATCTCCTGCGCCGTTTCATGGTTTTTTCCGCCGATGGCCTCCGCCGCCTTATAGACGGCAACCGCGATTTTATCGAGATCGAACGCAACGCGGCGGCCGTCGCGCTTGATGATCGTTGTCAGCATGGAACCGCTCCTCTATACAAGATATTGTGTTTTTTGAGTCAGTAATCTACATTATAGTGTGATTGTATTGTAAAGTCAAGGCAGAATCTTGACTTCGCACAAAAAAAGTACACAAAGAATTCCTCAATAATTTGATCAGAAATAACATTGCTTTTTCCCTTTGATTATGGTAGAGTACAGACGGATTTTATAATACAGTCCGTATATCTTCACCTGACAAGGGCAGATGTGTTCTGGGGTATGTGAAAAACGGCCTTTCTCCCTGCCGGGCAGAGACGGCTTTTCGGGAGCTGTATTCGAAAGGGGATCAACTGTGAAACGAACCGAAAAACTGAAACGGCACGGCTTATTCCGCACCCTCTTTGAAATCAAGGGGAATCCCCGGATCTGCCTTTTCACCGAACCGCTCTGGAACATCCCATACAACCTCTTCTCCCCTTTTGCGACCCTTTATATGTACGCCCTTGGGGTGAATGACACGCAGATCGGTCTGATCCTGTCGGTTGGGATGTGCTTTCAGGTGGCGGCCGCCCTCTTCGGCGGGGTGATTACCGACAAGTTCGGCCGGCGGATGACCACCATCATCTTCGACACCATCTCCTGGTCGGTACCCTGCCTGATCTGGGCCTTTGCCCAGGATTTCTGGTGGTTCCTGGCGGCGGCGGTCTGCAACAGCCTTTTTCAGATCACCAACGTCTCCTGGACCTGTCTGTTCGTGGAGGACTGCGAGCCGAAGCATATGGTCAACATCTTCACCTGGATCCAGGTGACGGGGCTGATCTCGGTTTTTTTCGCGCCGATCGCCACCCTACTGGTCGACAGCTTTTCGATGGTGACCGCCGTGCGGTGGATCTACTTCTTCTCCTTCCTCTCGATGACTGCGAAGTTCGTCATCCTCTTTCTGCGGGGGACGGAAACCGAGCAGGGGAAAAAGCGGATGGAGGAAACCAAAAGCGATTCGATCCTGCGGCTTTTCGTGGGGTATAAAGACGTTTTAAAAAAGATGCTCCGCTCCCCCGCGATGATGTTCGTGGTGGTTTTCATGGTCCTCAACAATATTTATACCATGGTTATCGGGAATTTTTTCGGGCTTTATGTCACCCAGAACCTCGGCGTACCCGAACAGCTCGTCGCCATCTTCCCGATGGTGCGGGCCGGGGTGATGCTCCTTTTCATCCTCCTCGTCCAGAATCTCTTCAACCGGATGAAATACCGCCCGGTGATGCTCCTGGGGCTGGGGGTCTACATCCTCAGCCACGCCGTCCTGCTGCTGGCCCCGCCCGAACGCCTCACGATGATCTGGCTCTACACCCTGGCGGAGGCCTTTGCGTTTGCGCTCGTCACCCCGCGGAAGGATTCGCTTTCCGCTCTTTTTATCGACAAGGAGGAGCGCTCCCGGGCCTACGGGCTTTTATATGTTATCATTATCGCCTGCTCCGCCCCGTTCGGCTGGCTGGTCGGCTGGCTCTCTTCCCTGAACCGGACGCTCCCCTTTCTTCTGAATATCGCGGTTTTCGCCGTCTGCATCCTGTTGATCGTCTGCTCCAAAACCCTGCGCAGCCATGACCGCGGCGAGCTGGAGCTGACCGCCGGGCAGGATGATTGACGCAGAATCGCTATATGAATACCGAGGAGGAAATCATGATGGATCGAGCTTTAAACGAAGCGTGCAGAACCCTGATGGAAGAAACCGTGTCCGAAGGCTTTGCGGCGGGCGCAAGCCTGCTGGTGCTGAAGGATGGGAAGGAAATCCTGTCCTGCCAGGCGGGATCCCGCGACCGGGAAAATAATCTGCCGATGGAGCGGGGAACCATCTTCCGGCTCTATTCCATGTCGAAGCCGGTCACCGGCGCCGCGGCGATGATCCTGATGGAACGGGGGAAGGTCGACCTGCTCGACCCGGTTTCCAAATACCTCCCCGGTTTTGCGGGCCAGACTGTCCTGGAAAACGGGAAGGAGGTTCCCGCCGCCCGGGAGGTGACGGTGCACGACCTGCTGTCGATGACCTCCGGCCTTCCCTACGGCGACACCGGGACGCACGCCTCCGACCGGGCCCGCGTGGTCTTTGACGAGCTCGGGCGCCGCCTGTACGGGGAAAACCCGATGAGCTTAAACGAGCTGGCAAACCGGCTCGGCTCCTGCCCGCTGGAGTTCCACCCCGGCAGCCGCTGGATGTACGGCACCTCGGCCGACGTTCTCGGCGCGGTGGTCGAAGCGGTCTCCGGCATCCCCTTTGCGGAATTTCTGGAGCGGGAAATTTTCGTCCCGCTGGGGATGGAAGACACCGGCTTCTACGTCCCGGAGGAGAAGCAGGACCGGCTGGCGAAGATTTATCATACGGAAAACGGCGCGTTTGCCGAAGTGAAGACCAACCACCTCGGGATCCGGTACGACATGAAGGTTCCGCCCGCCTTCGCATCGGGCGGTGCGGGGCTCGCCTCCACCCTGGAGGACTACGGAAAATTTGCTTCGATGCTGCTTGCGGGCGGCTCGCTCGGCGGGGTGCGGATCCTCAGGCCGAAGACGGTGGAATACTTCACCGGCGGGAGCCTGACCCCCTGGCAGCTGGAATCCTTCTGGAGAACCTGGGACCGGATGACCGGGTTCAGTTACGGGAATTTGATGCGGGTGCTCAAGGATCCGGGCGCCGCGCAGTTTGTCAGCACAGCCGGGGAATACGGCTGGGATGGCTGGCTCGGCTGCGTCTTCGGGAACGAGCCGGAAAATGGGCTCACCTTCCTGTTCGGGATGCAGCGGCCCGACACCGGGACGCCGCCGGTTGCCCGCCGCCTGCGCAACCTGATCGCCGCGGGCCTGTGCCCAGGCAGGGCAGACGCGGTCTGTGGCCAGACCTGACAATTCGCACTCGAACGAGTTTCCGATCTCAAGATTTTTGACCTGCGAGACGCGTTGTATCAATTTGTTTTGGGTGTCCGCAGGTCAAAAACCAGAAAATTAGTAAAATGTCAGGGTGCGAAATTGCCAGCGGGGGTTCCCCGCCCCGCGAGGCCATCTTTTGTACAACGTGCCTCGCAGGACGATTACTGAAAGATCGGTAAAATGTCAGTGTGCGAAATTGGCCTGCCCGGCCACGGGCTGCGAATTGCCAGCAGGGGTACCCTGCCCGGTCCGGGCACGGGCGTGCTCCGAAGGAGGAACCATATGAAAATTACAGCCATCTATGGGCAGAACCACAGAGGCTCGACCTATCATATTGCGCGGATGCTGGCGGAAAAGCTGGGCGGGGAGCTCACCGAGTTTTTCCTCCCGCGGGATTTTGATTCCTTCTGCACCGGCTGTACCGCCTGCTTTGTGGAATCCGAAACCAAGTGCCCGCATCGCGAACGGCTTTCCCCCATCGTCGAAGCGCTGGACGGCGCAGACGTGATTATCTTGGCGAGCCCGGTCTACGTCTACCACGCCACCGGCGCGATGAAGGCGTTCCTCGACCACTTCGGCTACCGGTGGATGGTGCACCGCCCGGAGGAAGCGATGTTTTCAAAGCAGGCGGTCTGCATTTCCACCGCCGCCGGCGCGGGGATGAAGAGCACCAATAAGGACATGGCGGACAGCGCCTTCTTCTGGGGAATTGCGAGAACCTACCGGTACGGCCTCGCCGTCGCGGAAACCTCCTGGGAGCGGGTGAGCGAAAAGAAAAAACAGCGGGTAGAGCGAAAAACCACCGCACTGGAGCGGAAGATCGCGAAAAGACAAGGGCGTGTGAAGCCGTCCTTTAAAACGAAAGCGTTTTTCAACATCGTCCGCATGATCCAGAAAAGGGGCTGGAACGAGGCGGATGTCTCCTACTGGAAAGAAAAAGGCTGGGATGGGAAAAAGCGCCCCTGGAAGGGATAACGCAGCGGCTTTTGCAAAAGCACTGGGAAATTTATCGGAAATATTGATTTTTTCGCAAAAACTACTTATAATTACAGTAAGTTAATCGCGTTCCATCAGGACTTCCCGCACCCTGAAGCTGCGGATATCTGCGCTTCGATTCCGGGCGTCAGGAACCGTTTTATAAAAAATTTGCCTCTCGTTTCGAAAAGTTGCACGGCCCCGTGCAACTTTTTGCCTTCATCGTCCCATTGATGGAAGGGTTTTTCGGCCCTTATCATAAAACAGGAGACGATGGAGGATGACAGAGGAAAATTACAAATACCGGACGAGCCCGCTTTTCCTGCGGAATCAGTTCGAAGGCGGCGGGAGGCATAAAATTCCCGTCGTTCCGAGATTTCAGCCGCAGGAGGGGGATTTCGACGATCTTCTGCTGATCGGGTTTGATAAAATCCGGCTGGAGGATCAGCGCCATCTCGGCCGGATGGTTCACTTTTTTCTGTACGATTACAAATTCGAGCGGGTCTGGAAGAACCCCGACGCCGACCTCGAGAAGCTCCGGCGGTACCGCGCGGTGCTGACCCCGAATTTCAGCATGTACCTGGAGATGGCGCCGGTGCTCCAGCTCTACAACACCTTCCGCAACCGCTGGTGCGGGGCCTATTTCGTCTCAAAGGGGCTGCGGGTGATCCCGACGGTCAGCTGGGGGGATGAATCCACCTTCGATTTCTGCTTCGACGGAATCGAAAAAGGGAGCGCGGTCGCGGTTTCGACCTACATGGTCTCCGCCCACGGCAACCACAGCGACCAGAAAGAGTTTTTCATGAAGGGCTACAACGAGATGCTCCGCCGGATCGAGCCGGAAAAGGTCGTCTGCTATAACGAGCCCTTTCCGGAGATGGCGGGCGACCTCGTCTTCGTCGACTATGAACGGAGCTCCTGGCGGCATTTGAACGACGAGCCGCTGCTGGGCGATGCCGGGGTGCGTTTGAGCGCGGCGCCGGAAGACGGGAAGGTCATCTTCAAAACGGGCTATGTGATGTGTGGCTGGGAGCCGAGTCAAAAGGGGTCGGGGAGTGCCTACGGCGGAGGATGGAAGCCGGCAAAGGCGGCAGATGAGCGGTTTTTAGGAAACCCAGGGGAGATAAAAGAGTACTTTACCCCAAAGGGGGAACGATATGAAACCAAAATAGGCGATGACGGCAGGGCGATCGCGGAACGTCACCATACCGATCATAACAGAGCCCATACAGGACATACCGATCCCCATGACCACAGTATTAATTGGGATCACGGATATCCTGATCCCAGCGAACCTATCAACTATCCGGACGGAAACATTCCCGAATTCAAATGCTTTAAGGAGGCAATGAAAACAATGAGCAACCCGATTATAACCACAGACGATAGCGAGTATCGCTTCGTATCAATCAGTGACTTTAAGTGGTGTATGCACTGCGGCGGCGAAGTCCAATTTTTATATAATGGAAAAACTTTTGGAATTTGTTCAAAATTACGAAAAACTCCAAGTTCTCCTATACAAATGTTAATTTCAGAAGTTTGTGTTGAAAATCCGGAAGAAAGTGAAAAATGGTGTGACACCGCCGACGAAGTTTTAGAGTATGTGATTGACGGCGTCCGGCTGCGCGACATTATTACAACAGTTCGTGTTGTAGAGCGAACGATTTAGAAAGGCAATGAAATCGATGAGTAACCCGATTATAACCACAGACGATAGCGAGTATCGCTTCGTATCAATCAGCGACTTTAAGTGGTGTATGAATCGTGGATGTGAAGTACAATTCAAATGGGATGGAATAGAGTACTGTTGCTTTGGCTGTCTTTCTTCAACACCCGATGAGAAGCCCCGGATGGTGATTGCTCAGGCGGGCTCCACAGAAATAAACGCCCGTACGGAAAAATGGTGTGATACCGCTGACGAGGTACTCGAGTACATGGTCGGAAACGACCGTCTGCGCGATGTCATTACCAAGGTGGAAGTAATATTTAGGTTGTTTTAAGGGGGCAATGAAAACAATGAGTGAACCAATTATTCTCAAGGATGACAACCATGGCCGCTTTGTGTCGATCAGCGATTTCAAAAATTGCATTCGCTGGGGAGGGGAAATAGAATTTGTTTGGAAAGGAAAGCACTATGGAGTGTTTTCCCGTTTGCAGAAAACGCCGACGTCACCCATACAAATTTTGATTTCACAACTTCTGATCGAAGACTATCAAAAAACAGATAAATGGTGTGATACAGCCGACGAGGTACTCGAGTACATGGTCGGAAACGACCGTCTGCGCGATGTCATTACCGAAGTGGAAGTATTAGACAGAACGGTTTAGAAAGCCGTTCCCAAAGGGCAGGTGAATAACTGAATGACGGTACAATACAGGGATCTGTGTGAGCGGGAACTCAGCCGGGATTTATTCAAAGGCTTTGTCCGCCGCCAGGTCGTCACCGACTGCTGGCGCAGGGAGGGCGGAGACTGGGTCGTAAAAAAAGACCCGTTTATCGACGACTGGTCGGAGAAGGATTATCAAACGCTGCTCGCCTGCCTGAAGCGCACCCTTCAAACAGGCGGGTTCGTCCATGCGGCGTTTTGCGGCGGCAGCTTGAAAGGCTTCGTCTCGGTGGAGGCGGAGCTTTTCGGCGGCGCGCATCGGTATCTCGACCTCTCGAGCCTCCATGTGTCCGAGGAGATACGAAAGATGGGGATCGGCCGGTCGCTCTTTCTCGCGGCAAAAAGATGGGCAAAGGAAAAAGGGGCGAAAAAGCTGTATATTTCCGCCCATTCCGCGGTGGAAAGCCAGGCTTTTTACAAGGCGATGGGCTGTGTCGAAGCAGAGCTTTACCATGCGGGGCACGTCGAAAAGGAACCGTTCGACTGCCAGCTGGAGTGTGTGCTGTAACGGCCGATTCTTTTTCGGAAAGAAGCAGAATGCATTTTAACAAAATTTCAGGATACCGCAAAAACCCTCTTGAAAAATTCCGGCCGAGAGAATATAATATTTTTGATGGATAAAATACAGATTTTGTGGCGGTTCAAGCCGTGTTCCACGTGGTTTTTTCTCCCGCGGGGAATTGGGTTTCGGACGGAGCCGGTCTGTCCGACGGGCATCGGCTCGTGATAAACTACAAGATAGGGAGGTAGAGAGAATGGCGTTTATGAAGAAATTTAATGACATGATAAAGGACATCGAGACCGAAGAAAAAGAAGAAGGGGGTAACTGGAGCAATCAGGCAGAGACTGCGCAGGCGGAAGCAAAGCAGCAGGACTCTCCGAAAGCGCCATCAACAGCTATGACGGACAGTGTAAATACCACGGCAACAGTTCTTGCGGAGGGGATCGTCCTCAAGGGTACGATTTCCGGGTCGGGCAACGTCCTGATCAAAGGCGACGTCATCGGCGACATCAAGCTGGACGGTAAATTGACCATCGCCAAAACGGGCAGCGTCGTCGGCCCGGTGGAAGGGTCGACCATTGAAATTCTGGGGAGTGTCGAAGGCGATATTGTCGCCAATACCCAGCTTAGCCTTTTCTCCACCGGAACCGTAAAGGGAAATATCCAGGCCCTTGCGATCAACATCGAAAAGGGCGGAAAGCTCAACGGAAGCTGCAGCATGATCGCTCCGAAAGAGCCTGTTCCGGCTCCCGCCCCGGCTCCGATGCCGCCGAGACCCGCCGCTGTCGTCGTCGAACCGCCGAGACCGGCCGAACCCCCGCGGCAGCCGGCGCCCCTCAGCATGAACGACAACCGGCTCTGATTTTTATCGGTTTTTCTCCAATTCATTATGAAGCAAAAACGCAGCGTTACACCGTATGGATCGATTCACGGTGTAAAGCTGCGTTTCTTCTTTTTGGGCGGCAATCCTGCGAGGTTTGTGCCCGGGCAGGCCAATTTCGCACACTGACATTCTACCGATCTCAAGATTGTAATCCTGCGAGATGCCAAAGATAAAAATATGAAAAGGCACCTCGCGGGATACCGGCGTTGCTGTTTACTCCGCCTGCGGATCGCGATTGTCCAGCCGGGGACACCCGGCGTGCCTCGCAGGCTGCTAGCCTTAATCTCAGAACAATCTATGAATCGCGTTTGCCAGCGGAGGCACTCCGCCCTGTGGATCGCGTATTGACGGCGGAAGCATTCCGTCCTGCCGGGCACAGGCGTTAAAAGGAAAAACGCTGCGAAAGCCGAAGCTTACACAGCGCTTGATTCATTCTGTCCGCCCGGCGGACGTCACCCTGTGATTTTCCAGGCGTTGCGGTCTACATTTCCGCTGACGCCATTGACCTTCCCGTCGGAGCAGCTCTGCCACATGGTGAAGGGCTGGCTCCAATTGGCGGACGGCGCCCAGCGGGCAAGCCACTTTTCGTATTTGGTCAGCCTGGAAAGGTCGAGCTGTCTTTCAAACCAGCCCTGATTGGCGTAGATCATCGGCTTGCGGCCGGCAGCCCGGACGGTGTCGCAGAAAGCGACGACCGAATCGGTCCGCGCTTCTCGGGTGATCCGGTTTCCACGGGGTTCGGTATCACCCGCCGACGGATTCCAGCTGGCGGATTCCGAATCGATGACGACCGGCCCGGTAACGTTGTATCCCTGAATTGCGCTGAGTGTCCATTCCGCCTCCTGTTTTCCCTCTTCTGCGTTGATGGCCTGAGAGAAGAAGTAGACGCCGACCTCAATCCCGTTGGCAGTCGCTCCCTTTACATTTTCTACAAACCGCTCATCGTAGACAATTTTACCGGTGACGCATCCGCGGACGCCAACTCGGATGATGGCAAAATCGATTCCGTCCGCCTTGACCTTGGCCCAGTCGATCTTCCCATTCCATTTGGAAACGTCGATTCCCATCCTGGAAGAAAGCTCGCCGTTGCCGTTGAACCAGTACCCGACGTTGTTGATATTCTGCCAACCGGTCAGCTTTTTCCCGTTTACATAACAATATTTCTTTCCGTTCGCTTCATACCAGCCGTTTTGAGGCGGATTTGGCGCCGGCGTGGAAGAACTGGACGAACCGGACGAACCGGATGAATCAGGAGAAGACGATTCGGAGGAGTCGGAAGAAGAATCCGAAGGCACAGAAGACGGCTCGGATGAGCTGGAAGGCTCGCTGTCGGAGGATGTAGAGCTGTCCGGCGGATTGTCCGGAACGACAATGGTTCCGCCG
Source organism: uncultured Oscillospiraceae bacterium (assembly GCA_964607135.1). Classification (GTDB taxonomy): domain Bacteria; phylum Bacillota; class Clostridia; order Oscillospirales; family Ruminococcaceae; genus Metaruminococcus_A. The sequence goes on along the minus strand of CAZSIV010000020.1, from coordinate 25,342 downwards.
CCGCCCATCCCGTTTCCACCCTGGTTTTGGCCCTTTTGAGGATCTTCCTTTTTATCCTCTTCGGTGGGCTTAAACTTCGGGTCTTCGAGCACGGGCTGGGTGATCGGCTGCACCGGCGCAGGAGCCGGCGGATCGGGCTGCGGTTCGTCAGATGAAGAATCGGAACTTTCTTCGGATGAGCTGTCCGATGAGGAATCAGACGAAAGATTCTCCGACAGCTGCACCCCCATCCCCTCCGGCGTATAGACGCCGCCGAACGCGCCGGCCTCCGCAGCGACCGGTTTACAGCCGGATAACAGGACAGAAAGAGAGAAAATACAGACGACGATCAAAACGCCCGCCTTTAATTTGAACATATAAAACCTCCGAGAATGAAACAGAACAAATACAAGCTTTGCCGGCGAGGTACCCTCACTGCGCCAAATCGCGGCCCGTAACCGGGCAAGGCAATCGCGATCCACAGGCAGCGCCGAATCTATCAGTCCGCAGCCCGCAAAGTACGGCCCGCGACCAGATCGGCCGGGCGCAACTCGCAGACGATACGGGCAGCAGCGTTTCCTTTCTGCGGGATACCCCCGCCTTTTTTCGCAGCGCGATCACCCAAAGTCCGGTAACCGTTCGGCTGCATATTAGCCGGACCGGACACGGGCGCGGAACGCCCGAGATCAGACCCCTAAAAATGCTTTTTCCCTTTTTGAGAATGATAACAGTTTAACATAAAACCGGCGAGAATTCAACGAAATTTGTCGTTTTTCTTTCTTTCATTTGTTGGAGAAACATCCAGTTTCAGGAAAAAATTGAAGCTTTTTGCCAATTTTAAACAACAGATAAGCGAGAAGCGTCCCCAAAACAGCACCCGCCAGAACATCCCCGGGATAGTGGACAAAGAGATAAAGCCGGGAAAAAGCGACTGCCGAAGCAAGGCTCCAAGCGGGGAATCCGAAACGCCGGTCGGCAAAAAAGAGAACCGCCGATGACGAAAAAGCGGACAGCGTATGCCCCGAAGGAAAGGAAAATCCATGGGGCGGCGGGATCAGCAGCTCTATATCGGAGAATACCGCAAAGGGCCGCGGCCGGGCGGCCGCATTTTTTAGCAGAAGATCCCCGAGCAGATATCCCGCCGCCAGGCAGAGAAGGAGCAAAATCCCAAAGCGCCGGTATCTTTTAAAACAGAGGAGAAGCCCTCCGGCGGCGAGCCAGACTGCCCCAAAATCTCCCAATTTTGTGAGAAAGATCATCAATCCGTCCAGCCAGCCGGTATGCAGGTTCTGGATCCAGAACAGTGCGGCTTGATCGGCATTCAGAAGCCACTCCATCGGCAATTCCTCCTTAAAAAGCAAAATCTTAAGATTTTCTGATCGTCTTTCCATTCCATTCCAACTATGCTATACTTATTTTGTTTAAAAAAAGCGGCTTCATGCCTTGAACCGCCTCGCCGAAACAAGTGTGAAATTCATTCAGGGAGAGGCTTTATCCTTTCAAGATGCTGGGAACGTTTTTCCCTTGTGCCCAAAAGCAGAGAGCCGGGTTCCCGCCGTTTCCGAAGAAAGGGCGCACATTGTAAAACCGGCGGGAAAAGCTCCGACCGTTTTAAAAATATGGGATAGAAACCGGCTGTGCACCGGCGATTGCTCTGAAAGGGGGGAGTTGGATTGAAGCGTTGTTTTTTGTCTCTGTTTTTCGCTCTTCTTTCTGCCATGCTGCTTGCAGGCTGCCAGGAACGGCAGCTCTATCCGCTGGAAGACCTTTCCGCCGACCGGCTGGAATCCATCCTATTTTTCTTTTCAGATGGACAGGAAGGCGGTTATTCCCAGGAAATTCTATTGCAGGAGAGCCAAATGGACGACGTCGTTGAAACTCTTCGGGAGCTCCGGATGACCAGCGAGATCGAGCGGGGCTACGTCGGCTCCGGGAGTGGGATCATCCTGATCTACAGCGACGGGCAGGGCGTCGAAATCAGAGGGGACATCGAGACAGCCCAGATTGAAAATCGGTTTTATCTCTGGCCCCGGAAGTCCTACGAGGCGTTTGACGGGCTGATCCAAGCCTTCTATTGTCGGTCGATTTTAACCGCGCAGGTTCAGGAGACGCTGATTTTATTCGATAAAATCGGCATGTCTTACGGCTATGAACAGTTAGACGGCAACGATTCCGGCAAATGGTAACGTTGCCGGCCTGTGCCCAGGCGGGGCATTTCGCACACCGACATTCTACCAGTCTCCAGGTCTTCGTCCTGCGAGGCGCGTCGTACAAAAGATGTGCCTCGCGGGTTATCGGCGTTACTATTTGTTCTGCCTGCGGATCGCGACTGGCCAGTCTGGCCACAGACCGCGTATTGTCCGGCCGGAATCACCCGGCACGGCGAACCGCCGCAGGTAATTCGCACACTGACGTTGTGCCAATTAAAAGATTTCAGTCCTGCGAGGCGCCTCGCGGGTTACCAGCGTTGTTGTTTACTCTGCCTGCGGAGGCACTCCGCCGCGACCGGCACAGGCGTTAAATAAAAAAGCCTGAACGCCAAGCCGCGTTCAGGCTTTTTGGTGGACGATGAGGAACTCGAATCCCCGACACCCTGCACGTCAAGCAGGTACTCTACCAGCTGAGCTAATCGTCCGTGCCAAATTATTATAGCGGAAACCGGATCATTTGTAAAGGGGGGTAGCCAAAAAATTTTTAAATTTTCTGAAACTTTCCAAAATCCACCTTGATAGAAGCCGGAAAAAGCCCTATAATAAGTAGCAGGGTCTCTACTTAAAGAATACAGCTCTTTTAGAAGCGCCGAAAACGGCGATGGAGGACTTTATGAAACGCTTGAAATATCTTTTTGCAGCAGCCGTTTTCTGTCTGCTGCTTCCCCTTTCGGGCTGCGGCGGAGCGCCTTCTCTGCTGCAATACAATGCGGACGGTACGGTGGCGATGCCGCAGGATGGCGAAAAGGTCGCCGTCATGACGGTCAAAGGGTTTGGGGAGATCGTCATCCGGCTTTTCCCGGAACAGGCGCCGAAAACGGTCGAAAACTTCACCACCCTTGCGGAGCAGGGGTATTACGATGGGCTCACCTTCCACCGGGTGGTCAAGGATTTCATGATCCAGGGCGGTGACCCGCGCGGGGACGGGACCGGCGGAAAAAGCGCCTTCGGCGGGGAATTCGAGGACGAATTCAGCGACAGCCTCTACAACTTCACCGGCGCGGTTTCAATGGCAAACGCCGGGCCGAACACCAACGGGAGCCAGTATTTCATCAACGAGGGAAGCTCTTCTCCTATTTCAGAGGAATATTTTGCGGCAGTTGTGAACTACAACAAAAACCAGCGCAGATACGGCCGGGAAAATTTTGATCCGGCGGTCAAGGAGCTTTACAGCAAAGTCGGCGGCAACCCCCTGCTCGACGGAGCCCACACCGTCTTCGGTCAGGTCGTCGAGGGGATGGACATCCTCCACGCGATCGCTTCGGTTCCCACCCACGACAATTCCGACACAGGGGAGAAGGGCAGCGTGCCGGACGAAGATATCATCGTCGAATCAATCCGAATCGAAGCTTACCACGCGGGGTAAAGGAAACCGGCAGGAGAAAAAGACCGATGCCGAATCCGCTGCCGGCGCTGAAACGCTTTGCCGCCCTGCTGCGGTCAAAAGGGTAGAAAGTTGTCGGCGGCCGGATCGAGCTCGGTCCGGCCGCTGTTTTTCTCCATCAAAAATTTCCGCGGGGTGCGTCGTGCATTTTTTGGGCCCGGCGGCTCACGGGTTACAGACCTATCGGTCTCATATTTTCTGCGGATCGTATTTGTCCGCCGAGGTATTCCGCCGCTTCTCCAGCATAAGCTTCGCCGCCTTGTAGATGTCGCCGCAGCCCAGGGTGATCACCAAATCCCCCGGTTCGGCGTTTTCCAGCACGTAATCCCGGATCTCCTCAAAGGTGTTAAACCAGACGCTCCCCGGCATCCGGGCGCAGAGATCCTTTGAGTAGATGTTGTAGGTGTTCTTTTCCCGCGAGCCCATAATCTCCGAAAGGACAACCCGGTCGGCGATCTGGAGCACCTCGACAAAATCGTCGAACAGAATGGCGGTGCGGGAATAGGTGAAGGGCTGAAAGACCGCCCAGACCCGTTTGAAGTCCAGCTTTTTCGCGGCCTCCAGCGTCACCCGGAGCTCCGCCGGATGGTGGGCGTAGTCGTCGACGATCGTCACGCCGTTCACCTCGCCCAGCAGCTCAAACCGCCTGCCCGCCCCGTTGAAGTCGGCCAGGGGAGTGGCCAGCCCCTCGGCCGGGACGCCGCAGGCCAGCGCCGCCGCACAGGCGGCGACCGCGTCCAGCACGTTGTGCCGTCCCGCGACGTTCAGCCTGATTTCCGCAATCCGGTTCTTTTGATGAAACAGCTCGAAGCTTTGGCGGGTTCCGCCGAGGGGGACGATGTTGGCGGGATAATAATCGTTTTCCTCCGAAAAGCCGAAGGTGACCGCCTCTTTCCCCAGCCCCTTGACCGCCTTCCGGGTGTTTGCGTCGTCCCCGTTGTAGATTAGCAGCCGGGTCGCTTTTCCGGCGAAGATGCGGAAGGAGCGGATGATATTTTCGAGCGTTTTGAAGTAGTCGAGGTGATCCTCGTCAATGTTCAGAATGACGGCGATGTCGGGGTGGAGCTTGAGGAAGTGGTCTGAAAACTCGCAGGATTCGCAGACCATCGTCTCAGAGTGCCCGACCCGCCCGTATCCGCCGATCCGCGGGAGCTTCCCGCCGATGACAGCGGACGGGTCGATCCCGCCGTCCATCAGGATCTGGGTCAGCATGGCGGTGGTGGTGGTCTTGCCGTGGGTGCCGCAGACACAGACGGTGTTGTCATACAAGCTGGTGAGGTAGCCCAGAACATCGTTGCGCTCCAGAAGCGGGAGGCCGCTTTCCCGGGCCGCGATCAGCTCCGGGTTGTCGTCCATGATGGCGGAGGTGTAGACGATCAGCTCCGCCCCTTCGATATTCTCCGCCCGCTGCCCCAGCTGGACGGGGATCCCCAGCCCCCGCACCAGCTTGAGGATGTCGGACTCGTTGTTATCCGAGCCGGTGATGAGATACCCCTGCGAATGGAGAATCTGGACGATGGGGAACATCCCCGAGCCGCCGATCCCGATAAAATGAAGCCGCTTTTTCCCCTCTAAGGGATTTTTTCCTTCCAAAGCCATGACGCAACCCGTCCTTTCCGATTTTCCGCAGGCTGCCAAAGCCGGCAGCTCTTATATGACGCCGTGCGGCCGGCGGTTCGTTTTCACCTTCTGCCTTCCGGCAGGCCACCTTTATTATAGTACATTTATATGGCAAAATAAACAGGATTTTTACCGGGAATTTCCTTTTCTGCCCGATTGCCTGAATAATTTGAAAGAAATACCCAAAACTGTAAATAAGATTAAGGGAGGAAGAACCATGAATATTACCGACATCAAAATCCGCAAGCTGCTCAACGAGGGGCGGCTGCGCGCTATTGTCTCCGTGACGCTGGATGACGAAATCGCCATCCACGACATCAAGGTGGTGCAGGGGCCGGAACGCCTCTTTGTCGCCATGCCGAGCCGCCGGGAGGAAAATGGAACCTTCCGCGATATCGCCCACCCCATCTCCTACGAGGCGAGGCAGTACCTGGAGCAGCACATCCTGGACGCTTACGACCATGCGGTCAACGGCCCTGAAAAGCCGTTTTCGGCAGTGCACGAGCAGTAGATGCCCGCATTCCGGAGAAACAGAACATACGTTTTGGGGAAATCGCCTGAAATCCTGTTTTGTTTCCAAAATTTTACTGAAATCTGACAAACTGTAAAAAAATCCTTGCATTTTGCCGACGAGGGTATTATAATAGGTTTGTTGTTTAAAAAGCGCTCGTTTTTTGGCGGGCTGAATCATTGATAAAGGCGTCTGCGTAATAATGCGGGCGTTTTTTTAATGCTGTAAAAACGCGGCGGCCGGGCGTATCGGCTCCTGCACCGTCCCTGGGGCATCGCGTTTTGCAAAACCGTTTTACAGGGGGAAAGCTATGGTGGATTTTCATCCTTACCGCGGATTCCTGCGGTACGTCCCGCCTTCGGAATTCGCGCAGGAATACCTCTTTTTTTCAGACGCCATGGGCTGCCTTGACGAGCCGGGCCTCCACATCCGCAGGGAGAAATTCAACAACAATATCATCATGGTGGTCTGCTCCGGCATTCTCCACGTCTGCCAGAACGGAAAGCGGTTCCGGCTGGGGGCAGGGCGGGGAATCCTGATGAACCTGGAGCCCTGGCACGAATATTACAGCGACCCGGACGACCCCTGCGTCCTTCTCTTTTCCCACTTGAGCGGAAAGGGCTGCTCCGGCCTGATGGAAGAGGTGGAGGCTCTTTCTTTCCTTCCGGCGGAGTTCGACGGAAACCGGGTGGCCGAAATCCTGGCCGGCTGCTTCGGCGCGGTGATGCGGCGGGAGGAAAACGTAGAGATCGCAATCTCAAAGGCGCTCTACAGCGCGGTGATGGAGATCATCGGGCACTTCCTTCAGGGGAAGGCCGTGGGGGTGCTGCCGGAGCATCTCTTCGTCAACCGGGTGGGGGATTACATCAACGACCATATCTGCGAGCAGGTCACGCTGGAGGAGCTGGCGGAAAGCGTTAACATGAGCAAGTTCCATTTTTGCCGGCGGTTCAAGGAAGAGGCCGAGATGACGCCGATGCGGTATGTGATGCGCAGGAAGGTGGACGCCTCCAAGTACTTTTTACAGTATACGGGGGATTCCATCCAGCTGATCTCGGAGCGGTTCGGGTTTACCGACCAGAGCCACTACGCCCGCCTTTTCCGGCAGTTTACCGGGATGACTCCCCTCGCCTACCGGAAAAAGGGGCAGACTTAATGGTTGACAGGGCGGCAAACCGGTGGTATGATAAGTTCAACTTAAAAGAAGGGGGCCAGAGTGTGTATCATTTTTCCTGCTGATGTTTTGTAAAACGGAAAAGGCAAAAGCCGGGCGGCTGCGGGCTGTCTGCTTTGCCGTTCGAATTTTTCAAAACAAGGCTGCGGGAAAAAGGGTCACATGACGGCTCCATCGGACAGCTCCGCTTTTTGCGGAGCCGTGCGCCGGGTTCTGAACGGACCGGCGGCCCGCGGGAGGCGTTTTACCTTCCGCGGGCTTGTTTTGTCTGGGAGGAATGTCTATGTCGTCGATTCAAATCAACCATCTGACCTTCGGCTACGAAGGCAGCTTCGACCTCGTTTTCGAGGATGTGAGCCTCAAGCTCGACACCGCCTGGCGGCTCGGCTTAATCGGTAGGAACGGGCGGGGGAAGACCACCCTGCTCCGGCTGCTGCTGGGAGAGCTGGATGCGGGCGGGTGTGTCCAATCCGCGGTGGATTTCGCCTACTTCCCCTTTCCCGTGGACGACCCCTGGCGGACGGCCGCCGACCTCGCGGAGGAGCTGAGCCAGGGCGCGGAGCAGTGGCGGCTGCTCCGGGAGCTCCGGCTGCTCGGCATGGGGGAGGAAGCCCTCTACCGGCCCTTCGGCACCCTCAGCCAGGGGGAACGGGCCAAAGTCCTGCTCGCCTGCCTCTTCCTGCGGGAGAACACCTTCCCGCTCATCGACGAGCCGACCAACCACCTCGACCTCGCCGCGCGGGAATCGGTCGAGCAGTACCTCAAAGGAAAGGCGGGGTTCATCCTCGTCTCCCACGACCGCGCCCTGCTCGACGCCTGCACCGACCATATCCTGTCGATCAACCGTCAGGACATCGAGCTGCAAAAGGGGAACTACTCCTCCTGGCTTGAAAACAAGGCGAGGCGGGACGATTTTGAACGGACTGAAAACGAACGGCTGAAAAAGGAGATCCGCCACCTGTCCGCCGCCGCGAAACGGGCGTCGAGCTGGTCGGACGCTGTCGAGAAGACCAAGAAGGGGAACCGCATCGCCGGGCTGCGGCCCGACCGGGGCGCCATCGGCCACAAGGCCGCCAAGATGATGAAGCGGGCCAAATCGATCGAGACGCGGCTCGAGACCGCGGCGGAGGAGAAGGGCAAGCTGCTGCGAAATCTCGACACGGCGGAGGAGCTGAAAATCCGCCCGCTGGTCCACCCCAAGCAGGTGCTCGTCTCCTGCGAAGACCTGTCGGTCCGCTACGGGGATACGCCGGTTTTCTCCGGGCTTTCCTTCGCGGTCGGCCGCGGGGAGCGGGTCGTCCTCTCCGGGCGGAACGGCTGCGGGAAGTCGAGCGTCCTCAAGCTGTTGGCCGGGGAGGAGATCCCCCACACCGGAAGGATGACGGCTACAGGGGGATTAAAGCTCTCTTATATCGCGCAGGACACCTCTTTCTTAAAGGGGAGCCTGCGAGAGTATGCCCAAATCCGCGGGATCGACGAATCCCTCTTCAAAGCGATCCTCCGGAAGCTGGATTTCCCCCGGGCGCAGTTTGAAAAGGACATCGCCTCCTTCAGCGAAGGGCAGAAGAAAAAGGTGCTGATCGCGGGGAGCCTCAGCGAAGAGGCCCATCTCTATATTTGGGACGAACCCCTCAACTACATCGACCTTTTGTCCCGCCAGCAGATCGAAGATCTCCTCCTCGCCGGACAGCCCGCGATGATCTTCGTCGAGCACGACCGGCGGTTTCAGGAGCGGATCGCCACCAAGCGGGTCGAGTTCGCCCCCTCCGCCAAGGGAGAGGGCGACGCCTGACCCCGTTTTTCGCCGCGGCGTGCAGATTCGGGATTGACAACCGCGCCCGCCGCCGCTACAATGAAGCCAGATACCAAAAGCTTTCTCAGCTCCCAAACGGTTACTCTTCTTTGAAAGGATGACAGAGATGAACGCAGTCAAAATCCACACGAAACAACGGAAATTCCCCGTCGCACAAGACCTTTACGGCCTGTTCTTCGAGGATATCAACCGCTCGGGGGACAGCGGGCTTTACCCGGAGCAGCTCCGCAACCGTTCCTTTGAGGATTCGGTCGTCCCGGAGCGCTGCGTACTGGACGAGGACGGGCGCTTTTTCACCACCCCCACCGGCTGGCGCTGTGAATTCAACAACGGTGAAGGGCTCAAGCGCTGGACAAAAGGCCTTGCCCCGACCGACATCCCCGCCTGGTACAGCGAAGGGGCAGCCGCGCTTTCCCTCAACAGAGAGGACACCCTCAACGCCAAACGGCTGCGCAGCCTGGACATCCGGTTTGACGGCGCCGGGAGCGTCTACAACGTCGGCTATGCCGGGGTCAACGCAAAGGCGGGGCAGCCGTTCCGGTTCTACGCCTTCGCCAAGGGGATCGGCGGCAGCGCGCAGATCACCGTCTCCCTCAAAGGGGAAAACGGCGAGGTTTACGACAGCGCCGAAATCGAGGTTGGGGAAGGGGAGTACCGCCGGTACGACTGCACCCTCACCCCTTCCTCCACCGACCGGAAGGCCCGGCTCTATCTTTCCAGCGCCGTTCCCTGCGCCCTCCGCCTCGGCTTCATCTCCCTGATGCCGGCCGACACCTATATGGGCCGGGAAAACGGCCTGCGCAAAGAGGTCGTCGAGATGCTCAAGGGGCTGCATCCCAAATTCATGCGCTTCCCCGGCGGATGCATCGTCGAGGGCTACTCCAAGGAAAACGCCACCCGTTTCTCCCACATGATCGGGCCGGTTTGGGAGCGCCCCAGCAACTACCTCCTCTGGTTCTACCGCACCACCAACGGCTTCGGCTACCACGAATACCTCCAGCTCTGCGAAGACCTCGGGATGTCCGCGATGTATGTGGCTAACTGCGGCCTGACCTGCCAGGGGCGAAAGCCGGAGCTCTTCGAGGGGGACGAGCTGGAAGCCCTCTTCGACGAGTGCGTCCAGGCGGTTGAATACGCCCTCGCGCCGGTCGGGACGAAATGGGGGGATATGCGGGCCGAAGCGGGGCATCCGGAGCCGTTCGACCTGAAATACCTCGAAATCGGGAACGAAAACCACAGTGAGGTCTACAACGTCCGTTACAAGCTGTTCTACGAGCGGCTGAAAGAGAAATACCCGCAGCTCATCTATATCTCCAACTGCCACACCGAGCGGGACGGGCTGCCGACCGAGGTCGTCGACGAGCACTTTTATTCCGACCTCGAGTTTTTCGTCTCCCACTACAACCATTACGACGGTTACGACCGGAAGGGCCCGCAGATCTTTGTCGGGGAGTACGCCGTCACCGTCGGGGACAACATGTGCTCCCTCGGGGCGGCGCTGGGGGAGGCGGCCTTCTTGACCGGCATCGAGCGGAACCAGGACATCGTCTCTCTGACGAGCTACGCCCCCATGATGCTCAACGAGGACTACATGTCCTGGATCCCCGACCTGATCGTCTACAACAACGACCGGGTTTACGGCATCCCGACCTACCACGCCTTGAAGATGTTTGCGGAAAACCGGGGCGACACCGTCGTCGGGATCGAAACCCAGAGCGAGCAGCAGCTCCTCGACTACCCCGGCATGCCGGCGATCGGCGCAGGGCATCCGGGCGTCTCCTGCCGGAACCTCACGGTCAACGGGGTTCCCTGTAAGGATGTTTACAACGTCCCGGGCTATTTCCAGACGGTCGGGGAGTTCAAAAAAGAAGGCGATGCCTTTGTCAGCGTCAGCGACAACGCCTACGCCCTGGCGGACCGGGAATTCCGCAGGGACACCGAACTCTCAGCCGAGCTGAAATTCGACCGGGAAAACGAGGCGACCCTCTCGGTCTGGAACTACAAGAGCAGCGGCGGCTACAAGGCCGAGGACAAGGACGAGTTCAATTACGACGGAATGGTCTACTACGGCTGGTCGATCACCGGCGGGGAGAGCTGGGTCTACGCCCGGAAGGGGGAACGGGATGCGCTGACCGAGCGGGTGCCGCTCGACATCGACTTCAGCCGGTACAACGAATACAAAATGGTCACGGCCGAAAAGACGATCCGGTGCTATGTCAACGGCAAGTTGGTCCACGAGGCGCCGATCGTTTCGATGCCCTACCTCACCGCCTCCGCAACGGTGGACGACGGGGCGAAAGAGGTGATCCTCAAGCTGGTGAACGTCGGGGAAAGCGCCGTCGAGCTCCCCCTCTCCTTCGACTGCGAGGTCGGCGATACCGCCAGGGCAGAGGTGCTGACCGGCGCGGATAAGTTTGCCAAGAACACGATGGACGCACCGGAAGCGGTCATCCCCCAGAAGACGACTCTGACCGGCGTATCCTCTGAATACCGCTGCAAGGTACCGGCGAATTCGGTCAACATCCTCCGTTTCCCGATGAAGTGAGCCTATCTCAGCCGGTAATCGCCCGGCTGCCTCAAACCATTTCCGCACACGGCAAAAGGCCGGCGTCTGACCAGACGCCGGCCTTTGTATGTTTCTCTTTCAGATTTTATCGTCTCCTTGGATCAACCGAAGTCATGGCGCCCTCCACAGCTGCCTCCAATTTCTTCAAACAGAATAATGATCTCCTCGATTCTTAAAAAACATTCCCGGTCGTCCAGGCTTTCATCGTGAAGAATTTCTCTGATCTGGTTCAGCGCCTGGTAACACCTTCCTTCCACGATCTGAGCCGGATTGATTTTCAGCTCCGGGAAGAAAACCTCTGCCTTTTTATTTTCCAACACTTTCATAAGAATTTCTTTGTATAAATCCATATTCAACACCTCAACTTTATTTTACTATCGAATAATAGTAGTGTCAACACTATCAAATAATAGTGTCATATACTTTAGCCGGGGTGTTGACCATGTATTATCCGCGTTTAAAGGATTTACGCGAAGATAAGGAGCTACTACAAAAACAAGTCGCTGCATTTTTAGGTATTGATCAAAGGGTTTATAGCAACTACGAAACGGGAAAACGAGAGATACCAACAAGGCTTGTAGTTTTGTTGTCTGATTTTTATAAGACTTCGACAGATTATATTTTAGGAAAAACCAATGTCAAGACTCCCTATCCAAAGGCACAGAAAAAATAACGGCTCCTAATGGGAGCCATTATTCTTATATAGTTGTCTTTTGCCGCGCTATTTCGAAATCATCCAATCTTTTTCCCCTTTTCGTAGTCGCAGAAAGCGTGGTTGAGGTCGACCGCGCCGGAAATCCCATCCACCTTCCCCTGGTTGGAGTGCTGCCAGATCACATAGCCGTAATCCGCCTGGGGCTCCCCCGCCCAGTTGGCGTTCCAGATGTCGTAATGCTGGAGCTGCTCCCATCCGGGATGGTGCCGCAGCCAGCTGTCGTAGGTGTAGACGACCGGGGTGTAGCCCGCCTCGGCAATCAGCGAGCAGAAAGCGTCCACCACGGCGGTCAGCTCCTCTTCGGTGAGGTTTTGATGTTCCTCCCTCTCGATGTCGAAGGCGACGGGGTAGTCGATCAGGCCCTTGTAGGGCTCCAGGATGGAAAGACAGAACCGGGCTTCCTCCTCCGCCTCCCCGGGGGTGAGGGCGTAGCTGTAATGGTAGGCCCCGACCTTCATCCCCGCCATGCTGGCCGCCAGGATGTTCTGGTCGAAATTCTGGTCCTTCTGTCCGGCGTCCTTCCCAAAGCCGGCGCGGAGCATGACGAAGTCGTACCCGGCGGCCTTTACCTTTTCCCAGTCGACGGCTCCCTGGTAAACCGACACGTCGACTCCGCTGTGAGCCGTGCCGTAGCGGCAGCTCGCGGTGATGTCTCCGGTCATGGCGGATTCGTCGCTCACCCGGACGAAGACCTCATAGAGCCGGTACCCCTCGGCGGTAAAGACGGCGGTGTTTTTCTCCGACGCCTCCTGGATCACCACTTCCTCCGTCCCGTCCATATAATAAAACTCGTAGAGAAGGGTTCCCTTCCCGCCCTCCGCCGCCGCGGTAAAGGTGACGGCCGTCCCCGGCGCGGTCACGAACTGGTCGACGGTGAGGGATGCGGATGTGAACCGAAATTCCTCTGCCTCCCGCTGGCGGGCCGCCCGGATCTCCTGCCGGATGAACAGCACCCCCGCAGCGCCGACCGCCAGAACCAGCAAAACCGCAATCGGGATGATCCAGATTCTCTTTTTCCGTTTTCCTTTCATAAAAGTCGCCATGCGATACAGAATTTGCACAAAAAGATAGGATACAGCAGCCTTTTGTGCCCGGTATCGTTCCTTTCTTCGTATTTTTCACACGAACCCCACGGTCAGCGCCGGACAGCACAGGCCGCCCGGGAAAGAAATCGAGAGCGAAAGCCGGCGGACGGCTTTCGCTCTGCGGTTTATTTCAGGGTTTCGAGGTACTCCTCAAAGCAGAGGCCGGCGCTGTAGACCGCCGCGGCATGGGCCTTCCCGACATAGCGGAAATGCCACGGCTCATAGCCGATTTTGGTCACATCCTCCTTGTTTTTGGGGTAGCGCATGATGAACCCGAACCGGTGGGCGTTGTTTTTGAGCCACTCCGCCTCGGTGGTCTGGTCAAAGGTGTCGATGATCTCCTTGCCGGAGTTCTGCCACTCGACCGAGATGATGTCGACCGCAAGACCGGTGTGGTGCTCGCTGGTGCCCGGGTAGGCGATGTACCGCAGGGTCAGCTCCTTCGCCTCTTCGTCGGTGTGGCCCTGCTCCTTATAGTGGTTGATGTGCCAGTCGTAGTAGGTCTGCTGGAGGGCGACGGTGCGGTAGGATGCGCGCAGGAAGAGCTTCTGCCCGTCGGCCTTCGCCGCCTGGAACATCTGAAGGAGCGGCTCGACGATCCGCGAATCCACCTTCATGTTGTCGAGCGCCGGGATGTCCGCATAATGCCCGGTGATGTCGGTCAAGTCCACCGTGAACCCATCCGGCACCGGATTGTCCGGGTTTGCGAGGATCAGCTGCCAGCTGTCGTCCGGCTCGGAAATCACGCTGTTTGAGGAAGAAGGGGGAGAATCCCCGCTTTCCCCGCTCTCCGTGCTGCCGCTGTCGGAAACGGCCGGGGCGGATGAAGAGGAAGGTTCCGGCTCCCCGCCCTTCCCGCCGAAGAGGGCGGTCAGCCCGACGATGACGGCGGCCAGGATCAACAGCAGCAGGATCGCAAAAATCACGATGTTTTTTATCTTCAGACGTCGTTTTTTTCTATATGGCATAACGCCCCTTCTTTCCACTGGAATCGACTTTTTCCTTTCGAGTATACCACATCAGCAGGGGCTTGACAAGGAAGCCTGCCGGCGGAAATCATTAATTTTTTGGGAAGGCAGGCGGAGGATTTTGCTATTATCAAACGGAATTCTTTCTTTTCTTTTCACGGAGAATAGGATATAATGGAATCAAAAGATTTAGAAAGCCATTTTACAAATGTTTGAAACAGTTTTATAAAGAGAAAGGCGGGAAAATGGATGAGACAGATCCCTCCCATGGCGGTCAGCGACCGGATTGCCCTATTGAAAGAACGGTTTGAGGACGACCTCACCTTTGAGGATTTCGGCCTGCGCTCAAAGGTTTACCAAAAAGTCGCAGAGGAGCACCCCGGCGTCTCGGCCGACCGAAGGATTGCCCTGAGCTTTGCGCAGTTCCTGCGGGAAAAGGACGTCTCCGTCCGCGAGCACGACCTGCTGGCGGGGAAGCTGCGGTTTTACGGCTACAGCGAGTCGATCCCGGTCAGGGCCGTTTCGACCGGCGCCGGGATCATGCACAAGAAGGATGTCGACCTCCACCCGATGTTTTTGAACACCGAACTCTTCGACGTGTCGGAAGAGACCGCCCACTGCAAGGCGTCCGGCGGGCTGGAAAAGGGGGAAGAAGTCCTGCTGGATGAGTTTTACACCGCTCTCCAATCGGGCTCCTACAACCGCTGGGCGAGCGGGCATGTCATCGCCGGGTATGCCAAGGCGGTGCGGCTCGGGATCGGCGGGCTGATCCGGGAGGGGGAGGAGGCCCTCCGGACGGCGGATGAAGCCCACCGCGACTGTGTGGAGGCGATGCTGATCACCGACCGGGCGGCGCGGGAGTACATCCTCCGCTACCGGGACGCGGCCCTCGAGACGCTTGAAAAGACCGAAAACCCGGAATACAAAAAGAGCCTCGAACGGATTGCCGACGCCTGCGGGAACATCTGCGAAAACCCGCCCCGGAGCTTTTTCGAGGCGGTACAGCTCTTCATGCTGCTCCACGACCTGATTATCTGTGAAAGCGTCTCCGGCTCCATCTCCCTGGGCCGGGTGGATTACATCCTCTACCCCTATTACAAAAAGGATTTCGAAGAGGGGAGGATCACTTTCGAGGATGCATCCGACTATATCGACGCCCTCTGGCTCAAGTTCGGCCAGCTGATGGAGGGGTTCCAGAACGTCACCCTGGGCGGCTGCCACCCAGACGGGAGCTTTGCCGGGAACGAGGTCACCATTATGGGGCTGCGGGCCAGCCGGAAGACGATGCTCGACCAGCCGCTGATCTCTTACCGCTGCCATCCCGACATGCCGGATCTTTTCTGGGACGAGGCGCAGGACCTGGTTCAGACCGGGCTGGGATTTCCCGCCATGTTCAACGACGAAATCGTCTTCCGGGCGAAGGAAGACGCCGGCGTAAAGCCGGAGGACTGCTGGAATTACGGGATCGTCGGCTGTGTCGAGCCGGCGATCGGCGGCGCGGAGTACTCCCGCACAGAGGAGCTGCGGGTGAGCTGGGCAAAGCCCCTCGAGCTGATGCTGACCGGCGGGGTCTGCGCCTGCACCGGGGAAAAGCTCCCGCTCCAAACCCGGCGGGAGCTGGGGGAGATCTCCTCTTTCGAGGAATTTTACCAGTGGTACCGGGAGGAGCTCGCCTATGCTTCCCGGCTCGGGATGAAGGCCTGCAACCTCCTCGACGCCACCTACGGGACAGCCTGGCCGATCCCTTTCCTCTCCTCCACGATGGCGGAGTGCTATCAAAAGGGGGAGGATGCGACCCGGGGCGGTACGACCTACTGTTTCTCGACCTTAAACGCCTGCGGCATGGCCGACGCGGTCGATTCCCTCTGCGCCATCCGGGATGTGGTTTTCGAGAAAAAGCTCCTCACCCTGCCCCAGCTCGCCGATCTCCTGAAGGCGGATTTCGAGGGGAACGAACCCCTTCGGCTTCTCCTCTCCAACCTCCCGGAGCGGTTCGGGAACGGAAAGGAGAAAACCGACCGGATGATGAAAGAGCTCTGCGCATTCTTCATCTCCCTCGGCAAAGGGATGCAAAACCCCTTCGG
Source organism: uncultured Oscillospiraceae bacterium (assembly GCA_964607135.1). Classification (GTDB taxonomy): domain Bacteria; phylum Bacillota; class Clostridia; order Oscillospirales; family Ruminococcaceae; genus Metaruminococcus_A. Next base: position 9,233 of record CAZSIV010000020.1, on the reverse strand, counting down.
GAACCACTTCCAGGCCGGGCTTTACACCGTCAGCTCCCACGCGGGGATGGGCGCCAAGACCGGCGCGCTGCCGACCGGACGGCACAAGGGCGTCTCCCTCGCAAACGCCCTTTCCCCCTGCCAGGGCGCCGACCGGCTGGGGCCGACGGCGGTCATCCGCTCGGTCACCGGGGTCGACCATTCGGTCTGCGGAAACGGGATGGTGCTCGACTTGAAATTCAACCCCGGCTTCTTCAAGAAGCCGTCCCACCGCCAGGGCGTCCGCAGCCTGGTCGAGACCTATTTCGACAAGGGCGGGATGGAGGTGCAGTTCAACGTCGTCAGCCGGGAGACCCTGTTGGCTGCCAAAGCCGACCCGCAGAAATACCGGAACCTGATCGTCCGGGTCTCCGGCTTCAGCGCCTACTTCTTCCACCTCGACCCGGTTTTGCAGGACGAGATCATCGCCCGGACGGAATACGCCGGCTAGCCCGTGACCGGGCAGGACAGACGCGATTCATAAGCCGTGCTAAGAGCGGGGCTGATATCCCGCGCGGCACGTTGTACCTGTTTCATCTTAGGCATCTCGCAGGCTTGAAAACTCTTTGACCGGGAAAAACTCGGTGTGCGATTGGCCACCGGGGTCACCCAGCGGCGGTTCGCCGCCCCGGAAGGAGAATCTATGGAAAAGATCGATCTCGCGCCTGATTTTGTTTTCAGCCCGCAGCCGATGTATATCATCGGGACAAAGAATGAAAACGGCGCCCCCAATTTCTGTATCATCACCTGGCTGGGGTTTTCTTTTGACCAAACCCCGCATTTGATGATGACCATCGGCGGAAGCAAGCTCACGAAAACGAACATCCTCCGCGAAAAGAAATTTTCGGCGAATATGATCACCGAGGATACCCTTTGGCTCGCCGATTATTTTGGCACGACAAAGGGCGAGCAGAAGGAAAAAAACGAGTTCCCTTACCGCTTTGAATGGGGGAAACAGGTCGATGTTCCTATCATCGACGAATGCCACTGGGTCTATGAGTGCGAGGTGGACAGGGTTCTCGAACTCGACGGCGCGCATCTCTTTTTGGCGGAGATCAAAAACATCCGGATCAATAAGAAATTCAAGGATATGGATCCGAAAAAAATCGATTTGACACAGCTCAAGCCGGCCGTTTACGCCCCCTATCATTATTTTTCGATCGGAGAAAAGCTGGGCGAAATGGGCGAATGGAAAAAGCATCTGTAAGGACCCCGGGCCGGGGCCCCCGTTCACATGCAGGCAAGCCAAGCAGCGGGCAGGATCGACGATCCTGCCCGCTGCTTCAGCTGCTCAAGCTTTCTTTTCCCGTCTCGCACAATCCCGCGATATAGCCCGCTTCAAAAACCTCCAGCGAAAGCTCCTCCGAGCAGCTGCGCATCTCGCGGTAAAGCCCGGTCAGTTCGTCGAGCCGCTCCGGGTGGCTGAGCCGGGCGGCAATTTCGCGGTACCCGTGCCACAAAAGACTGTCCAGCTCCTCCGCCCGGGGGTTCGAGAGCGCCGAACAGAGGTAGGCCAAAAATCCGGCCCGGATAGAAGCGCTCTCCCGCCCGCACTGTTTCCCCGCGAGGTACGCCCCGTAGACTGTCACCAGCCGTGACTGCCGCTTGAGCGTCTTCACATAGGAGGGCAGCAGCCCGGCGCATCCCTTCAGCTCCAGCAGGATGAGGATGGCTGAGGATAAAAATTGCTCTTCCAGCCGATGCCGTCGGGTGTAAATCCGGTTTTGATCTTTCAGATAACGCGCCATCTCCGACAGGATGAGCCGTTCCTTTTCCGTAATCTCCATCTGGATTGCGTTCGATCCGGCGCGTGTACCCTCGCCGGCGGCCAAAACGCCCCATTCTGCCGCGCAGGGATCGGGCTGTTTCAGCACTTCACGCCTGTTCTCTTCCTTTCTCCTTTTACACAATCCCTTTTCAGGATACCCCGCCCCCATCGCGGAGAAAGCAGGGCTTTTCCTCTTTTATTGTGTCCCGCCAAAAGGCCGAACACTCGAACTTTCCTCTGACAAATCTTTCCTTTTGCCGCTGCGGATCCGCCGCGCAAAAATTTACAGATTTTTTCGGTAATAGGTCTCCCGGTATTGCTTGGGGGTCATCCCGGTATGGCGCCGGAAAACGCTGGTGAAATAGCTTTGGGAGCTGAACGCCAGATGGGAGCTGATCTCCGAAATTCTCCGCTCGGAAAAGCGAAGCAGATTTTTCGCTTCCTCAATCCGCTGTGCCTGGATGAAGTCCACCGCCGTCATCCCCATTTCCTTCTTAAACAGGACGGAGAGGTAGGCGGCGTTCAAGCCCGTTTCCTTTGCCAGGTCTTCCAGCGCAATCGGATTGTGCAGATGCTGGGAAATGTAGTCCATACAGCGGAGGATATGTCCGTTGCAGCTGGCGTTCCTTCCACGCGCATCCCGGACGCGGGCCGCAAAATCGATGGCGGCGGTTTTCAGCAACGCTTCGGCTGCCAAAGGCGTCTTGCATCGATCCGCCTTCTGGATATAAGCCTCACAGAGGGCGGAAGAAACCGCCTTGTCAAGCCCCCCTTCCGTTGCAAAATAGGCCGCCATGGTGACAAAACTGACAAGCTGGTAAACGGTGCGGCGAAGCGGGTCGTCGGAAACGCAAAAATCATTCCGGGGGAGCGGAACACCCAAAAGCAGCTTTACCTGCTCCGGGTTCCCTTCCTTGACAGCGTCCAAAAACCGAATCTCCCAGCTGTAAGCAGGAGGACTGGCGGAATTTTCCCGTCGCTCGAAAACCAGGTCGGCTAATGTGCGGGAAACGCCCTCCGGTTCGGGCGGGACAGCATGCGGCACAGAAATTTCCCCTTTCTGTGCCGCAGCTCCTTTTTTTAAAAAAGCCGCGTGGATGCATCGCACAAATTCCTCGAATCGGCCAGGCTCCACGACCGGCGCCAGCCGGACGGCCTCTTCCCATTCCGCAGCTGAAAAAAAGCAGAATGCCCGCGCCGCTTCCGCTGAATTCGGGCGTTTGAGCAGAGCGGGGCCAATGACGAGGAAATAATCCGCACCTTCACTTTGGAAGGGGAAGCAGGCGATCATTTCCAGCGGGCCGGCGCCGCAGAGAACCGGCGGGCGTCCCTCGGGGCGAAACAGCGGCCGGTAAACGTTCTTTCGAAAATCGGTCTTCCAAAAAAATGGAAGGTCGGGAATACTGTACCTGATCCGAAAGGTCGTGTCGACCACCCGCACCGGAATCCGCCCATAGTCGAGCCCACAGCCTGACAGTTCTTTCTCCACCTGGGAAAGGATCGAAAATTTTTCCATACCGCTTATCGCTTAGGCGAAGCAATCAGAGCGCCACGTGCCGCGAGATGCCGGTTACAAAAACAAACACAACACGCTTCGCAGGGCGGAATACTTCCGCCGTCAATTCGCATCCAAACGTTTCGCCGACCGTTCAGTTTTTGACCTGCAAAGCACCGGATGCGAAAAAGCAGGCACAACGCGCCCAATCGACGTTTCAAATTCTGCGAAAAATACATTGGATTCTAACGCTTCGTCCAGAGGTCTCATAGAAAGAACGGCCGCCGAGCGCCCTTTCCGACCAACGCTTTCTCCTTTCAACATATTTTCCAAACAAGCTGTTTCAGCTAACAATACCTTACCATAAAAACAGGAATATATCAATAAATTTTAATCGGAATCTAAAGATAATAATATTGTTGTGTCGCATTTTGTGGTAAAATAACCTACTACAATGGAGGGATAAACATGAAAGATTCCATGAAAGACTCTTGGACCTTTATCGGCCTGGTGGCCCTTTCCATTCTCTATCTCTTTGAAGTGGACGTGACAAAGCTCACCTGGCTCAACGGCGCCGCTTTTGTGATCATCGCGGTCACGCTCGTCCCGCTGCTCATCAGCATCATCCGTAAGATCGTCTCCTTTTTCAAACAGAGAAAAGAAAAGAAGGCGGCCCGGCAGGAAAAGGCGCTGGAGGAATCCCACTGACCTCAGCGGGCCTGCGCCCGGGCAGGGCGATACGCACGCAATTGGCGGAGCTGATATCATGCGAGGCGCCTCGCGGGAGATCAGCCCCGTTCTTGGCACTACTTGTAGATCGCGTTTGCCTGCGGGGGGCTCCCCTCCCGCAATAAAGGAGGCGGGTAACAATGAATATCGTTTTAGTGATCGACCAGTTCGACGACGGCAACAACGGGACAACCGTCACGGCGCGGCGGTATGCGCACGAGCTGCGCAAACTGGGCCACCGGGTGACGATCCTCGCGGGGGGAGAACCGGCGGCGCACAAAATCTGTGCGCCGGCCCACAAAATCCCTTTTTTTGAAAAGCTGATCGAGTCGCAGGGGATGCGGTTCGCAAAGCCTGACGACCGCGCATATTATGAAGCGTTTAAGGATGCCGACGTCGTTCATTTTTACATGCCCTTCCGCTTTTGCCGGCGGGGGGAGGAGCTCGCCCGTCAGCTGCACATCCCGACGGTCGCCGCCTTCCACGTCCAGCCGGAGAACATCACCTCCAGCATCGGGCTCGGGAAGCGGAAAAGCGTCAACCGCTTCCTCTACTGGTGGTTTTACCACGTTTTCTACAACCGTTTCCGCGTCATCCACTGCCCGAGCCGGTTTATCGCGGATCAGCTTGCGGCCCACGGTTACGGCGCCGAGCTCTGCGTCATCTCGAATGGGGTGGACGACGCCTTTGTCCCCCATCCGGAGTGGAAGGCGGAGCGAAGGCCGGACGAGGTTCTCAACGTTCTGATGATCGGGCGGCTCTCCGGTGAAAAGCGGCAGGATCTGATCATCGAGGCGGCGAAGCGGAGCCGGTACCGGGACAGGATCCAGCTTCATTTCGCCGGGAAAGGGCCGAAGGAGGCCGAATACCGCCGCCTTTCGAAGGGATTGCCGCGGCCGCCGGTCTTCGGGTTTTACTCGACGGAGGAGCTGGTCGGGCTGATCAACCGCTGCGACCTCTACATCCATTCCTCCGACGCGGAAATCGAGGGGATTTCCTGCATGGAAGCCCTCGCCTGCGGGCTCGTCCCGGTTATCTCCGATTCCGTCCTTTCCGCCACCCGGCAGTTTGCCTTAGACGAGCGGAGCCTCTTCAAGGCGGGCAGCCCCGACGATCTCGCCCGCCGGATGGACTACTGGTTCGAGCACCCGGAGGAACGGCTTAAAATGGAGGCCGCCTATGCCCGGAAAGGGGAGGAAATGCGGGTGAGCGCCTGTGTCCGCCAGGCGGACGCCATGTACCGCAAAGCGGTGGAGGCGCATCACAAAAAGGGGTATGTCCGCCCCGAGGAGCTGAAAGTCCGAAAAATTACCCACCCAAATGCCGACCGGATCAACAAACAGTATGCAAAACATTCGCCGGTTCGCCGCGGGCTGACGAGGGCGTTTACCAATCTGCTCGCCGTGATCCTTTCGGTGGTTGATTCCGTCTTTCTCGGTTTTTCGATCAAGGGGAAGGAGCATCTTTCCTCTGTGGAGGGCGGCGCTGTGACGGTCTGCAACCACGTCCATCCGATGGACTGCACCATGATTAAGGTCGCCCTCTTCCCGCGGCTGGTGCGCTATATCAGCCTTCGCCGGAATCTGGAGCTTCCCTTTGTCGGGTGGCTTTTGAAGGCCTGCGGCGTTCTGCCGCTGCCGGAGCACCCGATCCGGATCGCCCGCTTTCAAAAAGAGCTGGAGAAGGGGATAGCCGCCGGGGAATGGGTACACTATTATCCGGAGGGGATGCTGGTCAAGTATTATGAAGGGCTCCGGCCCTTTCAGATGGGCGCTTTCCTGACAGCCGTCCGCGCCAACTGCCCGGTGGTCCCGCTCCGGATCAACTATAAACAGCCGCATGGCCCGCGCGCACTATGGCGGAAAAAGCCTTTTTTGGAGCTCGTCGTCAAGGCGCCGCTCTACGCCGACCAAACCCTGCCGCAGAAGCAGGCGGCGCTGGATTTGATGCAGCGCACCCTTCGGGCGATAGGCGGCGTGGAGGAAAAGGACCCGGCTCCCGGGTACCTCCCCGAGCCGGAGGAAGCCTCTGTCGCCGAGCCGGTGGTTTGAACGGCCGCGGTCTCAATTTTGCAGAAGGAAAGGAAGAATCGACTTTGAAGATAAAAGCCCGGGAGATATTCAGCATCCCAAACCTTTTGACCTATCTTCGTTTTATCCTGATCCCGTTTTTCGTCTGGGCTTACCTGACGGCCGCTTCGCCGGGCGGCTACTTTCTTGCGGCCGTGCTGATTCTCCTCTCCGGCTTTACCGATGTGGCGGACGGCTTCATCGCCCGGCACTTCAACATGGTGACCGACTGGGGGAAGGCGGTCGACCCCGTAGCGGATAAGCTTACTCAGGCGGCGATCGCCTTCTGCCTTGTGTTCCGCTACCCCTGGATGTGGATCCTGCTCGCCTTATTCATCGTCAAGGAGCTCTACATGGGGATCGCGAGTCTTGTGCTACTGCGCAAGGGAAAGAAGCTGGACGGTGCGATGTGGTTCGGAAAGGCCTCGACTGCCGTTTTTTACCTGGTTATGATCGTCCTGATCGCCTATCCGCCCATGCCCGCAGCGGCCGCTTACGTGATGATGGCGGTCTCCGGCTGCTTCCTGCTGCTGGCCTTCGTCCTCTACATCCCGCAGTACAACCGCCTTTACCGGGAGTACAAGGCCGAGCAGCGGAGTGCCTCCGCGCCCGTGTCCGGGCAGGACAACCGCGGCGGGGAGCCCCCGCAGGGCAGACGCGATTCGTAAGCGGTTCTAAAAACAGGGCTGGTATCCCGCGCGGCGCGTTGTACTTGTTTTATCTCAGGAACCTTGCAGGACTGAAACCTTAGAAATTGGCAAAACCTCAGTATGCGAAATGCCCGTAGGGGCACCCTGTCCCGCGAGCCACATGTTTCGTATAACGCGCCTCGCAGGACTAAAACCCAAAATTAGCAAAACATTGGTGTGCGAATTGGCCTGCCCGGGCACAGGCCTCGCAGGACGATCACTGAAAGACCGGTAAAATGTCAGTGTGCGAAATTGGCCTGCCCGGCCCCGCCTTGCGGAAAAGAAGAAAAAAGATATAATGGAAGAGCAGTGTTTCAAATACATTGTAGACGCAAGAGTCGGCAAATATTTATAGGATATTCCATTTTGCTCTCATGCGGCAAAAAGAGACCGGACCGCAGAGGCGGTCAATTTTTACAAAGGAAAGGGAAATTCAGATGAATCCAATTGTCACCATTAAAACCGGCGCGGGCAAGGTCATTAAAGCGGAGCTTTACCCGGAGTTCGCGCCGAATACCGTCAACAATTTTATTTCGCTGGTTAAAAAAGGGTTCTATAACGGCCTGATCTTCCACCGCGTCATCCCCGGTTTCATGATCCAGGGGGGCGACCCGGACGGCGTTGGCACCGGCGGGCCCGGTTACCGGATCAAGGGTGAGTTTTCCCGCAACGGCGTTCAAAACGGCCTCAAGCACACCACCGGCGTTCTTTCGATGGCCCGCGCCATGCATCCGGACAGCGCCGGATCTCAATTCTTTATTATGGCGGCCGATGCGCCGCACCTTGACGGCCAGTATGCGGCCTTTGGAAAGGTAACGGAGGGGCTTGACGAAGTGCTGCGGATTGTCGGCGTCGAACGGGACGGGCGGGACAGGCCGCTTTCGGACGAGGTAATGGTTGAGGTTACGGTTGACACCGCGGGCGTTGATTATCCCGAGCCGGTCGTCGAATAACTGCGCGCCGCGCCGGGGAGCCCCCGCAGGGCAGACGCGGCCGGGTGACCCCGGCGGGACAAACGCGATCCGCAGGCGGTTCTAAAAACAGAGCTGGTAACCCGCGCGGCGCGTTGTACTTAGTCTGCCTTAGGCACTTTGCGGGATGAGAACCTGAAAATTGGTAAAGCGTCGGAGCGCGAATTGCCCGCAGGGGTACCCTGCCCCGCGCGGCCCTTACTCTACAGTTTGTAAAACGCGCCTCGCAGGACTGAAATCTTTTAATTAGTACAACGTCGGTGTGCGAAATGCCCCGTCCGGGCGCGGACATTGGCCTGCCCGGCCACGGGCTGCGAATTGCCAACAGGGGCACCCTGCCCGGCGCTGTTATTTTCTCCGCCTGCAAATCGCGTTTAAAAACGCCCCTCAGCTTTCTGCTGAGGGGCGTTTGTCTTCCTTTAGGGCTTTAGGCGGCGGATATGGGCTGCCGGGTAGAAGCGTATCTGCCGTACCGGTAAGGGTCGAATTGTCTGAACGCCTCGTCGAAGTCCTCTCTGTCCCCCCGCCGCGCCGCAGCCGTTTCATAAGCGTCGAAAAGAGAGCTTTCGGAGAGGTCGAAGGCTTCATCCATCATCGAATAAAGGTATTTCGCTTTCATATAAAGCGGTTCGTATTCCGGCTGGGAAAACTTGGAGGACATCACCAAAGGAAAAGCAGCCAAATCTTCAAAAACGGTGGCAACGTCTTCGTAGTAATCGGTCATGCCGTATTCATAGGCAAAGAAGGCCTCACAGCCGTCCTCCCAGTCATCTCCGTACTCATAGTCCGCGTTGAGAGAGGTCCAAACATCCTTTATTTCGTCCATGCCGTACTGATACTCCAGCGCGTCGTGAATTGCGTGCCCGAGCTCGTGTGCAATGGTCTCCACCGTAATCCCGTTGGTGACAGAGGGGTCGGGCGTACGGCGGGGGGCGAAGATCTTGATGTGGATCAGGTCGGAGCTGTAGCTGGTCTCCCCTAAGCTGTCGCTGTGCTCGTCGACGAATTCCATCGAGAAGGCGCAGTCCCGCCGCCAAAGGCTTTTCAAAAATCCCTTAATCAGCGGCTTTGAGAAAATTTCAAGCGTCTCGTCCAGGATTGCACAGTTTTCCTCCCCGTTTTCATCCGAGAGGAGCCGGTCCGGATCCTCGATTTCAAAACCGTATTTCCGTTCGAGTTCATCGACTGTCCGCGCTGCGCCGATGGTGTCGTCCTGGCTGTAGGAGGGACCGTCATCCCAGCTGTAGGGATCGTCCGTGATCGAGGACTCCAGGGACTCCAAGGAATCCAGCGCATCCTGCATGATTTCATTCCAGTCCTCAAGCGCCCGGTCCAGCCCAGGCAAAAAGAAGTAGCAGGAAGAAAAGAGGATACAGATGGAACAGAGCATGGCGGTAAAAGACAAAAAGCGTTTCATAATTGCCTCCTTCATCAGGATATCGTACTGTAAAGTTAAATGAAAGTTGAAGACCCGTCAGCCTAGATGGTACAATG
>CAZSIV010000019.1:0-44273 GCA_964607135.1 uncultured Oscillospiraceae bacterium | reverse complement strand
TTAGGGCTTTGCCCGCATATGAAATACCACCCGCTATGCGGGTGGATTTTTATTCGTTGGCGTATCCCGGCTTTGAAAAAAAGAAAGGAAGATCGCTATGACTCCAAAAACCCGCAGACTCACCGAAAGCGCGCTCTTGATCGCGCTCGGAACCGTACTGGCTCTCCTCACCAATTATATCCCCTTTCTGAACCTGCCCTATGGGGGCTCGGTCACAATTTTTTCAATGGTGCCTCTCATCCTCATCTCTTATCGCTATGGGATCGGCTGGGGGTTCTTTTCCGGCATTGTTTTCGGCTTGATTCAAATGGCGCTCGGGCTGACGACCGGTGTTTTTTCCGGTGCTGCGTTTTATGTCGTCGCCTTTTCGGTCCTGCTCGATTACCTTCTCGCTTATGGGGTGATCGGCTTAGCCGGGATGTTCAAAAACAAATTGAAAAATCCGTTTGTCTCGGTCGGCGTGGGGTCGCTGTTTGTCTGTGTTCTGCGGTATCTCGTCCACACCCTCTCCGGCGCGCTTTTGTTCGGCTCTTATGCCGAGTGGTATTTCACGGAGGGCGGGTTCCCGACCGATGCCGGCGCGGCAATTCTGGGGAGTTTTTCCGGCGAAGCGCTCTCCTGGATTTACTCCGTCATTTACAATGCCATGTATATGATCCCTGAAACGGTTATCACCGTCGTCGGCGCCGTTTTGGTGATGGCGGTTCCCGCGCTTCGCGATAAGACGATGACGGCGGATTCCGATAAAATTTAGAAATTTATACTATTTGTATATTATTTGACTGAGTAAATGGCCCGGTGCGAGGAGCCCCCGCGGGCAATCGCGGCGGAGTGCCTCCGCCCGCAAACGCGATTCGGAAGTGGTACCGGTAACAGCGTCGGTAACCCGCGAGGTCCGTGACCGGACTGGACAGACGCGATTCGTAAGTCGTGTGAAAAGCGGGACTGGTATCCCGCGAGGGCCTCGCAGGTCAATCAACTTTTTTGACCGGTAAAACGTTGGGGTGCGAAATTGGCCTGCCCGGCCACGGGCTGCGAAATATCTGCGGCGGTTCGCCGCCCCGCGAGGCACATGTTTCGTACGCCATACCTCGCAGGACTTCGACCCCAAAATCAGTAAAGCGTCGGTGTGCGAAATTGCCAGCAGGGGCGCCCTGCCCCGCGAGGCGCGTTGTACTTGCTTTATCTTAGACGCCTCGCAGGACAAAAGCCCAAAAACCGGTAAAGCGTTGGGGTGCGAATTGGCCTGTCTGGCCACAGACTCTCCTGCTTTAAATGGAAAAGGAAAGCTCCATGCAGATGCTGATATTTCTGCATGGAGTTTTTGCATCCTCTTTCTGTGAAGGATCGGCCTTGAAGGAAAATTTCAAGATGTAAAGATTTTTTGCTTGACAGAACGGCTGATTTATAGTATAATGTCAATCTGTAAAGAAGAAGGCTTTACAGATTGTGAGGCGGTGAAACGGTGAAGGGAAAGGATTTGAGGATCGCGGTCCTGTTCGACTTCTACGGCGAAATGCTGACCGAGAAGCAGAAGGATGTGATCGACCTTTATTACAACCAGGACCTTTCACTTGCCGAGATCGCGGAGCACGAGGGGATTTCCCGCCAGGGCGTGCGGGACAATATCAAGCGGGGCGAGGCGTATCTCCTGGAACTGGAGGAAAAGCTTCAGTTCGTTGAGAGCGACAAGGGGCTCCGGTCGATGCTCCAGACGATCGACGAGTTGGCGGAGGCGATTTACACCGTCAATCAAAAATATGTTTACGACAACCGGATCAAGCAGCTTTCGCTCGAGATCCGCCGGATGATCGAAGCTTATCACAACGAAGAAGGGGCGGAGGGCTGATATGGCGTTTGAAGGGCTTTCCGAAAAACTCGGCGCGGCGTTCAAAAGGCTGCGCTCCAAAGGCAAGCTGAGCGAAAGCGACGTAAAAGAAGCGATGCGCGAAGTCCGCCTGGCCTTGCTGGAAGCGGACGTAAACTATAAGGTCGTCAAGGATTTTGTCGCCAGGGTGAGCGAACGCGCGGTGGGCGGAGAGGTGCTGCAAAGCCTGACGCCTGCCCAGCAGGTGATCAAAATCGTCAACGAAGAACTCTGCGCCCTGATGGGCGGGGAGGAAAACCGGATTCATCTCCCGTCGAAGGGCCCCGGCATTATCATGATGACCGGCCTTCAGGGTGCGGGTAAGACGACCCACGCCGCCAAGCTTGCGCTCCACTTTAAGGGGCAGGGGCATCGCCCCCTCTTAGTCGCCTGCGACGTTTACCGCCCCGCCGCAATCGAGCAGCTCAAGGTGGTAGGGGAAAAGGTGGGCGTCCCCGTTTTTGAAGAGGGTCAGGGTGATCCGGTCAAGATCGCCAAGCACGCCGTCGCCCATGCCAAGGATTACGGGCACGACGTTGTAATTGTAGATACCGCGGGGCGGCTCCATGTCGACGAGGCGCTGATGCAGGAGCTTTCCGACGTAAAGGCGGAAATCCACCCCAGTGAAATCCTGTTGGTGGTCGACGCCATGACGGGGCAGGACGCCGTCAATGTGGCAAAGGCCTTCAACGACCGGCTCGAGATCGATGGCGTCATCCTGACCAAGCTCGACGGCGACACCAGAGGCGGCGCAGCGCTCTCCGTTCTGGCGGTGACGGGCAAGTCGGTCAAGTTCGTCGGCACCGGCGAAAAGCTGGAAGACCTCGAGGTGTTCTACCCGGAGCGGATGGCATCCCGCATCCTCGGGATGGGCGATGTGCTGACCTTGATCGAGAAGGCGCAGAACACCATCGACGAAGAGCAGGCAAAGCAGATGGCCCAGAAGCTGAAGGAAAACAGCTTCGATTTGAACGATCTGCTCGACCAGCTTCGGCAGATTCAGAAAATGGGGCCGCTCAAACAGGTGCTCGGGATGATCCCCGGCGTCGGAAATCAGATCAAGGACGCGGATATCGACGACGGGCAGATCGGTAAAACCCAGGCGATCATCTACTCGATGACGCCGCAGGAGCGGGCCAAGCCCTCGATCATCAACCCGAACCGGAAACGGCGGATTGCCGCCGGCTGCGGGATGAAGGTGGAGGACGTCAACCGGCTGCTCCGCCAGTTTGAGCAGATGCAGAAGATGATGAAGCAGTTCAGCGGCAAGGGGAAAAAGGGAAGGCGCCGGATGGCGATGCCGCCGATGGGATTTTAAACGGTTCGATTATTGGGACGTCCAGTCTTGATATATATTACACATTATGGGAGGTGACAGTTGTGGCTGTTAAAATTAGACTTCGCCGGATCGGTGCGAAAAAAGCTCCGTTCTACCGCATCGTGGTTGCGGATTCCAGATATCCGCGCGACGGCCGGTTTATCGAAGAGATCGGATATTATGATCCGACCAAAGAACCGTCTGTAGTCAAGGTTGACGCTGAAAAAGCGAAGGCTTGGATTGCGAACGGCGCCCAGCCGACCGATACGGTCAAAAGGATTCTCAAAGACAATGGCGCGCTCTAATCTAAGGAGAAACAGATGAAAGATTTACTTGTTGCAATCGCCTCCGGTCTGGTGGAGAACAAGGACGCAGTTGAAGTCGTTGTCGACGAGCCGAACGAGGAGGGCGTGGTGGTTTACCACCTGCATGTTGCTCCGGACGACATGGGAAGGGTAATCGGGAAGCAGGGCCGTATTGCAAAGGCTCTCCGCATTGTCATGCGCGCCGGCGCCAACCGCATTAACCAGAAAATCATGGTCGAGATCGATTAAGGCCGCATCAGCCCCTTCTTGAAAAAGACGGGGCTGATGTTTTATCGTGAATTCCGCCGCGCAAACGGCGTATGATACCCTCGATTGACAAAGGCAAACACGCCCCAGAACATCAGAAAAGGCGTGTCGGCTGCGTTCTCGAGCTTGGAATGCGGCAGCATGCCTTCGCCCTGCGGCCTTGCCGTCCCGGCCTTTCTGAAGCTCTGGGGTTCGAAGAAGTTTTTCAGAGGCGGGAAGTGTTTCCCGACAAGGTAGACGACGCAGCTTTACTCCCGTAAAGCAAGGAGGATAACACAGTCGGAGGCGCTTCCCGTCCTGCAAAACCGCGTCTGCTCTTGTCAATCGAGGGTAAGGATAAAAGCTGCAAAAGGAATGGAGAAAACCGGTGAAGAAGCAATATCTTGAAATTGGGCAGATTGTCACAACGCATGGGATCGCGGGTGAGGTGCGGGTTAAGCCGTGGTGCGACAGCCCGGAGCTGCTCTGTGAATTTGACCGCCTTTATTTTGACGGCGGAGAGAAGAAAACGCGGGTCGAACGCGCCAGGGTGCATAAAAATGTTGTAGTGATGAAACTCGAAGGCGTGAATACGGTGGACGACGCCTTAAAGCTCCGCAATCAAGTTCTGTTTGCCGACCGGGATGAATTTGAGCTGGAGGAGGGATCCTATTTTATCCAGGATCTCTTAGGGCTCGAGGTGGTCGACGCAGACAGCGGAAAATGCTACGGCAGAATCGCCGACGTCACCCAAACCGGGGCGAACGACGTCTACCACATCAAGGGGGAGAGCGGAAAGGAGCTGCTGGTTCCCGCCATCGCCGATGTGGTGCTGGAAACCGATCTGGAGGGCGGCAGGATGACGATCCGCCCGCTAAAAGGATTGTTTGACGATGAGGATTGACATTATGACCCTTTTTCCGGAGATGTGCGAGGCGGTGCTGAGCGAAAGCATTGTTGGGCGTGCCCGGAAAAACGGGCTTTGCGAGGTGTGGTGCCACAACATCCGCGATTATACGCTGGATAAACACAACCGTGTGGACGACACACCCTATGGCGGCGGGATGGGGATGGTGATGCAGGCGGAGCCGATCGACCGGTGCTACCGGGCGGTTACGTCGGGCTGTACCGAAAAGCCGCTGACCATCTACCTTTCTCCGCAGGGAAAGGTGTTCAGCCAACAGATGGCGCTGGATTTTTCCAAAGAGGAGCGGCTGATCCTGCTCTGCGGCCATTATGAAGGGGTGGATGAACGGATTTTGGAGGAAATCGTCGACCTGGAGGTTTCGATCGGCGATTATGTTTTGACTGGGGGAGAGCTGCCCGCCCTCGTTTTGGCGGATGCGGTGATCCGCCTCTGCGACGGCGTGCTGGCCGACCGCTCCTGCTTTGAAGAGGAAAGCCATTTTAACGGCCTTTTGGAATATCCGCAGTATACCCGCCCCGAAATCTGGAATAATAAGGGAGTACCGCCCGTGCTGCTTTCCGGCCATCATGCGAGGATCGCCGCCTGGCGGGCGGAACAGAGTTTAGAGCGAACCAAATTGAAGCGCCCTGACTTGTACGAGGCGTATTTGCGAGAAAACGGTGAAAAGCCCTGAGTCGTTATCACCAATATTGTGAAAGTTTTTATGGTGAATCTGCACAAAGCTTGATTTTTGAGACCGTCGTTTTATGAGCTAAAAGCAGAAATATTCTAAAATTGTCCAGTTTTTGCAAAAGACAAGTTGACGGAAAATGATCGTTTGCCTATAATAATTATTGGTTCGAGACACCGGTTCTGACATCATTTGTCAGGATGAATTATTTGGAGGTTTGTCTATGTACGTAAAAGAGGTACAGGTCCAGAATCAGGTTGGGCTGCACGCCCGTCCCGCCACTTTCTTTATCCAGAAGGCGAATGAGTATAAGTCTTCGGTCTGGGTGGAGAAGGAAGAGCGCAGGGTCAATGCCAAGAGCTTGCTGGGTGTCCTTTCCCTCGGTATTGTCGGGGGGACAGGCATCAAGATCATTGCGGACGGTTCCGATGAAAAGAATGCGGTCGACGATCTTGTGCGGCTGGTTGAATCCGGTTTCGCTGAGTAGTCTGTGCAGGTTGGCCAAAGCGTTCCCCCTCCGGGTATTTCCGGCAGGGGGTTTTTGCTTTTTAGGGGAATTCTGTCCGGTTTCGTCAAAAAAACAGCGCCTGAGTTCAGGCGCTGTTTTTTTGGAGACGTAGTTGGAAAATGAAGGGGATACATCGGATGCTTTAGTCATGTATCTTTTTGCTTTTTCGATTCAGCCTTACAAACATAACGATCTTTAAAACCAATAGGAGTAAAACGATCATATAGAATATAAGCATGAAGAACTCTCCGTTAATAGTTTCCGGCCCGGTCGCAGGAAAAAATTCAGCTTTGACCGTGGGCAGCAAAAAAGTAAGACCGTAAACCGGCTGGACGAAAAAAAGAACTAAAAATCCATAGATCCCCCCTGTTATATTTATGTTGAATAAAGACGTAAAACTGAGAAAGACAAGTATCTTCAACGGAATACCGGAGAGCGCCAGCATGATATAATTTGCCGTCTTATTTTTGTAGAATAGAATAAGGAGTATATAAGCGGTCAAAAACAATGCCGATGTGATGAATCCAGTCAAATTAGATTTTGGCCAACCCGTCGAGAACGAGAAAACGAACGCAAAATTACCGAAAAAACTGACGAGATATAAAATTGAAACAAGAATGACCGCTGCCAGTTCAATTCGTTTTTTCATAAAAATCGCCATGCGATACAGAATTCGCACAAAAAGAGATGAAATATTTCCTCTCTGTGCCCGGTATCGTCCTTTCTTCCTATTTTTCACACGATCTCCAAAAAGGAAAGAGGTTTAAAGTCTGTGCCGAAGAACGGTGTCTTCGGCACAGTACCAGCTGAAAGCGCCAACAGAGGAAGGAGCACAGCTGCCGCAATAGACAGTGTAAACAGTTTACGTCGTTTCATTGATTTTCCTCCTTCGTTTGTTATAGAAATCTTTTTTTAATAGGATCAACAGGATTAGCTTGTAAATGAACAACAGCGCTAATATGCTTATAAAAAGCCAAGTGAATCCTGCATCTTGCTGCGTAAAAGGGAAAAAACTTAATCCACGAAAGGGCGCATATACCAAAAGAGTAAAGACTACCATTCCCATCGCGTAGGAAGTCGGCAACCAGTTGCAGAGAATGGAAATCGCAGAAAACGCCGATATAATCAGTGAAAACCAAAGCACACCTGAATTCTCCCGGAAAACCCATAAAAGCAGGATACATGCTACAAAAAACAAAACGGAGAAGATCAGGCTCAAAAATGAGGCCGAGGAAGAATGTGGATTGAAGTGAATAAAAGCATCGACACAGCACGCAATATATAGCCCAACGACTAAAAAGGGAAGTGTATTTTTTACAATACGCAATATTTTCTCTTTCATGAAAGCCTCCTTTTTGTCAGTCGAAGGCAGATACTTTAGTTATGTATTTTTTACTTTTTCGATTCAGCCTTACAAACATAATGATCTTTAAAAGCAATAGAAGCAAAACGATCATACAAAATACAAAGATGAAGAAATCTCCATTAATAAATTCAGATCCTTCCGGAATAGATTCGGTTCTGACCGTGGGCAGCAAAAAAGTAAAGCCGTAAAACGGTTGCACGTAAACAGTAAAGAAGAGTGCATATGCATGTCCCCCTATTATTGTGTTGAGTAATAGGTTGAAATACAGGAAAATGAGAGAGTCAATCAACCTCAACGGAATACTGGAAAGTGCCAGCATGATATAATTTGCCATCTTATTTTTGTAGAATAGAATCAGGAGTATATAAGCAGTCAAAAACAGTGCCGACGTGATGAATCGATCAAAATCCGCCTTTGGCCAACCTGTCGCGAACGGGAAAGCGTATGTAAGATTACTGAAAAAACTGACGAGGTATAAAATTGAAACAAGAATGACCGCCGCCAATTCAATTCGTTTTTTCATAAAGCCTCCAAAAAGGAAAGAGGTTTAAAGTCTGTGCCGAAGAACGGCGTCTTCGGCACAGTACAGCTGAAAGCACCGACGAGGAAGGAACACAGCTGCCGCAAGAGATAACGATAACAGCTTACGCCGCTTTATTGCTTTTCCTCCTTCGTTTGTTATAGAAATCATTTTTTAATAGGATCAACAGGATTAGCTTGTAAATGAACAACAGCGCTAATATGCTTATAAAAAGCCAAGGGAATCCTGCGTCTTGCTGTGTAAAAGGGAAAAAACTTAATCCATAAGAGGGCGCAGATGCCAAAAGAGCAATAATTACAAGTATTATTTCTAATGAGTAGGGCAACTGCGCCCAATTATAAATAATGACAATCATTGAAAGCGCCGATATAATCAGTGAAAACCAGAGCGCACCCGAACTCTCCCGGAAAACCCATAAAAGCAGGATACATGATACAAAAAATAAAACAGAAAATACCATACTCAAAAATGAAGCAGGGGCAGATTCATATGGCTGAATATGAATAAAAGCATCGACGCAGCACGCAATATAGAGTCCAACGACTAAAAAGGGAAGTACGTTTTTTATAACACGAAACGTTTTCTCTTTCACGAAGACCTCCTTATCGTCACGTATGGCTGAGGAAGCTATCTGAATAATTACGCCGTAATTTCGCCCCCGGTATAACCGGGGATTTTGTCGCCTTTCCGGCGGCATCTAAAGATAAAAACAACACCTGGATGCGGACGCTGTTTTTATGAAAGTCCTTGGGGTGACATTACCCTTTCACTCTAACAGCCCAGGCAACGAGATACCCCATGCCTGGGCCGGTTGCCACAAATCAAGGAACAAATATAGAGTAACAGAAGCAGTTGAAAATTTACGGCTTGGAGCTTGTGACCAAAATCATATATTTTCCCGCCTGGGTCTCTGGATTAATGCCTATATGATTGTGCTTATTAAAACATTCCTTATCATTTTTAGAAATATTCCAGGTGCTAATGCCTCCGTAGATTTTATAATTACAATATTCATAGCAATATTCGACAACACCGTCGCATCGCATCCCGGTAATATTTCTTGGCTCGATTCTTGTTTGGGTAGTACCAAAAACAGCCTCGTCAACAAACATTTGTCCCCAAAAATGATAGGGAATCTGATCGGTTGCTAACTTGTACGACATATTTCGTACCTTATCCCGGTCGGCTGAAATGATCCCGCCCTTTGGGGCATAAACTCCTTTAAAGTTATGATTACCTTCCATAAAATCATTCCAGGTTGCAAATCTGACATAGCCTTTTCCCGGAGTATGGATTAGCGGAATCGATGAGGTACTTGTATAAGGATCATACATGATGCCAGCATGCCAATTGATTACTGGACCACCATCCCACGCCTGAACCCCATCCCGATAGATCGCATAGCCCTGGTATCCCGTCGCCGCGGAAGCCGGCGTGACGAATACCGCTGCCATCAGTGCTACAACAATGATAGAAGAAAAGATACGCAGCATCTTTTTCATTTCATTCAGCTCCTTCCCTGGTAATAGAAGTAGTCGTAGTTTTTATCGGCTTGATAGACTTCCGCATAGTCCGGTACCATGACGGAACTCCTTGAGGCGGGGGCCGCTGCTTTTAAAGCGTTTACCACTTCGTCCACCGGATAGATATTGCAGCAGGTTACGGCAAACTGGATATCGTCTGCGGTGGGGTTGTTTTTAAGCATCTCTTTGAGCACCAGATAATTCTGATCAATGCAGAACAGCTTTAATCCAGAATCAGCGCCGCTCTCCTCGACGATAAACCGCAGCGCTTCTTCGTTGTAGAGATCGGACAGGGCAAAGATCACCGTTCCCTGTCTCATCGGATCGTCGGTAGAAGCGTAAACCTCTTTGCAGTAGGAAATGAAGTCGGAAATTTCCTGCGTTTGCTTCGGTGAGGCCTGGTACTCATACGCCTTGACCTTGATCGCCATGTTCAGTCGGACGTCATCAGCTTGGCCTTCGATGATAGTGTCTGCCAATTCCTGCGCTTTGACGGGGTCGACCATGTTCAAAGCCTTGAGGGACTGGAAAGCGACGTTTTCGTCCTGATCCGAAACGGCGGTCACCAGCGCGCTTCTGGACGAAACGTCATGCATCACGGCAAATGCCGCGTTCTGGCGGACGACAGAGTTTTCGGTTGAATCCAACAGTACCGCTCTGACCGGCGACAGATCGCTGGCCTCTTTTTCTCCAAGAAGCTGTAAAAAGGTCACCCGCAGCGGCTCAGAGTTCTTTTTGTCCTGAATCATTTCCATGATTTCCGCTTCGGGGATGGTATCGATCTTCTCAGCGAGAACGCCGGCATAGGTCGTTAGAGATGTTTCGTCCGAGGCGGCTGAAGCGGCGAGATTGAATTCATCGCAGATTTCCTCGTAATCCATTGTCCGCAGGGTTTCCGCCATTTCCGTGATGGTATCCCCTTCATATTTTTCGCTGAGCTTGTCCATTGGGCTGAAAGCGCCGACAGAGAGAAGCCCGCAGAGCAGGAACACGGCAGCTGAAATAGACAGGGTAAAAAGCTTACGTCGTTTCATTTGTTTTCCTCCTTCTTTTTTAGGATATTGCTTTTTAATAATACCAGCAGAACTACTTTATAGCTCACCAACATGATCATGGGAAAATAGAGGAGAATAACGTATGCGCTGATGTTCTGCGCCCAAAAAGTTAGTCCGTTAAAGGGTATAACTACCAAATCATTGACAGCTGTTGGTAACTTAGAATTTAATAAAAAGGCTGGAAAAAACAGCTGGACAAGAACGAGAATTCCCCAAACTGCCGATATGGTTAGCGAAAGCCACAGCACCGTTTCGTTTTTTCTGTAAACCCATAAGAAAAGGACGTATGATAAAATAAATAAAACAGAAAGTAACATATTCAAAGCTGTGACTGGATATGGATAGGTATCGCTGGGAATTTCGATAAATGTAGAGCAGTACAAAACCAGAGCCAAAATTGGAAGGGCAATTTTGCCAATATGCAGTATTTTCTCTTTCACGAAGACATCCTTATCGTCACGTATGGCTGAGGTGAGCCGAACAGCCCATTGGAATCACCCCTTGTCATTTGGGTTTGTTGAAAATTTATAATATAATATTACTATATATTTCCTTTGATTTCAATGCTTATTTGACATTATTTTCAACTGTCGTCCTATAATAAATGGTTATAAAGAATTTCATCTTGTGAAAATTGAGATTTTTTCGTATACTTTAAAAAGGCTATCCGCGACAGTTGAAGCGGAATGCCCCGCGCCCGTGACCGGGTGTCCCCGGCTGGACCAACGCGGCGGAGTGCCTCCGCTGTCAATGCGCGGCGGGGAGCCCCCGCTGGTAATCGCGATTCGTAAGTGATACCAGTAACAGCGTTTGTGTCCCGCGAGGCATCTCGCAGGCTTGAAAACTTTTTGACCGGCAAAACATCGGTGTGCGAAATACCAGCGGCGGTTCGCCGTCCGGCCTTTTCCAAAGGAGGAATTTTGTGATTGAAAACCCAAGACTGCCCTATCTGAAAGAAAAGGTGCGCAACCTGACCTTTGACCCCGGCGTCTATCTGATGAAGGATAAAGGCGGGCAGATCATCTATGTGGGGAAGGCGAAATCCCTGAAAAAACGGGTGAGCAGCTACTTTAGGGAAAACGCGAACCACGACGACAAGGTGCGCAAGATGGTTTCTCACGTTCACGACTTTGACTATATCGTCACGGACAGCGAATTTGAGGCGCTCGTGCTGGAGTGCAGCCTGATTAAACAGCACACGCCGAAATACAACATCCTGCTGAAGGATGATAAAGGCTACCATTATGTGATGGTTTCGGCGGGGGAGTACCCTCGAATTACAGCCGAAAAGCAGAAGACGGAAAAGGGGGAATACCTAGGCCCCTATACCAGCTCTTTTGCGGTGAAACAGTCGGTGGACGAGGCGAACCGGGTCTTTATGCTCCCCACCTGTACCCGGAAATTCCCGCAGGAGCTCCGGAAGGGCCGCCCCTGCTTGAATTACTACATCAAGCAGTGCATGGGGGTCTGCCGCGGCAGGATTTCTTCCGAGGAGTACAGGAACACCATCAGTCAGGCGGTCGACTATATCCGCGGCGGCAGCGTGGCCTCGGTGAAAAAGATGACCGCCCAGATGGAGGAGGCCGCCGAAGCGCTCGATTTCGAGCTGGCTGCGCGGCTCCGCGACCGAATCCAGGCGGTTCGGAAGATAGCGGAATCCCAGAAGATCATCCGCTCGGAGGAAGTGGAGCAGGACGTGATCGCTTTTGCCGGGGGAAACGGGCTGGTCTGCGGCGTTGTGCTGAAATTCCGCGGCGGGCGGCTGGTGGACAAAGACACCCACCTGTTTTCCGATACCGGAGAAGTCGCCGCCGTGCGCCAGGAGTTTTTGTCCCGCTATTACCTGGGGCAGTCCGACATCCCTAAGGTTATCGCGGTGGATGAAACGACAGAGGACTTTGAGCTGATCCACAGTCTTCTCGAACAGACCGCAGGAAAACGGGTGAAGCTTTTTGTCCCCCAGCGAGGTCAGCAGCGTCAGCTTTTGGAGATGGCTTACCATAACGCCGCGGAGCAGCTTTCCCAAAAGACCAGTTATTCGGCGAAAGAAGTCGCGGCCTTAGATGAACTTGGCAAGCTGCTCGGCCTTCCCGAGCCGCCCAGCTATATTGAGTCGTACGACATCTCCAACCTCGGCGACAGCGGCGTCGTCGCCGGCATGGTGGTGTTCGAGAACGCTCAGCCCCTGAAAAGCGCCTACAAGCGGTTTTCGATGAAAGAAGTCGTAGGGCAGAACGACTATGCCTGTATGCAGGAAGTGCTCCGCCGCCGTTTCAACCGTTATTTTGAGCAGAAGGAAACTGGGACGGGGTTCGGCCGGATGCCGGACCTCATCCTGCTTGACGGCGGGAAGGGGCATGTTTCGGCGGTGCAGGAGGTTTTGGAGGAGCTCGGAATTTCTGTCCCGCTTTTCGGCATGGTCAAAGACGACAAGCACCGCACCCGGGCGATCGCCAAAAACGGCGGCGAAATCGCAATCACGACTTTCAAGTCGGCATTCCGGCTGGTTTCCTCTATCCAGGACGAGGTTCACCGCTTTGCAATCTCCTACCAGCGCAATGTTCGCAAAAAAAATACGTTTTCTATGCGGCTGACGGAATTTGAAGGGATCGGGCCCAAAAAGGCAGAAAAATTGCTGAAGGCGTTTAAAACCAAGGCAGCTTTGAAGGATGCATCTGCCGCTGCATTGGCGGACGTCGTAAAGATGCCGCTTGAAAGAGCGGAAAAATTGCGAGAATTTATACAAAAAGTATAATAAATTTCAGGTCTGCTGACAGCGTGATAGGCTATTGCAAATTGGGAGGAGAAACGTTAAAATTTCGCTGAAAAATTTTGGAAATAGCCCTTGACAAAATATACAAATGTGGTATAATTTAGACGTTGATGAGAACAGCTGCAATTTCAAAATAATGACGTAGGAGGAAATGAAAATGAAAAAATTTGTATGTTCAATCTGCGGTTATGTGTACGAGGGCGAATCCGCCCCGGAAAGCTGCCCGGTCTGTAAAGCCCCGGCTTCTAAATTTACAGAGCAGAAAGGGGATCTCACCTGGGCTGACGAGCATCGCGTAGGCGTTGCGCAGGGCGTGGATGCAGAGATCGTATCCGGCCTGAAGATGAATTTCGAGGGCGAGTGCACCGAAGTCGGCATGTATCTTGCCATGGCTCGCGTCGCGTTCCGCGAAGGCTATCCGGAAATCGGTACATATTGGGAGAAAGCGGCTTATGAAGAGGCAGAGCACGCCGCGAAGTTTGCTGAGCTTCTCGGCGAAGTTGTAACCGATTCCACCAAGAAGAATCTTGAGCTCCGCGTTGCCGCTGAAAATGGTGCCTGCGCCGGTAAAAAAGAGCTTGCTGCGAAAGCGAAAGAGCTCGGTTTGGATGCCATCCACGACACCGTCCACGAGATGGCGAAGGATGAAGCCCGCCACGGCAAAGCGTTTGAAGGTCTGCTCAACAGATATTTCAAATAAGCTGTAAAATGCAAAAAAACGAACAAGGGATGCGGAAAATCCGTATCCCTTGTTTTTGCTTGATGAATACTCTTCGGCCTATATTTCATTCTGTATATCATATGAAATCAATGAATGTTTAGAGAGATAAGGGATGGAATGATTCGGCGTCAGCTGTTTTTGTGCCGTTCCAATCCAGCGCAGGCGGATTTCCGGGATTTCCATCATTTCGCCGCCCTCGGGCCTGTACCGGCAGACGGCGGCTTCAACCGCATTCGCTTTGCCGAAGCCAGAAATTCTCCAGTAAAGCTGGGAAGAGGTTGTCTGCCCGGGCGCGAGAGGACTGTCGTAGCTCCCGGTGTAAAACGTTTGCTGATTCTTTCCGGAAATCTGTGCTCCGTTGGCTCCATAGCATTTGATGTAAAAACGAAACTGTGAGACCGTTTGGCTGCCGGTGTTGGTGAACTGGAGGTAAACCTCCGGATCACCGGCGCGGTTCGTCCGCACGTCGCTGATGATGATTTTTAAGGGGGAGTATCGTGCAGGGGGATTAGCTTTAAATGGTGAGCTGTCCAAATTGGAAAAGCCGAAATCGAGGTATGTATAGGAGAATCCACAGTCTTTCAAAAGCTTGTCGATGTTTGGCAGTGCGAGCCTCAGCGCCTGCCCTATGAGCTCTGCCGCCTCGCTCTCGGAGGTGTTTTTGCAGCGTTTAACCGAAATCCGATAGGTTTGAGGGTCGAGCGTTCCTTCGCAGTCGACCCCTTTCCCGCCGATCTGGCAAAGCCTCCATTCGCATTCCTGCTTCCCTGCTGAAAGGGAGAAGTAAGCCTGGGTTGAAACATTCTCCAACGTAAAATAATAGTCGATCGTCAAAGCAGCCGGCACTTTTTCTGAAGCGGCGAGAGAAAAAAAGAGATGGTCGGAAACGGTTCGGGTCACTCCTTTATAAGGCCGGCCCGCTGAGGGAAATTCCCCCCATTCTATTGTGCAGCCATTTTTTAAGACATAGTTTCGGACGTCCTGTATTGCGAAATCGGATCGTTTCGTTTGGGAAGGATCCGAAAAGCATCCTGAAAGGGAAAGGGTGATTGTGGCGATCAGCAGGATTCCGACGAATTTCTTCATTGTTTTATCGCTTCCCTTCGAATTTGACATTTTTGTCTATTATAGCATACAAACTTAAAATATGTCTATTATCGCAGACTATATTTTTCATTTTTCTCCTTACACTAAAGCAAAGGAGTTGTCTGCGATGATAGAATTCAATAACGCCGCGATCGGTCTTGTCATCCGCCGGATCAGAAACCAAAAAAAGCTGTCGCAGGAGGTTTTGAGCGGATTTGCCGGGCTTGCGCGGAGCCATTTGGCGATGATTGAAAACGGCGATAAAAAACCGAATTTTGAAACGATCTGGCGGATTGCGAACGCCTTGGACATGCTGCCGCACGAACTTGTGAAGCAAATCGAGGATCAAATCCGGGAGATGTCTTGAAAAACGGTTTTCGATAGGATTGTTACGCATCTTCTTTCTGAATCGGCGACGCGGGATTTACCTTCTGTTTGGCGCCTGAAATCCTTGCTTTGCAGGCCTGAAACCGAGGGATGGGAAGGAAATATACCGATAGAAGGCAGAACTCTGGGTATACCTTTGGAAATACTCTCATAATTTGACAATATTTCAGAAGAACTTTCAAATTTTTAAACATCTGTAATGCGAATTTTAATAGATTGTGAAAAAGCCTCTTGACGGGGCCGAAATGCGAGAGTATAATGGAACTAGTTGCTAAAGGATGTACGGAGTGATTCTATGCAGGGTTCTCAGCGGCCGGGTGTTTTGTCGGGTAAGAGCGACGACTGCCTTGTCTCTCTGAGCGTCGGCGGCAATGAAGAGGCTACTGCGATTCTGATTGTGCGTTATCTTGGAGTTATTCATAAAATTGCAGCCAGGTTTATGGTGGGCGGCGTTGAGCACGACGATTTCGTACAGGAAGGGATGATCGGCTTTTTAAACGCCGTCAGAACCTATAGCGGCGAGCGGGGTTGCAGCTTTAATACGTATGCGCGGGTCTGCGTTCTCAACCGGATCAAAAAAATGGTTGAGTTTGCCAGCACCAATAAGTACGCGCTTCTTTCCAAAGCCGTAGACCTTGACAGGGCGGAGCAAAGTCCGGCAGGGGGTTCGGCAGATCCTGAAACGCTGGTGTTGGAGCAGGAAGCTTTAAACTGGTATTTTCGAGAGATTGGGGAACAGCTTTCCGAAACGGAGCGGAAGGTGTTTCTGCTCTATCTGGAGGGATATGAGCCGTCTCAGGCGGCGGAAGCGTTGGGGCTTTCGGTAAAATCCGTCTATAATGCGTTGGGACGGGTGAGAAGGAAGCTCAAGCCGGTTTTCAATTCGGATCAAAACGGGGAACCGTTTTGAAATATATGGCCGGATGCTGGGGAAATCCAGCGCAGGCTAATTTTTTCCATTAGGAGAGTTTAAAATGTATCAAGACAAAACCCTTACCTGCAAAGATTGTGGCGCCGAATTTGTTTTTACTGCTGGTGAGCAGGAATTCTACGCCGAAAAAGGCTTCGTGAACGAGCCGCAGAGATGCAAACCCTGCCGCGATGCGCGCAAGAATGCTTCCAGACAGGACAGAGAGATGTTCACCGCTGTCTGCGCTTCCTGTGGCGGAGAGGCGAAGGTTCCGTTCCAGCCGCGTGAGGACCGCCCGGTTTACTGCAGCGAATGCTACGCTAAGATGAGACAGGAATAATTTCCTGAACGCGTAAGCAGATGCCAGCCGGTTGTTAGAGGCAAGGATTTTGTTTTGGTTGTGTGATACACAGTGCCACAAGTGGATTCAAGCATTTAATTTTCTGGCAGATAAATTGAGGCAGGCAAACAGCCGGGTTTTCTCGGCTGTTTGTTTTTTTGTCCTGTGGGCGGTATAGCGGCTGCGCTCGGCCTGACAGAGCTTAAACTGCCGGGCGTTTGAACCGGGCTGTCCGGCCGTGAGCTGCTTGAAATCACCGGGTGAGCCGGTTGTAAAAGAAAGTCCGATTTTAGCAATTCTCCTATTGCATAAACAAAACAAAGCGGATATAATACAAGTAGAAATTGAGCGGAAAGGATGTTTCAACATGCAGGTGACAAAAGACTCCATCATTGGGGATGTTTTAGACTTTGACCGCACGACGGCGGAATATTTTCTCGAGATCGGGATGCACTGCCTCGGCTGCCCTTCATCGCGGGGGGAGACAATCGAGCAGGCGTGCATGGTGCACGGCAATGACTGTGACGAACTGGTGGAAAAACTGAATCGGCATCTGGCGGAAAAGTAAACGGCTTTTGTATGGTGTGCGGGCCTTTGGTTCGCACACCATTTTATCGAACGAATTTTTGACAATTGAATCCCTGTATAGAGGCGGGTAATCATATGAAGCATTTTCTTCAGAAGCTCGGCACATTCGTAGAGGCAGGCCTCGGGCTGAGTCAACTCGGCGCCAATTTCAAAAAGTTTGCCGCCATGCACTGTACATACAGCATTTTTCAGGCGATGGTCAGCTCTTACATTACGACGCTGCTGATGCGGGTCACCGGGAACGGCGATATCGTCATCTGGTACAACCTCGCCACCTTTCTGTTTCAGGGGTGCGGCGTCGTTTTGGCGGTTGCGATCATGCGCCGGGGCGGGATCAATCTGGCGGGCCGGCTGGCGGTCTTTGGGTTTATCCTGCTCTACAGCGTACTGCTTTTTTCCATGAGCAGCGCCGACAAGTTTATGCCGTTGTTCGGGCTTTTAAACGGCGTTTCAAACGGGTTTTACTGGCAGTCCTACGCTTATTATTTAGCGGCTTTTACAGAGGATAACGGCCGGGATGCGGCGCAGGGCGTCATGGGCTTTATCAACGGCGTCACGATCTTGGTTATGCCCGCTTTATCCGGTTTCCTGATCGAGACGATCGGGAAGGCCGCGGGAATGTTTGCCGGCTATGCGGTTGTTTTTGGGGTGTCCTTTGCCATTGCGGCCTGTACGATCCTGCTGTCATTCCGCCTTCCAAAGCAGATTGGGGCGTCCGTGGCATCCAAAACCTGTTTTCGCAAGGCGCTGCGGGAGATCGCCAGGGATTCCTGCTGGCGCTGCGGGATGGCCTGTGAAACGCTGCGGGGGATTCGGGACGGCACGTTTGGCTTCCTGCTGAACCTGCTTCTGTTCGAGACGATCCAGAGCGAAACCCTGATTGGGATCAACAACCTGCTCGCGTCGATCGGCACGATTGTCTCCTTCTGGGTGGCGGGCCGGATCATCAGGCCGGGAAATCGGGTGAGGTTCATGCTGGCCGGCAGTGTGATTTTGCTGGTCGCCTGCGGGTTTCCGGCGTTCAGCCTCAGTCCGGCGACGATTATGGTCTTTGCGGTTGTAAACGCCTTTTTCAGCACCTTTGTCATCAATCCATCCAACAGCATTATGTTCTTGATCGTCCAGAGAAAATCCGAGCCTGAGATGACGAACGAATATCTGGCAATCAGGGACGTCTTTCTGGTCGCCGGAAGGATGATCGGCGTTCTGATCCTCTTTGTCTTCCCGAGAGAGCAGCTCGGCTATGTCATTGCGATTGTTCTGCTGACCCTGTCCCAGTTTGTCGTCGTGGGGCTGAGCTGGCGTTCTACAAGACTGCTGCGGCGGGACGAAGAGACCGCCGCAGGATGCGGCGTTTGAAGCGCAGAGGCAGGGCTTAAAGCCGAAGCGCGGCACGCAGCTTATCTCCGGAAGTTGAAAAAGGCTTCAGTGTAAATACGGGCGGAAAGGTTCCGTCAAATCATGGAACGGGCGGTTTGTGATATGAAACGTTTTTTTCAAAGGCTCGGTGCGTTTTTAGAAGTAGGCCTTGGGCTGAACCAGCTCGGTGCGAATTTTAAAAAATTTGCCTCGATGCACTGCATGTTCAATCTTTTTCAAGGGCTGGTCAGCGTTTACATCACCACGCTGCTGATGCGCGTTTCAGGCGATGGGGACATCGTCAAATGGTATAATATGATCACCTACCTTTTCACCGGGATGATGATGCCGATTGCGGTGACGGTCATGCGCAAGCGAAACACCAACCTGGTGACCCGGATCGGGATTTTAGGGTTTATTGCGCTCTATACCACCCTGCTGCTGACCATGAACTATGCAGACAGGATGATGCCGATTTTGGGAATCCTGAACGGCGCTTCAAACGCGTTTTACTGGCTGACCTATTCATCCTATGTCTCCGCGTTTACAGTTGACGACAAACGGGACGTCGCCCTTGCGTTTCTGGGGTTTGTCAATGGGATCATCACCCTGACCATGCCGGCGCTGTCCGGCTTTGTCATCGAGCGGATCGGCGGCTTTTTAGGGTATATGGTGGCCTTTGGCCTTGCGTTTCTGGTTGCGGTCACGACCATCCTCCTTTCCCTCCGCCTGCCGAAGCATGTCAATCCCGCTGGGAAGAAGGAGACGAACACCTATTATAAAAAAGCGCTGCGGGAAATTCTGCACAATTCCTGCTGGCGCTGCGGGATGATGGCGGAAGCGATGCGCGGCGTTCGGGAAGGAACCTTCAACTTTCTTTTGAATATCCTCCTTTTCGAGGTTATCAGCAGCGAGACACTGACCGGCTTCAACACCCTTTTGACCGGCCTGGGAACGATCGTCTCCTTCTGGGTGATCGGCCGGGTGGTGGGGCCGAGAAACCGCGTGAAGGCGATGCTTGCGGCTACGATTACCCTGCTTGCCGCTTCTATTCTTCCGGCGGTCAGCCTGAATCCGGTCAGCCTGATTCTGTTTTCGTTCATCAACGCCTTTTTCACCCAGTTCCTGCTCAACTCCTCCAGCAGCATCTTTTTCCTGCTGGTCCAGCAAAAGGCAGAGCCGAATGCGCGGGAGGAGTATTTTTCGATTCGTGAACTGATGCTGGGCTTCGGACGGTCTGCGGGTATTTTGATTCTGCTCGCTTTCCCCAAGGTGCAGCTGGGGTATGTGATTGCGATCGTCGTGCTGACCTTGACCCAGTTCGTCACGGTGGGATTGAGCAAGCATACGCTGACTTTGCTGAAACGAGAGGAAAAGGAGCGGATGGAAGATGGAGAACCGGCTGAGGCTTAAGCCGCGGCTTGCCGCCGTTGCCCGGCAGGTGCGGCAGGGGGTGATTGCCGCCGATGTGGGGACGGATCATGGATACCTCGCCTGCTTTTTGGCGCAGGAGGATATTTGCCCGATGATTTACGCCTCCGACCTCAATCGCGCCCCGCTGGAGCAGGCCGCCCGGACGGTCCGGGAATGTCGGCTGGAAGGGCGGGTCATCCCGCTCCTTTCGGACGGAGTCGCGGCGCTTCCCCTTGAAGAGATCGACGATGTTCTGGTCGCCGGGATGGGCGGGGATTTGATCCTGTCGATCGTCAGCGACATCCGCCTCCGCGACCCGGAAAAGCGGCTGGTGCTCCAGCCGATGACCAAGGCGGAGGTTCTCCGCCGCGGGCTTTACCGGCTGGGGTTTCGGCTTTTGGAGGAGACGGCTGTTCGGGACGGCCGCTTTCTCTACACGGTTTTGACGGCGCAGTACTGCGGGGAAATCCGGGAGGTCGATCCTTTTTTTGCGGAGACCGGGCTGCTGTCGGGAAAAACAGAGGAGGAACGGGAATACTTGAACCGGGTATTTTTCAAGATTCAAAAAAAGATGCAGGGCCTGCAGGCGCTGGATGGCGAAGAGTCCGCTGCGCTCCTGCGGCTGAAACAAAGGATGGAGGAGCTGGTGAGCCGGTGGCAAAGGTAAAAGAAATTCTGGACTGGATGGATCAAAACTACCCCTTTTCTCTCGCGGAGGATTTTGACAACTGCGGCCTGCTCATCGGCGATCCGGAAAAAGAGGTTTTCCGCTGCCTTCTGGCGCTCGATGTGACGGCGGAGGTGGTTGAAGATGCGGTTCGGGAAAGGGCGGAGCTGGTTCTGACCCATCATCCGGTTATTTTTAATCCGCTCAAACGGCTTCTTGAAGGCGGGATCGCTTACAAATGCGTCCGGCGGGGGATTGCGGTGATCTCCAGCCACACCTGTCTGGACAAGGCGGCGGGGGGCGTCAACGATGTTTTAGCGGGGATGTTGTCTCTCCGCGAGATTGCCATCCTGGATAACACGGATGGGATCGTGCGGATTGGGACGCTGGAAAAGGCGCTCAGCCCGCTGGATTTTGCCGAATTCTGCAAACGGGTTTTGAAGGCTGGGGGTGTGCGTGCCGTTCTCGGAGACCGCCCAGTCCGTACAGCGGCGCTCTGCTCCGGCGCGGGAGGTTCGTTTCTGGATGCGGTTCTGGAATCCGGCTGCGATGCTTACCTGACCGGTGAGGTCAAGCATCACGAGGCGGTTCTGGCAAAGAATGCCGGCATCACTCTGGTGGACGCCGGGCATTTCGAGACGGAGACGGTGGTTCTCCCAAAGCTGCTGAAGGAATTGTCCGCGGCGTTCCCGCAGGTGCGCTTTGCGGTTTCCGGGGCGAACCGGCCCTCAATGGAGTGGCTGTAAAACTGTGGTGTAGAAAGGGAGGATCATGCCGTGAAAAAAGAAGTGATTCAGATTCCCGGCATTCCGCGGCCGTCGAGCCCGAATAACCATGTGGTCAAAGCCGGGAATCTGCTCTATCTGACAAGCCAGCTTTCCTGTGACCTGGCGGCAAACCGGCTCTTAGGCGGAACAATCGAGGAGCAGACCCGGCGGGCGCTGGAAAATATCAGGTTTCTGCTCGAACATGCGGGTTCGTCGATGGAACAGATTGTAGATGTGACGGTCTTTATGAAAAACCTGGATGATTTTTCACGGATGAACGCAGTATACCGGCAGTTTTTTAAGCCGGGAGAAGAGCCTGCACGGGTGACGGTTCAGGCGGCGTCCCCTGTGCCGGGGATTGAGATTGAAATCAAGGCGACGGCGCTCTGTGGGGATTGAATCCCTTTCAAGGGGCGCGGCGGTTCGTTAGTAGGTGAATGAAAATTGGCTCTGGACGGTATTTTTTTATCCTGTATCAAAAGAGAATTAGAGGAAGCAGTCGGCTCCCGGATCGACAAAATCCACCAGCCATCCCGGGAGGAAGTCGTCATCACCCTCCGGCATCGGGGCGGGAACGCAAAGCTTCTCATCAGCGTGGGCGCCGACAGCCCGAGGCTGCACTTTACCGGCATCACCCTTGAAAACCCAAAGGCCCCTCCGATGTTCTGCATGCTCCTGCGCAAGCACCTCGGCGCCGGGAAGCTGACAGCCGTCCGGCAGCAGGGGCTCGACCGGGTGCTGTTTCTTGATTTTGAAACGGTCAACGAGCTGGGCGACCTGGTCACGGTCACGCTGGCGGTCGAAATCATGGGGCGGCACAGCAATCTGATCGTCGTCAACCAGGCGGGGAAGGTGGTCGATGCGATCAAACGGGTCGACCCGGAGATGTCGAGCGTTCGCCCGATCCTGCCCCAGATGAACTATGTCCTGCCGCCCGCGCAGGATAAATTGAACCTCTTCGACGCTTCGAATGAGGAGATCATCGGGGCGGTGACGGCATATCCGAAGGATCAGGCGCTTTCCAAGGTGCTGGTCGGCGTATTGCAGGGCGTTTCCCCCGTTTTTGCGAGGGAGGCGGCGCACTACGCTTGCCGGGGCGCCGAAGTGGTGAAAAGCGAGCTCGCGGAGCCGCAGAAGGAGCGGCTGGCGTTCTACCTAGGCCGGGTTCGGAAGGACTTAGCGGCGGGAGCGCCTAAAATGACGATGGCACTGGATTTAAACGGAACCCCGCGGGAGTTCAGCTTTGTGGAGCTCCACCAGTATGGGGCCGCCATGCTGACCAAGCCGTATGAGACGGCGAGCGCGCTTTTAGACGATTTTTACTCCCAGCGCGACCAGATTTCCCGGATGAAGCAGCGCTCCAACGACCTGCTCAAGCTGATCGTCAACCGGACGGAGCGGACGCAGCGGAAGCTGGAGGCGCAGAAGCAGGAGCTCGCTCAATGCGGGGAGCGGGAGACGCTGAAAATATGCGGCGACCTTCTCAATTCAAACCTCTACCGGCTGGAAAAGGGGATGTCCAGCGCGACGCTGGAAAATTTCTACGCGGAAGACGCCGCGCCGGTGGTGATCGAGCTCGACCCGTCGCTCTCCCCCGCACAGAACGCGCAGAAGTACTACAATGAATACCGGAAGGCCGCCACCGCTGAGAAGATGCTCACTGGGCTGATCCAGCAGGCGGAAGACGAGCTCGTTTACCTGGATTCGGTTTTCGACGAGGTGACCCGGACGGAAGGGGAGAGCGAGCTGCTGGAAATCCGGGAAGAGTTAATTGAGGGCGGATACCTTCGAAATTACCGCCGCAAAAATCTGAAACAGCTCAAGCCGAGGCCGCCTCTCCGGTTCCGGTCGTCGGATGGGTTCACCATCCTCTGCGGCAGGAATAACCGGCAGAACGACCGCCTTTCCATGAAGGAGGCGCGGAACCACGACCTCTGGCTTCACACCCACAATATTCCGGGCTCCCATGTCATCGTCGTGACGAATGGGGAAAAGGCGCCCGACCGGACGATCGAGGAGGCAGCAGTGATCGCCGCCTATCACAGCAAGGCGCAGGATTCCGTCCAGGTGCCGGTGGATTACACCGAGATCCGGAATGTCCACAAGCCGAACGGCGCAAAGCCGGGGATGGTGATCTTCGAAAACTACCAGACGGCCTATATCAAGCCGGATCGGGAGACGGTGGAGCGCCTTTTGCAGGATAAAAGTTGACAAATTGAATTTTTCTGGATATACTAATGATAATATCGTTACAGGCTGTGACGGGGAGGAGTACAGGCGTACCCAAAGCGCAGAGAGAAAGCGGCTGGTGAAAGCTTTCGTGCGGAACGCTTCGAAGTAGCCCCTGAGCCTTGGCCCAAACGGGGGAGCCCCCTCAGTAGGCGCCAACGGACCCCCGCCGTTACCCGGGGGCCGGCATTGGATTTGTGCTGGAGAGAGTGCGGAGCGTCGGCTCCGAAGTTAGGTGGTACCGCGGACAATCTGCCCGCCCTAAAGCGATGGTTTGCTTTAGGGCGGTTTTGTTTTTACGGCGATGTCCGTGCCCGGACGGGGCGGAATGCTTCCGCTGCCACTTCGCACCCTGACATTTTACCGGTCAAAAAAGTTGATTGACCTGCGAGGCGCCTTGAGATAAAACAAGTACAACGCGCCTCGCGGGGTATAACCGTTCTGTTCGGTACAGCCTGCGAATCGCGTTTGTCCAGCCGAGGACACCCGGCCGCGATTGCAAGCGGAGGCACTCCGCCGCGTTTGTCCAGCCCGGTCACGGGCCGTGCCTCGCGGGTTACGAGTCCCGTTTTTCGTACAACTTGTGGATCGCGATTGCCCCGCCCGGGCACGGGCGCGGAACAGAGAAACCATACAGAATGAAATAAGGGGCTGAAACAATGAAACAAACAATGATGCTGAATTCCTGGCAAATCAAACAATGCGGCAGCTTGGCGCGGCCGGGGCAGGAAGACACGCCTGTCCTCGTAAAAGAACATGCCGGCGAATGGATTGAAATCGGCGGGATCATGGAGGTGCAGGAGGCCCTGATCCAAAAGGGGCTTCTGAGCGGGTCGATCGTGGAAGATGCGGATGCCGAATACTGCCAATGGATCAATGAAAACGACTGGGCTTATCAGTGTGCGTTTCGTAATCCCGCAGCGGCCGGGAAGAATACCGCCCTCGAATTCAAGGGGCTGGACACGGTGGCGGATATCTATTTAAACGGCATTTTTCTGGGAACCGGAAACACCATGTACAAAAGCTTTCGGTTTGAAGTCGGCGAGCTGTTAAAGGAGGAAAATGAGCTCCTCGTCTATTTTCACGCGCATGAAAAGATGCTGAAGCTTTATGAGGAGACGATGCCGGCCGCGTGGAAGGGGCATGTGCCCGCCCGCGCCTTGCTGCATAAATCGGACGACTACGCGGCTACCTTCGGCTATAAGCCGATCGGCCTGTTTGACGACGTCCTGCTGGAAATCACGGATGAAACCCGGCTGGATGAGACCGACCTGAATGTGTCGTTTTCTCCCGACCGGTCGTCGGCTTCGGCAGTATTCTGCGCCGGCGGTCCAGCCTGTGAAGGAACGGTTGAGGTGGAGTTTTCGATTGAGGAGGAAAACGGCGCCAACCGGCAGGCGGTGAAGGTAAAAGCGGAGATGGGGGAAAACGGCTGGTCGGCAAAATCGGTGCTGACAGTGGAAAATCCCCGCCTGTGGTGGCCTAAGGGCTATGGGGAACAGAACCTTTACCGTATTTCCTACGCCGTTTATGTTGGCGGGGTCAAAAGAGACGAAACGGTAAAATTGACCGGCCTGCGGGATGTGCGGCTGGTCGGCAGCATGAAATTTGAAATAAACGGTACGGTTATCCGGTTCTGGGGCAGCAATCTGGCGCCGATCTGGGGGCTTACCAACCGTTATAATTCGGAGGTCGTGCTGGACTTGATCCGCAAGGCCGACTACGGCAACTGCAATATTCTGCGAATTTGGGGGCCGAGCCAGCCCTACAAGGATGAGCTCTACGCTGAATGTGACCGCCGCGGGATCATGCTCTGGCAGGATTTTCCCACCGGAGGCTCCGAAATGCCGGATTCCGGAGAACAACAGGCGCTTTACCTCGAGGAAGCCGCCCAGATGGTCCGGCGGTTGAAGCATCATCCGAGCATCATGCTCTGGTGCGGCGGCAACGAAAATATCTACATGAGCGAATACCTGGAGGATAAAACATCCAGAATCGGCTTTGAAATGCTGATTTACGGCTTTAAAAAGCTCTGCATGGAGCTCGATCCATACCGGTATTACCATATTTCCTGCCCGTATGAGGGCCTTACCACCAACGACCACTCCTTTGGCGACGCCCATGGAAGCCGCGCGTTTCTCTCATATTTCCCATACGAGCAGTACCCCAATTTTCTGTCTGAAACTATCCGCGTCTACCCGATGCAGTATAAAAGCCTTAAAAAATTTATGAAGGATGACATCTGGGAAGAGGGGTATGTCGACAGCCGTCCTTTCGGGACGGAGTTCCCCATGCCGTCCGGCTGGGCGAAACGCCTTGGAAACTTCGGGCAGAAAAAGCTTGGGCCCATCGACAATTACTACAGCGCCCGCAACCCCTATGAACTGATTTACAAGTTTACCGCGGCGGCGGGGCAGGATATCTACGACATGATTTCACGCTGCCGCCACGGGAATCCGGCCTGGAAAAGCTGGGAGGAGCGGGCCTGTAACGGCTTCATGTCCTGGAAATTCAACGATCCATGGCCGCAGTTTTACTGTGCGTCGGTCGATTATTACGGGGAATGCGCCCTGACCTATTACTGGATCAAGCGCGCGTTTTCTCCGGTTCTCGTCGACTTTGAGGTGGGAGACCATATTTACCTCTGGGGGGCCAACGATACCCCGGAGGATTCGGCGGGCATCCTCGAAGTGAAGGTATACGACCTGAAAAACGCTGTGGTGAAACAGGAGTTCAGCATCCCCGCCGCAATTCCCGCGGGAGAATCCCGGATTCTTACCACCCTTGACCGGCTGGGGTCTATTCGTTGGGACAGCGTTCTCTACGCCTGCTACAGGGATCAAGACGGGGAGATCATTTCCTCCGCCACCGGTTATGTGACAAAAGAAAATATGCTGCCCTTCCCGGAGGCGGAGATCACCCTTTCTTATTCCTCCGGCTGTCTGACCGTTACAGCCGATCGGTTTGCCCGGTGTGTTGAGCTTTCCGGCGGCGAGGACGGCGAAGAGTTCGGCTGGTATTTTGAGGACAATTATTTTGATCTGATGCCCTTTGAAACAAAGCGGATTATGGTTTACGGCAAAAATTCCGCCGGCGTCATTTCGGCTAAGGCCCATTACTCGGATCAGGTTACCCGGATTTCTGTAGAGGGCGTTCCGGAGCTTCGGTAGGCGTTCGGGCAGACGATTCTGGAGGCCGGCTGTTTGAAGACCAACAAAATAAGGAGGATTTTATGGCAAAGGAACTGGAAAAGCTTTATGACCCCACCAATGTGGAGGACCGCATCTACAAATTCTGGTTGGACGGCGGATATTTTTCCGCACAGCCGGATCCGGAAAAGAAACCGTACACCATCGTGATCCCGCCGCCGAACATCACTGGGCAGCTCCATATGGGGCATGCGCTGGATGAGACGCTGCAGGATATCC
Organism: uncultured Oscillospiraceae bacterium; assembly: GCA_964607135.1. Classification (GTDB taxonomy): domain Bacteria; phylum Bacillota; class Clostridia; order Oscillospirales; family Ruminococcaceae; genus Metaruminococcus_A. The sequence continues at coordinate 17,278 of CAZSIV010000019.1, read as the reverse complement.
TCATCCGGTACAGACGGATGCAGGGCTATGCCGCCCTTTGGATCCCCGGCACAGACCATGCCTCGATTGCGACCGAGGCGAAGATCGTGGAGGCGATGCGGAAAGAGGGGGTTTCCAAGGAAGACCTGGGGCGCGAAAAATTCCTGGAGCGCGCCTGGGCCTGGAAGGAGCAGTACGGGGGCCGGATCGTCGAGCAGCTAAAAAAGCTCGGCACCTCCTGCGACTGGAGCAGGGAGCGTTTCACCCTGGACGAAGGCTGTTCGGAGGCGGTGCGGGAGGTCTTTGTCCGCCTTTATGAAAAGGGCTTGATCTACCGTGGGGAGCGGATCATCAACTGGTGCCCCCACTGCCAGACCTCGATTTCGGACGCCGAAGTGGAATACAGCGAGCAGGCCGGGCATTTCTGGCATATCAGCTACCCGCTGGCCGACGGCAGCGGCGCGATTGAGATCGCCACCACACGGCCGGAGACTCTTCTGGGGGATACCGCGGTTGCGGTTCACCCGGAGGACGAGCGGTACCGCAGCCTGGTCGGCAAGATGCTGATCCTTCCGCTGGTCAACCGGGAAATCCCGATTGTGGCGGACACCTATGTCGATATGGAATTCGGAACCGGCGCGGTGAAGATCACCCCGGCGCACGACCCGAACGACTTCGAGGTCGGCCTGCGGCATGGGCTCCCGGTCATCAACGTGATGACCGACGACGCCCACATCAACGAAAACGGCGGGAAATACGAGGGGATGGACCGCTATGAGGCGCGCAAGGCGATCGTCGCCGACCTGGAGGCGGGCGGCTATCTCATCAAAGTCAAAGACCACACCCACAATGTGGGCTGCTGCTACCGCTGCAATACGACGGTCGAACCGCGTGTGTCCAAGCAGTGGTTCGTGAAGATGGAGCCGCTCGCAAAGCCGGCGATCGAGGCGGTCAAAAATGGGGAGACCCGTTTCATTCCGGAGCGGTTCGACAAGATTTATTTCCACTGGATGGAGAACATCAAGGACTGGTGCATCTCCCGCCAGCTCTGGTGGGGCCACCGGATTCCGGCCTATTACTGCGACGGCTGCGGCGAGATGGCGGTCTCCAAGGAGGCTGTTCACACCTGCCCGAAATGCGGCGGCAGGATGCATCAGGACGAGGACACCCTCGACACCTGGTTTTCTTCCGCGCTCTGGCCCTTTTCCACCCTCGGCTGGCCGGAGGAGACCGAAGACCTCAAATATTTTTACCCCACTTCTACGCTGGTCACCGGCTATGATATCATCTTCTTCTGGGTCGCCCGGATGATCTTCTCGGCGATCGAGCAGACGGGGAAAACGCCGTTCGACACTGTTTTGATCCACGGCCTCGTCCGGGATTCCCAGGGGCGGAAGATGTCGAAATCCCTCGGCAACGGGATCGACCCGCTGGCGGTGATCGAGGAGTTCGGCGCCGACGCCCTCCGCCTGACCCTTTCGACCGGGAACAGCCCCGGCAACGACATGCGTTATTCGGACGACAAGGTGCGCGCCAGCCGCAACTTTGCCAACAAGCTCTGGAATGCATCCCGGTTTATCCTGATGAACCTCTCGGATGAGATCGCGGATGAATCCCTGCCGGGGACGCTGGCGGCGGAGGACAAGTGGGTTCTCTCCCAGTACAACGAGCTGGTTCGCCAGGTGACGGAGAACCTCGACAAATTCGAGCTCGGCATCGCGGTGGCGAAGCTTTACGACTTTATCTGGGACGTCTTCTGCGACTGGTATATTGAGCTCTGCAAGGCCCGCTTGCAGGCCGGCGGGGAGGAATCCATCAGCGCGCAGAAGGTGCTGGTCTATGTGATGAGCAACACTTTAAAGCTCCTCCATCCCTTCATGCCGTTTATCACCGAGGAAATCTGGCAGGCGCTTCCGCACACCGGGGAGAGCATCATGGTTGCGAAATACCCGGCATACCAGGAAGAGCTGAACTTCGCCGGGGAGGAACGGGAGTTCAGCCGGGTTGTCGACGCGATCAAGGCGATCCGCAACGCCCGCGCGGAGATGAACGTCCCGCCCTCCCGCAAGGCAAAGGTTTATGTAGAGACCCAGTACGCCGGCACATTTGCCGCCGGCGAGAAGTTTCTCCGCCGCCTTGCGGGCGCATCCGAGGTGGAGATCGCGCCCGCGGTCAAGCTCGAGGGGGCGGTCTCGGCGGTGACGGACAGCGCGCGGATCTTCATCCCGCTCGCCGACCTGATCGACCGCGAAAAGGAGCTGGCACGGCTCAACAAGGAACTGGCGGCCTGCCGGAAGGACATCGACATCATCTCCGGAAAGCTCGGCAATGAAAAGTTTATGGCGAAGGCGCCGGAAAAGATCGTCGAACAGGAACAGGAAAAGCTCGCCCGCGCGAAAGAGCGGCTCGGAAAGATTCAGGAGAGCCTCAAGGCGCTGCAATAAAATTCGTTTTCAGGAAAAGCCCCGCATCCCTCTCCGCAAAGGGGAAGCAGGGCTTCTTCTGCTTTTTTGGATTTTGAAAAGGATGGGAAGGAATTTCCGCTATGAATTACAACCAAGCGCTGGATTATATCCACAGCCGGAAACGGTTCGGTCCCAAGCCGGGACTGGAACGGATCAAAAAGCTCCTCTCCCTGCTGGGGAACCCGCAGGATCAGCTCCGCTTCGTCCATGTGGCGGGGACGAACGGCAAAGGCTCCACCACGGTTATGACAGCTCGGGTGCTGGAGGAGGCGGGGTACCGCGCCGGCTGCTTCATCTCCCCGTTTGTGCTGGATTTTCGGGAGCGGTTCCAGGTCAACCGGGAGATGATGCCGGAAAAAGACCTCGTCCGTCTGGTGGAACGGGTGAAGCCGCATCTGGAGGAGATGGGGCAAAAGGGGGAGATCGTGGCGGAATTCGAGCTCGTGACCGCTCTGGGGATGTTGTATTTCCGGGAGCAGAAGTGCGACGTCGTCTGCCTTGAAACAGGGATCGGCGGGCGGCTCGATGCGACCAACGTGATTTCCGCGCCTCTGGCGGCGGTGATTACGGCGGTTTCATATGACCACACCGATATTTTGGGGGATACCTTAGAGGGGATCGCCGCTGAAAAAGCGGGAATCATCAAACGGGGGACAGACACGGTCTGCTATCCGCTCCAGCCGCCCGAAGCGCTCGCCGTTTTGATGGAGCGGTGCGCTCAGGCCGGGGGCAGGCTGACCCTTCCAAATATGGGGGCGGTTCAAATCCATAAAACGACCCCGTTTGGCTCCACGTTTTCTTATGGCGGTACGGAATACCGCATCCGCCTTGCGGGACGGCACCAGGTTTATAATGCGCTGTCGGTGATCGAAACGATCGGGCTGCTACGGCAGAAGGGATTTTCTGTGACCGAGGAGGCGCTTACAGCCGGGTTGGAGAAAGCCTCGTTCCCCGCCCGGTTCGAGGTGGTTTCTGAAAATCCGCTGACGATTTTAGACGGCGCGCACAACCCGGGCGGCGCAAAGGCGCTGGCCGAGGCGATGAAGCTGATCCGGGGCAGGAAGGCGGCGGTCGTCGGAATGCTCAAAGACAAGGAGTATGAGGCGCTTCTGAAAGAGATCGGCCCGCAGTGCGAAAGGCTGGTTGCGGTTGAGGTGAAAAGCCCCCGCGCGCTGGACAAGGAAACGCTCTGTGAGACGGCAAAGAACTACTGTTCGGATTGCGTCACGGCGGAAAGCCATGAAGAAGCGCTCCGGCTCGCCGCAGATGCAGTAGGGTGCGAGGGAGCCGTCCTGATCTGCGGTTCGCTCTACCTGGCTGCGGAAATACGACCCGTTGTCTTTGACTGGGCGAAAGGGAACGGCCTGTCCCCGAAAGGATGACCGTATTTCGGTGTTCCCGCACAGCGGCGTATCGTCTTCCAGTGGAGCGGCTTCCCCTTGACGGTCGGCAAATGCCCCGGCTGGAGAAAAATCCGTTCCGGTTTACCCCAAAACTGACAATTTTTTCAAGGACAAGCCTGTATCATAGAGATACGGGCTTGTCCTTTTTTTGAGGGCGGCGGAGCGCCACCGCCTTCAATGCGCGCCCAAAGGCTCTGCAAATTTTAAGGCGGCAATCCCGCGAGGCAGGTCATCCCGGCGTCTAACACGGTGGGGAACCTCCGCTGGCAAACGCGGCCCGTGACCGGGCTGGACAATCGCGGCGGGGAGCCCCCGCTGGTAAACGCGATTCGTAAGTTGTACTGGTAACAACATTCGTAACCCGCGAGGCACGCTTAGTTTTTATGCAATGTACCTCGCAGGATTACAATCTAAAGCTTGGTAAAACGCTGGGGTGCGAATTGCCTGCGGCGGTTCGCCGCCCCGCGAGGCGCGTTGTACTTGTTTTATCTCAAGGCGCCTCGCAGGTCAATCAACTGTTTTGACCGGTAAAAAGTCAGGGTGCGAAGTGGCAGCGGAAGCATTCCGGCCTGCCCGGCCACAGACATTGGCTGCCGGGGCCACCCGGCGCGCCTCGCAGGATTACAATCTAAAGATTGATAAAGCGTTGGGGTGCGAATTGGCCTGTCTGGCCACAGACATTGGCTGCCGGGGCCACCCGGCGCGGCGAAAGACAGGAGGAATAGACAGGTGAGTATTCAAATCAATGCGTCGGACGAACTCGTCACCGTTTACCTGACCGGGGAAATCGACCATCACAGCGCGCGGGAGATCCGGGAGGAAATCGACCGGAGCTTGGAGAGCAACCGGCCGAAAATGCTGGTGATGGATTTTAAAAACGTCGGCTTTATGGACAGCAGCGGCATCGGCCTCGTGATGGGGCGCTACAAGCTGATGCAGGCGATGGACGGTGCGGTGAAGGTGGTCAATACGCCGAATCACATCAAGAAAGTAATGAAGCTCGCGGGGTTGGACAAGCTTGCGGCAATCGAGTAGCAGGGGGAAAAATGAGGATGAATGTGCAAAACGAAATGAAGCTGAGCTTTTTGAGTAATTCGGTCAATGAAGGATTTGCCCGCACGGCGGTGGCGGCGTTTTTTACTCAGCTCGACCCGACGCTGGATGAGTTAACCGACCTCAAAACCGCTGTTTCGGAGGCCGTAACCAACTGCATCGTCCACGCTTACCGGGACGCTATCGGCCCGGTGCAGATCGTCGCGCGGGTGCTGGAGGGAAACACCGCCTACATAAAGATCAAAGACCGCGGCTGCGGGATCGAGGACGTGAAAAAGGCGATGGAACCCCTTTTCACCACAGCGCCGGAGGAAGAACGGGCCGGCCTGGGCTTCGCGGTGATGGAGAGCTTTATGGATTCTCTGCGGGTTTTTTCCGCACCGGGAAAGGGGACGAGCGTCGTCATGAAAAAAAGGCTGTCCTCCCGCGTCCGCCATGGTTAAAACGGCCGCGGAGCGAGACCGCTTTGTAGAACAGAATCTCGGGCTCGTCCACTCCTGCGCCAACCGGTTCCGCGGAAAGGGAATCGAATACGACGACCTTTTTTCCGCGGGCTGTATGGGGCTGGTCAAGGCCTTCGATGCCTTCGACGACCAGCGCGGCGTCCGTTTTTCCACCTATGCCGTTCCGGTGATTCTGGGCGAGATTCGACGGCTCTTCCGGGACGGCGGTTCGGTCAAGGTGAGCCGGAGCTTAAAGGAGCTCTCGGTCAAGGTGGTGAGGGAGCGGGAACGTTTTCTTCAAAATACGGGCAGGGAGCCGACGGTTTCCGAAATCGCGGAGGAGCTGATGGTAGAACCGGACGATGTGGCTGAGGCGATCAGCGCCGGGACGCCGACGGTGTCGCTGACCGAGAGCGAAGAGGAAGGCGGCGGCCAGCTCGACGTACGGGTGGAGACGCTGGAGGAACAGCTTGCGGACACGATTTCGCTCAAGGAGGTGATCGGCCAGCTGGAGCCGAAAGACCGGGCGCTGATCCTCCTGCGGTACTTCAAAGGGAAAACCCAGTCGGAGACGGCGGCGTATCTCGGGATGACCCAGGTGCAGGTCTCACGCAGAGAAAAGAAAATCCTTTCGGCGCTGCGGGAACGGCTGCTGTGACACAACACCTTTTTTTGAAAAGGTGTTGTGTTTTTTATCAAAATAGTGTATAATAAATTACCAGGCACCGGGGGGATCCGGTGAAAAAGGCAGAGCAGAAGTGTACAGTGCGACATGCGGAAACAGTGGGTCCTGTGCGGCGGGTTGCCGTGAACCATGTCAGGCGGGGAACCGAGCAGCATTAAGCGGATTTACCTGTGCGCCGCAGGTTTTCCTGCTGTTCCGCATGTCGGACTGTATCAATTTGTTACGGCGGGAGAAAATCCGGGCCGTCGGCTCCTGCCTTTTGTTTTTCTTTTCAGGGGGTGGTTTTGGCTGTGTATCAGGCGCTCTACCGGAAGTGGCGCCCCAAGGTCTTTGAGGACGTCGTATCCCAGCCGCATGTGACCCGGACGCTCCAGAACGAGCTGAAGACCGGCCGGGTGGGCCACGCCTACCTGTTTACTGGTTCGCGCGGGACGGGGAAAACCACCTGCGCCAAAATTTTTGCCATGGCGGTCAACTGCCTGCATCCAAAAGAGGACGGTTCTCCCTGCCAGGAGTGCTCCTCCTGTACCGGGATCGAGCAGGGTTCTCTCCTCGACGTGGCGGAGATCGACGCTGCGAGCAACAACGGCGTCGAGGATATCCGAAGGCTTCGTGAAGAGGCGAATTTCACCCCGGCGGTCTGCAAATACAGGGTTTATATCATCGATGAAGTCCATATGCTCAGCGGGAACGCTTTCAACGCTCTGCTGAAAATCATGGAGGAGCCCCCCGCGCATGTCATCTTTATCCTGGCTACGACAGAGGTTCACAAGGTTCCCGCGACCATCCTTTCCCGCTGCCAGCGGTTCGATTTTCACCGCGTCCGGGCGGAGGACATCGCCGGGCGGATCCTCTATATTGCAGAGCATGAGAGCTTTACCGTTACGAAAGAGGCGGCTGAGCTGATCGCCAAGCTCGCCGACGGCGGGATGAGGGACGCGCTTTCCCTCCTCGACCAGTGTGCGGCCTATCAGAATGAGATCGACGTCGGCACAGTGAGTGTGGCGGCGGGACTGGCCGACCGCAGCTATCTCACAAAATTTGCGGAGGCGATTGCTTCGAGGGATACTTCCGCCGCCCTGGAAATGGTGGATACCCTTTACCGGCAGTCCCGGGACTTGACACGGCTCTGCGAGGAGCTGGTTACATATTACCGCAACCTGATGATTGTGAAAACGGTGCGCAAGCCGGGGGAATTGATCCTCTGCGTCCCGTCCGAACTGGAACAGCTCAAGGAACGGGCGGGGAAGATCCCGCTTTCGGAGATTTTGATGAACCTTTCGGAATTCCAGGGCTGCCTCGACCGGATTTCCGGGACGGTGGGGAAGAGGACGGAGCTCGAGATGTCGCTGATCCGCCTTTGCTCTCCCCAGTTGAATGCCGGCGGCGATGCGATTCTCGCGCGGCTCGACCGGCTGGAAGCGCAGCTGCGCGCCGGGGCTGTTTCGGCTCCATCACGCCCGGTGGAAGCTCCTTCCCTTTCAGTTCCCGAAGAGGCGTCGGCGGCGGATGAGCCGGCGGCAGACCACCGGGCAGCTCGAGCGCAGGAAGAGGGCGGGGAATCTCCCGCGCCGGCGCCGCAGATCGTTTCAGAGCAGGAGGATGCGGTTATTCCGGTGGACTGCTGGCCGGAGATCATGGAGCGGCTTGCGAAGACCGATCCGCCTTTATGCGGACTGCTGAGCGGTGCGTCGGCTTGTATCATGGGGAACGCGCTGTGCATCACCTCGAACAGCGGCATGGTCGCTTCTATGCTCAAGCGGGATGGTGCGGCTGGGCGGCTGAGTGAGGCGGTTGCGGCGCAGCTCGGAAAAAAATACCGAATCCGGGTTCGTTCTCTCGCACAGGAGGAGAAGAAGCAGGATGAGCTTTCTAAATTTTTAGAGACGGCGGAGCAGTCCGGCGTTTCGGTTCATCTGAAATAGAAGAAATACGGAGGTAAAAAAGATGAAATCACGTTTGCCGAAGGGGATGGGCGGCGGCCCGTCCAATATAAATGCGCTGATGAAGCAGGCGCAGAAGATGCAGGAGGATATGACTGCCCTTCAGGAAGAGCTGGAGCAGCGGGAGTTCACCGCCGCGGTGGGCGGCGGCGCCATTGAGGTAGTCGCAACCGGGAAAAAGGAGCTGAAGTCTTTGACGATCAAGCCGGACGTCGTCGATCCGGAAGATATCGAGATGCTCCAGGACTTGGTGATCAGCGCGGTCAATGAGGTGATGCGCCAGATCGAGGAGATTTCCAGCGCCGAGATGGAGAAGATCACCGGGAACGGCGGCGCTTCAATTCCGGGGCTGTTTTAGGCGATGGCTGAATACAATCCGCTTCCGCTGACAAAACTGATAGAGCAGTTTGCATCCCTTCCGGGAATTGGGATCAAAACCGCACAGCGGCTGGCGTTCTATATGCTGACCCTTTCTAAGGAGCAGGCGGAGGATTTCGCAGACGCGGTGCTCCAGGCGCATGAAAAGATCAAACGCTGTTCGGTTTGCCAGAATTTTACCGACAAGCCGGTCTGTTCCATCTGTTCCGCCGAGGAGCGTGACCATACGGTGATCTGTGTGGTGGAAGGGCCGAAGGATGTGGTGGCGTTTGAACGCACCCGGGAATACCGGGGGACGTACCACGTCCTCAACGGACTGATCTCCCCAATGGACGGCATCGGCCCCGACCAGCTCTCGATTAAAGAGCTTTTGGCGCGGCTGGGGGACGGGATGGTGACCGAGGTGATCATGGCCACCAACCCCACGGTGGAGGGCGAGGCGACGGCGATGTACCTTTCAAAGCTTGTCAAACCGCTGGGGATAAAGGTCACAAGGCTTGCCTACGGGATTCCGGTGGGCGGCGAGCTGGAATTTGCCGATGAAATGACCCTGTTTAAAGCGCTGGAAAACCGGAATGAAATTTAGCTGAGCCGCATGACGGAAAGGATGGTGGTTTGATGGGCGGCAAGGTGATTGCTGTCAACCGCAAGGCGCGGCACGATTATTTTGTCCTTGAAACCTATGAAACCGGCATCGAATTGTTCGGTACCGAGGTGAAGTCCCTCCGCGCGGGAGCAGTGAACCTCAAGGACAGCTGGTGCAGCATCGACAATGGGGAGCTCTTCGTCATGGGGATGCACATCAGCCCGTATGAAAAGGGGAATATTTTCAACCGCGACCCTCTCAGGGTGCGGAAGCTTTTGATGCACAAGAAGGAGATCATGCGGCTGTTTGGAACAATCAAACAGGAAAGCTATACCTTGATCCCGCTGTCGCTTTATTTCAAAGGTTCCCGCGTCAAATTGGAGATGGGGCTGTGCAAGGGGAAAAAGCTCCACGACAAGCGGGAGGACATGGCCAAGCGGGATGCAAAAAGGGAGATGGACCGGGCGCTGAAGGAGCGAAATCGGTAAACATGGGCAAAATAAAAAAGGCGGCTGTCGCCGCTTTGATATGGGGGCGTAAAGGTTTCGACGGGGATTCTGAGCCTTGGTAAGCGAGTAGAGCGGGCGGAAGCTCTTTAAAAGCCGCACCTAAATATAAACGCTAAATCTAATACTAGAACTTTAGCTTACGCTGCATAATTGCGGCTCGTCCTTGATTTGAGTACCACGGCTGATCTTGGGCGCACATGAGTGGTGAACGTCTTCCGGGCGAGCCTGTAACCCGGTCGATGTATCGAAGGCTACCGCTTTCGCAGCCTGTTTATCGGCTTGCGGGCGCGGGAATTTCTGTAGATAAACTACACTCGTAGAAAGCCCTGGCAACGGATTTTCGGACGGGGGTTCGACTCCCCCCGCCTCCACCAACAAACCCCCAGAAATCATAGGGTTTCCAAGGGTTCTATTTTTTCAAATAACACATTTTGTAACACATTTAATCTAAAACGCGCAAAAAAATACTTTGTATCTTTTTTGTATCGCCTTGGCAAGCACCAAAAAACCGCCTGTTTTAGGCGGTTTTTTGTTTTTCACTCACGATTGATCCACGAATTTTCATCTGATTTTATTCAGGACGGCGGCTGCCCGTTCCCCTTCGCGGGAATAAAGGTGGCTGTATGTATTCCATGTGATCTCACTTTTGGAATGTCCCAGCCGCCGCGCGGTCTCCCGGATGTGATCCCTTCATTTGCTGGCAGGGAGGTGGGGAGAAGGCAAAACATTTTTTTATTTTTTCACGGGGATTTTAACCTCTATAGCTTTTCCTAAAAACAGTCCAAATTCCAGATAGTAATCGCCGTCGCTGTCATATAGAATATGAAGGTTTGTTTTCCCGGTAGCGCCCGGCCGCAGTTTTCCCATAGAGAAAACATCATTTTCAAAATAGGTGCCAATTTGCTCCAGCTCTTGGCCTGACGGGGAATATTCGCTTATGCTGAAGATATTCAGCATATTTGTCTCATCAGATAGATTCGTAACGGTTAGAGGAACCACAATAACATCTCTGCCATTTTCGTTGGCAAATTGATTCTTAATAACATCCCAGCCTATTTCAGTACCAACGGTAATTTCTAAATCGTTAAATGCAAAGGTGCTTCCCAGTGTTATCTCGTCTGTGGGTTCGGATGAATCGGAACTGGATTGTGGATCAGATGAATTGGAATCAGGCTGCGGGACAGAAGAATCGGAGAAATCGGAAGAATCGGAATTTAAACTCGTATCAGGCGTTTTTGTTAAAGAGCAGGCAAAAAGAGGCAGCATAACACACAATGCGGTAACCGCGAGTAAAACCTTTTTCATAATCATTCTCCTATATATATTGTTAATATTTTATATCTTTTTATAATTTTTAGCAAGTTTAATTTGTATATATACAGTTATAACATACTATATGCTCAGTTATATATATATACAGTACTCGCCTGTTGACCTCGGACTTGTCGGTTCGGCCGCAGAGATAGTCAAGACTTACGACAAAATATTCCGCGAGGGCGCATAATATCTCGAAGCCAGGCGAGCGCTTTCCTTTTTCAGGTAAGTGAACTGCTTCATTAGCTACAGAAAGGTGTTCACCAAGAGCAGCCAAAGAAATTCCTTTACTTTTTCGTAAGGTAGAAAGACGCTCTGAAAAATTTTTTCTGAAATCCATACTATATCCCCTGACAATCCAACTAAAAGTTGGTAAGACATAGATAACAACTTTTAGTTGGAATCTGAGAAAGGGAGAATAATGACACGTATGATTCGACAAGAACGGATCAAAAGAGGCTGGTCAATAAATTATGTTGCAGAAAAGACCAGACTATCAAACGAAGCGATCCGTCTAATTGAAACTGAAGAAAGGCCCCCTTCGTATTCCGTCCTTGTCAAATTAGAAGACTTATTCCATATGAACCATCGCAAACTATTCAGCGCCGTAGCGCTGGACACCATCCGCGATGCTATGCGAAAAGAGAAGGCCGCCGGGGAGTTGCACCTCCACAGCGACCAAGGCTTTCAATACACCTCTCATGCATATTTCAGCCTAACTAAAGAATGCGGCGTGACTCCTTCCATGTCAAGACGGGCACCCCCATATGACAATGCCATGGCTGAGAATTTCTTTTCCATTCTCAAAGCCGAATGTATCAACCGCCACAAGCTTTTCTCTTTTTTTCAGGCTCGTTCTCTCATTGACGACTTCATCTGGTTTTACAGCAACGAGCGCATTCGGCTTAAATCAAAGCTGACGCCGCTTCAAAAACGACGCCAGCTTCTGTAATTTCGCGTTTTTCTACGCCTGGGGCTTTTATTCTCTGTCCGTTATCTCGGGGGCACTGCACTCGTCGATTGGCTGATCTTCAAATTACCCGTGTGCTGAAACGCGAATATCATTCTTTTTGTTCAGGGGCCTTGTATGATATAAGTGAAACCCCAACATAAAACCACTGAATATTTATTAATTCGTTTGGTTGTTTTTCATGCAAACGGATTTTTCCATTCATCAACAAGTTGTTATACTGATGAATGCTGCATCATTGTTTTACGATGTTTATATTCTGCCGGCAGCATATCTTTTATTGTCCCGGAAAGCTCCAATTTTATCGGGATGCTTTCAGTCGCTTTCAACCGGCATTTTTTTAAATCCGAAATGGTAGATGATAAATAAGCGTTTCTCTTTACAGAGAATTGAAGATCCACATCACCAAGTACGAACGATAAAAGAAAATATCGGCCTTTTGTTTTCTGAAAAGTTGTAGTGGTGTGACAGCGATAGAGAAAGTAAAACCGCCTCAAAAGGTACGATTCGATCGTTTCGCCGACTTCTGGAAACTCTGGATAGAGGGATTGCCCGTCGATGAAAGGTATAAAAGTAATTCTGGTCCGTACCCAGACAGGCGGCGAGTAAAAACCTTCTATACTTATTGTCGCGCAACGACAAATTGCAAGTGGGTAACAACAGTATTGTAAAATCATTATTTTTCCTCTTACAATTTGCATTTTTCCACTCGTTTGGTATAATGTAGTTAATTATTTAAATTTTGAAAGGTTGTTGCTCAAAAGGAGGAAGAGAAATGAAAAAGGTGCTCGCATGGGCACTCATTTTGCTTATGCTGCCACTAGGCGGATTTGCGCTTGCTGTCGAAGCGAATGACGTTTCCGCATCAACACCCACGCCGGAGCTCAGCGCGGCGAAATTAAATAGCGCGCCACCTTTAACAGCGGGGAGAAAATTTCTCAATCAGTGGAGCTTTCTGGACGCATACGATGAGACGATGACACAAGAGGCATCGATCAGCTTTGCAGATTTGGAGAGTTGGAGCAAGGATGAAGTCATTCAGAAAATCAAAGACACCATCCTCCCCAAAAAGCTTCGAGGATGGAGCGCAGACGGAGATGACAAAAATGTTTTCGGCACGTTTGGTTTTAACACCAATGTTGCTCAGACGACGCCAATGAATGTGACAGACGAAAATGGGACGAGAGAATATGGCTCGGGCGCCCATTGGGGCGTGATGCCGATTTCCAACTACTGGCAGGCGCCAGCTGACGCTGCGGCGCCTTTTCACGATGAGCAAAAGCTTGTTTTCTTTGTGGATATTCCCGTAACACAAAACAGTGACGGCGTAGACTGCCGAATTTATGTAAATTCTAACGAAGAGCAAGATCATAAAAACGGCTTGGGCAACACAAATGTAAACCCGCAGCTTCTCAGCTTCACGGTAACGCTCAAAGACTTAGATCTTACAGATCACACCGTCCACGCGGCGAACCCGTCGAACGTCACGGTCAACCTGTTCGATTATTGGGTGCAGGACTACGGTAAAACGCCGACGGCACTTCAAAGCGATATGCTACCTAAAAGCGATTCACATATACACGAAACGAACGATCCAGGCGTTCTATCGCAGTCTCCATCTCCCTATTCGACCGAAGGAGACTGGAACGCGGGGATCAATAGAGGCCACCTGCTTCTTTTTGGCGACGGCATGATTCACGCTGGGCTCTGGAACAAGGGTGCGGGTGAAAACTGCCAGTATGGTAAAGATTACGCTGGGATGGAAGACATCGTCAAGAATACACTAGACGACAGCGGTTATCCCGAAGTCAACCTTACAAATGCGGAAAAGCTGCTGAACGACGACCGGGCAACTGCCGAAGAGAAAGGAATTTATAGACTGGTCAGGGACTACGCGCTGACTGGAGATCACGACGCGGCGCAAAATCAGAAATACACCTCGCTTGATGTCCAAAACCTCAGTAAAACCGTTCTTAGGACGTGGGGCCAGGACATAAAGACAGGCAAAGAATCCCTGCAATACCTATTTGATCCGGATCCAAAGTTTGACACATACAGAACAACCTATGAAAACGTCACAGGCCTGTTCCAGCTTAATGACGAGGGTTATTACTACTACGACATGCGCAGGAACTTTGCCGAGTTTAAAGAGGAACAGACAGAGTCGAGCGACGGCCGTTTTATTCTTTATGACGCGCCCGCTACAATGCGTACGGACAGTAAAAAAAGCATCGGCAACTTTTTCCCCTTCAACACGGGCCGTGAGGTGTTTAATGGCTTACAAACTGATCAGAACAGGAAAGAGCGCCTGAACAGCGTGGGTGTTGCCTGCTCAGGCAACACGATGAACCACCACCTTGGTATGACGGTGAACGTTGACTTCCGACAGCCTGCAAACGGTATGATCAGCACCGGGAAGGGCCAGGAGCCGATGTCTTTCGGCTTTTCCGGTGACGACGACGTCTGGGTGTTCATCGACGACGTGCTCGTGCTGGACATGGGAGGCATCCACAGCGAAATTTATGGCACGATTGACTTTGCTACGGGAGATGTTTACATCGGACGCGCCTTTGATACCCATGGCGTGCCAGATGATCCTGACAATCCCGATAATATGGTGACGCATACCACTCTAAAGGAACTCTATAAAGAGGCTGGACGGGAGGACGCCGCCCAATGGACGGAAAGCACTTTTGCCAGCAATACTTCTCATACGCTGAAGATGTTCTATCTCGAACGCGGCAACTACGACTCGAGCATCGCGCTGCGCTTCAATCTGCAGCCTCTGCTCTATCAACAGATTAAAAAGGTCGACCAAAACGGCAACCCACTCAAAGGCGTAGGGTTTGACCTTTATCCAGCACAGATCTGTAACGCGAAGGATCAAGGGAGCATCCAATGCCTTTATACCGACAGTGAAACAAACGCCGACAACGAAACCTTTTATGTGCAGCCGCAGCCTGATGAGCCAAAACTGCTCAGCCTCACAACAGGCCAGAATGGTATTGCTCTGTTCAGGCAGGGCGATGGCTACTTCAACTTTGCCGACCGCGGCGACCAATACTATATTCTACGAGAGACAAACACCCCTCGGGGTTACCGCGGACAACCGGAAGACATCGTGCTGCATTATAACGCGAAAACCGCTGAACTCTCGGTGGCGAACCGCTGGTCAACCGGCGCATACGCCTGCTCTGTAGCGAACATCACTGCAGGAGGCTCGATCGGCATCGACGAGGAAGAGCAGAAGGATGGTCTTGCAATCGCCGTCCCGCTACTGCAAAAAAAGGACGGAACATGGCTTGCCCTTTGCGGCAGCAACCTTTCCAAGTTCGACTCCCCCGCCGCGCCGTTCGACCAGAGTGATACCGACGCTGTAAAAGAGGCGGTGCTACAAGCCATGCTGCATCAGGCTGCGGACAAAGAAAACGCCCAATGGTTCCTCGATTGGGATGATGGCAACAATCGTCTCTACGGACAGTTGAACGATTTGCCCGGCCTTGCCACACGCTACAAACTCAACAATCCCGAAAAGGGCGACCTGCATATGGTTTACGGGGTGATCTCAAAAGACGCATTCAACACGTTGATTCCCAATGTGACGGATAGTAACGGGGATGGCTTGATCACACACGTCGACCGCTACGCGGCGTTGCGCGAATATCTGCAAACAGATGGGAATATACAGAAAGCGCTTAACGCGCTCGATGGCAATCTACAGCTAATCGAACCGACAAGTTTTAACCGCAGTCTGCGTTCGATGGTCTACATTCCCAACGAACGCCGAGAACTGCGGGTGCTCAAGATAGACCAGGACGGCAATCCGCTTAGTGGGGCCGTATTTGCGCTGTACAGCGATCAAGAAGCAACAAACCAGGTTGCTTCCGGCAGGACCGATAAAAACGGTTCGCTGGTCTTTTCCCCAACCGGAAACGGAAATGGACAGGCACAGATGGAATGGGGTGCAGCCGGTACAACCTATTATCTCAAAGAAAAAACAGCTCCGTCCGGCCACACCCTCAACTCTACGACCACCCCGGTGGTTGTGGGCAACTATTCCATCTATGCAGACGCTGGAACAAAAGGTGATGGCGTCTCGGTCATGGCGGGTTCAGGCCGCTTGACCCAAACGATGCGTCAGTGTGCCGTGGATAATAAGGTTGATGTCACCTTGCAAGATATTACAGCCACCATGCAAACCCAACCAAGCAATAATTTCGCGCTCAACGACTGGAAAGACGCGGTGCTCGAAGGTACCGGAACGGTCGTTTCGCGCTGTATGAACCTGCATTTCGGATTAAATACAGAGGTGGATTACGGCCTGCACGACGAAGACGGCGGCCGGATTTTCAAGCCGTATTTTATCACAGACGAAGGCTATGTCCGCGTCCGTATCGAGCAGAACTACGACGCATTGACCGGTAAGGAGTACGGCGGTGCGGAAGAGGGCGTTCGTTTTGACGACCTTGGCGATACCGACTTAACCAACCTGTTCAGCCTGTTAAACGTTGTTGTCGTGACGGATGAAGAACAGACTCCCTCGCAAACCGGCCAGCTGACTGTTCGCAAAATCATTGAAGGAAAACCCGACGCTGAGGACGCATTGCGTTTGTTCCATTTTCGGATCACGTTCACAGGAGATAAGATCCATACGGACAGTGAATTCTCCTACTATTTCTATGGTGAGGACAAAGTAGGAACGATCAAAAACGGCGGTGAGTTATGGCTTCACCACGATGAATCTGTTACCATCCTTGGGCTTCCCGCTGGCGTGGAATACAAGGTCACAGAGCTTACGGAGCATGACTACATCGCAGTGATGACAGATGAAACGGGAGCCGAGACCGACGGCACAGGGACAATTAGAGTAAACACAGAGTCGGTTGTTGCGTTCACAAATACCAAAACACGGCCTAACCGGCCGACAGATCCAAGCGAACCACCAACCGATCCAAGCGAACCACCAACCGATCCAAGCAATCCGTCAACGGACCCAAATCGGCAACCGATACCGAACGCCGACACAGGAGACCGGTGGAATGGATCGTTCTGGATTGTTCTCTGCGTGCTGTCCGCACTCGGCATGGTGGCGGTGTATGTCTCGGCGTTCCGAAAGCGGAGACATTGATCATTTATCTTTCTGCCGTCTATCAATCTTTTTTAAAGGGCGGCTTTTATAAAAATGAATTCCGCACGGTGAACTTTACTTGTCCATGTTCTGGATTCAAGACACTGCCGCAATCTCAATCTCTATGGTTTTGGGTTCAAAAAGTGAAACTGAAAACTCAAAAACAAACATAGACGCCTATGTTTATCGACTCATTCGCAGGTGGATTGGTTCATGATTTATCTGTTAAATTCCAGGTGGATTCCAATGCATCCTGAACGAAAATGTGGCCTGACAAGAGTTTAAATTTTTCCGGTAAAAGCCAAGATATCTTTTTTGTAACCCACAGACAAACACCAAAAAACCGCCTGTTTTAGGCGGTTTTTTGTTTTTGTATTCTGAAAACCACGCGATAGTCGCGTGGTTCAAAAAAGGTTAACCGA
>CAZSIV010000018.1:0-45220 GCA_964607135.1 uncultured Oscillospiraceae bacterium | reverse complement strand
AGGGCTTTGCCCGCATATGAAATACCACCCGCTATGCGGGTGGATTTTTATTTTTTTAAAAACAAATTGGGAAAATAAAAGCAAAGACATTTTTTAACAGGAATTCCGCGTAATAAAAAGGAGGTCTTTTGGAACATTTTACTTTACAGAACGGGGCGAGTATTGTAAAATAGAAATATATGTAAAAGTTTTTTGGAGGTTATGAAATGCGGCCGATGTATAAACGGATTTTGCTGAAATTGAGCGGGGAAGCTTTGGCTGGAGAGAAAAAATTCGGTCTCGATTATAGCACGATCATCCCGATTTGTGAGAATATCAAAAAGGTACAGGAAAACGGCGTTGAGGTTGCGATTGTAGTAGGGGGCGGGAATTTCTGGCGCGGCAGGAGCTCCGGCGCCATGGATCGAACCCGCGCCGATCACATCGGAATGCTCGGCACGACGATGAACGCCCTAGCAGTAGCGGATGCCTTAGAGGAATTGGGCGTTGACGTCAGGGTGCAGACTGCGATCGAGATGCGCCAGATTGCCGAGCCTTATATCCGCAATCGGGCTGTCCGGCATCTTCAGAAAGGCCGGATCGTAATCTTCGGCTGCGGCACCGGAAATCCGTTTTTCTCGACAGATACAGCGGCTTCTCTCCGTGCGGCCGAAATCGAGGCGGATATCATTTTAAAAGCTTCGCTGGTTGACGGTGTTTATGATCGCGACCCCCATACGTTTCCGGATGCGGTGAAGTTCGACACCTTGAGCTTTTCAGAAGTTCTGTCAAAAAATCTGAAGGTGATGGACAGCACGGCAGCTTCCATGTGCAAGGACAATAATATTCCCATTCATGTTTTCAATTTGGACCATCCGGAAAACATTGTGAAGGTAGTTTCCGGGGAGAATATCGGTACGATTGTAAAATAATTCGATTTAATTATAAAGGAGGGCCTTTTTATGAAAGATGTACTGAAGACAGCTGAAGAGAAGATGAAAAAAACGCTCAACGTTCTGGATTCTGATTATAAGTCGATTCGGGCAGGGCGTGCGAATCCCAGCGTTCTCGACAAGGTCACGGTGGATTATTACGGCACGGAAACCCCTGTCAATCAGGTCGCCGCGGTTTCCGTATCGGAAGCCCGCGTTTTGGTAATTCAGCCTTGGGATGCTTCGATGCTCAAGGCCTTGGAAAAAGCGATTCAGACCTCCGATTTGGGGATCAATCCCACAAATGACGGCAAGGTTCTCCGCATTACCTTCCCGCAGCTGACCGAAGAGCGCCGCCGCGAAATTGTAAAGCAGGTTCATAAGCTGGCGGAGGATGCCAAAGTGGCTGTTCGCAGCATCCGGCGCGATGCAATGGAGAAATTCAAGTCTATGAAGAAGTCGTCCGAAATTACAGAGGATGATTTGAAGGACTGCGAGAAGAAGGTACAGAATCTCACCGACAAGTACTGCGATGAGGTGGATCATTTGGCCAAGGCAAAAGAAAAAGAAATTATGGAAATCTGAGAAATGAAATTTTGGAAGAAAAAAAAGGATGCGCTCTCAAACGGGGAACGCATCCTTCCGAGGCATGTCGGAATCATCATGGACGGGAACGGACGCTGGGCAAAAAAGCGGCATCTGCCGCGGTACAGCGGCCACAGTGTGGGCGCAAAAACCTTCCAGAAAATAGCGGAGCACGCTTCTTCGCTCGGGATTGAATATTTGACGGCTTATGCTTTTTCCACCGAAAACTGGAAACGGCCGGAGCAGGAAGTCAGCGTGATTATGAAGCTGATGCGGGAATATTTGAGTGATTTTGAAAAGTACCGTTCCTTAAATATGCAGATCCGCTTTTTAGGGGATTTGTCTGCTTTGGATGACGATATGCGTGAGATGATGAGAAATTTGGAGGAGGAAAGCAGTACCTGTACCGGCCTCCATCTCAACATTGCCGTCAATTATGGTGGGCGGGACGAAATTGTTCATGCGGCCAAGGCGCTGGCACGTGAGGTGAAGGATGGGACGCTGCTTCCGGAAGAAATCGATGAAGCCTGCATCGGAAACGCGCTTTACACCGCAGGTATGCCGGATGTAGATTTAATTATACGTCCCAGCGGGGAATTTCGCTTGTCTAATTTTTTAATCTGGCAGTGCAGCTATGCTGAATACGTTTTTATGGATGTGCTGTGGCCCGACTTTTCGGCTAAGGATTTCGACCGCGCTTTGGAGCTATATGAAGGGAGAAATCGCCGGTTTGGAGGAATCTAAAACACCTCGGTTTTTGAGGCAGTCCAAAGGAATTTAGGGGGAGCAATATGAAACAGCGCATATTTTCCGCGGCCGTAGGTCTTTCTATTTTTGCAATCGTTCTTTTTTTCGTAAACACGATTGTGTTTAATATTGGAATCGCGCTGGTTTCTTTTCTGGCGGTTTATGAAATGCTGACAGCATCTAAAACAATAAAAAACAAATTTTTGCTTGCAATCAGTTTTATCTTTTCTGCGGCAGTTCCTTTTTGCAATGTAAAGCTGTTCCGCCCCTATCTCGGTGTGGTTTTCTTTGGGTATGTTTTAATCCTGTTGGTGATTTTCATGGCTGCACGGCAAAGCGTGAAAGTGGAGCAGTTGGGATTTGTTTTTATGGTTTCTACCTTGATCCCGCTCGCTTTGACCACCCTTATTTTGATGCGCGACCTGAAACCGGAAGCGAGTCTGTTTTATATCTTGATTATTTTCGCCGCCGCCTGGCTTGCGGACTGCGGCGGATATTTTGTCGGGCGGCTTTTGGGAAAGCATAAATTCGCGCCGAATATCAGCCCGAAAAAAACGGTAGAAGGATGTATCGGCGCGTTGATTCTTGCTCCTGCAGGCTGTCTGATCGTGGGGCTGATCTACAGTGCAGTTCAGGTCAACAGCGGAACTCCTGTGGTGATCGATTATATTTGGCTGACGGTGATTTCTTTGGTCGGCGCGGTAGTCAGCATCTTCGGAGACCTATGTGCCTCGATGATGAAACGTCAGTTTATGGTCAAAGACTTTGGGAGTATTCTTCCAGGGCATGGGGGCGTGCTGGACCGTTTTGACAGCATCCTTTTGGTTTCCCCACTGTTTTATCTGATCTTTACCTTTTTTCCTATTATGACGGTGGTGTCATAAAAAACGACTTTTATAAGGAAAGGTGGAATGCGGGAGATCCGTCTCTGTGACAGATGAAATCCCTTCAGTCATGAAAACAGTTAGTATTTTAGGTTCGACTGGTTCGATCGGCACTCAGGCAATCGAAGTGGCAAAGGAAAACGGCTTTCGTGTCTGTGGGCTGGCCGCCCGTTCAAATATCGATCTGCTCGAAGTGCAGGCAAGGCAGTTAAAACCTGAGCTTGTCTGCATTTTTGATGAACGGAACTATAAAGAGCTCTCCTCACGTTTAAGCGGAAGTGGAGTCCGCGTTGTGACGGGTATGGATGGGTTGTGTGAAGCGGCCTCTTTGGGACCAGCCGATATCGTTCTAAATGCCATAGTGGGTATGGTGGGGCTCCGGCCGACCCTTGCAGCAATCGAGGCGGGAAAAACGATTGCTTTGGCGAATAAGGAAACGCTGGTAACAGGCGGGGAGTTGGTGCTCCGGCAGGCAGAGAAGTACGGTGTGCCGATCCTGCCGGTGGACAGTGAGCATTCCGCTATTTTTCAGTGCTTGCAGGGAAATCCTGAAAAGGCGCTGAACAAAATTATCTTGACGGCATCCGGCGGCCCGTTTTACGGCAGAAGCCGTGAACAGCTCAAAAACGTTACGGTAGCCGATGCGCTTAAGCATCCGAACTGGAGTATGGGGGCGAAGATCACCGTCGATTCCGCAACTCTTATGAATAAAGGGCTCGAATTGATTGAGGCCGTCTGGCTGTTCGGCTGCCGGCCGGAAGATGTGGAGATTGTCGTCCATCGGGAAAGCGTGCTGCACTCCGCTGTAGAGTATTGCGATTATTCGGTGATCGGCCAGATGGGCGTACCGGACATGAAACTCCCAATCCAGTATGCGCTGACCTATCCAAATCGGGTTCCGTGCGGCGTGAAACGCTTGTCGTTAACCGACTACGGTACGCTCAGTTTTTTAAAGCCGGATCCGGAAACCTTTGTCTGCCTCAAGGCTTGCTATGAGGCGATCGGAAAAGGCGGGCTGTATCCCGCTATGGCAAATGGCGCCAATGAGCAGGCGGTCGCTCTGTTTTTGGAGAAAAAAATTCCGTTTCTCGCAATTGGTGAGCTTGTTTACCAAGTATTACGGCTCCCCAGCGTGCATAATAATGTTACCGTTGAAACGATCGAAGCGGCAGATCGTGCCGCCAGGGAATTTGTATTGGAACATTACAGGGAACATCTGGCTGATTAGGGTGTCCCCCTTCTCAAAGGAGTTGAACGGACTGGTTTGGATATTGTAATTACGATTTTAGTGACAATTTTGATTTTCGGCGTCTTGATCTTTATCCATGAACTGGGGCATTTCCTGGTTGCAAAAGCTTGCAGGATCAAGGTGAATGAATTCGCAATGGGGATGGGCCCCACCTTGCTGAAATGGCAGGGAAAAGAGACGAAATATGCCCTCAGGGCGTTCCCGGTCGGCGGATTTGTCAGTATGGAGGGGGAAGACGAGGCATCCGGCGAGAAAAATGCTTTTTGCAACAAACCGGTTTGGCAAAGGATTTTGGTGGTGATTACCGGCCCGATTATGAATCTCGTCTTAGGATTCCTCGTCTTGGTGATTGTAGTCTCCATGCAGCCGCTGAACGGTTCCAATATCGTTGCACGGTTCAACGAAAACGCGGTCAGCAATCAAGCGGGTTTACAGGTCGGGGATGAAATCCTCTCCATCAACGGAAATGGCATCTTCGTAGATACCGATATCATCTATTCGCTCCTTCGGGCGGAAGACGGTGTTGCGGATATTGACGTCCGTCGCGACGGTGAAGTCGTTCACCTGGAGGACGTTCGGTTTAGAATGACCGAGACGGACGGCAAGCCGGAGATCGACATCGATTTCAAGGTGAAGGCGATCGAAAAGGATTTTGTTTCGGTTGTAAAAATGTCTTTTTATAGAACCGTATCCTATGCAAAAACAATCTGGGTTTCTTTGACGGATCTTCTCACAGGGAATGTGGGAATCAATGAATTGTCGGGCCCGGTTGGCGCGGGGCAGGTGATCGGCCAGACACTTCAGCTGGGCCTCTCTTCTGTCCTCAATATTATGGCCTTTATTTCGATCAACGTTGGAATTTTCAATTTCCTTCCGTTTCCAGCGTTGGATGGCTGGCGTTTCTTCGTTCTGATCATTGAGGCGATCCGCCGCAAACCGATCAGTACGAAATACGAATCGATTATCAACTTTGTCGGTTTGGCGCTCTTGATGCTCTTAATGGTTTTTGTGACGTTTAACGATGTATTTCGGTTGTTTGGAGGCTCTTGATATGAAAACTGAAAGGAAAGTCGTTCCTGTAAAGTTAAAAAACATTACATTTGGAGACGGCCGGATTTCTATTCAATCCATGCTGAATGTCCGTGCAGACGATGTGGAAAACAATGTCAAACAGGCGGTTGCTTTGGAGCGTGGCGGCTGTGAGATCATTCGGATCGCGGTGCCGGACCATCAGGCAGTGCGTTTGGTGGAAGCGATCCAGTCCAAAATTTCGGTTCCGCTGGTTGCCGATATCCATTTTGATTATAAACTCGCTTTGGAATGCGTAGAAGCCGGGATCGATAAGATTCGGATCAATCCCGGCAATATCGGAGATGACGATCGTGTGAAAGCGGTCGTGACTGCCTGCGCAAATGCGGGGGTGCCGATTCGGATCGGCGTCAATGCGGGTTCGTTGGAAAAGGAAATTTTGGCGAAGTACGGCGCCCCAACCGCTGAGGCTCTGGTGGAAAGCGCTCTTTATCATGTGTCGCTTCTCGAACGTTATGATTTTGACCAGATCGTCATTTCGGTCAAGTGTTCCGACGTACGAATCATGGTCAAGGCCTATCGGCTGCTCGCTGAGCGCTGCCCGTATCCTCTCCATCTCGGCGTTACCGAAGCGGGGACTGAACGGATGGGGATCATAAAGTCCGCGGTGGGCATCGGATCATTGCTGCTTGACGGGATCGGAGAAACCATCCGGGTTTCATTGACTGCCGATCCAATGCGGGAAATCGATGCGGCAAAGGATATCCTCAAAAGCATTGGGAAATACGACCGCGGGGTCAACCTGGTATCCTGCCCGACCTGCGGGCGGACAAAAATTGACTTGATCGGGCTTGCAAACCGCGTGGAGAACGCGTTGAAAGACTGCGATAAACCGCTTAAAGTCGCCGTTATGGGCTGTGTCGTCAACGGGCCGGGCGAAGCGCGGGATGCGGATATCGGAATCGCGGGGGGAGACGGCTGTGCCGTTCTTTTTAAGAAGGGGGAAATCATCCGAAAAATTCCGGAGGATGA
Source organism: uncultured Oscillospiraceae bacterium (assembly GCA_964607135.1). Lineage (GTDB taxonomy): Bacteria > Bacillota > Clostridia > Oscillospirales > Ruminococcaceae > Metaruminococcus_A. The sequence goes on along the minus strand of CAZSIV010000018.1, from coordinate 38,783 downwards.
GATAGAAACGGCCCTCTTGCGGGAAATCGGTCAAATGTAATTTTTACGGATGTCTTTATGCTGTTCTTTACCAGATAAAAGGAGCTTGTCATGTCACAGGGATTTCTCGACTTGTTTGGCCAATACATATCAAAGGAAGAGCTTGGCGATGCATTTGAAACTGCACGCCTGCTTTCTGTCGACTTAGAGAAAAAGAAACGGGAAATGCGCTGTGAGGTCATTTTTTCCGCCCTTGCCTCCAGAGAAGAGCTGTTCCGCTGTGAACGGATTTTGGTGGACAGGCTCGGTCTTTCCTCGATGCAGATTGCGCCAAAATACACGCCGGATCTCTTTACACCGGATTATTTCCCCCAGATCGTTCTTCTGCTCAAACGGCGTGTCAGTGTTGCAAACGGCTATTTTAACGATTCGACAGCTTCGTTTGATGGGACAACACTAAAGATCGAATTAAAAAACGGTGGGTTCCAGCTGTTGACAGAGGCGAAAACCGACCTCGAAATCAAAAAGATTGTCCTGGAGGAATTCAGTCTGCCGGTTGAAGTGGAATTCTTCGGCCTTCTTTCAAAAACGCTGAAAGAGCATGAGCAGATGATTGCCAGCGTTGTGGACGAGCTTCCGCCTCCGCCGGTGGATTATGATGTCCCGCCGGCTTCTCCGGATTACTTTCCGTCTCCGGCAGCCCAGTCCGCCCCCAAAAAGGCTGAGCAAAAGGTCAATCTGAAGCTGGAGCTGCATAATCTTCCAATCAAGACGAACAGCGCCACCCTGATTTCGGGGCGAAAATTCAGCGCCCCTCCGGTGAGGATTGCGGATTTATCACAGGAAAGCGGCCGGGTCGTGATCTGGGGCGACGTTTTTTTGAGCGACAACCGCCTTTCGCGCGACGGAAAAACCGCGATTTTGAGTTACTCGATTACCGATTACACCAGCTCGATCAACCTCAAAGTAATTACGGATAAAAAAAGTGCCGAGGCGTTTGAAAAAATAAAAAAGGGGTCGACCCTTCTCCTGCGCGGAGAGGTGACATATGACAAATACGACCGTGATATTGTCGTCCGTCCAAACGATATCCTCCTGGTTGAACATGTCAAAAGGAAGGACTTGAGTGAAGAGAAGCGGGTTGAGCTGCATCTGCACACCAATATGTCCTCGATGGATGCCGTTACCAGCGCGGACAAGCTGGTGCAAACCGCCTATGAGTGGGGGCATCAGGCGGTGGCCATTACCGACCACGGCGTCGCCCAGGCTTTCCCGGACGCGATGAACGCTTTGGATGCCATCCGCTCCAAAGGCGGGGAGTTCAAAGTGATTTATGGGGTCGAGGGCTATTTTGTGGACGATACGGCGGGAAACGACACGCAATCTGCAATTTACGGGGATCAAGACGCAGCGCTGACGGATGAATTTATTTCGTTCGATGTAGAGACGACGGGGCTGAACGTCCAGTCCGAACGCCTGACGGAGATCGGCGCGGTCAAGATCAGAAACGGCGAGATTATCGACTCGTTTGATACCTTCGTCAATCCGGGGAAACCGATCCCCGGGAAGATCACAGAGCTCACCGGCATCACCGATGCGATGGTAAAGGAAGCCCCCTCTGAAGCCGAAGCGCTGCGGGTGTTTTTTGATTTCTGCGGGGGGGATATTTTAATCGCTCACAACGCACGGTTTGACATGAGCTTTATCCAGGCCGCTGCCAAACGGAGCAAAATGCCATGCGATTATACTTATATCGATACCGTTCCTCTCTGTAAAAGCCTTTATAAAATCAAAAATCATAAGCTTAATACGGTCGCCGAGCATTTAAAGCTGGGCGATTTCAACCATCACCGCGCCTGTGACGACGCGGAAGTCTTGGGAAAAATTTTCTTTGATATCGCTGACAAACTTCAGTCCCAGCGCGGGATCCAAAAAATTTCGGAAATCCGCACCAAATCTACAGGGGAAGTGAATATCCGAAATCTGCGCTCCTACCATCAAATCATTTTGGTGCGGAATAAAACGGGGCTCAAAAATCTTTATCGGTTGATTTCGCTGGGACATATCAAGTATTATTACCGGCAGCCGCGCATTCCGAAGAGCGAGCTTATGCGCTGGCGGGACGGCCTGATTATCGGGAGCGCCTGTGAAGCAGGGGAACTGTTTACCGCGATCGTCGACGGGAAGCCCTGGGAAGAACTCGTAAAAATTGCGGAATTTTACGACTATCTGGAAATCCAGCCGATCCAGAACAATCAGTTCCTGATCCGCACCGGAAAAGCCGCGGACGAAGAACAGCTTCGGGACTTTAACAGGACGGTCGTCCGGCTGGGGGAATATCTGAAAAAGCCGGTTGTCGCCACCTGCGACGTTCATTTTCAAGACGAAGGGGATGCGATCTACCGTGAAATTTTGACCAGCATCAAATTTAAGGACGAAAACCAGCCGCCTCTCTACTTCCGCACGACCGACGAGATGTTGAAAGAGTTTTCCTATCTCGGAGAGGAAAAGGCGCGCGAAGTAGTAATCACCAATTCAAACCGGATCGCCGATATGTGCGACCCGGAGCTCCGCGCTATCCCAAAAGGAACCTATCCGCCCAGCATCGACGGGGCGGAGGAACAGCTTCAGGAAATCTGCTGGGCAAAAGCGCATTCGGTTTACGGGGATCCTTTGCCTGAACTGGTTCAAAAACGGTTGGAGAAAGAGCTCGACTCCATTATCAAAAATGGATTCGCTGTTCTTTACATCATCGCGCAGAAGCTGGTTTGGAAGTCGGTAGAAGATGGATATCTGGTGGGTTCCCGTGGATCGGTCGGTTCTTCGTTTGCCGCTACGATGGCTGGGATATCGGAAGTCAATCCGCTTCCGCCTCACTATTGCTGCCCGAACTGCAAGCACAGTGAATTTATCACCGACGGGTCGGTCGGTTCTGGCTATGACCTGCCGGAGAAAGATTGTCCGAAGTGCGGCACTTTTATGATACGAGAGGGGCATGATATTCCGTTTGAAACCTTTTTGGGCTTCAAAGGGGACAAGTCGCCTGATATCGACCTGAATTTTTCGGGCGAATACCAGGCCCGCGCTCATAAATATACGGAAGAGCTGTTCGGTTCCGACCACGTTTTTAAAGCTGGTACGATTTCTACCGTGGCGGAGAAAACCGCCTATGGCTTTGTCTTAAAATACCTCGAGGGGCAGGGCAGGGTTGTCCACAAAGCGGAGGAAGCGCGCCTTGCGGCCGGCTGTACTGGTGTCAAGCGGACGACCGGGCAGCATCCCGGCGGCATGGTCGTTGTCCCGTCGGAATACGAGGTTTACGATTTTACCCCCGTCCAGCGCCCTGCCGACGACGCGGACAGCGATATCACGACAACGCATTTCGACTTCCATTCGCTTCACGATACCATTTTGAAGCTCGACAACCTCGGGCACGATGTTCCGACGATGTATAAATATCTGGAGGATTTCACCGGAATCAAAATTCTGGATGTCACGATGAGCGATCCGAAGGTGATCAGCCTGTTTACCTCGACCGAGGCGCTCGGTGTCACGCCGGAGGAAATCGACAGCCAGACCGGTACCTACGCATTGCCGGAGATGGGAACCCCGTTTGTCCGCCAGATGCTGCTCGATTCCCAGCCGAAATGCTTTTCCGATCTGCTCCAGATTTCCGGCCTTTCTCATGGAACCGACGTCTGGCTGGGAAACGCACAGGATTTGATCAAAAAAGGAATCTGTACCATTGCCGAGGTAATCGGTACCCGTGACAACATCATGGTTTACCTGATGCATAAAGGCTTGGAGCCGGATATGGCCTTTAAAATCATGGAAATCACCCGTAAGGGAAAAGCAACGAAACTCTTAACGGAAGAATACGTCAAGGCGATGAAGGAACACGGTGTGCCGCAGTGGTATATCGACAGCTGTTTCAAAATCAAATACATGTTCCCAAAAGCGCACGCGGCCGCTTACGTCACTGCTGCAATCAAGCTCGGATGGTTTAAAATATACCGTCCACTGGAATTTTACGCCGTTTACTTTACTGTCCGCAACGGCGATTTCGATGCGGAAGCAGCTGTAAAGGGGAAGGGAATGACCCAGCTTCGGCTTGATTCTTTAAAGGCCAAAGGAAACGAACGCTCAGTAAAGGAAGAGGATTTGTACAACACCCTGCTGATTATCAACGAGATGCTCTGCCGTGGTTATGAGTTTCTCCCGGTCGATATCTATAAATCCAAAGCCAGCATTTACGCGGTGGAAGATGGAAAAATCCGGCTTCCGTTTGCGGCTTTGAAAGGGGTGGGCGCTTCAGCAGCAGCCTCTTTAGAGGACGCTGGAAAAGAAGGAACTTATATTTCAGTCGATGAAATTCAAAATCGGTCCGGTGTTTCAAAATCGGTGATTGAAATGTTGGAGCAGGCAGGGGCACTGGAAGGAATTCCGAAGTCCAGCCAGATTTCTTTCTTCTGATCCTTGACACCTATACGCTAATATGCTATTATATTAGCGTATTAAAGCAACAGGAGAATTATATGGGAAAAAATTATCGCATTACCCCCGAGGGAACCAGGGATTTGATTTTTGAGGAATGCGTCTTTCGACGGCAGCTGGAAGAGCAGATGGAGCGGTTGTTTGAAAGCCGCGGATTCGCTGAAGTGATGACGCCGGAAATAGAGTTTCTGGACGTTTTTACGCAGGCGTATAACGTCATTTCGGAGGAAAGCATGTATAAGCTTTCCGACAGAAAGGGCAGGTTGATCGCCCTTCGTCCGGATTCGACTATGCCGATTGCGCGGCTCGTCTCCACCCGGCTGAGGGATCAAATCCTTCCGCTTCGTCTCTTTTATAATCAGAAGGTTTATCACGCTGCTCCCAGCTTGACGGGAAGAAGTGATGAGGAATTCCAGAGCGGGATCGAAATGATCGGCGCTTCAGGAAAACGCGCTGACTTAGAGGTGCTTTTTACGGCGGTAGAAGCTCTGGAATGCTGTAATCCGTCAAATTATCGGTTGGAAATCGGCCATATTGCAATTTTCAACCGGCTGATGGAGAAGCTCGGGATCGACGAAGAGCTGAAAGAAGAAATCCGGCTGCTCATTGAAAGCAAGAATTACCCGGCTTTAAACGATTTGGTAGACAGCCGTCTCGCGCCGAAAGATGCGGCGCAGATGAAACAGCTGCCCCGGCTTTTCGGCGGCGATGAAATTTTTGACAAGGCGATTACTCTTTTTGAAGATGCAGAGATCACGAAAACGGTCGAATATCTGCGCAGCCTGTATACCGCGCTCCAGAGCTATGGCTTGGGCGAAAAAATTTCTGTCGACCTGGGGATTGTGAACCGGATCAATTATTATACCGGAGTGATTTTCCGAGGATATATTTCCGGGTTTGGACGGGCGATCCTGTCCGGCGGCCGGTACGACCATCTTTTTGCCGCGTTTGGGATGCCGAGCCCGGCTGTCGGATTTGGAATCAATTTGGATGCTGTGCTGGCTTCCCTTTTAGAAAATACGCCGGCCCATCCTCTTTCCAATGCTGAGTTACTGGTGTTCTCACCTGATGGATTTGAGGTAGAAGGGCTGCTTTACTCAAATCAGCAGATTCAAAAGGGAAAAAATGTTGAATACTGCGTTTTCGACTCCTTGGATCGCGCGGTGGAGTATGCGAACAAAAAGGGAATTCCTGAAATTGCTGTGGCAGGGGATACAATAAAAATAATACGGCCAGAGAAAGGTGGAAATCGATGAACCCGATCCGGATTGCCCTCACGAAAGGGCGCCTTGAAAAAGACACCGTTTCTCTTTTTGAGCGTTTGGGATTCGACTGCACCGAGCTGCACCACAAAGGCAGAAAGTTGATTCTGCAAATTCCGGATGCCAATTTGGAAGTGGTGCTGGCAAAAGCGGCCGATGTGATCACCTATGTTGAGCACGGCGTCTGCGATATGGGAGTCGTTGGAAAAGATACGATTATGGAGTACGGCGGTTCTTTCTTCGAACTGACCGACCTGGGTTTTGGAAGATGCAGGTTTGCCGTAGCCGGAAAAAGTGCGGAAGACCTTTACGGCGGCTATCGTGCGAAAACAATCGCCACCAAGTACCCCAATGTTTCCCGCCGTTTTTTCGAGTCCAAGGGGATGGACGTCGACATTGTCAAAATCGAGGGTTCGGTTGAACTCGCCCCTTTGATTGGGCTTTCGGATGCGATTGTCGACATTGTGGAAACGGGTACGACATTAAAAGAAAACGGTCTTCAGATCATTGAGGATGTGGCTGAGATTTCTGCACGGATCATCGTGAATTCCGCCAGTATCAAACTGCGGAAAACCGAAATCGAGTCGCTCCTTGAAAAAATAGAGAATGTGGGGAAAGGTTAATGATACCTGTTATAAAAACGAACGGAAAAAACGAAGCTGAATTTTTAAAGCAGCTGGAGCGACGCAGCGGCGAGGTCGGTAAAGCGGTGACCGAGTCGGTTGCCCAGATTATCGCCGATGTCAAAGAAAAAGGCGACGAAGCTGTTTTGGAGTACACCTTGAAATTCGATGGAAAGGTCCCGGCGGCAATGGAAGTCCCGCGGGGGGAAATCAACGACGCACTGACCGAGGCAGATCCAGTGTTTGTCGATGCGCTGCTCAATGCGATGGAAAACATCTCGGATTTTCACAACCGCCAGAAACAGCAAGGGTTCATCAATCCGCTTTCCAACGGGGTGATCCTTGGCCAGAGAGTACGGGGCTTGGAGCGGGTTGGCCTTTACGTGCCGGGAGGCACGGCGGCTTATCCTTCGTCCGTCCTGATGAATGCTGTTCCAGCGAAGATCGCGGGGGTAAAAGAGATCATCATGGTTACCCCGCCGACAAAAGAGGGGAAGGCGAATCCCGACATTTTGGTTGCAGCGGCAATCGCCGGCGTCGACCGTGTGTTTCTGCTCGGCGGCGCACAGGCAGTGGCGGCTCTCGCATTCGGGACGGAAACCGTTCCAAAGGTCGATAAAATTGTAGGCCCCGGGAATATTTATGTTGCGACGGCCAAAAAACTGCTTTATGGAACAGTCGATATTGATATGATCGCTGGGCCGAGCGAGATTCTGGTCATTGCAGATGATACGGCTGATCCTAAATTTTTGGCGGCCGATCTGATGTCGCAGGCGGAGCACGACCGCCTCGCTTCGGCGATTCTCCTCACAGACAGCGAACGGATCGCGGAGGATACGGTTCGGGAGATCGAGCGCCAGCTCGCCCGCCTTTCCCGCCGGGATATCATCGAGGAATCCCTCGCTAATTACAGCGTAATCATGGTTTGCGGCAACATGGAAGAGGCGGTGGAGCTTGCGAACCGGATTGCACCGGAACATCTGGAAGTAATGGCGGAAAATCCCCTTTCTTATATCGGACGGCTGGACAACGCCGGTTCTGTTTTTCTCGGAAAATATGCGCCGGAACCCCTCGGCGATTATTACGCCGGGCCGAATCACGTTCTTCCCACCAGTGGGACAGCCCGCTTTTTCTCGCCTCTTTCGGTTGAGGACTTTGTCAAGCGTTCCAGCTTCATTTATTATACGGAGGATGCGCTCCGCGAAGCGAAGGATGACATTGTCTGCATCGCAAACAGAGAGGGGCTCACCGCGCATGCCAACTCGATTGCCGTGCGGTTTGAGGAAGGCGGGAAAAGCTAATGGGGTATTCTCTCAACCGGAAAATTTCCGGGCTCACTCCCTACGAGCCACTCTCCGGCGCCTATAACGTCCGTTTGGATGCCAATGAATCCTTTTACAATCTGCCGGATTTTCTTCTTGAGAAGGTCGGGGAAGCTGTAAAGGAAATCTCCTTTAATCGGTATCCCGACCCTTATGCTTCGGAATTGTGCCGTACTTTCGCTGCCCTTTACGGAATTTCTCCTGAACTGCTGACAGCAGGTAATGGTTCGGACGAGCTGATCAATATTATCGTCACCGCTTTTTCTCTCAAAGGAGAGCCCTGTTACTCTTTTGCTGAGGATTTTTCGATGTACCGCTTTTACGGTGAGCTCGCCGAATGCGAAAGGGTTTTGATCCCTAAGCGGGATGACCTCACCATCGATGTAGACGAAGTGATCCGCTCGGTAAATCAGACAGAAGGGGGGATGCTCCTTTTTTCCAACCCCTGCAATCCCACCTCGCTCGGTCTGGGAAGGGATGAGGTGCGGCGGCTGGTTCGTTCGGTGAACTGCCTGGTTGTCCTTGACGAAGCATATATGGATTTCTGGGATCAATCCCTGATTCAGGAAGCTGGGAATTATGACAACCTGATCCTTTTGAAAACCTGTTCCAAGGCCCTTGGAATGGCGGGGATTCGCCTTGGATTCGCTGTGGCAAATCCCGTCATTACGAAGGCACTCCGGGCAGTCAAGTCCCCTTATAACGTCAATTCCGTCACACAGGCGATCGGCGCGGTCGTTCTGCGGGAGCAGGCGTTGTTAAAGGAGCGGACAAACGACCTGATTGCAAGCCGCAGGGATTTATTTGAACGGCTTTCGGCACTCGCGAAGCGTTACCCTGTTTTGGAGCAGATTTATCCCTCGGTTACAAACTTTGTAATGATGAAAACGGGGCAGGCGAAAACGCTGGCCCAAAAATTGAGCGACCGTTCGGTTGCGATTCGCTGTTTTGAAGGGTATCTCCGCATCACAGCGGGGAGCCGTGAAGAAAACGAGCGTTTGATCCGCGAATTTCAAGGAGTTCTCCAGGAGGTGTGCCCATGAGAAAAAATGAAGCGAAACGTGTGACGAAGGAAACGGATGTTTTTGTTTCCCTCACCTTGGAGGGAAAAGGGGAAAGCGAAATCTCTACCGGGATCGGTTTTTTAGATCATATGCTGACAGCTTTTGCCATGCATGGAGGTTTTGATCTAACCGTCAAAACTGTCGGTGACTTGGATGTGGATTCTCATCATACGATCGAGGACACCGCAATCGTTTTAGGGGACGCTTTTGCCGCCTGCATCGGGGACAAAGCGGGGATCAACCGCTACGGAAGCGCGTTTGTTCCAATGGATGAAGCGCTGGCATTTGTCAGCCTGGATGTCAGCGGACGTCCCTTTTTGGCTTTTGACGCTTCTTTTTCCTCCGACAGAATGGGGGAGTTCGACACCCAAATGGTTGCGGAATTTTTCCGCGCTTTTGCGTTCCATGCCGGAATCACCCTCCATGCGAGAGTGCTGTACGGCGTGAACGACCACCACAAGACCGAGGCTCTTTTCAAGGCGCTCGGCCAGGCGTTGAAGCAGGCCTCTGCCTTAAATGGAGGAACGCTGCTCTCAACCAAAGGCGTTTTATAGCTGTGAGAAGGAGATTCAGATTTGATTGCAATTATAGATTATGGGGCAGGAAACCTGTTCAGCGTCAAAAATGCTCTGGACTATCTGGGAGAGCCGAACGTCATCTCGGCAGATCCGGATGAAATCAAACATGCGGATGCGCTGATTCTCCCCGGCGTAGGGGCGTTCCCGGATGCGATGGGCAAGCTGGAAGAATCCGGCCTTGTCGGTCTGCTAAAATCAGAGGTTGAAAAAAAGCCGCTCTTCGGCATCTGCTTGGGGATGCAGATCCTTTTTGAAGAGGGATACGAGTTTTCGAGAACGCCGGGGCTGGGGTTTATCCCCGGAAAGGTAGACCTGATACGGTTTCAGCAGGAAGGAAGCTATAAGCTGCCGCATATTGGCTGGAACCAGCTGGAGATTTCTAGAAAAAGTGCTCTGCTCGGCGGTTTGAAAACGGGCGACAGCGTTTATTTCGTCCACAGCTATATGGCCTATACACAGCCGGAGTTCACCGCAGCATCCTGTGAATATGGCGGTATGGTTACGGCCTTTGTGGAACGGGGAAACGTGTATGGGGCGCAGTTTCACCCGGAAAAAAGCGGTGAAATCGGTTTGCAGATTCTGCGGAATTTTGGGGGGCTGGTCAAGTGATTATTTTTCCTGCGATCGATATTTACAACGGGCAGTGTGTCCGGCTCTATAAAGGGGATTATTCCACAGCTTCCAAGGTTGCAGACAATCCTTTGGAAACGGCGAAGCGCTTTGAAAAGGAAGGCGCCGTTTTTCTGCATATGGTGGATTTAAACGGAGCCAAAGAGGCAAAGCGGATCAACGGCCGGATATTCGAAGAAGTCGCCTCGCAAACCTCTTTGAAGGTTCAGGTGGGCGGGGGAATCCGCCGCCTCGAAGACTGCGAATATTATTTGAGCCGTGGGATTTCCCGTGTGATCCTCGGCTCGGCTGCCGTTAAAAACCCCGCCCTGGTGATAGAGGCCGTGAAACGATACGGTGACCGGATCGTAGTCGGGATTGACGCCAAAGAGGGCAGGGTCGCCGCCGAAGGGTGGCTCGACACCAGCGATATGGACTATCTCGACCTGGCAAAAAAGATGGAAGAGGCGGGCGTCAGGACAATCGTTTTTACCGATATTTCAAAGGACGGAACCTTATCCGGGCCAAACCTCAGCCAGCTCGATGCAATCAACCAGGCGGTTTGCTGCGATATCGTCGCCAGCGGGGGCGTCAGCTCTTTAGAGGATTTAAAAGCGCTCAAAGAATTAAAGCTATATGGAGCAATCTGCGGAAAATCCCTTTATTCCGGTGCGTTCAGGCTTTCAGAAGCGATTGCCGCGGGGAGGGAATAGCCATGCTTGCGAAACGGATTATTCCCTGTCTGGACGTCCGGGACGGGCGGGTTGTAAAAGGGATCAACTTTGAAGGGATCAAAGAGGTCGGCGACCCGGTGGAGTGCGCCGCGATGTACGACCGGCAAGGGGCGGATGAGATCGTATTTTTAGATATTACAGCCACCCATGAGAAGCGGAAAACCATTGTCGAGGTGGTCTCGCGCACTGCGAAAAAGGTTTTTGTTCCGTTGACGGTCGGGGGCGGAATCCGCACAGTCGATGATTTCCGCGAAATTCTCCGCGCCGGGGCGGACAAAGTCTCGGTCAATTCTTCGGCGGTCAACCGGCCGGAACTGATTGCGGAGGCGGCGGATATTTTCGGCAGCCAGTGCGTCGTTGTGGCAATCGATGCGCGGAGAAATGAAGCGGGGGGGTTCAACGTTGTAATCAACGGCGGAAGGATCGACACCGGCATCGATGCAGTGGAATGGGCAAAAAAGGCGGTTTCGCTTGGGGCGGGGGAAATCCTTTTGACCTCGATGGATACAGACGGAACCAAAAACGGCTTTGATCTGCCGCTTTTAGATGCTGTGACGGATGTTGTAAGCGTTCCAGTGATTGCATCGGGCGGCTGCGGAAAGCTGGAACATTTTTCAGAGGTGTTCAAGAAAACGAGTGCTGATGCGGCGCTGGCAGCTTCACTGTTCCACTACAGGGAGCTCACGGTGGAGCAGGTAAAGCGCCATCTGCTGGAAAAAGGAATCCCGGCCCGAATGGTGACGCGGTAAGGGGGAGAATTGTTTGAATTTAGATCAATTTTTTGTAAAAAGCGACCTGATTCCCGCAATTGTGGTTGAAAGCTCAAATTCCAAGGTGCTGATGCTCGCCTATATGAATAGGGAAAGTCTTCAAAAAACGCTGGAAACAGGATATACCTGGTTTTACAGCCGCTCGCGGCAGGAACTGTGGAATAAGGGGGCGACTTCAGGAAACCTGCAAAAAGTGGTGAGAATTACCGGGGACTGCGATTCCGACACTTTGTTAGTCGAAGTCCGTCAAACCGGTGTCGCCTGCCATACGGGAAATTACACCTGCTTTTTTAACGAAATTTATCGAAGCGAAGAAAAATAGCGTAAAAATACAAAGAAAGGAGCGATATAGGCGCGAAGGGGAAACGACGGTTTTCTTTTTGCATGGATGCCATATCGCACGGTAATTGATATGAAAACGATCAATGGACTTTATGAAGTCATCGAAAACCGCAAGGCTCAGCCGGCGGAAGGATCATACACCTGTTATCTTTTTGACAGGGGGTTAGACAAAATTTTGAAGAAGTGCGGGGAAGAGTGCGCTGAAATGATCATTGCGTCAAAAAATGAAAATAAAGACGAGCTGATTGGGGAAATCTGCGATCTTGTTTACCACACTTTGGTTTTAATGGTGGAAAAGGGAGTTTCAGTGGAAGAGGTGGAGTCGGTGCTGGAGCAGCGCCGCCAAAAGATCGGGAATCTGAAGCAGTTTCATCAGGTGGATAAAAACAGCTGAATATATAAGGATACGGCTCAATCAAATTGCTGTGATTCAGCCGTATTTTTTATCATGCGAAAAAGAAAACAAAAGATTTTTTCAACCAGATAATAAAATATGTTGTAATTTTCGCATTTTTAATATAAATTTAATCATTATTTTTATATAAAAAATAGAGAGCGTAGCAAATTCTTGAAATATCTTGAGAAAACAAAGGATAAATTTCTTTATTTCTATTATTTCGCTGTTTTTTTCAGTACAATATAAAAAAACAGTTTTTGTATTGTGTGCGCTGAAATGATAAACTTGTATTTGTTTACAGTACATATGTATCTTGGAGGTGGACTGAATGGACCAATCCGATCGCTATATTGTCGTGGATTCCGAAGTCCTTCCCGATGTATTTCCCAAGGTATTGGAAGCGAAAAACCTGCTTGCCAAAGGAGCTGCCAAAAATTCAAGCGAAGCCTGCAAAATGGTTGAAATTTCAAGAAGCGCTTATTACAAATACAAGGATAAAATATTCAGCTACAGCGAACGGATGAGTAAAGAAAATGTGACGTTCCATTTTATCCTGGAGGATAAACCCGGAATTCTTTCAGCGCTTTTGACACGGTTTTATGAATGGGGCGCAAATATCTTGACAGTGAATCAGAATATTCCAAATGATGCTGTCGCCGTTGTATCAGTAACAATCCGGCCCCCTGGTCATGGAAGCGGACAAGAGAGCCTTTTAGAGAGTTTGAAGCGGATTCAAGGCGTTGTAGAGGTAAAAATATTATAACGATTGAGACAGGTGGCTAACGTCCTCTAAACCGTTGGGAAAAGCTGCTGTCTGTAAGTGAGGCACAGTTAGGATTACCAAATAAGAAGGAGACAGAAGTTATGGCGAAAATTGCAGTTTTGGGCCACGGTGTTGTGGGATCAGGCGTCGCGGAGCTGTTACAAATGAATCACGATTCCATCGCCGGAAAAGCAGGGGAAGAGATCGAAATCAAAAAAATCCTGGATTTGCGGGATTTTTTCGATCTGCCTTATTCCAATAAGTTCACCAAAAATTTTGATGAAATTTTAAACGACGATGAAATTTCAGTCGTCGTGGAGGTTATGGGCGGCCTCCATCCGGCGTATGATTATGTAAAAGCCGTTCTTTGCAGCGGAAAATCTGCCGTTACTTCCAATAAAGAGCTCGTTGCGGAAAAGGGTGCGGAACTCCTGTCGATCGCAAAAGAAAACAATGTCAATTTCTTTTTCGAAGCGAGTGTCGGCGGTGGGATTCCCATCATCCGCCCGATGCATATGTGCCTCGCCGCAAACCATATCGGCGAAATTGCCGGAATCCTCAACGGAACCACCAATTTTATCCTCACCCGGATGATTCACGACCAGATGCCGTTTGATCAGGCGTTAAAGCTTGCGCAGGAGCTGGGATACGCGGAGCGGAATCCGGCTGCCGACATCGAAGGGTTGGATGCCTGCCGGAAAATCTGTATCCTCGCTTCTCTGGCGTTTGGGCGCCACGTCTATCCCAAATTTGTCTATACAGAGGGCATCACCGAGATCACTTTGGAGGATATCGCCTATGCGGAAAACTGGGGAGGTGTCGTCAAGCTGATCGGCTGCGCCAAACAGTTGGAAGGCGGAAAGCTCTTTATCATGGTTTCTCCGGCACTGATCCGGAAGGACAGCCAGCTTGCGAGCATCGAGGATGTATTCAATGGCATCCTCGTCAGGGGAGATGCGACGGGTGACGTTGTTTTTTACGGAAAGGGCGCGGGAAAGCTGCCGACTGCGAGCGCCGTGGTTGCCGATGTGATCGATGCCGTCAAAGCGACTGCGACCAGCGCTTCCCTGAGCTGGTCTGATTCTTCTGAAAATTATGTGGCTGATCCTAAAGAGAGGCCGCTCAAATTTTATCTCCGCTGCGAAGCTGAGGATCCCGCTTCGGTCAAAAATGCTTTGATGGAGCGGTTTGGATGCGTCCAGTATCTCGCCAGAAGCGGGATGCCTGCAAACGAGCTGGGCTTTGTCTTGGGGCCGGTATCTGAAAAAGAACTCGGCGAGGCGCTCGCCGCAGTCAGCGGTCTGAAAGTCCTTTCGAAAATCAGGGTTATGGATTATTGATTTTTGGAGAAAGCATGATTAAAATAAAAATTCCGGCGACCAGCGCCAATCTCGGCGCGGGTTTTGATGCGTTGGGGCTTGCCGTCAGCCTTTATAATGAAGTGAATATCCAAGAGGATAACCGATTGACGGTTGTTTCACTGGATGGGACAAAAATTCCGCAGGATGAAACCAACCTGATCTTTACCACAGTAAAACAGCTTTATGATCTTTGCGGAAAAGCGCTCCCGGGATTGCGGATCGAACAGACAAACCGCATACCGATGACACGGGGGCTGGGGAGCAGCTCCGCCTGTATCGTCGCGGGGCTTCTGGCCGGCAACATGCTCTTAGGTGAGCCGATGAAGCTCGACGACCTCGTAGACCTCGCCGCGCGGATGGAAGGGCATCCGGACAATACGACGCCGGCGCTGCTCGGCGGGATTGTTACCTCGGTCTTCGACGGAAAACGGGTTTATTACGTCAGGCAGGAGGTCGACAGCCGTCTTCGCTTTATCGCAGTGATTCCGGATTTTGAGCTGAAGACGTCGGTGGCCAGAGGATGCCTGCCGCAGGCCATCCCTTTTAAAGATGCAGTGCATAATCTTTCACGGGCCGCGCTGTTTTCCTCGTCCCTGCTGACTGGGAAATATGAAAACCTGAAAATAGCGGTTGGGGATGTGCTCCATCAGCCTTACAGGCTTCCTTTAATTCCGCATGCGGAGGAAATCTTTGAGAAATGCTACGATCTAGGCGCCTATGCAGCTTATATCAGTGGCGCAGGGCCGACGATTATGGCAGTGGTCGACGGTTCAGACAAGTTTTTCATCCCGGTTATGCGTTATCATCTCGAAAAAGCGGGACTTAACTGGGAAATCAAGGATATGACGATCGATAATCTTGGGACACAAATTTTGTAGTAAGAATATAGGAGGAGAGTAATGGCACTGATTGTACAGAAATTTGGAGGAACCTCGGTTCGCGATGCACAACGTGTTCGAAATGTCGCTGAAATTGTCACCGATACTTACAAAAAAGGAAATCAGGTAGTTGTGGTTGTTTCAGCGCAGGGCGATACGACAGACGACCTGATCGAGAAGGCAAAGGAGATCAATCCAAATCCTTCGCAGAGAGAGATGGATATGCTCCTCGCCACGGGGGAGCAGATTTCGATCTCCCTTCTCGCAATGGCGATCGAAAAAATGGGGTATCCCGTCGTTTCGCTGACCGGTTGGCAAGCTGGATTTCAGACCGATTCCTCTCATTCCAGGGCCAGGATCAAAAGGATCGAGGCCGAACGGCTGCACAAGGAGCTGGATAAAAACAGCATTGTGATCGTCGCCGGTTTTCAGGGTATTTCCCGGTATGGAGATATTACAACTCTAGGGCGCGGCGGTTCCGACACCAGCGCTGTGGCGCTCGCCGCCGAACTGGGGGCGGAGCTTTGCCAGATTTACACCGATGTAGACGGCGTTTATACCGCAGACCCGCGGATCGTCAAGACGGCGAAAAAGCTGGATGAGATTTCTTTTGACGAAATGCTGGAGCTCGCCACTCTCGGAGCGCAGGTTCTGCACAACCGTTCAGTCGAAATGGCAAAAAAATACAATGTAAATCTTGAAGTCGTTTCCAGCCTGGAGAAAAAACCGGGCACAAAGGTAAAGGAGGTCGTTTCCATGGAAAAAATGCTGATCAGAGGGGTAACGCGGGACAACGATGTTGCAAGAATTGCTGTAGTGGGGCTTCCTGATAAACCGGGAATTGCGTTCCGTGTCTTTTCTCTCATGAGCAAATACAACATCAACGTCGACATCATCCTTCAGTCTATCGGGCGGGACAACACCAAAGACATCAGCTTTACTGTTTCTGAGGAACATATGGAGCAGGCGATTTCTGTCTTAAAGGATCATTTGGCTGTGCTGGAAGCGGAGCGGATCGAAGTGAACGACAATGTCTGCAAGCTCTCGATAGTAGGGGCCGGTATGCAGACGAATGCCGGCGTCGCCACCAAGATGTTCGAAGCGCTTTATGAAGCGGGGATCAACATCAATATGATTTCCACCAGCGAAATTAAGATTTCCGTTTTGATCGATGAGGAAGACAGCGAAAAAGGCCTGCGTGTCGTACACGATGCCTTTATCAACTGAGGTACAAAAGCTAAGATGATAAAACTAGCAGCATTTGATCTGGACGGCACACTGGTCGATTCTCTGGCAGATCTAGCCGATTCGGCAAACCATGCTTTGAGGGATTTAGGATTTCCGGAGCACGACGTCAACGAATATCGTTATTTTGTGGGAAGCGGCGTCGATCAGCTGTTTAAGCGCGCTTTGCCTGCAGAAAACGGCGACGCTGCGACAGTTGCGAAAGCGCGCGCGGTGTTCGAGCGGTATTATAACCAGAGCTACTGCAATCAAACGCGTCCCTATGAGTCGGTGGATACACTGTTGAAGGAATTGGAAGAACGGCATTATAAGCTCGCCGTTCTTTCGAATAAGCCAGACGCCTTTGTCCGGCATATTTTAGAAACTCTTTTTCCAGAAACCGAATTCGATTACATCCTGGGCGCCAGCGATGAGTTACCCAAAAAGCCCGCGCCGGACGGGTTACTGGGCTGTCTGAAGGAGCTTCACGTCCCGCCAAAGGATTGCATCTATTGCGGCGATTCGGATGTGGATGTCCTTTTCGCCCACAACGCAAAGGTTCAGGTGATTGGCGCCGCCTGGGGATTTCGTGGAATCGACGAGTTGGAGACGGCGGGGGCAGATTATATCATCAATTATCCAACCGATCTACTCACAATTCTCGATGTCTTGAATTAGTCCTCATTTTGAGGTAAAATAAACGGAAAGATATTTAGTTGAAAGGAAGGCTCCTATGTCGGGACATTCAAAATGGAATAACATCAAACGAAAAAAAGAGAAAACCGATGCGCAAAAGGCAAAAATCTTTACAAAGATCGGACGCGAAATCACTGTTGCAGTAAAAGAGGGTGGGGCAGACCCGAACAGCAATGGAAAGCTTCGCGACCTGATCGCAAAGGCAAAGTCGAATAACGTTCCCAACGACAACATCGACCGGATCATTAAAAAGGCTGGAAGCGGCGATAAAACGGATTATGAAAGCATCGTCTATGAAGGATATGGCCCAAACGGTGTCGCTGTTATTGTCGAAACTCTGACAGATAACCGGAACCGCACGGCTTCTGACGTTCGCCATTATTTTGACAAATTCGGCGGAAATTTGGGAACCAGCGGCTGTGTTTCGTTTATGTTTAACGAGCAGGGCATTATTGTAATGGAAAACACCTTTACAGACGAAGAAAAGCTGATGGAGGATATCATGGAGTCCGGCGCTGATGATTACACCATCGACGAAGACGAGGTGGAAATTCTCACTTCCCCGTCTGACTTCCAGGCTGTCCGGGATTCTTTATCTCAGATGGGCTATACCTTTGCATCCGCTGAGGTGGAGATGGTTCCCTCCAATTATGTCACGCTGACCGACCCCGATCATGTCCTGAAAATGAATCTGCTGCTTGAACATCTTGAAGATAACGACGATGTTCAGAACGTTTATCATAACTGGGATATGCCGGAAGAGGAGAGCGAGGATTAAAAGCTGTAAAAGGAAATTCTTTAAGCAAAAAACGCCTGCATTTCAAACGCAGGCGTTTTTGTATGTATAGACTTTTCTTATGCACCAGTCAAAATATGCTCAATAAAAATTTTGAGCCCGATTCCCACCAGAATCAGTCCGCCGACCAACTCCGCCTTGCTTGCAAGTTTCTGCCCAACCTGATGGGCGACTAAAATCGCCAATAAACAAATGCAAAGGGTAGTCGCCATAATCAGCAGGATAGAGGAGTAGATATTCATGTCGAGCGCTGAAAAGCTGATTCCTACGGCAAGCGCGTCGATACTGGTTGCAACCGCCTGAACTGTGACAAGCTTTACAGTCAATCTGAAATTGCTCTCGCATTCCTGTTCCTTACCGTGGTTGCGCAAGGTTTCAATAATCATTTTCCCGCCGATAAACAAGAGGAGCAGCAGGGCGATCCAGTGGTCATACGACGTGATATAATTTTTGAATAAAGAAGCGCCGTAATAACCAGCCAACGGCATTAACCCTTGGAACAGGGCGAAGGCGCCGCACATCAATAGAACATCCCGCACGGCGAGTTTCCGAAGGCAAAGGGTATTCGATATCGAAACCGCTGCGGCATCCATGGAAAGCCCTGCGGCAATCAGAATAATTTCCCAAACACTCATAAAAAATCGTCATCCTTTTTTAAATTCTGGTGTCTAACAAAGAGCTGTATCGGTCGCGGAATTCCTGAAAATTCCCGCTGTCGAGCGATTCTCGGATTTTCTCCATCAGGGTATTGTAAAAGTAAAGATTATGCATGACGGCGAGGCGCATAGCCAGCATTTCATTGGCTTTGAACAGATGCCGGAGATACGCTCTGGAGTGCCGCCGGCAGGTAGGGCAGCCGCATTCCTCATCGATGGGGAGAAGGTCTTCGGCGTATTTGACATTCATCAGGTTGCGGATCCCTTTCCAGGTGTTGACGTGAGCGTGCCGGGCGTTTCGGCTTGGCATAACGCAGTCGAAAAGGTCGACACCGCGCGCGACAGCTTCTATGATGTTGCCCGGGGTGCCCACTCCCATCAAATAGCGCGGCTTGTGTTCCGGCATAAGCGGCTCTACCACTTCGATCACATGGTACATAGTTTCTGCCGGTTCTCCGACCGCTAGTCCGCCGATTGCGTATCCGTCTAAGTCCAGCGCCGCAATTTCTCTCATGTGTTCGGCGCGAAGATCGTCGTAAACGCAGCCCTGATTGATTCCAAACAGCATCTGATCCGGATTGACCGCATCGGGCAGGCGGTTCAGGCGCTCCAGCTCATTTTTGCAGCGGACGAGCCAGCGCGTTGTACGTTCGCAGGACTTGCGGGAATATTCATGGGTAGAAGGGTTTTCAACGCATTCGTCGAACGCCATGGCGATCGTGGAACCCAAATTCGACTGAATCCGCATGCTCTCTTCCGGCCCCATAAAAATTTTTCTGCCGTCTATATGGGAGGAAAAGGTGACGCCTTCTTCTTTAATTGTACGAAGCTTTGCCAGGGAAAAGACCTGAAATCCACCGCTGTCCGTTAAAATCGGCCCATCCCATCCCATAAATTTATGAAGACCGCCCAGCCTCTTAATTAACTCGTCGCCGGGCCGGAGATGAAGATGATAAGTATTACAGAGCTCAACCTGACACTTTATTTCTTTTAGATCATATGATGAAATACCGCCTTTTATCGCTGCCGCCGTTCCGACATTCATAAACGCCGGGGTCTGGATTGTCCCATGTACTGTTATAAACGAGCCGCGCCGGGCGGTTTTGCACCTGTGGTGAAGCTGGTACATCCTTTTTCTCCTTTAGTTACATAACCTTTATAAAATCAGCATCGCATCCCCAAAACTGAAAAAACGGTATCTCTCTTTTACAGCGGTTTGATAGGCTTCCATCGTCTTTTCATATCCAAGAAAGGCGGACACCAGCATGATCAAAGTGCTTTCCGGGAGATGGAAGTTTGTAATCAATCCGTCGATGCATTTGAACGTATAGCCCGGATAGATGAAGATGCTGGTCGACCCGCTGCATTCCCGCGCCTCACCATAGAGAGAAAAAACGCTTTCCAGCGTCCGGCAGCTGGTAGTACCGACCGCGATAACCCGTCCGCCGTTTTGTTTGGTACGGCGGATCAGCTCGGCAGTTTCCCCGGACATCATATAAGCTTCACTGTGCATTTTATGGTCTGTGATTTCATCTGCTTTCACAGGGCGAAAGGTTCCCAAACCAACATGCAGGGTCACGTGAGCGATTTGAACGCCCTGTTCTTCCAGCCTGCGCAGCAGTTCCGGTGTAAAATGAAGCCCGGCCGTCGGCGCCGCGGCCGATCCATTTATTTCGGAATAAACCGTCTGATACCGCTCCCTGTCTTTGAGCTCTTCCGTAATGTAGGGGGGAAGGGGCATCTGTCCAATCCGGTCAAGCACCTGATAAATCGGCCGATCACACGTCAGTCTGACCAGCCGTTTGCCATCCTCCAGAATTTCCAGGATTTCGGCCTTCAAAAGCCCGTCTCCAAATACAAAAACAGCCCCAGGTTTCGCCTTTTTTGCGGGCTTGCAGATGATCTCCCATTCATTGTTCGCTTTTTGCTCCAGCAATAAAAACTCGATTGCCGCGCCGGTACCTTCTTTTACTCCATAAAGGCGGGCTGGGATCACGCGGGAGTCGTTGACGACCAGCAGGTCTCCGGGGCGCAGAAACCGGGGAATATCCCGAAAAACAGTATGAGAAATCTCACCGGTCTCCCGGTCGATCCGCATCAGGCGGGAGCTGTCCCTGGGCTCTAACGGCGTCTGAGCGATCAGCTCATCAGGAAGGCTGTAAAAGAAATCGCTTCGCTTCATAAAAGTCTCCTTATAAACGGATTGGAAACAAGAAAAATATTGACACTTACCACGCAAAATGATATGATATAAAGAAGAAAACAGGTTGATAGAGGCGCGGATTTAAAGAGTCGTTTTGCGTGAGAACCCCCGGTTCGTTTGCAGCGCAGAACAAAAGGTAAATCTGCCGAAAAAACTGAAATCGGGGTTTATTTTGGTTTTTGGGTGCATTCCTGAATAAGGCTGCAACTGTCATCATAATCGTATGATGGAGTGCTATCGCGTTTTAAACGTCAATGCTTCTATTATATTGTATTATGAACCAGTTTTCAACTGGTTTTTTTGTTATGAGAAACCTATAAGACGATAGGAAGGGCGGCAAAGCATGCTGTCAATTTTCCAAAGCTGTAAAGACCGATTTGAATGCGCAAGCCGAAGAAAACTGTGGATTGCGTAAAATGAGGAAAGGATTGTTTTTGTATGAAATCATTCAATGTCGGAATTATTGGAGGAACGGGAATGGTAGGGCAGCGGTTCGCGCTGCTGCTTGAAAATCACCCTTGGTTCCATGTAAAAGTGATTGCCGCATCCGCACGCTCTGCGGGGCAGCGGTATGAGGATGCCGTCAAGGGCCGGTGGGCAATGACAAAGCCGATCCCTGAAAGTATGAAAGATTTGATTGTGATGGACGCCGGAAAAGACGTGGAGTCGATCGCTTCTATGGTCGATTTCGTTTTCTGTGCCGTCGACATGAAAAAGGATGAAATCAAAAAGCTGGAGGAAGCTTATGCAAAAGCGGAGTGCCCGGTTATTTCAAACAACTCCGCAAACCGCGGCGTACCAGATGTGCCGATGGTCGTGCCGGAAATCAACGCGGATCACATCCAGGTGATTGAAAGCCAGAGGAAGCGTTTGGGAACCAAACGCGGCTTTATAGCGGTTAAGTCGAACTGCTCCATCCAGAGCTACGTTCCCGCTCTGTCCCCGCTCCGCGATTTTGGCATCACCAAGGTGCTGGCATGTACTTATCAGGCTATTTCCGGTGCTGGAAAGACGTTTAAAACCTGGCCGGAGATGGAGGATAACCTGATTCCGTACATTGGCGGCGAAGAGGAAAAAAGTGAACAGGAGCCCCTCAAAGTCTGGGGAAACATCGTCGATGGAAAGATCGTCAACGCCGCTTCGCCGCAGATCACGACGCAGTGTCTGCGCGTTCCGGTTTCAGATGGCCATATGGCGGCTGTTTTCGCTTCTTTTGAAAGAAAGCCGTCTCTGGAAGAAATCAAACGCCGCTGGGCGGACTATAAAGGGGAGCCGCAGGCGCTTGCTCTGCCTTCCGCGCCGAAACAGTTCCTCCATTACTTTGAGGAAGACAACATGCCGCAGACAAAGCTCCACCGGAACCTTGAAAATGGGATGGCGGTGAGCATCGGGCGGCTCCGTCCGGATTCGCAATACGACGTCAAGTTCGTCTGCCTTTCCCACAACACCCTCCGCGGAGCGGCGGGCGGCGCCGTGCTGATGGCGGAGCTTCTGGCTGCAAAGGGCTATCTGGATTAATTCTTTTATAGATACCGACATGATTTGAATGGGAGTGCGGCAGTGAATTTATACTATGGGACGATGAAGCAGACGGAACCTCCGATAGAATTCGGCGTGTCCGAGCTTAAAAATCAGCTTTGCTCTTTGCGGATCCCTTGTTTTTCCGAGCGGTTGAATCTTTTTTCGGGCGATCAAACCGAACCGGCGATTCTCCTTGAAACGGCAGATGAAGCGCTCTCCAAAGAAAGCTTTGAAATCAAACGGGAAGGGAATTTAATCCGTGTTCTCGGAGGAAGCGCGGTCGGCGTAATGTACGGCGCTCTCGACCTTGCCGAAACGATTCGGTATCACGGCATCGACGGTGTCTCCGACAAAAGGGAAGAACCGTTTTTAAAGATGCGCGGCGTGAAATACAATCTCCCCTATGAGCCTTATGCAGACGGGGATCTGTTTCGCAAAAATAAAGAGGTCTTGATGACGACGGATTTCTGGCGTGATTACATCGATTTTCTTGCGAGAAACCGCTATAACTGTCTGAGCCTCTGGTCGGAAAACCCCTTTGAAATGATGTTCCGGCTGGGCAAATATCCCGCTGCCACTCCCTACAATGATGAGGAGCTGGCTCATTTTCAGGAAGTGTATCACTTCATTTTCCGCCATGCAAAAGAACGCGGGATTGAGACGTTTTTGTTTACCTGGAACGTTCGGATTACACCGGCAATCGCTAAGGGCCTTGGCCTGCCGCCTGAGCTCGCAGAGGATGAAAACGACCGAGAACGCGGCCGCCGCGCCGTTATGCTGCGGCAGAGCAGCGCGCTTGTCAAGGATTATTTCCGCGAAGCCATCAAAACGCTGCTGATGACTTATCCCGATTTAACCGGGCTCGGCACCTCGAACAGCGAATCCCTTGCGGGAACGCCGGCCGAATGCGAGCAATGGGTAGTCGAAACCTATCTGGAAGCCTTGAATGAGGTAAAGGCAAACGTCCCCTTTATCCACCGCACCAATATGTCAAACGGCACGATCGCACAGGAAATGTTTCTGGAAAAATATCCGGCTGACCGCAAATATATCAGCTGGAAATATTCCAACGCGCATATGTACTCCCACCCGATTCCGCAGTTCGAGTCGCTGTTTGACGCCTGGGGCGTCATTGATCTCAGTAAAATTCGTGTCCTTTACACTGTGAGAAACGACGATTTTCACAACTTGAGAGGATGCAGTCCTTCTTATATTGCAGAATATGTCCGCGGGATGAAAAAGCCCTATGTGGACGGATTTTATTGGGGAGCGGACGGTTATCTTTGGGCTAAAAATTTTCAGCATCGCCCGGATCTTCACCTTGCCGATTCCGAATACTCTTTTGAAAAAGACTGGGCGCAGTTTGAAATGATCGGACGGCTCAGCTACAATCCGGATTTGCCTGAATCTCTTTGGAACGATAAATATTCCGATCGCTATGGGGAGTGCGGAACGGCGATTAACCGGGGACTGTCGGCGGCTGTCGACGGCCTTTGTGCGGTCAACCGTCTGATCTGGTTAAACTACGACTATCAGTGGCATCCCGAAAGCCTGCTATCGGTCAACGGGTTCCGTTCCGTCCTCGACATCATGGAAAGCGCGGCGATGCCGGGGGTCGGTACCGTCGGAATCAAGGAGTATCTGGAAAAAGCACAGAGTGGAACTGCCGTAACGGGGGAAACACCGCCGGATATCTTTGAACTGCTGAAATCGAAATCAAAACGGATACAGGCCTGTATTGCTGAGATCGAGTCGGCTGCTGCGGCTCCAATCGGAGAGCTCGCCTGTGTCCTGCTCGACTTGAAAGCTTGGAACGCTTTGGAACATTATTATCTGTGCAAGCTCGAAGCAGCGCTCAAGTTGTTGGAATACCAGCAAAATGGAAATCAGACAAAAAAGGCGGAAGCGGTTGAGCTGTTAAAACGCGCCCTTGTTTATTGGAAAGAGCTCGCCGAAATTGGAGCAGAGCATTTTATTCCTTATCAGATGGGCAGGGTCGGCCATTATTTTGGCTGGAGCCTTTATAC
Organism: uncultured Oscillospiraceae bacterium; assembly: GCA_964607135.1. Lineage (GTDB taxonomy): Bacteria > Bacillota > Clostridia > Oscillospirales > Ruminococcaceae > Metaruminococcus_A. The sequence continues at coordinate 14,484 of CAZSIV010000018.1, read as the reverse complement.
AAACGATGTGAAGCGGGATATTCTGTTAGCGGAGAATTTGTAACAAAGCAATTTAATCGAACACATTTTAGATAAAAGGAGATACAGTCTATGAAAAAAGTTGTGTTTACTGGCGCCGGTGTTGCGATTATCACCCCGATGCATGCAGACGGCACTGTAAATTATGAAAAATTGGGCGAGATGATCGACTTTCAAATCGAAAACCAGACCGATTGTATTGTAATCTGCGGAACGACAGGCGAATCCGCCACCCTCAATCACGAAGAGCACGTCAAAGTGATCCGTTATGCTGTGGAACGAACCAACCACAGAGTGCCGGTGGTTGCAGGGGCAGGAAGCAACGATACCGCTTACGCGGTTTCGCTCTGCAAAGAGGCGGAATCTGCCGGAGTCGATGCGCTTTTGTCTGTGACCCCTTATTATAACAAAACTTCCCAGGCGGGATTGGTTCGCCATTTCAACACCATCGCCGATGCGACCGATCTCCCGGTGATCCTTTACAACGTCCCATCCAGAACCGGAACCTGCATTGCACCGAATACTTATCTGGAGCTTTCCAAACACCCGAATATCGTTGCGACAAAAGAGGCGAGCGGCAACATTTCCGATATCGCCAAAACCCGTGCGCTCTGCGGCGACAACCTGAATCTTTATTCCGGAGACGACAACCAGATCGTGCCGATTATGGCGTTGGGCGGTTTGGGAGTGATCTCGGTTCTCTCCAACATCCTGCCGCGGCAGACGCATGAAATCTGTAAGCTTTGGCTCGACGGAAAGGTAAAAGAAAGCGCCGCGATGCAGCTGCAATACCTCAGTCTGATGAACGATATGTTTATCGACGTCAACCCCATTCCGGTCAAAGAGGCGATGAACCTGATGGGGATGGAGGTCGGTCCCTGTCGTCTGCCGTTGGTCGGCCTTTCAGAAGAGGCAAAGGCCCGTTTGACGGCTACACTCAAGAATTATAAGCTGATCTGAAATCGAGAAGGGAAAAAGACGTGAAAAGAATTATTTTATGTGGCTGCAATGGAAAGATGGGGCGGGTGATTCGCAACTGTGCCGACGGGCGGGATGATTGCGCCGTCGTTGCGGGAATCGATCTGACAGAGGACGACCGCGCCGATTTCCCGATTTATAAGCGGATCGAGGATTGCGAGATTCCCGCAGACGTAATCATAGATTTTTCGCATCCGTCTTTATTGGGGGATATTCTTTCTTACTCCGTTGGGCATCGGATTCCGGTTGTTCTCGCTACGACCGGATACTCTGCTGAGCAGATTTCCTCCATTCACGAAGCCGCGGCAAATACCGCTGTTTTCTTTACATTCAACATGTCCCTTGGGGTCAATCTTTTGGTTGAACTCGCTAAAAAAGCGACTACCGTTCTTGGTGGGCAGTTTGATATTGAAATTATCGAAAAACATCACAATCAGAAAATTGATGCCCCAAGCGGAACGGCGATCATGCTGGCAAACGCCGTCAATGAGGCGGGAGGGAATTGTTATCAAAACGTTTACGACCGCCATTCGGTGGTGAAAAAACGCGATGCAAAGGAGATCGGCATCCACGCTGTCCGCGGCGGCACCATCGTCGGTGAACATGAAATTTTATTTGCCGGACGGGACGAGATTCTCTCTCTGAAGCACACTGCGATGTCAAAAGAGGTTTTTGCCGTCGGCGCGATCAACGCCGCCGTTTATCTCGCCGGAAAAGATTCTGGGATGTATACGATGCAGGATATGCTGGCTGATTGAATCCAAATGGGACGAGGGGAGAATTGCAGATGAACCAGTGGATTACAAAAATTACGCCGACAGAAGGCGTTACTTTGATTACCTTAGAAGCGGCGCCCTCGAGCATCGGTTTTTTGTCCGATGTTTTTGGAGCGGTGGCAGAGCGGGAAATCAATGTCGATATGATTTCACAAACGGCTCCTACCGGAACGACCGTGACGGTTTCCTTTACCGTTTCGGACAACGATATGACCAAAGTTTTGGCGTTGATTAAGGGGATGTCGGAACAATATCCGAATGTTCGTTCTCTGGTCAGCAGTTCCAATGTAAAGCTGTCTTTGTTCGGCGAAGCGCTGCCTGAGCATTTTGGCGTGGCGGCTCAAGCTTTTGCGGCGCTCAACAGCGCGCAGACCGACATTTTGCTGATCACCACCTCGGATGTCGATATTTCTATTCTGGTCCCGCAAGCATCGTATGATTTTGCGCTTTCTGCCCTGAAAAAAGCCTTCTCACTTTAAGAGTTCTTGCCTCTTTCTTTGAAAATATGGTATAATATCCGCAGAGCGGCTATTATACTTAATTTTATGGCCGGGACGATCCGTTCGGATAGTGCGCAAACTTGCAAGTCTGCAACCCGCGCGGCACGTTATGCTTAGTGTTATTTCACGCGCTTCGCAGGATTGAAACTTGAAAACCGGCAAAACATCAGTGTGCAAATTGTGCGGTTGTGTTTATTTGTAATCAGTTCAATGTTTACCCCTTTTACAATTCGGATTTTATTTATAATGTTCTAATGCTCGTCTCGTTGCTGCCGTTATTTATATTTCATCTATATCATCCGGTGGGATCGTCAATTACGCAAAGGATAGAAAGGAAGAAGCGGTATGGAAAAGGAAAGGATCACCCAGACAGGCAGTTTAAAAATATCTGAAGAAGTGGTGCTGACGATCACGCGCCAAGTTGTTCTGGATGTCGCTGGGGTGCACAGTCTCGCACAAGGGCATTTTGGCTGGAAGAATTTGCTGCTTCGTTCCAGCCACGCAGAAAATTCGATTGATATCGCGCTCAATGTAGATGTCGCCCAAATCAGCCTTTGTGTCAACCTGATTTACGGTTACAAAATCAAAGATGTAGCACAGCAGATTCAGGAAGATGTAAAAGCTACCGTGCAGAATATGACAGGAATCACTGTCTCCAAGGTCAATGTTCTAATTGCGGGTGTGATAAAAGAAGAAACAGACTAAGGAGTTTATTATGACAAGACGTCAAATGCGCGAAAATTGCTTTATTCTTCTGTTTGAGCGCGCCTTTACAGAGTATACTGTAGAGGAGATGTTTGCTTTGGCAGCCGAATGCGACGAGATTAAACTCAACAATACGGTTCGGCAGTATTACACTGAAATCGAAGCGCATCTTGCTGAAATCGATGCAGTCATTGAGAGGAATTTAAAAAACTGGAATGTTTCCAGAATCTCCAAAGTGGCATTATCTCTTCTGCGGCTTGCCGTTTATGAGCTTTGTATTTTAAAGGAGATTGATCCGGCGATTGTCATCAATGAAGCGGTCGAGATTGCAAAGACTTATTCCACACAGGATGACGCCAGCTATATCAATGGCGTTTTAGGGGCCGTCGTCCGCGAGACGGATGTGCACTGATGGGACTTTATTTAGGACTCGACACCAGCAATTATTCTACGTCTGCCGCGATTTACAACAATGATAATAAAGAAATGCGGATGTTCCGCAAACTTCTTCCGGTGCCAAAGGGCCAAGTCGGTCTGCGGCAGTCGGATGCGGTGTTTGCACATATCAAGCAGCTGCCCTCAGTGATAGAAGAGTTGAAAGCAAACGGCAAGGATGGGGATTTAACCGCTTTAGGCGTTTCTGTCTTTCCGAGACGGGTCGACGGTTCTTATATGCCCTGCTTTTTAGTCGGTAAATCGACTGCAGAGTGTATTGCCGCTGTGTTAGAGCGGCCCCTTTTCAGTTTTTCACATCAGGAAGGGCATGTTATGGCTGCCCTTTATTCTTCGAGGTCTCTCGAGCTGCTGGATCATTCGTTTTTGGCATTTCACGTTTCAGGCGGAACCACGGAGGCTTTACTGGCTGCGCCAGACCAGGAGACGGTGATCCGGGTAAAACGCATTGCCGGAACGCTCGACCTCAACGCAGGCCAGTTGATCGACCGGGTTGGAAAGCTGTTGGGCTGTGGTTTCCCAGCAGGGCCGGAACTGGAAAAGCTTGCTGAGATGTGGCAGGAACCAATTCGAACGCATGCTGTCTTAAAAGGAAACGATATCTGTCTTTCGGGTATACAAAACCAGTGCGAAGCTCTTCTAAATAAGGGGGCCGAAGCTCCACAGGTCGCACGGTTTTGCTTGGAAAGCATCCGAGAGGGTTTGGAGAAAATGCTGAACCGGCTGATCAAAGAGTACGGCGCTATGCCGGTTCTTTTTTCCGGCGGTGTAATGTCGAACCGCATTCTCAAATCTGAGCTTTCCAAGTCGGGAGATTGTCGGTTCGCTGAGCCGGCTTATTCTGCGGATAATGCAGCTGGAATCGCATATCTCGCTTATTTAAAGGAACATGGAAGATGAAGGACGCTGCTTTTGTAACCGTTTCTCAAATCAATGAATATATCAAAACGATCCTGTCAGCCGATGAAAATTTGACAGGATTATTTATTAGGGGAGAACTGTCGAATTTTACCCATCATTTAAAATCGGGTCATTTTTATTTTACTTTAAAAGATGAAAAAACGTCGATCAAGGCTGTCATGTTCAGGGGAAGCGCACGCTATGTGAAATTCAGGCCGGAAAATGGAATGAAGGTCGTCGCTTTTGGAAGTATTCGTGTTTTTGAACGGGACGGTGTTTATCAGCTTTACTGTGAGGATTTACAGCCTGATGGAATCGGCGCGCTTTACATGGCCTTTGAGCAGCTGAAACGAAAACTGGAGGCCAAAGGTTATTTTGATCCTGCAAAAAAACGGAGCCTTCCGGCTATGCCGCAAAAAATTGCGCTGATTACAGCCCTTACCGGCGCAGCGCTTCAGGATATGTTAAACATTATTTCCCGCCGTTTTCCAGCTGTAGAAATCAAAATCATCCCTGTTTTGGTGCAGGGCGAGCAGGCCCCAGCGTCGATTGCCGCCGCCTTCCAGTGGCTCAACAGCCAGAAAAAGAATTTTATTGATTTGGTCATCCTTGCGAGAGGCGGCGGATCTATGGAAGATTTAGCAGCATTTAACACGGAATGTGTTGCGGACGCTATATTTAAAAGCCATTTTCCTGTGATTTCCGCAGTTGGGCACGAAACAGACTTTACGATTGCCGATTTTGTTGCCGATTTACGTGCGCCAACTCCCTCCGCTGCTGCGGAACTGGCGGTGCCCGACCGCAAATTTCTGATCGACGCTCTCGACAAACATCAAACTTTATTGTATAATTATACATTAGCAGCTAAAAGGAAGCTAGAACAGCGGCTAAAATTTTTGGAAGGGCGGCTTCAGCTTTTATCGCCGCAAGGGATGCTGGAAAAGCAGAGGGAAGAATTGGAGCGCCAGAAGAACAGCTTGCTTTCAGGAATAGAAGCAGCCTTGAACCGGCGCGCTTCCGAATATGCGGCCGCTGTGGACATGCTGGAGGCGTTAAGCCCTTTAAAAGTTTTGACCCGCGGTTACTCCATCACATTCGCAGAGGGAAAACCGCTCACTGGGGTCGACGGCCTCAAAACTGGGCAAATTCTCGAAACCAAACTCAATCGAGGCAGGATTATAAGCGAGGTAAAAGAAGTAGATGAGCAGCCGTAAAATATCGATCGAAAGCTCTTTAAATCGTTTGCAGGAAATCACCGAACTATTGGAGCGCGGTGAATTATCGTTGGAAGAATCGCTCAAACTTTATGAGGAGGGCGTTGGATTGGCGCGTTCCTGCCGAAAGCTTTTAAATGAGGCTGAAATAAAGATCACCGAATTATCTGTTGATTTGAAGATGGAGGAACCGGATGGCAGCCTTTGAAGAGATGATAAAACGATATCAGACCACAATCAATCAGGCGCTTGAAGCTACATTTTCGTCGGAAGGCAAGCATCAGGCAGCTGTGTATGATGCGATGTATTATAGTTTAATGGCTGGCGGAAAGCGCCTGCGTCCCATTTTAACGCTTGAATTCTGCCGCATTTTGGGAAACAATCCGGCAGAAGCGATGCCGTTTGCATTAGCAGTGGAAATGATCCACAGTTATTCTCTTATTCACGATGATCTCCCCTGTATGGATAACGACGATCTGCGCCGGGGAAAGCCTTCCTGCCATAAACAGTATGGAGAGGCAAATGCCCTTTTGGCGGGTGATGCTCTTTTGACAATGGCTTTCGAACAGATTGGCCATGCAAATCTTCCGTCGGGAACGAGGATTAAGGCGGTGTCCGTTTTGGCAGAATGTGCCGGCGCTGCCGGGATGGTGGGCGGGCAGACGATTGATCTGTCGTATGAAGGAAAGCCGGTCACAAAGGAAATTCTGACGGAGATGTATTCTCTGAAAACAGGCGCGTTGCTAAAAGCTGCGTGCAAGCTCGGTGTGCTGGCAGGCGGCGGAGATGAAAAGATGGTTTTGCTTGCAGGACAGTATGCTGAAGCGCTTGGCTTAGCCTTTCAAATTGTCGACGATATACTGGATGTAACAGGAAATGAAGCGGCTTTGGGAAAACCGGTTGGCAGCGATGTGGAATGTGGAAAAACGACTTACGTCTCACTTTTGGGATTGGAAAAGGCAAAGTCGGTCGCAGCAGGTTATACGGATTCGGCTAAAAAGGCGCTTTCAAAGTTTCCGGATCATGTTTTTTTAATGGACTTAACGGAGTATTTGTTGGATAGAGATCATTAAAAGCAGGGAGTTTATATGGCTGATTTATTGGGGCTTTTAAGTAATTATGTTTTGATTACTGCGCTGATCGGCTGGGGCTCGGCACAGGTGATGAAAACGGTTATTGCAGCGATTACGACAGGAAAATTCGATTGGGGAAGGATGGTCGGAGACGGCGGGATGCCGAGCTGTCATTCCTCCTGCGTATGCGCGTTGGCTTTGGCTGTTTCCAGGAAACTGGGATTTGCTTCGCCCGAATTCGGAATTGCTTTCATTTTAGCAGTCATCGTCATAAACGATGCAATGGGAGTTCGCCGGGCCGCAGGTGAACACGCTAAGGTTCTGAATAAGATGATGGAGAAGGAGCCCAAATCCGATATCGACTATTTTACCGATGAAGACGATCCGAAAGAGCTGAAAGAATTTTTAGGACATACTCCTTTGGAAGTTCTTTGCGGCGCTTTGCTCGGTATCATTATTGCCATGATCGTTCCTGTGTTTTAAACGAAAAGTGGGTGTTGATCGACCAAAATGAATTATCCATTATTAAACCAAATTAATTCTCCGCAGGATTTGAAAAAAATTCCGGACAGTCAGCTCGGCCAGCTCTGTAAAGAAATTCGTTCTTTTTTAGTTGAATCTGTGTCCAAAACAGGGGGGCATCTCGCCTCGAATCTCGGCGTAGTGGAGTTGACTGTGGCGCTCCATAGGGTTTTTGACTGCCCGGACGACAAAATTGTCTGGGATGTCGGGCATCAAAGCTATGTACATAAGCTTTTGACAGGGCGCAAAAATCAGTTTTCCACTCTCCGAAAGGAAGGCGGAATTTCTGGGTTCCCACGCTGCTCAGAAAGTGAATACGACGCATTTACCGGCGGCCATGCAAGCAATTCGATTGCCGCTGCATACGGGATTGCCAAGGCCAATACATTGCTGGAAAACGGCCGTCATGTGATCGCCGTAATTGGGGACGGCGCCATTACCGGCGGCCTCGCCTATGAAGGGCTCAATAATGCGGGGCGAAGTAAAGACAATCTCATTGTCATTTTAAATCACAACGGGATGTCTATTTCCAGAAACGTCGGCGCCTTTGCCCGCTATCTCGCGACAATCCGCTCTAAGCCCATCTATCTGCGCGCAAAAAAGAATATGGAAAGTGTTCTTGATAAAATCCCTGTTTTGGGAAAACCTTTTAAAAAATCGTTGAAAGCTTCAAAATCGGCTGTAAAAGATCTGCTGTATCACAGCAATTTTTTTGAGGATTTTGGTTTTAATTATTATGGTCCGATTGATGGGCACAACCTTGAAGAATTGACCGATATTTTAAAAGCGGCCAAGAGCAAAAAGAGAGCTGCCTTTATCCATATTGAGACGGTAAAAGGAAAGGGTTATCAGTATGCAGAGGAAAATCCGGGGGATTACCACGGCGTCTCGCCCTTTGATACCGTCACTGGAAATCCTGACGTTGCACCCAGCAACAGCTTTTCCTCGGTTGCAGGAAAAACGCTGACAGCTTTGGCTGATTCTGATTCGCGGATCTGTGCGATTACCGCCGCTATGAAATATGGAACGGGCCTTCAATTTTTTTCGTCCGCCCATCGTGATCGTTTTTTTGACGTCGGGATCGCGGAGGAATTTGGTGTCACCTTTGCTGCCGGGCTCGCCAGCAATGGGATGATTCCTGTATTCGCCGTTTATTCCACCTTTTTGCAGCGGTCTTATGACCAGATTATCCATGACGCGGCTCTTGAAAAGCAGCATATTATTCTCGCCGTCGACCGAGCCGGTATTGTAGGGGATGACGGTGAAACGCATCAAGGAATTTATGACGTCGCTTTTTTAAGTACGATTCCTGGCGTAACCATCCTTTCCGCTTCTTCCTATCACGAGTTGCGCTGGATGTTAAAGCACGCAATCTATGATTATAAAGGTGTTGTTGCTGTGCGGTATCCACGCGGCGCCCAGCCGACAGATTCAGATGATACCACGGTAGCGCCTGCGCCGTTTCAATACCAGTGTCTAAACAGCGATCCGGGTGTTTTACTCGCAACCTATGGGAGAACCTTTCACGCAGTCAACAAGGCGGCTGAACGGCTGATTCAGATGGGAATCCAGGTGTCGATCCTGAAGCTAAATCAAGTTCACCCGCTCCCTGAAGAAGCGGTAAAAAGCGCAGCGAAGCATTCTCGTATCTTCTTTTTTGAAGAAGGAATCAAAAGCGGTTCCGTTGCTGAACAACTGCTGGTAAAATTAAAGGAGCAGGGTTATCAGGGCGGCTATCACATCACGGCAATCGACAATCAGTTTGTGAGTCAGGCGACAGTCGAACAGTCTCTCCGGTACTTGAAGCTCGATCAGGAGTCGATCGCAGAGACTGTCATCGCAGTTATGAATCAAAATAAAGGTGACTGATGTGACAGATAAAAAAAGATTGGATCTTCTTTTGGTGGAAAAGGGTTACGCGCCGTCCAGAGAAAAGGCAAAAGCCCTGATTATGGCGGGAGCTGTCATGGCGGATGGAGAGCGTGCGGACAAGGCGGGAGAGTTATACGATCCGGCCTCAGTTCAAATAGAGCTTATTGGCAGCCGGCTTCGTTATGTCAGCCGAGGGGGGCTCAAGCTGGAGCGGGCGATAGGCTCCTTCTCCATTGATTTGAAGGGTAAAATTTGTATGGATATCGGCGCTTCTACCGGGGGCTTTACTGACTGTATGCTGCAAAACGGCGCCTCTAAAGTTTATGCTGTAGACGTAGGATATGGTCAGCTGGCTTGGTCGCTGAGAACCGACGAACGTGTGATAAACCTGGAACGGACGAATGTCCGTTATCTTGAAACGGAAAAAGTACCGGAGCAAATCGATTTCGTATCGGTCGACGTTTCGTTTATTTCTTTGACTTTGGTTCTCCCTGTTGTGAAAAAATTTTTAAAAAAAGGCGGAACGGCCGTTTGCCTCGTCAAACCCCAGTTTGAAGCGGGGAAAGGGAAGGTCGGAAAAAAAGGGGTTGTCCGTGAACCGGAAATCCACTACGAAGTACTTCAAAAAATCCTCGATTTCTGTAATGAAAACGGTTTTTTCCTTTCGGCAGCTGATTATTCACCGGTCAAAGGGCCGGAGGGGAACATTGAATATCTATACTATCTGAGCCATATTGACGAATCGTCCAGTTTTTGTGAAAAGGATTTGAGAGCTCTCGTAAAACGTTCTCACGCCGCACTGGATAAAGGAGAGGTTTGATGCGATTTTTTCTGACCGTCAATCTGGATAAAAGCAACGCTGAGACTTGTACCGAGCTCGTTTTAAAAAAACTGCTTTCCTTGGGCGGAGAAATTTCAATGCCTAAAGAAGATGCCGCTTTTGCCCAAAAATACCCTTCTGTGACGTTAGGCGAGGTTCGTTCCCTGATGCCGGAATGCGATATCGTAATATCGATCGGAGGGGATGGGACTCTGATTCATGCGGCAAAGTTTGCCCTGCCTTTCGATAAGCCGGTGCTGGGGATCAACACAGGACGCCTCGGTTTTTTAACCCGGATGGAGCAAAACGAATTCGGCCGGTTGGAGCGGCTTTTCTCTGGGGATTATCTCGTAGAAAACCGGATGATGCTCGAACTCACTTATCAAAAAGGGGATGGCGTAAAGGAGCACGTCTGTGCTTTAAACGACATTGTGCTTTCGCGCGGTTCTCTTTCACGCATCATCGACTTGAACATCGATTGCGATGGAAAACCGGTCAGCCGGTATCGCGCCGACGGTTTGATATTTTCTACACCGACCGGTTCAACCGCTTATTCTCTTTCGGCAGGAGGGCCGGTTGTAGAACCATCTGTGGAGTGTATTGTCATGAGCCCGGTCTGTCCGCATTCTCTCTTTGCCAGAACCGTTGTCTTTGCAGCTGACCGAACAGTGACCGTCAGAACGTCATTTGAATGTTCTAACGAGGCCTATGTGACGATTGACGGGGCGGAGGGATTTCCAATCCAGCCGGGAGACTGTGTTACCGTTCGGAAATCCGGCCGATATGCTAAACTGATCAGTTTTGATCAATCTTTTTTTGAAATCCTAAGTAAAAAATTTATCGACCACAGCAATGCCTGATAGAGGAGAGGATTGAGTCTTGAAAGCCAAAAGACACGCTAAAATACTCGAAATGATCGCCCGGCAGCCGATCGACACGCAGGAAGACCTTCTGCGCTGCTTAAAGGAAGAGGGCTTCAACGTAACCCAGGCGACCGTTTCAAGGGATATTAAAGAGCTCCATCTGGTCAAAGCAATGAATCCAGACGGAAGTTATAGCTATTCCAATTTTACCAATTCCCATATTGAAAACCGATCAGACCGGTTTCATTCTATTTTTGCTCAGTCTGTCGTCAAGGTCGACTGTGCGGAAAATATCGTGGTGATCAAATGCTATACCGGCATGGCGCAGGCCGCCTGTGCCACGCTCGATTCTATGCATTGGGGGGCCCTTGTCGGAACGATTGCGGGGGACGACACCATCTTTGCCCTGATGCGCACCAGTGACGATGCGATCGCCCTACTGGGCGAACTGCAAAAATTGTTGGATGTTCACGCAAAATAGAAGCGGGAGATATCTGGATGTTATCTGAAATTTATATTCAAAATCTGGCTGTCATCGAAAAAGCGGAAATCCATTTTGACATGGGGCTCAATATCTTTACCGGCGAGACCGGCGCGGGTAAATCAATCGTTGTTGATTCGATCAACGCTGTTTTGGGGCAGCGGATTTCGCGGGATATTGTTCGGACAGGATGTGAAAAAGCGGTCATCCTCGGCGTTTTCCGGGATTTGCCGGAGGATGTCGTCAAAAAGGCGGCGGCATCCGGGTATGAGCTGGAGGACGGGCAGCTGATCGTTCAGCGCGAAATACAGGTGGATGGAAAAAACGCTGCCCGTCTCTGCGGCCGCCCGGTCAACCTTTCCGTTTTGAAGGAAATCTGTAACGATCTGGTCAACATTCACGGACAGCACGACAGTCAAATTCTCCTTGCGCCAGAACATCATCTCGACATCTTGGACAGTTTTGGCGGATATCAAAGCGTCCGTGATGAATATCAGCGCATCTTTGCAGAGCTTAAATCCGTCGTTATGGAGATGAAACGCCTGGCTACCGACGGAGAGGAAAATGAGCGCAGGCGTGACCTGCTCTCTTACCAGATCAACGAAATCGAGTCTGCCGCGTTGCAGCCTGAGGAAGACGAAGCGGTAGAAGCGGAGCTCAAGGCACTGCAAAATTATTCCGGCATTGCCGAAGGGCTAAGCCAGGCTGTCCATTACTTAAACGGCGGCGAAGAAGTAGACGGCGCCGTCAGTTTATTGTCGAATGCCAGCAGCGCGCTTGTGGGGTCAGCCGCCCTTTCCGAAGAATTGGAATCGGTTTCCTCCAGTTTGCAGGAAATTTATTATGAGGCGGAAGAGATTGCAGGGAAGATCGAAACCTTTCTCGACCACTTCGACTTCGATCCCGGCCGCTTGTCCTATTTAGAGGACCGGCAGGACGAGATTCGGAAGCTAAAAAGGAAATACGGCGGTACGATTGATGAAATACTGGCGTTTCAGGCAGCGGCAAAATCTGAATTTGACGCCATTGACAATGCTGATGCCCTGTTGGAAGAGCTTTCGGAAAAACGCCGCGCTTTGATGGAGATTGTCCGGGAAAAGGCCGCGGGGCTTTCAGAAAAAAGAGGGAAAGCGGCGGAGCGGTTTGTGAAGTCTGTGGAACGGGAGCTGAAGTTCCTGGATATGCCGAACGTGAAGCTTCAAGCTGCTCTGAATCCCTGCAAAATGAACCGGTTTGGGCAGGAAACAGTTGAATTTATGATTTCAACGAATCTCGGAGAACCGCCGAAGCCGATGAGCAAAATTGCCTCCGGCGGTGAGCTGTCGAGGATTATGCTCGCCATCAAAAATGTTTTAGCGGATAAAGACCGCATTCCCACCCTTATTTTTGATGAGGTCGACACCGGTGTCAGCGGACGCGCCGCTCAAAAGATCGGATTAAAGCTCAAAGAAGTTTCCCATAATAAGCAGGTCATCTGTGTGACGCATTTGGCGCAGATTGCGGCGCTGGCCGACACTCATCTTTTGATCGAGAAAAAGTCCGAAAGCGGCAGAACCTTTACCGAAGTAAGCCCGCTCGATTTTGAAGGTCGGAAGCGGGAAGTAGCGCGGATTATGGGAACCGGGCAGATGACCGAGCTGCTGCTCCAAAATGCGGAGGATTTGATTCTCAGCGGCCGGGAGTTGACGAAGCAGAAATAATATGGTAGAATTTGTTTATTGTCGTATCGGCTGTGAAGGAAAGAAGTAGCAGAGACAAGGCAGGCAGAGAGCGCCCGGCTGGTGAAAGGGTGTGTGCCGGATCCTGTGAATACATTCCGGAGCTGGGCAGGCGAATTTTTGAGTAGCTTGTTCTGGGTGCGCCCGTTACTGCGCCAGGGTTGTGATAACCCGTTAAGGCCGGCTTTGCGAAAAGGCGGTAAATTGAGGTGGTACCACGGAATTTTCCGTCCTCTGCTGAACAAGCAGGGGGCGTTTCTTTTTTTGCCTCCCTGCAAAAATTGGATTGAGTAAAAAGGAGAATGTAGGATGACTGTATTTGAAGAACTCAGGCGGCGCGGCCTGATCGCACAAAGCACCAACGAGGAAGAGCTGGAACGTCTTTTTAACAATGAAAAGGTCACCTTTTATATCGGCTTTGATGCAACGGCCGACAGCCTTCATGTAGGGCATTTCCTCCAGCTCGTCGTCATGTCCCATTTGCAGAAGGCTGGGCATCGCCCGATCGCCCTGCTTGGGACTGGTACGACTATGATCGGTGACCCGACCGGAAAAACCGATATGCGCAAAATGCTGACAAAGGAAGAGATCGACCACAATGCGGAGTGTTTCCGCCGTCAAATGTCCCGCTTTATCGATTTTGGGGAGGGAAAGGCGCAGATTGTCCGCAACGGGGATTGGCTGTTAAACTTGAATTACATCGATTTCCTACGGGAGGTCGGCGTTCACTTCTCTGTCAACCGGATGCTGACCTTTGAATGTTACAAATCGAGGCTTGAGAAAGGCCTCAGTTTCCTTGAGTTCAACTATATGCTGATGCAAAGCTACGATTTTTTGGAGCTCCATCGAAAATATAACTGTAAAGTCGAGCTTGGCGGGGACGATCAGTGGTCTAATATCCTGGGCGGCGTCGACCTCGTCCGCAGGGTCTGCAATAACGAAGTGTATGGAATGACCTTCACCCTTCTCACCACCAAAGAGGGGAAAAAGATGGGGAAAACCGAAAAGGGCGCGTTGTGGCTCGATCCGGAAAAAACCCCGCCATACGAGTTTTTCCAGTACTGGAGAAACGTCGCAGATGAAGATGTAATCCGCTGTATGAAACTGATCACTTTTGTTCCGATCGAAGAAATCGAAGAGATGGAAAACCTTTCCGGAAGCGAACTAAACGCCGTAAAGGAGCGCCTGGCTTTTGAGGTCACCAAGCTCGTCCACGGCGAGCAGGATGCACAGAAGTGCCTGGAAACGGCTCGTACGCTTTTTGGCGCCAAGCAGTCCGCTGACAATATGCCCTCCACTGAACTTTCCGAGGAGCTGTTTACAGACGGAAAAGCCGGGATGTTGGACCTCTTGGTTGCTACGGGGCTTTGCCCTTCAAAGGGGGAAGCGCGCCGGCTGATTCAGCAGGGGGGAATTTCCGTAGATGACGAAAAGGTCGCCGATCCTTCTGCGCAAATTTCGACCGAGCAATTTTCAAAAGGATATGTTATAATAAAAAAAGGAAAAAAAGTGTACCATAAAGCTATACTGAATGTGAAATAAAGGCACTGTAAAGTAAAGATGAAAAAATAGGGCCCGAAAACAGCGAATA
>CAZSIV010000017.1:0-45508 GCA_964607135.1 uncultured Oscillospiraceae bacterium | reverse complement strand
AGGACTGCAAACTATGTCTCTTTTTCTTTTTGCGAAACTTATTCTACCTTATCAAATCGGTAGGCGAAAGTTAGTGATGAAGCAGGATTTAATACTCTGGTTAAGAAAGCATGCCAATGGTCAAGAGCCGTAAAAAACGAAAATTTGCCAATAAAAGACGCTCTGGACGAGTAATGTATCGCCGGAGCATTTTCTATTGCAAAATCGCTGTTTTTCCAAGTCAACAGCCGAAGAAAACACTCAAAAAATGCCCTGCTGCGTAACAGAGGGCGGAAAGGATACAAAATGCGAACAGGACTGACCAAACAGCAGAAAATCACAGAAATTTATTTTGATGAAACCAAAGACAGAATTAGAATCTACACCCATAGCACCGATTTGAAGAAGTGATTGACCGCCTTTGCCAAGCAGTACCCCGACCATTGCAGCATGACGGATGGGGATACGGAAACAGGCTATAAGGCATTCGAGATTGAGAAAGGGCGGCTCTCTTTCCGTCTAACCGCACTCTACAGCGAAGAACGCCGACAGGCAGCAAGTGATTGGGCGAAGAAAAACGGTATCGCAGTGTTGTAAAATCAAAATCAACGAAAGGAAGTTTGCCTATGGAGCAATGAACAACAGGAGGAACTAATTTGAATATTTATGGCTACATTCGTGTCAGCAGCCGTGACCAGAATGAGGATCGGCAGCTTATCGCCTTGAAAGAGGTTGGCGTTGACAGCAAAAACATTTATCTGGACAAGCAGTCCGGCAAAGATTTTAACAGACCGCAGTACAAGAAACTTCTGCGGAAAATGAAAAAAGACGCCCTGCTCTACATCAAGAGCATTGACCGTCTTGGGCGTAATTATGAGGAGATATTGGAGCAGTGGCGTATCATCACAAAAGACAAGGGTGTTGATATTGTGGTGCTGGATATGCCCTTGTTGGATACCCGCCGAGGGAAAGACCTTATGGGGACATTCCTCTCCGACATCGTTTTACAGATCTTGTCCTTTGTTGCGGAGAATGAACGCACCAACATCAGACAGCGACAAGCCGAGGGTATAGCGGCAGCAAAGGCGAAAGGTGTGAAATTTGGCAGACCGCCCTTGCCGTTGCCGGATAACTTCTATGAGGTACATAAGGCATGGCGAGGGAAGAAATTGACATTGAAACAAGCTGCGGCGGCTTGCAATATGCCGATTGGCACTTTCTACGGAAAGGCACGAAAATTTGAAAATATGGCTTGAACAAAATCATACCCCAATTTGTAAAGGCGTACTTTTGCAAATCGGAATTTGAATAATAAATCATGATAACTATACACCAAAAACCGTCATTTTTCAAGACGTTGAGCTGAATATTTGTCGAGTGGTTTACGATATTTTTGTAATTCGCAAAAGTACACATTTGAAAAGCTATCAGCAAATTTGATAATCATTTAGAAACTGCTTCCAAATTGCATACTTTGTAATTTGAACAGAATAATTGGAGGGTATTATATTTATGGAGAAATTAACCGTATCAATCGTAGGAGGACGATTGAAAAAGTCTTTTTGGCTATTATTTTCATCTGTTGCAGCATTGTGTTTGCTTCTATCACCATCGGCCACATCGCTTTTGCTGATTGCGCTTTCTTTTTGTGGAGTGATTATAGCTATATCGCTTAACCTTGCACAGATTTCTGCAATCAACTCCAGTATGCGGTGTATAGCACTTTTCATTGCAACAATTATTCAGTATGAGGGTTTTATCTCATTTAAGAGGGCTTGGATTTCATCCAGTAAGGTAGCTGCGTTGGCAGGTTCTTTCAATTTGTCCTCATCTATGATGCTTACGATTGTCGGTCTTATTGGTGTTGTAGTTGGTTTTTATGCTACATTTGTCCTTTCCGCATGGCTTACTGTCGGAGCAAAATCCTTGTTTACAAAGTTGCTCGAACAGGATATAGCGACAACAAAATTCTCTCAGTACAAAAAACCGTTCCTTGTACTTTCTATTATGTATATAATTGCAGAGAGTGCAATTATTATGACCGATGTAAGCTATGTTGATGATATGGGCAGAAAAGCATGGGGATACTCTAACTGGGATAGCTTCAGTAGATATGTGTCCAACTTTTTGAGTCGTCTGATACACACCGATTCGTATTTGGCCGATATTTCTCCTTTGCCCCAAATTATTGCAGTTCTTTTGATGACTGTGGCAAGTTTGATTGTCATTGCAACCTTTTCAAATAATAAGAAAATATCATTTTGGAGCTTGGTTGCAGTTATGCCGCTCTGCATTTCTCCATATTTTTTGGAGTGTCTGTCATACAAATATGATTCGCCCTATATGGCAATATCAGTCCTTGCCAGTGTTATTCCATTGTTATTTTATAAGTGTAGTCCAACCATATATGTGCCGGTCGTTTTGCTTGGAACGCTTTTAACTTGCACAACTTATCAAGCTGCATTAGGAATTTTCCCGACCGCCATTCTTATCTTGTCCTTTTTACAATGGAAGCAAGATGTTCCAAAAGATAAGAATATTAAATTGATCGGATTCTCTGTGATTGGTTACTTGGCAGCAATGCTGATTTATAAAATCTTCATCATGAAACCAGTTAATACCTATGTTAGTAGCGAAATGTATGCTTTGAGTGAGATGCCAAAAGGTGTTATTTCTAACATAAAAAGGTATTTGACCTATGTTTATTCTGACTTTGAGCAGATCTGGTTAATTCTTTTAGCAGCCATATTGTGTGCATTTGTTGTACTTTCGGTATTGCGTTCTAAAAAGAACAAATTTTTAACGGCGATATTTGCCATTACAACAATACTTTTTTCCGCATGTCTGTGTTGGGGACCGTATATTGCAATGAAAGTTCCGTCCTATAATTGCCGGGGTATGTATGGTTTTGGTGCGTTCATAGCAATATTCGCTGTCGTTTGTACAGATTCAAGAAATCTTTTCAAACAACAAAAAGGCATGTACGAAGGTACTTCTTGCATGGCAAAAATTGCTTGTTTATGTTTAAGTTGGTGTTTCCTTGTATTCAGCTTTGTTTATGCAAATGCACTGGGTGAGCAGCAACGATACACAGATTTTCGAACAGAAATGGTTTTAAGTGCCTTAGATGAATTTCTGATCCCAAATGCAGAAACATCTGTAAATTTGCAGATTATAGGTTCAGCCGGAGTTTCTCCAGTGGTTGAAAGGATGCCGCAGTATAGTGGTGTCTTAAAAAGATTGGTTTTTGCTGTTCGGTTCGCTGGAGATGGACGGATTTGGAGTGCCTATGATTTCTATAATTATTATGATTTGCATGTTAATGTAGTGGATAACCTACAGGAATTGAATTTGCCTGTTTTACATGATGGCTACTATGAAACTATATACGGCGATAAAAACAATATCCTGATTAAATTAAGGTCATATTAACAGTGAGGGAAATACAAATGACGCAGAGATTAACAATTATTGTTCCTGTTCTAAATGAGCAGGATACAATTCCGATATTTTATGAAACAGTCGAAAAGTATGTTCCCCAACTCAATGTGGAGATAGAATATCTTTTCGTTGACGATGGCTCTAAGGATAACACTCTGAGTATTATCCAAAAACTGGCTGAACAGGATGAGCGAGTGCATTATGTTTCTTTTTCACGCAATTTTGGAAAAGAAGCTGCTCTGTATGCAGGACTTCAAAACAGTTCCGGCGATTATATCGTATTGATGGATGTGGATTTACAAGACCCGCCCGAACTGCTTCCTCAGATGCTAAAGGAAATACAAGAAAACGGATATGATTGCATCGGCACACGGCGAGTAACCCGTAAGGGAGAGCCACCAATTCGTTCCTCTTTTGCAAGAATGTTTTATAAGCTCATCAACGCTATATCCAAAACGGAAATCGTTGATGGGGCAAGAGATTATCAGATGATGACACGGCAGGTAGCAGATGCTATTTTGTCTATTGGAGAGTACAACCGTTTTTCCAAAGGTATTTTCGGTTGGATTGGTTATCGTAAAAAGTGGATGGAATACGAAAACATAGAACGGAGTGCCGGAAAAACGAAGTGGTCTTTTTGGAAACTGTTTGTCTACGCACTGGATGGAATTGTCGCATATTCCACAACCCCATTGGTATTGTCATCTATATTGGGATTACTTCTTTGCTTTGTCGCCTTTATCTTCATCGTAATCATTATTGCAAGGACATTTATTTTTGGTGATCCAACGCAAGGCTGGCCCTCCCTTGTGTGTATTATCGTGCTGTTTGCGGGCATACAGTTATTCTTTATAGGTATCCTTGGACAATATCTAGCAAAGACCTATCTGGAAACAAAGCGGCGTCCGATTTATTTGGTGCGTGAAAAATGTACAGCTTCAAAAGGAGAAAAATTTGAAACAGATATTCAGCAAATTCTTTGATAAAACCTTTTGGAAATTCATTATGGTTGGTATTATCAATACCTTGTTTGGAACGGCGATTATGTTCTTTTTCTACAATGTATTCCATTTGAGTTATTGGATTTCATCCGCATCCAACTACATATTATGCAGCATACTCAGCTATTTTCTGAATAAGCATTTTACTTTTCAGAGCCGGGATAATTCTATCAAGGGCGTTTTGAGATTTGCTGTGAATATCACTGTCTGCTATCTGCTTGCCTATGGCATCGCGAAACCTTTGGCAATTCAGGTTTTGTCAGATTATCCGCAAACGCTCCAAGACAATATCGCTATGTTGGTGGGAATGTGTCTGTTCGTAGCCTTGAACTATATTGGGCAGAGATTTTTCGTATTCAACAAACAAAGCCAATAAGCAACGACAATATCATCAATCACACTTGACCGTCTATCAAAAATGGTAGGTGGTCTTTTTCTGTCCGTTTTTCATTTTTTCAAACGCGATCATCGGGACAGAGCGTTTCAGCTTAGAGCAAGATTTTACCATGGTACCAAATTTCGCCTGTCTGCTCATTTGCCTCTCATGGGAATCTTGTTGGGGAGTGCCTTCCCCAAACCCTGCTCTTTGGGACAAAATTTCTCAAAGTACAGCCGCACCATATTATCGTTTGTGGAACGAATAGGGCGCAGGACATATAAACATCCACCCCTCTGCTGAACATGCCCGGAAACCCTTGATACAAACGGCTTTCAAACGGCTAAATGCTAACAGTCCAGCCGTGGAAAATAAGCGATTATATAGCGCGTTCAACTCTATCCCCGCCGCGCTGAGAGGGGATATACCACCAGAACCCCTATGAAAAATGCATGAGGACAACAGCAGCTTTGAGACATTTTGTTTCGACGTCATTACGCAATAATTTTAACTTTGTGGGTAATGTGATAGTTTCAATCTGTTTTCTTTTATTTTCGTCAAAAACCTTGCGTTTTCGTGTTCCTAATAAGAATTAATCATATGATTCTTTATACTCATAATTACCCCCGCTTGCAAATCTTCTCATTAAACCAACCTCAAATAATCCATCCCATCGCACATGTATATGGTCAAATCTATGGTAATTTAACTCATCTGTACATATGGGCAATACTGCCTTTGCATCATTTTCTTTCATCAGATAGTATGGATATTGGCATTGCAAGACAGTGCGGTTTTGTTCAATTTTATTTGATTCTTTGTCCCAACATAGCAGTAAAAACTGCACACTATTAATCCTAAATACATATGAAATTTTTAAATCTGGAAAATTTTCTCTTTTAATATCTTCATTCAAAATAATCTGTCCAGTTTCATAATTTCTGTTTCTTATCGTACTGTTTGAGTAGAAAAATGGATTTTTACCCCAACGTAATTTAAGATTTCCAAACATAGCATCGGGAACAGAGAAACATTAACAGCAATCCCACACAAAATAGTTATGTTTTCTTTGGGGATAGTCTCATCGGAATTCATAAGAAATTGTTTTATTTCTTCATCGAAAAATGAGCAGTCTTCTTTATGTGACCGCATATCATTGTAAGCATATTTTAATAACATTTTTTGAATCATGGCATAGTCATATTCTATTTCAACCCTGTCACTTAGCTTTTCCATATCAATAGGTAACTGCTCTTTGGGGACTATTATCAAATAAGAACTGTACATTTTATACATGGAAACTGAATTTTCTGGAGCATACACACCGTCATTTTCAAATTTTCTTGCATTGTTATTCTGAAATGCTTCAGATATGTAGCCTGTTAATAAAGTATTCTTTAAAGTCGTATCCAACATTTTAGAAATCTCACCAGAAATATTACTGCCCATACTACCAGAAAAAGATGCCTTGATAAAATTTAGAATATTAATTCCGCTTTCTGCCCGTGCTTCTATTTCTGTAAGAATTTTTGCTGCTCTTTCTTTATTTTCCTCTTTACTCCAATCCAGTCTACCGCCATTAACAATGTCAATATAATCCTGTGTTGTGGGTTCATCAAAATATATAACCTTTATAAATGTTGGCAAGGCATCGCCTTTTGTTTTCTTTTTCATATGTTTTCCTTTCACAACAAATTTGTTTAAACTATTTAAATGTTTTTTTAAATTGTTCGATAGCACTTTCCTTTGAGCAATAAATTGGAATATCTTTTTTAACTTGCATACTCTTATCTCTTTTAAGATGGTCTGTCAAAGATAGTAAGCTATTTGTTTATGTTATCTATACTTTTTGAACTGTAAATTGATTTACAATCCGTAAGCCAATCTATTCAGAGAATTCATTTTCTATTTCTTCCACTGTTGGCAGGCTGCTTTTAAACTCCTCACGAAATACTTTTGTCAATTCATATTCTGTAATTCCAATTGGCCGTAAAATATCATCGAGTACATACTCAGCGACAACATTATCCTTATCTTTGTAAATAAGTATCCCTATTGTCGGATTATCCTGTTCTGTTTTCATCTGCTTGTTGACAGCCGTGACATAAAAATTTAACTTACCTGCAAATTCAGGCTTGAATTTTTCCGTTTTCAGTTCCACGACAACATAGCAATGAAGACGAACATGATAGAAAAGCAAATCCATATAGAAATCGCTTTCACCAACATGCAAATGCGCCCGTCTGCCAAGATACGAAAAACCTGTGTCTAATTCCAACAGAAACTGAGTAATTTGATTGATAAGAGCATCCTCTAATTCTTTTTCATCATATTCTTCCCTCAAAGTCAGAAAGTCAAAATTGTATGGGTTTTTCAATGTTTGTTCAGCCAAATCAGACTGTGGCTCCGGCAATTTTAATTGAAAATTGGTAATAGCTTTGCCTTGTCTGTCATACAGACCGCTATCTATCTGATGTTCTAAACCAGATACAGAAGATTTTGAAATCGGTATTTATGGACAGCAGCATTACAGCATTATCGCAGAATAACTTACATCAATCTGCTTACGAGTGGAAATCTCAATGGATATCTTGCAAAAATTGATAGAGAGGCATGTGAACGTTTGTTTCGTATTGTAGAGCAGATGAAAGAAGAGCAAGACATTACAGAACAATTAAAGGTAGTTAATCCTATAAAATGGACACAACGCATGAATTGCATCAGACAACAGGCAGATGAGATTATTTTTGCAGAACTTATTTATAATTGATTTTGAAAGCGGCATTGACAATGGACTAATGCCGCTGTTTCATTTGAAAAAGTGAAAAAATTCATCCGCATATGATAAAACGAAAAACACATATACAGGCATGAAACAGGATATACTGATTGGATGAATATAAAGATGGCTGGCTTTGTTGTGGATGATAACTATAAAGCATGGATAGAGAATATAAAGGATAGGATAAAACATAGCCAGATAAAGGCTTCTGTTAAGGTGAATTATGAGATGCTCGATTTGTATTAGGATATTGGCAGAGATATTGTTGCTAAACAGAAAAATGCGAAATGGGGAGAAGCGTTTCTTGTAACAATGAGCAGGGATTTACGAATAACTTTTCTCAATATGTCGGGGTTTTCGGGCAAAATTTGAAAATTATACGTTACTGGTACAAATTTTATAACTCCGATGAAAATGGTTTACAGCCTGTAAGCCAAATGGAACTGATTGAAAAAATAGTGAAGAGTATTCCGTGAGGACATAATCAGGGGATCATGTACAAGTGTAAAAATATTGAGGAAGCATTGTTTTATGCACAGAAAACCATGGATAACGGTTGGAGCAGAACTGGCATTTCAAGATTAGAAATTATATAGTCGCTTTCCTTTCGGTATGTACCGCCAAATTGCTCAAATAATGATTCCATTGTAGTTTTCCTCCAATATATTTAGTTATTCCTACAAATTCATCATATCCAACCGTCTTTACAAATTCTCTAAAATGTTGAAAGGGACGCTTCCTTATGTGAAGTGTCCCTTAGGGGCGGTTTTTGCATATTGTGAGAGCCACATAAAAAGATATTTAAGCGTTTTGGGTGAAGAGAGTTGCACCTTCGTACCCCGAAAAAGGTTGGTATCAAGCCGAAGCGTCGCGAGCGCGTTTACAAGCGAGCAGGTGGCTTCGCTTCCCCTTGCGGTTCCCGAAACCGCCTGACGCGGCTTCTCGCCGCTGGCGCTTTCGACTGCTGCGCCGGCCCCAGTTCGCTGTTTCCGCCGCCGGCGGCGCCTCGCAGATCTGCCTTTTTCGGAAAAGGATGCGCAGCGGAATGAGCGCGCCGATGACTTTTGTAGCAAATATCCACCGGCGAAGCCAGTGGCTTTACAGAAGCGGGTGTAACCCGCTGTTACTGGCAGCCATTGCAATGGCTGCAATGGCATGGTGCGGTCTGACACTTTACTTGCTACCCTTGAAAGGGTCTTCGTACTCTCTGAAAGTCAACTGATCCTGAAGTTTGTCTTCTTCAAGTTGGTTTTGGATATACTCTGCTATCTTTTTGGTATTTTTACCTGCAGTATCTACGTAGTATCCTCGACACCAAAAAGATCGGTTGCCATGCTTGTATTTCAAATTCGCATGCCTCTCATGTATGATCAAACTGCTTTTTCCCTTGAGAAATCCCATAAAGCTTGCCACACTCATTTTCGGCGGAATCTCTACCAGCATGTGGATATGGTCCGGGCACACTTCTGCTTCTATAATCGTTACTCCTTTCCATCCGTACAATTCTCTCAAGATTTTCCCGATTTCCGCTCGCATTTCTCCATAAAATATTTTTCGCCGGTATTTCGGTGCAAACACTATATGGTATTTGCAGTTCCAACTCGTATGTGCTAAACTCTTATTGTCGTTCATTTTGAACGTCCTCCTTTTGAGGTCTCTTGCAGTTGCCACACCGCAAGTCCATTCTACACCAAAAGGAGTTTTTTGTCCCTTTCATCGCTTAAGCTTTTTTCGCTCCACCGACATTGTCGGTGGAATAACCGGAAGGTTTTTACACCTTCCGGTTACATACCGCCCCAATTCTCCGTTAAGAACATCACGCAAAACGCGGGTGAAATGCCAAAATAAAAAACTGAACCCGGAACGCGGATTGCGTCCAGGCTCAGCCTGGTGGTTGGGGTAGCTGGATTCGCTTTTGCTGCGGCAAAAGCCGGTCGCGGGAACAGCAGTCCACCGGACTGCTGTCTAACACCGCTCCTATCGAATCCGCCTTAAAAATAAGGACAACCCGCAAAGCGGATTGTCCTTATTTGGTTGGGGTAGCTGGATTCGAACCAGCGGGATGACGGAGTCAAAGTCCGTTGCCTTACCTCTTGGCGATACCCCAGTTTCAACGAATAAACAACTGTCGAAAAAGGAATTCACTGATTCCCTAAAAGATCATGCCAAATAAAAAATTAGATTGGGCAGCCGTTTGAAAACGGCTGCCTGTTTCTATATTACTAAAAAGGTAAGCTGAGAAAAAAGAGTCCGAACGCGAACCGCGTCCAGACCCGGTTTGGGGTGGATAGAGGGATTCGAACCCTCGGCCTCCAGAGCCACAATCTGGCGCGCTAACCAACTGCGCTATACCCACCATATTGGCACGCCCGACAGGATTCGAACCTGTGACCTACTGCTTAGAAGGCAGTTGCTCTATCCAACTGAGCTACGAGCGCATACTGCCCCGCCCGGGCAAGAATGGAGCGGGTGATGGGAATCGAACCCACACAACCAGCTTGGAAGGCTGGGATTCTACCATTGAACTACACCCGCGTATTTCCGCCGCCATATTTGACAACGGAAATTATTATAGCAAAACACAGCCGCTTTGTCAAGCCTTTCCACCCTGACAAAGCAATCGGGCCGCAAGGCTTTTTTCACAGAAGCCTTGCATAATTGAATGCCTTGCGCCGCCTGCAAATGCCGCAGGGCGGGGTACTTCCCTCCATCCCGTGACACATGGTACCTCCGACTGCTTCGCCTATGCAATATCAAAGAAAAGGCTGCCGTCCTGTTCGGTAAGCCCGATCATCGCCGGAGGATTTTCATACCGCTCCACTAGAGCCGAAGCGATCCGATCCTCTACCTCCTTGCGGATCTTTGTCCGCAGATCCCGGGCGCCGAAGCGGTTTCCCTCCAGCCTGTCGACCAGCCACTCCACCGCTTTCTGGTCGAATCCGAACCCGATCCCTTTTTCCCGGAGCGGCTCTGTGAGCTCATCCAGCATCAGGCGGGCAATCTGGTAAAGCGATTCCTTACCGAGCGGGTTGAATACAACGATTTCATCCACACGCCCTAAAAATTCCGGGCGGAGAATTTCGGACAGGGATTTCAACGCCTTTTCCTTCGAAATCTCCTGCGCGCCCTTGTTGAAGCCGACCACGCCGCTCTTATCGTTCGAACCGGCGTTGGAGGTCATGACGATGACCGTATTTTCAAAGTTGACCGTCCGCCCCTGTCCGTCGGTGATTCTGCCCTCATCCAGAATCTGAAGGAGGATATTCATCACGTCGGGATGGGCCTTTTCGATTTCGTCGAAGAGGATGACAGAATAGGGCTTCCGGCGCACCTTTTCCGTCAGCTGCCCCGCCTCGTCGTATCCGACATACCCGGGAGGCGCCCCGATCATCCGGGACACCGTGTGCTTTTCCATATACTCCGACATGTCGAGCCGGATAAGCGGGTCGACGTCATCGAACAGCTCCGTTGCGAGCACCTTGACCAGCTCGGTTTTTCCCACCCCGGTCGGCCCCACGAAGATAAAGGAGGCGGGCCGACGACGTTTGCTGATCCCCGCACGGTTGCGGCGGATCGCAGCGCAAACCGCAGAAATCGCCTCATCCTGACCGATGATCCTGGAATGGAGTACCCCTTCCAGCGAACCGATTTTCTTGTATTCGCTCTCCTGGATTTTCGCCGCCGAGATGCCGGTGCAAAGCTCGATCACCTTGGCGAGGTCTTCGAGCGTCACCTGAACCTCTGCAACCTGCGGTTCGAGCTCCGCGAGCTGCTGGCGGACCGCGAGGGTTTGGGACTTGATCTGCGCCAGCTTTTCATAGTCGACATTCTGCGGGTCGCCCTCCATCTCCTCCTCAAGCTTGGTGAGAGACTGGTCTTCCCGCGTCAGTTTTTCATATGCGGTCAGCTGAGGACTCCGGAGGGAGGCGCAGGCGCAGGCCTCGTCCAACAGGTCGATAGCCTTATCCGGCAGAAAACGGTCGTTGATATACCGTTCCGACAGGACGACTGCCGCCCGGACAATATCGTCCGACGCCTTGACCCGGTGGTAAGCTTCATAATACCCCTTCAGTCCCAGCAGAACCTGATAGGCATCTTCGATGCTGGGCTCCTTTACCGTAACCGGCTGGAACCGGCGCTCGAGCGCAGAATCCTTCTCGATATGCTTCCGGTACTCGTTAAAGGTCGTCGCGCCGATCACCTGGATCTCCCCCCGCGACAAAGCGGGCTTGAGGATATTCGCGGCGCTCATGGAGCCTTCAGAATCCCCTGTACCGACGATGGTGTGGATTTCATCGATGAACAGGATGATGTTGCCGGCCGCCTTGACCTCGTCGATCAGCCCCTTGACCCGGCTTTCGAACTGCCCGCGGAACTGGGTTCCCGCTACGAGGGCCGTCATATCGAGGAGATACAATTCCTTATCCAAAAGGCGGAAGGCGACGTCCCCCGACGCAATTTTCTGGGCAATCCCCTCGGCGATGGCTGTTTTTCCAACGCCGGGCTCCCCGATCAGGCAGGGGTTGTTTTTGGTACGGCGGGTCAAAATCTGAACGACGCGGGCAATTTCGCGCTCCCGCCCGACAATCCGGTCCATCTGCCCCAGTCTGGCCCGTTCGGTGAGGTTGGTGCAGTAGTTGGCCAAAAATTTTTTCGCCGCTTTTTCCGCCGCCTTCTTTTTGGTCCTTTTCTCCGCCCTTCCCTCGGAAGGCTCCCCTTTATCCGACGCAGTCTGATCGGCCGACCCTTTTCCGAAAAGATTCTGGAGGAAGTTCGGCATCATATCCGCTCCTCCCGGTTCAAACGAGTCGCCGTTGTCGTCGGTCAGCGCCATCATCTGGTCGCTCATCATCTCGAGGTCGTCGTCTGAAATCCCCATGCTGTCCATCATCTGCTGAACCTGCGGAATTCCGAGCTCGCGCGCACATTGCAGGCAGAGTCCTTCATTAATCGTCTCGCTGCCCTCCATCCTCGACATAAAGACAACGGCCATCCGCTTTTTACACCTGCTACAAACCATAACGCTCTCCTTTATATCAATCTCTGTTTCACACTTCCCGCCTGTCCAAAGAGGATCTTTTTAAAAGGCGGGCAAACTCTCTTCCATACATCATCAGTGCAAACAGCGTGACCACGATGACTGCTGTGTTACATACTATCAGCCAGATATCACGAACCTGTGGAATAATTATGAACAAAAACATAACTGTATAAATCGTAAAAGTTGCAAGCTTGCCGAACCAGCGGGACGAAACCGGCTTGACTCCCCTTCCAGCCAAAATCAGCCCGCCCAAAAGCATCAGCAATTCCTTGCAGGCATAGACAACCAAAACAGGGATGATCTGCGGATAGGGGAAGGTCAGGCAGAAGAGGACGGCCGCCACTGTGATTTTGTCGGCAGCCGGGTCCAGTATCTTTCCCAGCTGCGTGATTTGATGAAATTTCCGCGCAATATAGCCGTCGAGCACGTCCGAAAAACCGGAAACGAAAAGAATTACCGCCAGCCAATAACGCTGCCCCGGCGGAAGGAGAAAAAAGGCAACGACAAAAACCGGAACCAGCGCCAGCCGGAAAATCGACAGGACATTTGGAATACTCATAAAAGCGTTTGAGCGCCGGCAAAAAGCGGCATCCCTTTCTTACAGATTGATTCCCGCAAATATATTGGTCACGTCGAGATGGTAGAGCCATTTGAAAAGGAAGGTAGATTCCACGATTTCGTCATTCAGCCACGAAATGCCATTAGAGGAAAGCAGAATGACCGCCTTAACCAAAAAGACCAGGATTACCATCCAAAGGCAGGCCTGGAGCACGCCGACCACTCCGCCGAGGAGCCCGTCGAAGGTTCCGATCACCGGAATTCGGCGCACCCGGATGAGCAGCCTATCCACCATCCGCAGGGCGAACATGCACAGCAAAAAGAGGATCAACACCGTGAGAATGCTGATCAGCGCCACCAGCATCGGCCTCAAAAGGCCGACGATCGCATCGGTCATCGTCCCGGAATTCTCCGACATCGCCGTCTGAATATTCGAGACCACCTGCTCTTTCGAGCCGAAGAGAAAATCCAGCGGGCCCGAAAGATAACCGGGGAGATTCTGGTACATATTATCTACCACAGCCGCTAAATTATTATTGGTTCCGGCGATCACCTGCGTTTCGACCGTCGAGGTGAGCCAGGGCTTCACCATCGAGTCGAAAATCCCTTCGGCGATCATCCCGCCGAAGAAAAAGGAAATAATAGACGCCGCAAAAAAGCCGACCAAAGAAAACACAGATCGAAGGAACCCCTTTTTGTACGCGGCAAAGATAACAACCACGACCAGCGCCAAAACAATGATGTCAATGATCCAATTCAAGAAAAGCACTTCCCTTCTTTATTTTATTGCATCCCCGCAACTGAAATTTCACCCAGGCCCAGCGCATATACAGCCGAACCGATCACCGCAATTTTAGTCGTATCAGACCGGACTGGGATCTGTTCCACTAAATTCATATGGGAATCGAGATGTAATATTTCATTCTCCCCCAAGACGTAAACCGCCCCGTCCACAGCCTCGATCCATTTAATCTCCTGCTTTACGGTATAAGAACCGATTTGACTGCCGCCGTTGTCCAAAAGCACAATCTCCCGCTCCTCCGAATTGGCGGAGGATGAAAGCGCTATGGCCGTTTGGCTGCCCGACAGGTCGGCAAAATCGCTGATGTTTTTGGAGTAGGGGTATTCGGCCTGAATTTCCCCGCCCGTCGAAAGGAAGGAAATCTTGGTATCTCCGATCACACAGAGCGAACCATTGCTTTTGAACCGGGCCGAAAGGATCATCAGATCGGTAAAAGGGACGGAAACGACCTGCTGCTCCTCCCCCTGAGAGATATTCATCAAATAAACTGTCGAAAGGATTGCGCCGTCCTTGGCGCCGATGCAGCTGACCGCCAGCCACCCATCATCCCGAAGGGCGGCCCCGGTGATCTGCCCGTCGGAGGAATACCACTTGAAAAGCTGCTTGTTCTGCGCGCTGTAAACCGTCACCGAGCCCGCATAACGCTCCTCCGTCGTGGCAACAGCGACGCTTCCTCTATTGTTCATCGCCCCGCAGATGATCTCATTGGCCATCTCCCGTTCAAAAGAAGTCCCCTTATCGGTATCCACCTGAAGATGATTTCCACCCCGATCGTAAAGCAGAACCCTGTTGTCTGTGCAGTAGATCGAAGGGCGGGTGTAGCTATGCGGGAGGTTGAGAAGGGTTTCCCCTTTGCCGCTGTAAAAATACAGCTTGCCGTCAGTTGCCATAACCAGGGAAGAGCCGCAGCGCCCGAACTGGAGCGGGCGGTCCCCAAAAAGCTTCTTCGGAAACCCTGCGCTTTCCCCGCTGTTCTTCGGCACATTGCCCCTGAGCAGGTCATAAATACTGCCAAATCCATAGTTGGTCGCTAAAAGCGTCATGATACCCGCAATGACTAAAACGACAGCAACCGTACCCAGGCGGCGGAGTTTCCGCTTCCTGCGCCTTTTTTTGCGGTAGAGTTCGATATCATTGGACGGAATGGGAGAAGGCGTATTTACTGCCATGGAAACCTCCTATCAAAAGCCAGGGATCCCCTCGCCTGACGGTTTTGCTGAAAAGGCGGAGCGGCAAGACCGCAGGGCGAAGACATGCTGCCGCAACCCGCGCCTGAGAAACGCTCGATCAGCTGTTTTGGAGCGGATCCGCCTTTGTCACGTGAGGATAGAACACTTGGTTGAGATAAAGCCCGCAGGGGGAGACCGTCTTCCCTGCCCCATGCCGGTCTTTTGACAAAATCAGCTGGTCGAGCTCCTCCAGGGACAGCCGCCCCTCATTCACCTTGAGCAAGGTACCCACCAGGATGCGAACCATATTGTATAAGAAGCCGTCCCCCGTCACTGCCGCCTGGACGAAACCATCCCGGCGGGTCAAGCGAAACTCTGTCAGGGTTCGGACCGTGTCTTCAACCCCTGAGCCGGTGTTGCTGAAGCCGGCAAAATCGTGCGTTCCGAGAAAGTGAGAGGCAGCGGCGTTCAAAAGCTCCAGATCGACCCCGCGGCGGTAATGGAGGGCGAGCCCCTCGTAAAACGGGTTGCGGTATTCCCCCTCATAGAGCCGGTAGAGGTACTGCTTCCCCGCCGCGGAATAACGGGCGTGAAACCCGTCCGGAACCACCTGACAATCCAGTATGACGATATCCCGGGGGAGCACCCGGTTGAGCGCTCTTACAAAGCGCTCCGGCGGAATCGCCGCTTCGGTGTGCATATTGAAATAATATGCCAAAGCGTGGACGCCCGCATCCGTCCGGGAGCAGCCTACGATCCCGTCCCGCACTCCGGTCACCTTTTCGATCCCATCCTGCAACGCTTCCGTAACGGTATAGGCGTTTTTCTGAACCTGGTATCCATGGTAATTCCGCCCGTCAAAACAGCATTTGAACAAAAGATTTCTCACAGCGCCCCCCTTTTTAAAAAGGAGCGGGAACAAAAAGGTTTAAGCAGACCACCGCCGCAATACAGGCCGCTACAATCAGGCTTCCGTAGAGGTCGATCGCCCCTAGGCGGAGCTGCTTCATCCTGGTTCTGCCATCCCCGCCGTGGTAGCAGCGGCATTCCATCGCCATCGCGAGGTCATCCGCGCGGCGGAAGGCCGAGATGAAGAGCGGGATCAGGATCGGGACGAGCGCCTTCGCGCGATGGAGCAGGTTCCCGGATTCAAAATCCGCCCCTCTCGCCTTCTGCGCCGACATGATCTTGTCCGTTTCTTCGATCAGGGTCGGGATAAACCGCAGGGCGATGGTCATCATCATCGCGAGCTCATGCACCGGAAAACGAACCGCCTTCAAAGGCTTGAGCAGGGATTCGATGGCGTCTGTCAGCTCGATCGGCGAAGTGGTGTAGGTGAGGAGACTCGCCCCGGCGATCAGCGCCAGAATCCTGATCGCCATAATCACCGCCAACCGGAGCCCCTCATAGGTAATTTTGAAAAAGCCCCACTCGAAAATAGGAGTGCCCGACACGAAAAACAGGTTCAGAATCCCTGTGAAAATGACGATCGGGATGATGGGCTTGATCCCCTTGAACATCATTTTCGCAGGGATTTTGGAGACGGCGTAGCAGACGACCAAAAGCCCTATGCCAACCAAAAAACCGATCGCGTTGGACACTACGAACAGCATCACGATATAGGCAATCGTCAGAATGATCTTGATCCGCGGATCCAGCCTGTGGAGGAAGGATGAGCCGGGAAAATACTGTCCAATGGTGATATCTTTGAGCATCTACTGCACTGTCCCTTTCGAAAGCCGTTTTAAAAGTTCCTGTTTCGCACCTTCCACCGTGTAGATATTCCGGTTGACCGGATACCCCTTTTCCCCCAACGCGTGGAAAACCTTTGAAATCTGCGGGATGGAAAGCCCCATATGGGAGATCGCGTCCGATTTTGAAAACACCTCGTCCACCGTGCCGTAGGTAAAGACCTTTGCCTTATTCATAACGAGTACCTTGGTAGCGTATTTTGCAATATCCTCCATGCTGTGCGAAACCAGCAGGATGGTATTCTGCTTCACCTGATGGTATTCCTTGATCCTCCCGAGAATCCGGTCCCGCCCTTTCGGGTCTAACCCAGCGGTCGGTTCGTCCAGGATCAAAACCCTGGGATCCATCGCAATCACGCCGGCAATGGCGGCACGGCGCTTCTGTCCGCCCGAAAGCTCAAAGGGGCTCTTTTCCATCAGCTCCTCCGGAATCCCGACAAAGCTCGCCGCTTCACGGACGCGCCGATCGACCTCTTCCTCCTTCAACCCCATGTTTTTGGGGCCGAAGGCGATATCCTTATAGACGGTCTCCTCAAACAGCTGATACTCCGGGTACTGAAACACCAGCCCGACCTTAAAGCGGAGGCCGCGCAGGTTTTTCTTGTCCTCCCAGATGTTCTGCCCATCCACCAGGATTTCTCCCGAGGTGGGCTTGAGCAGCCCGTTCAGGTGCTGGATCAGGGTGGATTTGCCCGAACCCGTGTGGCCGATCACGCCGACGAATTCGCCCGCCTCAACAGAAAGGCTGATATGGTCGAGCGCCGTCTTTTCAAACGGGGTGCCGGCGCTGTATACATGGCTCAAATCCTTGATTTCTAAAACCGGCACGTTACGATTCCTCCAGAAGTTTTGAAAGATAGGCGGTACATTCCTCTTCGGTGAGGATATCGTCCGGGATGTCGATCCCCTCTTTCCGCAGTTCATAGGCGAGCTCGGTTACCTGCGGAACGTCCAGGCCGACGTTTTTGAGCAGTTCCACGTTTCGGAAAACCTCCTTCGGCGTCCCCTCCAAGAGGATTTTCCCCTCGTCGACGACGACGACCCGGTCGGCCTTGACCGCTTCGTCCATATAATGGGTAATCAGGATGACGGTGATCCCGTTTTCGCGGTTGAGCTCCCGGACGGTGGAAAGCACCTCCCGCCTCCCGCGCGGGTCGAGCATGGCGGTCGGTTCGTCGAGAACGATGCAGTCGGGCCGCATCGCGATAATCCCGGCAATGGCCACCCGCTGCTTCTGGCCGCCCGAAAGCTGGTGGGGCGAATGGCGGTAATACTCCACCATGTCCACCTTCCGCAGCGCCTCGTCCACCCTGCGGCGGATCTCCTTCGGCTCCACCCCCAGGTTTTCCAAACCGAAGGCGACATCCTCCTCCACGATGGTGGCGACGATCTGGTTGTCCGGGTTCTGAAAGACCATCCCCACCCGCTGGCGGATCTCCAGCAGCTTCGTTTCATCCGCGGTGTCGATTCCATCCACCAAAACCCTGCCCGAGGTGGGCTTGAGCACCGCGTTGAACTGCTTGGCCAGGGTCGATTTCCCCGAACCATTGTGGCCGAGAACCGCGACGAACTCGCCTTTTTTCACCGTAAAATCAATCGATTTGAGAACCTGGACGCCCTTCTCCTCCGGCGTCTGCGCCGGATAGTCGAAAACAAGCTCCTCCGTTTTGATAATCTGTTCCAATCTCAGTTTCCTTTCCTGTCAAAGAAACGCACTATTCCGCCGTCCATAAGGCGGTAGAGCCGCAGGGGAGAAGATATCCGCTTTCGGTAACCGGCAGTCCGATTTCGTCGGCGCTGACCCGCCCGCCGAATTTTTTGGCGGCGGTGATGCCGAGGAGGTATTCCATCACCGATGGGGACAAACCCGTCGTGTAGGAATTGAGCGCAAAAAAGAGCGGATGTTCGTTGAGCACATCGGCACAGAGCTCCGCCAGCGGATGAATCTTTTCCTCCAGCTTCCAGATTTCCCCCGACGGCCCCCTGCCGTAAGAGGGCGGATCCATAATCACCGCGTCATACCGATTCCCCCGGCGGATCTCTCGCCGGACAAATTTTTCACAGTCGTCCACGATCCAGCGGATCGGTCGGCCGGAAAGTCCCGAAAGGGCGGCGTTTTCCCGCGCCCACTGCACCATCCCTTTGGATGCGTCGACATGGCAGACCTCCGCCCCTGCCGCCGCGCAGGCCAGGGTCGCGCCCCCGGTATAGGCGAACAGGTTGAGCACCTTGACCGGACGGTCCACCCGCCGGATCACTTCGGCAAAATAATCCCAGTTGACCGCCTGCTCCGGGAACAGCCCCGTGTGCTTAAAGCCGGTCGGCCGGATATGAAAGCGCAGTTCCCTGTAGGAAACCGTCCAGCTCTGCGGAAGACTGCGGCGGTACTCCCACTCGCCTCCGCCCTTATTGGAGCGGAGGTAGCGCGCATCCGCTTTCTCCCAAAAAGGGCTGCTCTCCACCCCGTTCCAGATCACCTGCGGGTCCGGCCGGATCAGGACGACATTCTTCCAGCGTTCCAGCTTTTCCCCGCCGGAGGTGTCGATCAGCTCGTAATCCTTCCAGTCGCGGGCCGCCCTCATTTTCCGATCTGCTCCTTGATGACGTTTGCGATCTTCAGTGCACATCGGTTGATCGCATCGAAATTCTTCCCCTCGACCATCACGCGGATGAGCGGCTCTGTCCCGGAAGCGCGAACCAGGATCCTGCCGTCGCTCCCCAGCTCGCCGTTCTGCGCCTCGATCGCTCCTTTGACCGTTTCATCCTCTTCGAGCACCCGTTTTCCGGCGTCGTCTGCCTTGATATTCACGAGAACCTGAGGATACCGCTCCATCACCGCTCCCAGCTCCGAAAGCGCTTTCCGCTCTTTTTTCATGACGCTCATCAGCTTGACGGCGGAGAGCTGCCCATCCCCGGTTGTAGCGTAATCGCCAAAAATAATATGGCCGGACTGCTCCCCTCCTAAACAGTAGCCCCCCTTGAGCATCTCCTCCAGCACATAGCGGTCGCCGACCTTAGCCGCCAGCGTCTGAACGCCTTCCTGCTCTGCAAAGTGGAAAAAGCCCAGGTTGCTCATAACCGTCACAACCACCGTGTCCTTTGCGAGCTTCTGGTTTTTTTTCATATGCTTTGAAAAAATTGCCAGCATTTTGTCCCCGTCGAGCTGGATGCCATCTTCGTCCACGGCGAGGCAGCGGTCTGCATCGCCGTCAAAAGCGACGCCGAGCTCACAGTGCTTCTCCTTCATAAAGTTCACCAGACTCTCCATATGGGTGGAGCCGCATCGGTCGTTGATATTGACGCCGTCCGGCTTGTTGTTGATTAGGAACGGCTGGGCGCCCAGCCCCTTGAAAAGGGCCTCCGCCGTGACGCTCGCAGAGCCGTTTGCACAGTCCACCGC
Organism: uncultured Oscillospiraceae bacterium; assembly: GCA_964607135.1. GTDB lineage: Bacteria > Bacillota > Clostridia > Oscillospirales > Ruminococcaceae > Metaruminococcus_A. The sequence continues at coordinate 25,208 of CAZSIV010000017.1, read as the reverse complement.
GACGGTCATCCCCCTTAAATCTCCATCCACCGAATCAATCAGATGCTTTACATAGTCGGCGGCCGCGCTGCCCGCATAGGAAATGCGGCCGATTTCGGCGCCGTTTTTCAAATACTGCGCAAGATCCCCGTTGACGATTTCCTCAATTTCATCCTCCAGCGAATCGGAAAGCTTATATCCCTCGGCGTTGAACAGCTTGATGCCATTGAATTCCATCGGGTTGTGAGAGGCGGAAATCATGATCCCCGCATCCGCCTTGTACTGCTGCACCAGATAAGCAACCGCCGGGGTGGGGATCACGCCGAGCACCTCCACATCCGCGCCGACTGAGCAGATACCCGCCGTCATCGCAGCCTCCAGCATATCGGAGGACAGGCGGGTATCTTTCCCGATCACCAGCCTCGGTTTATGTGAAGTGTGGCGGGTCAGCACCACGGCGGCCGCCCGGCCGATCCGCATAGCGAGTTCGCAGGTGAGTTCTGTTCCGGCGATCCCCCGGACGCCGTCGGTTCCAAATAATCTGCCCATTTGTTTCTTCCTCTCGGTTTATATTATTGAAAGCGCATCATTCTTCACTGTGCCAATAAAAGCAACGCCGTCACAGCGTCAGCTGCTCCGGATCGCTGTCCGGCCGATTTCGGTTGATTTTCAGGTGGCGGTACCCCGCATCCGTCACGCAGCGGCCGCGGGGCGTGCGGGACAGAAAGCCGAGCTGCATGAGGTACGGCTCGTAAACATCCTCGAGGGTGACCGCTTCCTCCCCCAGGGCCGCCGCAAGGGTTTCGAGCCCGACCGGGCCGCCGTTGTAGTTGCGGATGATCATCGTGAGCATCCGCCGGTCGAGCGTGTCGAGCCCCAGCGCATCGATATCGAGCCGCTCGAGCGCGGTGTCCACAATCTCGCGGTCAACCGTTCCGTTCCCCATCACCTGGGCAAAATCGCGGACGCGCTTGAGCAGGCGGTTGGCCACACGCGGGGTACCGCGGGAGCGTTTTGCAAGCTCCAGCGCCCCTTCCTCGGTACAGGAGATGTCCAGAATTCCCGCCGAGCGAACGATGATCGCCGCAAGCTGCTCGTGGGTATACAGTTCGAGACGGAGCATCACACCGAACCGGTCGCGGAGCGGCGCCGTCAGCTGGCCGGCCCTCGTCGTCGCCCCCACCAGGGTGAATTTCGGCAGGTCGATCCGGATCGACCTGGCGGAGGGGCCTTTCCCGATGATGATGTCCAGCGCGTAATCCTCCATCGCTGGATAGAGCACCTCCTCCACCGCCCGGGAAAGGCGGTGAATCTCGTCGATAAACAGCACGTCGTTCGGGCTCAGGTTGGTCAAAAGCGCCGCGAGATCCCCTGGCTTTTCAATCGCCGGCCCGGAAGTGATCCGGACGTTGACGTTCATCTCGTTTGCAATGATACAGGACAGGGTCGTCTTTCCCAGCCCCGGCGGACCGTAGAGCAGAACGTGGTCGAGCGGCTCTCCCCGCCCCTTTGCCGCCTCGATGAAGACCGAAAGGTTTTCCTTCGCCTTGTCCTGCCCGATATACTCCGACAAGGTCTTCGGCCGGAGGCTGTACTCGACGTCGACGTCCTCCGGCGTGCTCTCCGGGGTCATCACCCGGTTTTCAAAATCCATACTGCTGTCAAACATCGGTCACACCTACCCCGCCAAAGCCTTGAGGGCCAATTTGATCAATTCCTCCACCGGGAGCGCCGCATCAAACGCGGTCACGGCGCGGGCGGCCTGCTGCTGCGAATAGCCCAGCACCACCAAAGCGCTGACCGCCTCGGACAGATTCCCCTTTCCGGATGAAACCCCGCCCGCCAAAACAGGATTGGATGCCGCCACGCCGCCCTCCAGCTGCTCCTTCGTAATCTTATCCTTGAGCTCCAGTACGATCCTTTGGGCGGTTTTCAGCCCGATCCCCTTAGAGGCGGTAAACACCTTGCTGTCCCCTGTCGCTACGCAGAGGGCGAACTGCTCCGGCGTCACGTTGGAAAGGATCGATAGGGCGGCTTTGGGGCCGACCCCCGACACCGAGATCAGCATCTGAAAACAGTTCAGCTCGCTGAGGGTGGCAAAGCCGAAGAGCTCCACCGCGTCCTCCCGGACGTAAAGGTGGGTGTAGAGCATCGTCTCCCCCCCCATCTCCGGCTGGCGGCTCATGGTGTTCGCCGTCGTTTTGAGCGCATAACCAACTCCCGCACATTCGACGACAGCCAAATTTGCCTCCATATGGATCAGCTTGCCGCGTACACTGTAAAGCATTATTTCAACATCCCTTTGATGATTTTTTCGTTGATTAAAGACGGCGCTGCGTGGGCATGACAGATGGCGACCGCCAGCGCGTCGGCCGTGTCGTCGGGTTTCGGAATTTCCTTCAGGTTGAGCAGACGCTTGGTCATCTCCATCACCTGCGCCTTGATCGCCCGCCCGTAGCCGACAACCGACTGCTTGACCTGGAGCGGGGTGTACTCGTAAACCGGAACCCCTGCCTTGGTCGCCGCCAGGACGATCGCCCCTCTCGCCTGCGCGACGTCGATCACCGTTTTTTGATTGGAGTTGAAAAACAGCTTTTCAACCGACATGGCATCGGGGCGGTGGATGGTGAGGATCTGGGTCAAGTCCTCGTAAATCGTGAGCAGGCGCTGTTCAAAGGGCGTTCCCGCGGGGGTGGTGATCGCGCCGTAATCCAGGGTCGTAAAACGGTTGGAGCGGTACTCGACCACCCCGTACCCGACAATCGCATACCCCGGATCGATCCCTATAATTTTCATAACAATCGCCATGCGATACAGAATTCGCACAAGAAGAGATAAAACAACAGCCTTTTGTGCCCGGTATCGTTCCTTTTTTGTATTTTTCACACTAACCGTCCGGTGCGAACAAGACGGAAAAGGCCGGAAGCGGGCAGTCTCAACCTGCCGATGCCATTCCTGTTTCTGCGGTTTTTCATATCAATCGCCATGCGATACGGAATCCGCACAAAAAGATAGGAAACAGCAGTCTTTTGTGCCCGGTATCGTTCCTTTCTTCGTATTTCTCACACTGTCCTCCTCTATCCTGCCCCTGCCGGGCCCTTCCCATTTCAGAAGCCTTTGAGCCCGCCGGTCCAGAACAGCCTGCAAACAGGACGATATCTAAAATATTATATCATATCGGTTGGCATTACGCAAATCAATATGACGGGACCCGCCGTTTCCATTCTATAACAAGGTCTCTTGCAGCATCGCCGTCCGCCGCAAGAGACTCGTTTGTCTGCCGACCGGGGCAAAGAGCATCCCCTTTAGTCGTCGTTTTTATATCAGGTTTCTTTACTCCCCAAAAAGCGGCGTGGAAAAGTACCGTTCCCCGGTGTCGGGAAGGATGGTGACCACCCGCTTTCCCTTCCCGAGCTGCTTTGCCATTTTGACAGCCGCGGCGACATTGGAACCGCTGGAGATCCCGCAGAGGATTCCCTCCTCCCGCGCAAGGCTCTTGGAGACTTCCAGTGCTTCGTCGTCGGTGATCGTCACGGTCCGGTCGTAAATCTTCATATTCAGGTTTTTGGGAATCAGCCCATCCCCGATCCCCATCTGAAGGTGGGTGCCGATGCTCCCGCCCGAAAGGATCGCCGCATGCTCCGGCTCCACCGCCCAGATCATAATGTCGGGGAACTGGCACTTGAGCACCTCGCCGATGCCGGAGATCGTCCCGCCGGTTCCGACGCCGGAACAGAAGCCATGGATCGGCCCCTCGACCTGCTCGAGAATCTCCACTGCGGTATGGTATTTGTGAACCAGCGGATTATCCGGGTTTTCAAACTGCTGCGGGACAAACACCTTCGGGTTTTCCTCCGCCATCTGCTCCGCCCTGTGCAGGCATTCGGCGATGCACTTTCCAATATCCCCGTCGTCGTGAACCAGCACGACCTCCGCCCCGTAATGGGTGACCAACAGCCTGCGCTCCTCGCTGACCGAGTCCGGCATGATGATTACCACCCGGTAGCCTTTCACAGCGCCGACCAAAGCGAGCCCGATCCCCTGGTTGCCACTGGTCGGCTCTACGATGACAGTATCCGGGCCGATCAGCCCCTTCTTCTCCGCCTCGGCAATCATGTTGTAGGCCGTACGCGTTTTGATGGAGCCGCCGATATTGACCCCCTCATACTTTACAAGGATTTCCGCATCGTCCGGGCCGGTCAGACGGTTTAGGCGGATGACCGGCGTATGGCCGAGCGCGTCGAGAATGGTGTTGTAAATCAAAAACTGTTCCCTCTTTCCCAGATGGTTTCAATGGCTTTCGTTAAATGCAGGTAAACGCACCGTCGATTACAAAATCCGAGCCGGTTGCAAAGGCGCTCGCATCCCCCGCCAGATAGACGGCGATCGCCTGGAGCTCCTCCGGGCGGCCCATTCTGTGCAGGGGCGCCACAGCGTTCCACTGCTCGATCAGCGGGGCGAGCGACGGGGAGCTCAGGGTGAGCTCCGTCCCGATATACCCCGGGCTGATGGAATTAACCCGAACATTTTTAGAGGCCCACTCGACCGCAAGCGACTTCGTCAGCTGGATCACACCCGCCTTAGAGGCGTTGTAAGAACATTGGGGCTGGGGGACGTTGACGATATGGGCCGACATGGATGCGGTGTTGACAATCGCTCCCCCACCCTGTTTGATCATCACCTTTCCGGCAGCCTGCGCAGTGAGAAATACGCCGGTCAGATTGATGTCGACCACCTGCTTCCAGTCCTCGAGGCTCATCTCCTCCGCCGGGATGTTTTTACAGATCCCCGCGTTGCAAAACGCCGCGTCGATCCGGCCAAAACGCGCCAGAACAGCGCCGATCATCGAATCGACCTCTTCGGGGGAGGTGACATCCGCCTTTACGGCAAAGAGCTCCCGCCCGGTCTCCTTTTGAAGCGCTGCGGCGGTCTTTTCCGCCTCCGCCAGGTCGAGGTCAACCAGCGCGACGTCGGCCCCCGCTTCGGCGAGCGCCTGAGCAATGCTTTTGCCGATCCCGCGCGCACCCCCCGTTACAAAGGCTTTTTTTCCGTCCAAACGCATTTTTTCCATAATTCCCATCACTGTCACATCTCCATTTCCAATTCATTCAGGGAGCGGTATGCTTCTCATTTCACATCTGTGCTCAGGCAGAGCGATTACGTTACACGGACAGCACTGGCAGCGTTTATTTTGGATGATTTAAGCTGTACCTGCCCCAGCCTCCAAGTCTGTGAAACGGTCGGACCGGATGATTCGCACGTCAGTGTTTTCGCCGACTGATCCTGCAAAGTCCGTGCTGAATCCATACTGATTTAAATTATACCCCAAAAGGAAACTTCTGTAAAGAAAGGCCGGCGATTCCGCAATGATCTCAGCGCCGCTTTCCGGCTGAAGCCATATCGTTTTCAAAAATGGCAGATACATCGTTTTTCCGAAGGATTTTCAGGCATAATAAAAGGAAGGGAAACGCCCTTCCTTTTATTGTATCGCAGATATGATGCGGGTATTCCATATCGGCAAATCTTCGACGCCTTTTCTGCTTGTCATTCGGAATGCGCTTCAAGCGGCCGGATCGTTTTGCGGTAAAGCCGCGCAAAGAGGAAAAAGCTCGCCAGGAGGGAGAAGGTCTCGGCAATCGGGAAAGCAAACCAGACATTCTGCACCTGCATGGTCTGTGCCAGAAGGAAGGCCGCCGGAACCAGCACCACCAACTGGCGGAGCACTGAAATAATCAGGCTGTAGACCCCCTTTCCAACCGCTTGGAACAACGTCGAAAACATGATGCCGAGCGCCGCTGGAACGAAACAGATGCTGATCAGCCGAAGCGCCGGAATGCCGATCTCCAGCATGTTTTTCGAGGCGTTGAAGATGCTCAGAAGCAGGTCCGGAACTGTCCAGAAAACGACCGTCCCCACCAGCATGATCACAAGAGCGATCGCCGAGCCAATTTTGAGGGCCGATATCAGCCTTTCCTTATTCCGCGCGCCGAAATTATAGCCCATGATCGGCATAACCCCGTGGGTCAGCCCGAAGACCGGCATAAAGATAAAGGACTGGAGTTTGAAGTATATGCCGAAAACGGCGACAGCGGTTTCGGTAAACGAAATCAAGATCGCATTCATCGCGATGTTCATGACCGAGCCGATTGACTGCATAATGATCGACGGAAACCCGACGGCATAGATGCTCTTTACGATCCCCCAATCGAGCTTAAAGCCCTTAAACCGGATCGCGACCGCATGATCCTTAAATTTGATGATGCAGACGGCAAAAATCATGGCGACGATCTGACCGATCACCGTAGCGACCGCAGCGCCGACGACCCCCATCGCCGGGAGTCCAAGCCAGCCGAAGATAAAAATCGGGTCTAAAATCATATTGGTGATGGCGCCGACCAGCTGGAACATCATCGGATAGATCATGTTGCCGGTCGCCTGCAGAATTTTTTCCAGATTGACCTCGATAAAAACGCCGAAGGAAGCGACACAGCAAATCCCGATGTAATAGGTGCCCATCTCGACGATTTCCTTTATATCGGTAAAGCTTTGGAAGAACAGCCTCGAACCGAAAAGGCCGATCAACGCGAAGAGGAGCCAGCTGGCAACGCCGAGCAGAACGCCGTGCGAGGCCGCGCTGTCCGCCAGATCCTGCCGCTTCTCGCCGAGCTTGCGGGAAATAAAGGAATTGATGCCGATCGAGGTGCCGATCGCCACCGAAATCATCAGCATCTGGATGGGGAAAGCCAGCGACACGGCTGTAAGTGCGTTCTCGCTGACCTGAGAGACGAAATAGCTGTCGACAATGTTGTAAAGCGCCTGTACCATCATGGAGAACATCGCCGGAAGCGACATCGAAACGATGAGTTTCAGGACCGGCGCATGCCCCATTTTATTCTCGTGGGTTTGATTTTCTGCTCCCTGTTTCATAAATTCACTCCTCATATTCATGTCGTTCTATTTTACAACAAAACAAATAAATTGACAACCTTCTGTTTTGATTCAGTATTTCCATCAGCCCTCAAAAAGTGATTCGTTGACCTTTTCATAAAATTGTGCTATCTTAATAGTTAGAAAATCTCCCGTTCAACTGCAAAATTTAAAAGGAGGATTTTGAAATGGAAAAGAAAGAGACAATCAAAAAAAATGTCTTTTTGACCCTGTATCTTCTCTTTATTGTTCTGACTTTGGCCAGCGTCGTTTTGTATCTTCTCAAAGTGGTCAGCCATATCGGATTCTTTATCCTGCCGATGCTGTTCGTCTTCCTTTTTGGAACGCTCTACAGAAACAGCAGAAATGCGGTTAAGGAGCTTTCAGCAGTAAAATAATAAATAATAGGAGTCGATTCAAAATGGCTAAAACAAAGGTAAAACCAGCCGACATCGCCCGTGTGAAGGGGATGGGCTTTCTTTTAAACCGCGGAACGGATTCTTTTTCCGGCAGGGTCGTTCCGGCCGGCGGCGTCTTCACCGCGGAACAGCTCAGTACGATCGCGGAATGCGCTGAGAAGTTCGGAAACGGCAAAGTTGCCTTCACCAGCCGGCTCGCCGCCGAGATCGTCGGAATCCCCTACGACAAAATCGACGAAGCGGTCGCTTTTGTCGAAAAGTGCGGCCTGTCCTTCGGCGGGACGGGGGCGAAAATCCGGCCGGTGACGACCTGCAAGGGGACGACCTGCGTCTACGGGAACTTCGACACCCAAGCCATGGCAAAGGAAATCCACGACCGCTATTATCTCGGCTGGAGCGACGTCAAGCTGCCGCACAAATTCAAAATTTCAGTCGGGGGATGCCCCAACAGCTGCATGAAGCCGAGCCTCAACGACTTCGGCATCGAGGCGCATCGAATCCCGCAGTACGACAAGGAAAAATGCCGCGGCTGCAAAAAATGCTTCATCGAAGCCGCCTGCCCCATGAAAGCGGCCTCTTTAAACAGCGACGAGCAGAAGCTCGCGATCGACCAGTCGGTCTGCACCGCCTGCGGCGTCTGCACCGGGAAATGCCCCTTCGGCGCGGTGGCGGACCACGACGACGTAAAATTCAAAATCTTTGTGGGCGGCACCTGGGGGAAGAAAACCCGCAACGGCACTCCTCTTTCCAGGCTGGTGGAACGGGATGAGGTTTTCCCACTCCTTAAGAAGACCATGCTTTGGTTTAAAAAGCACGCGTACCAGAAAGAGCGGCTCGGCGCCGCCATTGACCGGATCGGCGTTGACCAGTTAGAAAAGGAGCTTTTCTCGGACAGCCTGCTCCGGGAAAAAGACGAAATCCTCGCCGCAGAGGTCAAAACGCGTCCCTAACGCTCTCATCGATTCATCCCCCAGCTCGTCTGGGGGACTTTTTTAAGCATCATCAAAACACACGCCCGGCGATTCTGGTATTGAATCGCCGGGCTCTTTTATGCTCTCAAAGCAAAACCTTCACTCAAACAGCTTCTTGGAAAGGCGGCGCACCTCTTCCCGAAGCTTTTCGGTCTGCTCAGGGTCAGCACGGTAAACGCCGTCTGATTCCACCAAAACGTCCCCCTCTTTCACCGGGCCGGAGCACCGTTCCAGCGGGAGAGAAATCATCTCCTGCTCCTCCGTCTCACAGACGGCGATCCCGTTTTCAATCCGGTCGACAATCAGCATCTTAAATCACCATGCGATACGCGGCATATAAAAGGCCGTTCAAAATCGGCTCTTTACAGCCGGCATCGTTCCTTTCCGGTTTATGTAGTTATCTTTCCGTAATCACTTTGATCGAATCGTCCTCAAATTCAAACACGACACTTCCGTTGAGATCTGTCCGATAGATCGGCTTTTCAAATTTCCCAATCCGCTCCAAAACCGACGTGGTTGGATGATTGTAGCTGTTGTTTGCCCCAACGCAGATGACAAAACAATCGGGCGAAGCCGCGTCTAAAAACTTCTGAGTGCTGGATGTACTGCTGCCGTGATGACTCAGCTTGAGGATGCTGCACCCGAGCGCGCTTTTCTGTTTGAGCAGCTCCTTTTCCGCATCCTTCTCGGCGTCGCCGCAGAAAAGGGCCGAATAGCCCTTCGCCGAAAATTTTACGCAAACGGACATGCTGTTGAGGTTGTCATAATCCTTCGCAGGTCCCAGGAAGGTGAGCTTTGCGTCCTTCCCTTCGGCTAAGATGATTTCGTCACAGTCCTGAGCCGTCTTGATCTTCAGTCCCTTCTTGTCGATCGCGCCTAAAAGGTTCCGGTAGGTTGCCGTTGTCGGCACGATGTCGTCCGGAATCCGCGGCATGATCACCGCGCCGATTTCGAAGGCTTCGATCACCGCCTGGAGACCGCCGATGTGGTCGGAGTGCGGATGGCTCCCGATGACGTAGTCGAGCCGCTTCACACCGAGAGAGGACAGGTAGTCGACGACATCCGTCCGCTCCGTCTCCTTCTCGCCCGCATCGATCAGGATATTCTGGTCGTAAGCCTTGATATAGACCGAATCCCCCTGTCCCACGTCGATAAAATGGATGGAAACATCGGCAGCCTGGTTCAGATATCCCGCCGAAATGGATTTGCTGGTTTCAGGCGGAGGAGAGAGCCATTCTTCTAAAGGGATCGTCCCGGTAAAGACGGCATAGCACAGGGATGCGATCAAGGTCAAAACTGAAATGATCAGCGGAATCCTTCCGCTCTTTGCCCTATGACTTCTTTTTGCCATGCTTCTTCCCCTTCTTTCCTGCGGCAGCGTTCCGGCCGGCCCGGCTCCGGGCCGGCCCCTTTAAGGCCTTCGAATGCAGCCTGCCGGCGGCGCGCTGCTTGACCTTTTTGGTTTTGGCATATCCCTTTGCCGCGGTTTTCCGCACCTGATCGGACAGACGGAGCGCATCCCGCACCAGACAGTTCGGCCCCGTCCCGATTAAATCGGTCCTATGGGCGAGCTTCAGCGCTTTGAGCACCAAATCCTTATTGGACGGGCGAAAATATTGCAGCAGCGCCCGCTGCATCGCCTTCTCCTCCGCCGTTTTCGGGACGTAAACCGGCTCCATCGTCATCGGGTTCAGGCCGGTGTAAAACATACAGGTGGAAAGGGTGCCCGGCGTCGGGTAAAAATCCTGCACCTGCTCCGGGCGGATTTTCTGCTCCTTCAAAAAAAGCGCCAGCTCAACGGCGTCACTGAGTGTGCTCCCCGGGTGGGAGGACATCAGATACGGAACCAGATACTGCTCTTTTCCAACCTCTTTTGTGATCTGATAAAAACGATCTGCAAACCTTTTATAGACTTCAATATGCGGTTTTCCCATCGCGTCCAGCACGGATGCCGAGCAGTGCTCCGGCGCAACCTTGAGCTGCCCGCTGACGTGGTACTGCACCAGTTCCCGCATAAAGGACGGATCCGGGTCCTCCATCAGATAATCGTATCGGATCCCCGAACGGATAAAAACCCGCTTGATCCCCGGTAAATCCCGAAGCTTCCGCAGCATTTGCAGATATTCGCTGTGGTCTGCCACGAGCTGGGGGCAGGGGGAAGGCGCCAGGCATTTTCGCTCTCTGCAAAGCCCTTTCTCCTTCTGCACCGCACAGGAGGGCCGGCGGAAGTTGGCGGTCGGGCCGCCGACGTCGTGGATATACCCTTTAAAACGGGGATTTTCCAGGAAAGAGCGCGCCTCATCGAGCACCGATTCCTCGCTGCGGCAGGTGATCTTCCGCCCTTGGTGGAGGGCGATGGAACAGAAATTGCAATGGCCGAAGCAGCCGCGGTTGTGGGTGATGGAAAACTCCACCTCCTCAATCGCCGGAACGCCCCCCTGCTTTTCATAGCTCGGGTGGTACATCCGCATGTAGGGCAGAGCGTAGACGGCGTCCATCTCGTCCTGCGTCAGCGCTCGCATCGGCGGGTTCTGCACCAGCATCACCGCGCCGTGGCGCTGGATCACTGTCTTTCCATACACCTCGTCCTGCTCGGTGATCTGTATTTTGCAGGCTTTGGCGTAGGCATCCTTTTTGGTGCTGACCTGCTCAAAATTAGGGCATTCCTTGGCCCCAAGCGGCGTATTGACCGGCGCTGTCAAATAGCAGGTGCCGGGGATATCGGTGATCTCTCCGGCCGGGACACCCTTTGCCAGGCGCGACGCGATCTCGACGGTCTGGCGCTCCCCCATCCCGTAGCTCAGCAGGTCGGCGCCGGAATCGATCAGGATCGAGGGGCGAACCTCGTCGTCCCAATAATCATAGTGGGCAAAGCGGCGCAGGGACGCTTCCAGTCCGCCGATTACGATCGGAATTTCGCCAAACGCTTTGCGGAGCTGCTGGCAGTAAACGATCACCGCCCGGTCCGGGCGCTTTCCGGCCTTCCCCCCCGGCGAATAGGCGTCATCGGAGCGGAGCCGCTTTGCGGAAGTGTAATGCGCCACCATCGAGTCGATATTTCCCGAGGTGACAAAAAAACCGTACCGGGGCGCGCCGAGCTCCTCGAAATCATGCAGGGTGTGGTAATGGGGCTGGGCGATCATCCCGACCGAATAGCCCTGCGATTCCAGCACCCGGGAAATGATCGCGATCCCAAAACTGGGATGGTCGACATAGGCGTCCCCCGTCACGCAGATGAAATCGAACTGCTCGATTCCCCGCTCGGCCATCTCTTCCCTTGTCATCGGTAAAAAACCAGACATAGCTCCTCCTAACAAAAGCACAGGCTCAACAATTCTATTCTTCCCCGGACGGATCATGGTTGAGGTTCCGCTCCAGCCACTGCTGGCGGGTCATAAGCACCTGACGGGGCTTGCTCCCCTCAAAGGGGCCGACAACCCCCATCTGTTCCATCTCATCCACCAAACGGGCAGCGCGGGCATATCCCACCTTCAGCCGGCGCTGGAGATAGGAAGTAGAGGCCTGCCCTGCCTCGATCACACACTCGATTGCGGCGGAAAGCATATCGTCCTTCTCGTCGAATCCGCCGCCGTCTCCGCCCTTGTTTCCCTTTTCAGCGGCGGCCTGTTTTTCGATCTCCTCGATCACCTGCTCGTCGTAATCGGCGGAATCCTTCTTCTTGATAAAGTCCACGACCTGCTCCACCTCTTTTTCGGTGACAAAGCAGCCCTGCACCCGGACGGGCTTTGGATAGCCAACCGGATAAAACAGCATGTCGCCCCGGCCGAGCAGCTTTTCAGCACCGCCGCCGTCCAGGATGGTACGGGAATCGACCTGGGATGAAACCGCAAAGGCGATCCGGCTCGGGACGTTGGCTTTGATCAGGCCGGTGATGACGTCGACCGAGGGGCGCTGGGTCGCGATGACCAGATGCATTCCCGCCGCACGAGCCATCTGCGCCAGGCGGCAGATGGAATCCTCCACCTCGTTCGGCGCCGCCATCATCAAATCGGCCAGCTCGTCGATGATGATGACGATCTGGGGAAGCGGGTCGAGCTCGTCCGAATTCTTCGCGATGCTGTTGTACCCCTCCAGGTCGCGGACGGAATGATCCGCAAAAAGCTTGTACCGTTTGAGCATTTCGGTGACTGCCCAGCCCAGCGCGCCGGCCGCCTTGCGCGGGTCGGTCACGACGGGGACGAGCAGATGGGGGATTCCGTTGTAAACGCCGAGCTCGACCACCTTCGGGTCTACCAGCAGGAGTCGGACTTCCTCCGGCTTCGCCTTGTAGAGAAGACTGATAATAATCGAGTTGATGCAGACCGACTTGCCCGATCCGGTCGAACCGGCGATCAGCAGATGGGGCATCTTAGCGAGGTTCGCAAGGGTGACGTTCCCCGCGATATCCCGGCCGAGCGCCACCGTCAGCTTCGATTTCGCGTCGTAAAATTGGTCACAGTCGATGATTTCGCGCATCGTGACCACGTCGACTTTCTTGTTCGGCACCTCGATGCCGACCGCGGGTTTATTCGGGATCGGCGCCTCGATCCGCACCCCCGCCGCCGCGAGGTTCAAGGCGATATCGTCCGCCAGCCCGGTGATCCGGCTGATCTTCACCCCGGCCGAGGGCTGGAGCTCATACCGGGTGACGGCGGGGCCGCGGCTGACGTTGATGATCCTCGTCTGAACGCCGAAGCTTTTGAGAGTGTCCACCAGCCGGTCGGCATTTGCCTGCAATTCCCCGCTGGCGTCGATATTTTCCGTGCTCTGGGGGGCGCGCAGGAGGCTGACCGGCGGAAAAACATAACCGTTCCCCTCCTCTTCCGCCGCAAAGCGGATCGGCGGTTCCTCATCCCGCTTCGGCGTGTTCTGGGAAACAGCCGGATCAGCCGGGACGATTTCCGCCGGCAGAACCGTTTCGGGTTCCGGCTTGTCCGGCGGGAACGGCCCCTCTACCGGTTCGGATGGAGAATCGCTGTCCAGCGGAATATCGATCTGCGAACGCTTCCTTCTGGATTTTTTAGGCTTCTCCGGTTCGATCACGGCAGCCGGCGCCTTGGGGGACGAAACCGGATGTTCCGGCAGCTCCGAATCCGGGCCGAGGTCTACGTCGATGTCGAACCGGGCCTGGCTTTTCGCAAGCCGCTCCTGCTCCCGCAGCTCCGCCTTTTCCTCGTAATCCTCCCGGATTTTCTGAACCGGCTTCGCTACGCCCCGGAAGAACCCCAGCAGGGTCGTCCCGGTGATCAGCAGGACAAAGGCAAAGATCAACAGCCCGGTGATGATCCCCGCGCCGACCTTGCCGCAGGCGGTGAGAAGCGGCCAGCCGACCAGCCCGGCGGCCAGCCCTCCGCCCTGCTTGGACACGCCGTAATCGTACAGCTTGACGCACTGGTCGATAAAGTTGTCCCCCGGCACATCGCCCACGCATAGAATTTGCAGAAGGGAGGACAGTAAAACGAGGAGGAGCGCCGTCTGCCAAACCTTATGGCGGATCGCCCCAAAGGGGCGGTCCATCGATGCACAGATCGCTATGTAAACAAAAATCGGCGCAACCACATAGCCAGTAAAGCCGAACAACCCAAACAGCACATCGTGACAGGCCTTCCAGGCCGACTCCCCCTCGAAGATGCTCAAGAAGAAAAACAGCAGCCCCAATACGAAGTAAATGATCGCGGCGATCTGGCGGGCGTGCTTTTCCCGCTTTTCAGCCTGCCGGACAGAAGCTGTTTTTTTCGGCGCTGGGGTTTTTCTCCCCGTATTTTTCTTTTTACCCGAAGTTTGACCTGCCATACTTCCTCCTTTAACCGAGAACTCTCTCTTTCCGTTCGGCGAACGGGCGGACTTCTCTGCCGCCCGGCGGAAATCCTATTCCGCCGAAGCTTTAACAATCCCCGCCAATGCGGCGGAAAAAGCAGACGTCAGCGGGTGAATAGCGTTACGATATTGACCCCGCCGTTTGCCGCTTCAATGATGCTGACGAGAATGACCACGATGCCAAGGGCAAGGGTATAATAGGCAAAAATTTTGAACTTGTCGGTTTTCACCAGCCACCGCACCAGCTTGATCGCCAAAAAGCCGACGACCGCCGCAACTGCAAAGCCAACGATAAGAGGCAGCGCATCAACTGTCTCCGCCGATTTCCGGTAATCCAGAAACTCCGTCAGAGCACCCGCTAAAATCGGCGGAATCGACATCAGAAAAGAAAACTTGACCGCCGTAGCCCGGGTGAGCCCGCAGAACAGGCCTCCCGCTATGGTGGAGCCCGACCGGGAGACCCCCGGCAGAAGGGCGATCCCCTGGAAAACACCGATCACGGCCGCGTCCTTTGCTTTGATCTCCCCTGCCTTTTTCCTCCCCTTGCCGAAGCGGTCGGACAAAAAGAGGATCACGCCGGTGTACAGGAAGCAGAACCCTTCGATCAGAATGCTGTCGTCGGACGAAATTCCCTTGATCGGATCTTTGATAAAGTAAAACAAACACAGGGGCAGGGTCGCCACAATCAACATCACCAAAAGGCGGCGGTTGTCGCTCATCCCCTTCAAATGGAACCTGCCTGTGAAGATGTCTCGAATCGAATAGTCGACTTCCTTAATCAGCTCCCAAATCGTTCGGTAATAGGCGACGAAAACCGCCAGCAGGGTGCCGAGGTGGAGAACGATCGAAAGAAGAATTGCCGATTCGCCGCTGACCCCCAAAAAATGCTGGGTCAGCGAAAGGTGCCCCGAGCTGGAGACCGGCAAGAATTCCGTCAGGCCCTGGATCACCGCCTGGATCACTGCGTCAAAAACATTCATAAGCTCTACCATCCTATTCTGTCAAAATCGATGCCCCGGCCGGGCGGCTTACCTTTTCAGCCGCCTGCCGGGAGAATAACGGTCGTTCAAATAATCAAAAGGGTCGGTTGAAATCATCCGGCTGATCACGAACCCGCTTTTTCCCCGCACTCCTTCAAAGAGCCGCTTCCCAAGCCGTACTGTCTCGAGCGCGGGTTCAAGGGGCTCCATCGCCAGCACTTCGTCAGGATTCACAATCGTGTACAGCATCGTCCTGCTCCTCCCGTTCGTTTTCGTCGATCAGGGAATAAAGGCAGTCTACCGCCTGAGAGAGGCTCCCGAGCTCGTCGATCAGGCCGCATTCGACCGCTCCGGCGCCGTCGAGAACCGTCCCCACATCCATAATGAGCTCCCCCGTCTGCATCATCAGCTCTGTAAACTTCTCTTTGGTGATGTTCGAGTTGGCAGTGACGAATTTTACAATCCGCTCCTGCATCTTCTCAAAGTAGGAAAGGGTTTGGGGCACGCCCAAAACCGTCCCGTTCATCCGCACCGGATGGATCGTCATCGTCGCCGACGGAACGATAAAGGAACGCTTTGCGCTGACCGCCAGCGGCACACCGATCGAATGCCCGCCGCCGAGGATCAGGGAAACGGTCGGCTTCTTCATCCCGGAGATCAGCTCCGCAATGGCGAGACCCGCCTCCACGTCGCCGCCGACGGTGTTGAGCAGCACCAGAAGGCCCTTGATCTCCTCCGATTCCTCGATCGCCACCAGCTGGGGCATGACATGCTCATACTTCGTTGTCTTATTCTGGGGCGGGAGGATAAAATGCCCCTCGACCTGGCCGATGATGGTCAGGCAGTGGATGGTATGCTTCCCCTCCGCCGTAATGGAGCCGTAATTTACGATATCGCTCCCCGCCGATTCCCCGGTCAGCGTCTCCTCGTTTTCCTCGCCCTGCTCCGGCTGTATCTCCGGCCCTCTGATCGGTTCGATTGTATCGTCATTTTTATTCTTCATCACACGCCAGCACCTCCCGAATTAATACGGTGTTAGTGTGTGTGCATCCCTTGTAATTATACGGTTTCAGGGTAGGCGGCATCCCGCTTTGCAGCCTCTTGCGTCCCCGCGCTTTCCTCCGCTCTTTTCGCTTTGGCAACCGCCAGCATCAGCTTGATCCGGTTTTCCTGGTTAACCTTGGTCGCCCCCGGGTCGTAATCAATCGCGACGATATTCGCGTCCGGATGCCGCGTTTTGATGCTGCGGATCATCCCCTTGCCGACCACGTGGTTCGGCAGACAGCCGAAGGGCTGGGTACAGACGATGTTATCCACCCCGTCTGCAATCAGCTCGAGCATTTCGGCAGTCAAAAGCCAGCCCTCGCCCATTTTGGCGCCGTAGCCGATATATCCTTTGACCAGCTCTTTCAGGTGAGCATATCCCTTGGGGCAGTAAAACTTCGGCTCCGTCTTCACCGCATCGATCATGATCTGCTGACAGTGGATGACATAGGACATCAGCTTTCGTGCGATAAAGCGAACCGGCCGCTTTCCGCCGTAGAGCTTGTAGTCCTCAATCCGGTTGTCGATTTTAAAGATGATAAAATCCATCAGGCCGGGAACCACCGCCTCCGCCTGCTCGGAGAGGAGAAACTCCTCAAGATTGTTGTTCCCCAAGGGGGCGTATTTCACATAAATTTCGCCGACGATTCCCACCCGGATTTTTTCTTCCTTCCGCACCGGAAGGGCGGCGAAATCCCTGACGATTTCCTCAAAGCGCGCCTTCATCGCCTTTTGGTTCAGCGCCCCGCCGTCTTTGAACTCCCCCGACAGCCGTTCCACCCAGCGGCTGGTCAGGCGGGCGGTGTCGCCCTCGACGATTTCATAAGGGCGGGTCTGGTTTTGCAGCAGCATCAAAAGGTCCCCATACATCGCGGACATGGCCAGCTGTCGGATCAGCTTAATCGTCATTTTAAAGCCGGGGTTCCTTTCGAGCCCCGAAAGGTTGACGCTGATGACCGGAATCTGTTCCAGTCCGGAGCGCTTGAGTCCCTTTCGGAGGAGATGGATGTAATTCGATGCCCGGCATCCGCCGCCGGTCTGGGTGATGACCAGCGCCGTTTTGTTTAAGTCGTACTCGCCGCTTTTCAGCGCGTCGAGCAGCTGCCCGATCACCAGCAGCGCCGGGTAGCAGGTATCATTATGTACGTTTTCGAGCCCCTGGCGGCGGATGCTCTCGCTGTCCGTCCCTTTTAACAGGGTGACATTGTAGCCGTTGAACCGCAGAACGTTTTTGATCAGTTCAAAATGGATCGGCAGCATCTGCGGCATCAGGATTTGATACTCCCGCTTCATCTCCTTGGTAAAAAGGAGCCTTCCCGTTTTATCGTATTTCAGCTGCGCCAAAGAATCACCTCTTTCCCTCTTCTTTTGCGTGCCGGTTGGCCTCCAGATAAGCGAACAGGCTGCGCAGCCTGATTTTGACCGCGCCGAGGTTTGTCACTTCATCGATCTTGATCTGGGTGTAGATCTTCCCATAGCTCTCCAGAATTTCACGAACCTCGTCGCCGGTGATCGCATCCAGCCCGCATCCGAACGAGACGAGCTGGACGAGCTGGATCCAGTCCTTGTGGGAGCCGACATAGTGGGCGGCGGCGTAAAGCCGGGCATGGTAGGTCCACTGGTTGAGCACCCCGGCCTTCCGCTTGACCGAGCGAACCGTCAGGCAGTCCTCGGTCAGAACCGACACCCCGAAGCTGCGCACCAGCAGATCGATGCCGTGGTTGATCTCCGGGTCGATGTGATAGGGGCGCCCGGCGAGGACGATCACCATCTTGCCGTTCTTTTTCGCATCCTTTAAAACCGTCCGGCCATAGGCGTAGAGCATCTCGCGGTAGGCCTCGTATGCGTCGTAGGCCATTTTGGCAGCCCGCCGGATTTCCTCGCGGGTCACCGGAAAATACCGGTTGAAAACAGCATATGCCTTTTTTATAAAATCATGCCTGCGGTGGAGGCCGAGGTAATCCTTGATAAAGGTAATCTCGGAAAGACGGCGGATATTCGCCCCGATGACCTCGGGGTAATACGCGACGACCGGGCAGTTGTAGTTGTTGTCGGACAGCCCCTCGTCGAAGTTATAGGACATGCAGGGGTAGAAGATCGTCCCGACCCCTTGATCCAGCAGGGCTTCGACATGGCCGTGGAGGAGTTTCGCCGGATAGCAGACCGTATCCGACGGGATGGTGTGCTGCCCCTTTTCATACAGGGCGCGGTCGCTCCGCGGGGAGAGCACAACCTCAAAACCGAGCGCGGTGAAAAAGGCGTGCCAGAAGGGGATGTTTTCATACATGTTTAACCCCATCGGAATCCCGATCCTTCCCCGCGGTCCGGGCGTTCCCTTTAAACCGTTGAGGTAGTCGTATTTATAGCGGAAGGCGTTATAGCCACCCTCCTCCCGCTTGATCCCGAGCGGTTTTTCACATCTGTTGCCCGAAATATACCGTCCGCCGTCCGCAAATTTGTTGACGGTCAGCTTACAGTGGTTGGTGCAGCCGTTGCAGGTGGTGACCGAAACCGTGTGGGAAAAATTTTCGAGCTCCTCCAAGCCGAGCACCTTCGAGCGTTCGCCGGCCCTTTCCTTGGCGTAAAGGGCCGCTCCGTACGCGCCCATCAGCCCGGCGATCGAGGGGCGGACAACCTCCGCCTTGACCTCGCGCTCAAAAGCGCGGAGAACGGCGTCGTTGAGGAAGGTACCCCCCTGCACGACAATATGTTCCCCCAGCTCCTTGGTGGAGTTGGCGCGGATGACCTTATACAGCGCGTTTTTTACAACGCTGGCCGCCAGCCCGGCGGCGATATCCCCGACGGTCGCGCCGTCCTTCTGCGCCTGTTTGACCGACGAGTTCATGAACACGGTGCAACGCGAGCCGAGATCGACCGGATGCTCCGCAAACAAGCCGAACTTTGCAAACTCCTCCGCCTGGAAGCCCAGAGCGTGCGCAAAGGTTTCGATAAACGATCCGCAGCCGGAAGAGCATGCTTCGTTGAGCATGATGCTGTCGATGGCGCCGCCCCGGATTTTAAAGCATTTGATGTCCTGGCCGCCGATGTCGATGATAAAATCGACCTCCGGGTTGAAGTACCGGGCGGCGGTAAAATGGGCGATGGTCTCCACCACCCCGAAATCGATGTGAAACGCATTCTGGATCAGCTCTTCCCCGTAGCCGGTCGAAGCCGCCGCCCGGATGACGACCCGTCCGCCCGCCCGAGCATAAATCTCCTCAAGCGCAGCTTTCACCAGAGGAACCGGATTGCCGCTGTTTGAGGTGTAGGACTGGTACAGGATCTCCCCCTCCGGAGAGATCAGCACAATTTTTGTCGTCGTCGAACCGGCGTCAATCCCCAGATAAGCGTCCCCCTCATATTCCTCAAGCGGGCGGTAGGCTACGCTTGCCGCGCTGTGCCGCTTGCAGAACGCCGCGTATTCCTCCTCCGAAGTAAAAAGAGGAGCGACGGATGAATTGCGCTCCGCCGGTTTCGCATTCTTGATTTTTTCCAGTACATCCCGGAGCAGAACCGGCTCCAGCGTCCCGGCGTAATAGGCCGCCCCCAAAGCGATATAGTACTGGGCGTTTTCGGGAAACACCGCGTTATCACCGAGCTCCAGCGTCTCGACAAACCGCTTCCGCAGCCCTTTGAGGAAGGTGAGCGGCCCGCCTAAAAAGACGACCTTTCCCTCGATCTCCCGGCCCTGCGACAATCCCCCGATGGTCTGGTTGACGACGCATTGAAAGATGCTCGCGGCGATATCGCTTTTCCGTGCGCCCTGGTTTAGCAGGGGCTGGATGTCGCTTTTTGCAAAAACGCCGCAGCGGGAGGCGATGGCGTATATCTTTTCCGCGTCCTCCGAAAGCCGGTCGAGCTCCTCCGACGTCACCCCGAGGAGGGTCGCCATCTGATCGATAAAGGCCCCGGTGCCGCCCGCGCAGCTTCCGTTCATCCG
This sequence comes from uncultured Oscillospiraceae bacterium, assembly GCA_964607135.1. Lineage (GTDB taxonomy): Bacteria > Bacillota > Clostridia > Oscillospirales > Ruminococcaceae > Metaruminococcus_A. The sequence goes on along the minus strand of CAZSIV010000017.1, from coordinate 5,131 downwards.
CACCTCGGTCCCGCCGGTGAGGAAGAGGATCTTCGCATCCTCCCCGCCCAGCTCAATGACGACGTCCGCGTCGGGAATCCGCTCTTTCATACAGACCTGCGTCGCATAAACTTCCTGGACAAATTCCACGCCGCTGCTCTGGGAAACCCCCAGCCCGGCCGAACCCGTGATCACTATTTTGGCAGGAGCGCCTTCCGTTATTTTTTCATCGACCAGCCGCAAAAGGCCGACCGCTTTTTCCGTCACCTTGGCAAGATGCCGTTCATACGATTGATACAGCACTGCGCCGTTTTCGTCCAGCACCACGCATTTGATGGTGGTGGAGCCGATGTCCAAGCCTATCCGATATGCCATTAACCTGCCTCCCCCGGGTACGGAATTACAGAAAAATCCTAACCAATTAATTATAGCATTCTGATATGCAATGTCAATCGGAAATCCCAGCCAGCACCGCGTTTCGAAATTGACGAAATCTTGACAATCTCCTTAAAATACGGTAAAATAAATTCAATCTATTTTTGGCATTTTATCTGGGACAGCGCGCTTTTCCGGCCCATAAAAAGCTGGGGTGGCACGCTACACAAAACCTTTCAGAAAGTTGGTGCAGCTGTGGGAAAAACATTAACCGAAAAAATACTGAACGCCCATATCGTTGACGGAGAGCCGGTTAAAGGCTCTGAGGTCGGCTTAAAAATTGACCAGACCTTGACGCAGGATGCAACCGGCACCATGGCCTACCTTGAATTCGAAGCGATGGGGATCGACCGGGTCAAAACCGAGCGCTCCGTCGCATACATTGACCACAACACCCTCCAGTCCGGCTTCGAAAACGCGGACGACCACCGTTTTATCGGTTCCGTTGCAAAAAAGCACGGGATTTATTTTTCACGCCCCGGCAACGGCATCTGCCACCAGCTCCACCTGGAACGGTTTGCCATCCCCGGTAAAACCCTGATCGGCTCCGACAGCCACACTCCGACCGCCGGCGGCATCGGTTCCCTCGCCTTCGGGGCGGGCGGCCTCGACGTTGCGGTCGCCATGGGAGGCGGCGCCTATTACATCACCTATCCGAACGTCGTAAAGGTCAACCTCACCGGAAAGCTCCGCCCCTGGGTTGCGGCCAAGGACGTCATCCTCAAAGTGCTTGAGGTTCTTTCCGTCAAAGGCGGCGTCGGAAATATCATCGAATACTGCGGCGAAGGGGTCAAAACCCTCTCTGTCCCGGAGCGCTCCACCATCACTAACATGGGGGCTGAGCTCGGGGCGACGACCTCCGTCTTCCCCTCCGACGAAATCACACACGCCTTCTTAAAAGCGCAGGGCCGTGAGAAGGACTACATCTCCCTCGCCGCCGATCCGGATGCGGTCTACGACCAGGAAATCACTGTCAACCTTTCCGAGCTGGAGCCGTTGGCTGCCTGCCCGCACAGCCCGGATAACGTCAAGACGGTGGATGAAATCGGCGCAATCAAGATCGACCAGGTCTGCATCGGCTCCTGCACCAACTCCTCTTATCTCGATTTGATGCGGGTCGCCCACATCCTCAAAGGGAAGACCGTCCATCCGGACGTCAGCCTTGCAATTGCGCCGGGCTCCAAGCAGGTCTTCAACATGCTGGCCGAAAACGGCGCCCTCGCCGTCCTGATCGCCGCCGGGGCGAGAATCCTCGAATGTGCCTGCGGCCCCTGCATCGGGATGGGACAGTCCCCGAACTCCAAGGGAATCTCCCTGCGGACCTTCAACCGGAACTTCCTTGGGCGCTCCGGCACCGCCGACGCGGGCATCTACCTTGTAAGCCCCGAAACCGCGGCTGTTTCTGCCCTCACCGGCGTGCTGACCAACCCCATGAGCTTAGGGGAGATGCCGGAGATCAAGATGCCGGAGCAGTTCCTCATCAACGACAACATGATCGTCGAGCCCGCTTCTCCGGAAGCTGCGAAAGACGTTGAAATTCTCCGCGGGCCGAACATCAAGGAGTTCCCGATCGCCGAACCGGTGGGTGACACTATTTCCGCCGATGTGATCTTAAAGGTCGAGGACAATATTACCACCGACCACATCATGCCCGCCGGGGCGAAAATCCTCCCCTACCGTTCCAATATTCCTTACCTCTCCCAGTACTGCTTCGCAGTCTGCGACACCACCTTTGCGGAGCGTGCGAAGGCCGCAGGGAAAGGGATGATCGTCGGCGGGGCGAATTACGGGCAGGGGTCTTCCCGCGAACACGCCGCCCTCGTGCCGCTTTATCTCGGAATCAAGGCCGTGCTGGTCAAGAGCTTTGCCCGCATCCACCGCTCCAATTTGGTCAACGCCGGAATCCTGCCGCTCACCTTCAAAGACGAAGCGGATTACGACAAAATTTCCCAGGGAGACGGCCTGAGCATTGAAAACATCCGTGAAAGCATCAAGGCGGACGCTCCGCTGACGGTGAAAAATCTGACGACCGGGGAATGCTACGAGGCGGTTTACGACCTGTCCGGCCGTGCGAAGGAAATCCTCCTCGCGGGAGGGCTGCTCAACTACACCAAGGCGCAGAACTAATGTAAGTGAATCTCTCAAAACGACAGGAGGTTTGACAGATGGCAGATAAAATTCAGATGAAAACGCCCCTGGTCGAGATGGACGGGGACGAAATGACCCGCGTGATCTGGAAGATGATCAAGGACGTCCTGCTCACTCCGTATATCGACCTGAACACCGAATACTACGACCTCGGCCTGAAGCACCGGGAGGAGACGAAGGATCAGGTTACGATCGACTCGGCGAACGCCACGAAAAAGTACGGCGTTGCGGTCAAGTGCGCGACCATCACCCCGAACGCTCAGCGGGTTGAGGAGTACCAGCTCTCCGAGATGTGGAAATCCCCGAACGGCACCATCCGAGCGATTCTGGACGGAACCGTCTTCAGAAGCCCGATCATCGTCAAAGGGATTTCCTCTTACATCCCCACCTGGACGAAGCCGATCACCATCGCCCGTCACGCTTACGGCGACATTTACAAAAATTCCGAGATGACGGTAGAGGCCGGCTCCAAGGCCGAGATCGTCATCACCGACAAAGACGGGAACGAGACCCGCCAGCTGATCCACGAGTACAAGACCCCCGGCGTTGTCCAGGGGGTCCACAATCTGGACAGCAGCATCGCGAGCTTTGCCCGCGCCTGCTTTAACTACGCGCTGGACGTCAAGCAGGATGTCTGGTTTGCGACGAAGGACACCATCTCCAAGAAATACGACCACCGCTTTAAAGATATTTTCCAGGAAATCTTCGACACGGAGTATAAAGAGAAATTCGAGCAGTCGGGGATCGAGTATTTCTACACCCTGATCGACGACGTCGTTGCCCGCACCGTCCGCTCGGAGGGCGGCTACATCTGGGCCTGCAAAAACTATGACGGCGACGTCATGTCCGATATGGTTGCGACCGCTTTCGGCAGTCTCGGTATGATGACCTCCGTCCTCGTTTCACCGGACGGCGTCTATGAATATGAAGCGGCTCACGGAACCGTCACCCGCCACTATTACAAATATCTAAAGGGCGAGCCGACCTCGACCAACTCTGTTGCGACGATCTTTGCCTGGAGCGGTGCGCTGCGCAAACGCGGCGAACTGGATCACAGTGCAGAACTCACGAGCTTTGCCGATAAGCTGGAACAGGCAACTGTTCAGACCATTGAAGACGGCGTCATGACCGGCGATCTTTACGTCCTCTCCTCTTTGGAAAACAAGAGGAAGGTTGACACCGAGACGTTTTTAAAAGAAATTGGCCTGCGTTTAGAAAAACTGCTCTGATATTTCAGCGCCGCAAGGGACTTCTGACATCGGAAGTTTCTGCTCTGCCTCAGTAATTCACAGACATCTACCCCCGCTCTTCATTCGCTATGGATTGCTGCTTAGTCTATTTTACGAAAGGTGGCTTTCCCTATGTCCAACAAATCCTCCGCGGTCTCCATTTCGGTTGTCCGGCGGCTTCCGCGGTATTACCGCTTTTTGAGCGAACTGCTCAAAGACGGAAAAACGCGGATCTCCTCCCGGGAGCTTTCCGATATGATGCAGCTCACCGCCTCGCAAATCCGGCAGGATCTCAACTGCTTCGGCGGTTTCGGGCAGCAGGGGTATGGGTACAACGTCAAGGATCTGCATGAAGAGATCGCCAACATCCTCGGGCTGAATAAAATTCAGAACTGCATCCTCATCGGGGTGGGGAACCTTGGAGAAGCGATTGCAAACCACATCGACTTTGAAAAACGCGGATTTAAGCTGATCGGCGCGTTCGATATCAATCCGGAGCTGATCGGGACAAAAATCGGCGGGGTGGTGATCCGCCACAGCGATGAAATCGAGGAATTCTGTAAAGATAATCCGCCGAAGATTGCGGTGCTCTGTATTCCAAAGGAATCGGCGCAGTCGATCGCCGAGCGGCTGGTCGCCCTCGGGATTAAAGGGTTTTGGAATTTCAGCCATTTCGACCTAACGCTCAGCTACGACGATATCGTCGTTGAAAACGTCCATTTAAGCGACAGCTTGATGACTCTCTGTTACCGGGTCAATGAAATTTTTAAATAAGCGGTAATAAAAATCCACCCGCATAGCGGGTGGTATTTCATATGCGGGCAAAGCCCTAAAGGATACTGGCAACGCACAAGTGCGTCTCAGATTGGCCTGCCAGCCGTGCATTTGTTACTTACTACCCATAAATGGGTCCCGTGGGTCGAACATACTTAACTGATCGCTTTCTTTGTCCCTTTTCAACTGATCTGCTATGTATTCCTTTATTGCCTTTGTGTTCTTCCCCACGGTGTCTACGTAATATCCCTTACACCAAAATTCGCGGTTTCGGTATGCAAACTTCATATTCCCGTATTTTTGAAATATCAGCAATGCACTTTTTCCTTTCAAATATCCCATAAATCCCGAAACGCTCATTTTGGGCGGGATGCTTACCAGCATATGTATATGATCCGGGCATACTTCTCCTTCTATTATCTCTACTCCCTTCCACTGACATAACTGCCTCAATATTTCCCTTATCTCCAGGCGTTTTTCTTCGAAAAACACCTTCCTTCGGTATTTCGGCGCAAACACTATATGGTACTTGCAATTCCATTTCGTATGTGCTAAACTACTTACGT
>CAZSIV010000016.1:0-48605 GCA_964607135.1 uncultured Oscillospiraceae bacterium | reverse complement strand
CCCGAGAACATTGTTTTTCGCTGGCGCTCAAAATAATAACCTCACCCGTTGACGAAATCGTAGATTCCGAACGGGTTCCCGGGAACCTTGTTGCTCCCGGTGGTCGCAATAAGAACCCCACGCCGTGAGCGCAGGCAAAGCCTGCGACGGCTGAGGGAACCTTGTATTATTCCCGCTTTGCACAACGCGCTCGCGGAGATGGTATAATAACCTCACGGCATGAGCCGAAGCCTTGCAGTGCAAGCCTTCGGAGACTTAAGAGAACCTTGTTGCTCACATGCGTTCGCAATAATATCCGCGAAGCGGCTATTATACATCTCATGGCCGGGACGATTATACCATTTCGGCTCTGCCTTCATGGAATGATTGATTGAAAGCTTTACCAAATGCGGAATATTCCATTATTTCTCATGCGGGACATGAAGCGAATTTAGACAATCCTCTCGAATTAGGAGAAAAATTGAATGCGTTTTTCGCGGAAGCCTTAAACCACCGAGCGCACTGTGCCGCTTACATCTGTGACAGAATGGATAGCCCATCGCACGCCGGGAGTGCCTCTGTAGACAGTTCGCACACAGACGATATACCGCTGCGAAGCGCTCTGCACCTGTTTTTCGCACTTAGCGCCTCGCAGGAAATAAACGTCACTGCCGGCGCTATCTGTAAATTGCGTTTATCAACGGGAATATTCCGCGCCGGAAACGCCGGCAAGTACTGCCTTTTCCGAGGCTTCGGAGCCTATTTGCCCTTGTCAAACGAGGGGATAATTGAAGGTTAACTGTATGCCGCAATAAAAATTTTGTTTCTTTACGTCCAAAATGAAATGCGCCTTACCTTGACATTTTCAATCTTTTTTCAATCTTTCACGAGATAATGATATAAAATGGGGGTACCGTTATGAGACTTCTGCTTGTAGAAGACGAAAAGAGAATGGCGCAGGCCTTGTATGAGATCCTGCGGCTTGAAAAATACGAGGTAGACCACTGTGCTGACGGCGCAAGCGGTTTGGCTGCCTTAGAAAGCAATATTTACGATATTGCCGTACTGGATGTGATGCTTCCCGGAATGGACGGATTTGAAATTATTAAAAAAGCGCGTCGGCAAGGGATCCGCACACCGATCTTACTGTTGACCGCAAAAGCTGAGCTTGACGATAAGGTCGCGGGGCTTGACAGCGGGGCTGACGACTATCTTACCAAGCCCTTTATGACCAAGGAGCTGCTTGCAAGGCTTCGCGCGCTTGGCAGACGAACGCTTAACGCAACAGACGATGTGCTGTCTTACGGGGATATTGCTCTTGAAACAGGTACGCTCACATTATCTTGTACCACAAACGCTCAAAGCGTGAGACTCAGTGAAAAAGAATATCGGATCCTTGAATATCTCATCGCCAACGGCGGGCAAATTCTGACCCGTGAACAGCTTGCAGTAAAAATATGGGGATTCGACAGCGAAGCGGAATATAACAACGTGGAAGTATATCTGTCCTTTACGCGAAAAAAGCTTGCCTTTGTGCAGGCAAAAACCGAAATCAAGGCAGTTCGCGGGGTCGGATATGAACTGAGGTGCGGCAATGTTTAAAAAATCCAGGAGAAAAATTGTCGCTGCTATTATGTCCGTGCTTGCTATTTTATGGGTTGGAACACTCGCCGTAATATATACATCCAGTTACTTTGAAATGTCGGAGCGAAACCGGGGGATGCTGATGGAACACGCCGAGCGGTATGTTTTGTCACGGCCGTCAAGCGTACCGCCGCCCGAAAAGCCTGAATCTGAGATGGGAAAGCCGCCCTATTATTCAGATTTACCGTCATTTCAGCTCTCTACTTTTTATACTGTTGCGATGACCTATGAAAGAAAAACTCTTGAAATAAAAAATCCGCAGCAAGCCGTGCATAGTGATGAGGAGCTTGAACAGTTTGCCCGCGATATATTGGCAAACGGCAAAACAACAGGAGTAAAGAGCAATCTTGTTTATTATGCCGTAGACAAAGGCGGATATATCCTTGTTTCATTTAAAGACAATACGATTATTAATGAAAGCATGAACACCCTGTTTCGGTATACGCTGATATTCGGCGGGCTTGCAATCCTTTTAATTTTTTTCCTCGCCGTTTATCTGGCAAAGCGGATTGTAAAGCCACTTGAAGAAAGCTATCAGAAGCAAAAGCAGTTTATTTCCGATGCAGGCCACGAACTGAAAACCCCAATATCGGTTGTCGGTACGAATGCCGAGCTTTTATTGAGAGAGCTCGGCGATAACAAATGGCTTTCCAACATCCAATATGAAAACGAACGAATGGGTGTGCTGGTTGCTCAATTACTAGAGCTTTCCCGCGTCGAAAATGCTGTGCGTCAAATGGAACCGCTCGATTTCACCCGTCTTGTAAATGGAGAGGCGCTGCCTTTTGAAAGCGTCGCTTTTGAAAACGGGCTGCTCTTAAATTGCAGCACAGACGAAAATATTACCGTCGAGGGAAACAGCGTGCAGCTCAAGCAGCTGGTCTCAATCCTGCTGGATAATGCTGTCCGGCACGGGAACGGCGGGAAAGAGATTCAGCTTATACTAAAAGCGGAGCACGGATTTGCCAAACTATCCGTTATCAACGCCGGCGCAGAGATTCCACCGGAGCAAAGAACGCAGCTTTTTGAACGATTTTACCGCTTGGATTCCGCTCGAAACAGCGATAGCGGTCATTATGGCTTGGGGCTCGCGATTGCAAAAGCAATTACATTATCACACGGCGGAAAAATCAGTGTTCACTGCTATAACGGACTGATCGAATTTAGGGTTCAGATACCAATACGAAATTTTTAACCGCTTCAATCAAACTTCAATCTTCCTCCTATACAATGAAGGCAATTCAAAGTACAGGAGGATTTTTTACGGGTAAAAACACAGGAAAGGAAGGGAAGGCATGGGATATCGACACGAATGGAAGCACGAAATAACCTACGGCGATCTGCTGGTATTGCGGCAGCGGCTGTCGGCGGTCGCCAAGCGCGACGAGCATACTGTAAACGGAAAATATGAAATCCGCAGCCTCTACTTCGATACGCCGACAGACAAGGCGCTCCGGGAAAAAACAGACGGCGTAAACATCCGCGAGAAATTCCGCCTGCGATGCTACAACGGCGACTTATCTTTTATCAGGCTTGAAAAGAAAAGCAAAATAAACGGACTCTGCCTGAAAGAAAGCGCGCCGCTCTCCATAGAGTATGTGCAGGCGATCCTCGACGGCAATTACAGCGCGATCATGAAGGACGGCCGGCCGCTTGCGGCAGAGCTTTACAACAAAATAATCGGCCAAGGACTTCGGCCTAAAACCATCGTCGATTATACGAGAGAACCGTTCGTTTTTGCGCCTGGTAATGTCCGTATTACGCTAGATTATCATATTCGTTCGGGCTTGCAGAGCACGGATTTTCTGAATCCAAACAGCGTCACTGTTTCGGTTGGGAATGCTCCCGCCATTTTAGAGGTGAAATGGGGCGAATACCTGCCGGACATCATCCGGGACGCCGTTTCACTCGGAAACCGCCGGGCAGGCGCGTTTTCCAAATATGCGGCGTGCAGAATCTACGGTTAGAAAACCATAAACACAGAAGGAGAAACCTATTATGACCTTTAACGACATCTTCAAATCGAGCTTTTTAGAGAATATTACCAGCTTAAATGTTTTCGACATGGCGCTGGCTTTGGCGCTGGCCTTCGGGATCGGCCTGTCTATTTTTTGGGTATACAAAAAAACTTATCAAGGGGTGATGTATTCCTCAAGCTTCGGCACAACGCTTGTAGCCCTTACCATGATTACAACCATCGTCATTTTGGCGGTCACCTCAAATGTGGTTCTTTCTCTCGGCATGGTCGGCGCCCTGTCGATCGTCCGTTTTCGCACGGCGATCAAGGAACCGCTCGACATCGCGTTTCTGTTTTGGGCGATTGCGGCCGGCATTGTGCTGGCGGCAGGGATGATTCCGCTTGCCGTACTAGGCAGTATCGTCATCGGAATCATTCTTCTTGTTTTCGTCAACAGGAAATCCCATTGTAATCCTTATATCGTTATCCTGTCCTGCACCGATTCCTCGGCCGAAAAAAATGCAAAGGCTTTTCTTGAAAAACAGGTTCAAAAATGCGTTGTCAAAAGTAAAACCGTGCAGAAGGGCAGCATTGAATTAAACCTCGAAATCCGGATGAAGGATGACAACACAGACTTTATCAATGAGTTGTCCGAAATGGATGGGATCGGCAGCGCAGTTCTCGTCAGCTATAACGGGGAATACATGGGGTAAGGAGGCGCGTTATGTCAACGCATAAGCACTTTGACAAAATATGCTGTGTCACCCTTGTCCTTACGCTGCTTCTTACACTGTTTTTTGTAAATGCCGAGAGCTTCGGCATCAGGAAATCGTCCTCTGCATTGGGCTACGAGAGCCGTCTGTTCGACACCTCATCTGTCCACACCGTCGATATCGTTATGGATAACTGGGATGAATTCATCGCGGATTGCAAAAATGAGGAATATTATTCCTGTGCCGTCATCATCGACAATGAAGCGTATAAAAACGTGGCGATCCGGGCTAAGGGCAATACTTCACTCACACAGGTGGAAGCCTACGGAAACGACCGGTACAGCTTTAAGATCGAATTCGACCATTACGACGGCGCCAACACCTACTACGGCCTGGATAAGCTGTGCCTGAACAACGTCATCCAGGACAACACTTACATGAAGGATTATCTGACCTACCAGATGATGGCGCAAATGGGGGTCGCCTCCCCCCTTTGCAGCTATGTAAACATTACGGTAAACGGCGAGGACTGGGGGCTTTATCTTGCGGTCGAAGGGGTTGAAGAATCTTTTTTACAGCGCAACTACGGCAAGGACTACGGCGAGCTTTACAAGCCCGACAGCATGGATATGGGCGGCGGACGCGGAAACGGCGAAAAATTTGATATGGACGAATTCTTTCATAACGATCAAACGCAAAATTCCGACGGCACAGATTCATCGGGAGAAGCCCCCGATAACAGAGCGCCGGATTTTCCACAAATACCTGAAGGCGGATGGATAACCCCTCCTGATGAAGAAAAACGGATGCAGGACGGTCAAACGCCTAACGCCATCCAAGGACAACGCCCGGGCGGAATGCCGGACACAACGGCGCCTATGCCGGGCGAAAGAAATCCCGGCGGAACAGAACCTGACACAGGCCGGCCGACAGAGCCGGACGGAGCGCAAATGCAGTGGCCCGGCGGTATGATGAACGGCAGCGACGATGTGCTTTTGAAGTATATCGACGACGATATCGACAGCTATCCAAACATTTTCAGCAACGCCAAAACAGATGTTTCTGACAGCGATAAAAAGCGTTTGATTGCAGCGCTTAAAAAACTAAGCAGCGATGAAAATCTTACTGATTCTGTTGACGTCGAGAAAGTAATCCGTTATTTCGTGGTACACAACTTTGTTTTAAACTTTGACAGCTATACCGGCTCGATGATCCATAACTATTATCTTTATGAAAAAGACGGACAGATGCAGATGATCCCGTGGGATTACAACCTCGCCTTCGGCGGCTTTCAATCCATGGACAGCGCCACAACTCTCATAAATTATCCCATCGATTCTCCTGTTTCCGGCGGCAATGCCGAAGACAGGCCGATGATCGCATGGATTTTCGCAAAGGAAGAATACACCGCGCTGTATCACAGCTATTTCTCCGAATTCATTTCAGAATGGTTTGAAAACGATAATTTTGAAGAGATGATCGACCGCGTTTCTTCCATGATTTCGCCCTATGTGGAAAAAGACCCTACTAAATTCTGCACCTATGAGGAGTTTGAAGCCGGAGTGTCCACATTGAAAGAATTTTGCCTGCTCCGCGCAGAAAGCGTCAGCGGCCAGTTAGCCGGCGCCATCGGCTCCACGGCTGAGGCCCAAGAAAACGGCACGCTGATCGATGCGGGCGATCTTCAAGTCGATGCTATGGGTTCTATGGAACGCACGATCGGCGGACAAAGGAAATCAAAGGATCCGGGAAGCATCGCATCCGGAGGATTCCGTCAAAACAGATGAGCCTCGCCTATTCGCCTTATATTGCCGCCTTCCGTCGGCAAGGGCAGCGAATCTTTTTCATCAAATCAGGGCAATCCGCCTTTTGGGTTGCCCTGATTTTTTAAGATGGATTTAGCAGCGGCGTTAAACAGCAGTTCATCGAGCTGCTCCCCGCAGCCGGTCTTTGCCGCAGTCAATTTGTATCACCTGCAAATCGGATTCGGCCGGCCCGGACACAGGCCGTGCAGGGTGATCAACCGCCGCCGACAATTCACACTCGAATATAAGGTAAAAATTCATAACATATACTATAAATATTTAATTTGTTTTGTGATTTACATCCTTTAATCATTGACTTTTTACATTTATGTCATATAATGAAAACATAAATATGAACAAGGCGAGTCCGATGGTGTAAGTACTTCCGCAGGACACAAAAGCTCATACCCGGACGCTTGTCCGGGTATGATATGATTCACTTGAACCAAAGGAGGCTTCGGTCATGAAAGCAACCGGCAAGATCATTTCCGTTTTGTTTGCCCTGCTCCTGTTCTTCACCGGCTGTACCTCCGGGGAATTGGATGATTCCTCCGGCAGCGGCCCGCCGTCAAGTTCTTCCGGAGAAAGCACGCCTGACGCATTGCCGGAGGCAAAAAAGCTGACCGGCGGGAAACTGGTGGAACCGATCGTCATTCCCGGCCTTACAGATGGGGATGGGAAGGACGTAACAGTTATCCCCTTCCCTGTTTATGACAATAAAATAATAGTTAACTTAGACGAACAGTGCAAAAATGAGGATGGCGAATATTTAGACGCGGGAAACTATGTGCGTTATTCCTACAACCTGGACACCCAAAAGACGACCTATATGGGCCGGATCGATTATGTTCATTACGGCCCTAACGATTTGGTGGTTATGAAGGATCAGTACCTGTACCAGGCGGTGCATGCCGCTGGAAGTTTGGTTTTTTGCGGGTTCAGCCTGAACGGGGAAAAAGAGAAAATCATTGAACCCGGTGGAGAAGAAACCGCAAATTCCTCTTTGTGGCATTTATCGAAGCTGAACGACGAAGAAATCATTATCTACGGCTGGGACTTTTTGCCAAACGAGGATGACGTAACGGAGTACTACATTAAAAAATATAATGTCAGCACCGGAGCGTATGACGAGCTGATCAGGACGAGCTGCGATCGCAAAGCCGAGCAGGGAAAAGATATTTTAGACGTAGAATGCGTTGACGGTCTAATTTTTGCTTATACTACTTTTCCGGATCAGCAAATCGAGGTATACGACGGCAACGGGAATTACGTCAAATCATACAGCGCCGAAACAATCAATCGTGCAATACGTAAACTGTCTCCGGCAGGTGATGACAGTCTTTGGAAATTGGATGTTTACGGCGACTATTTTGTGGTTAGAGCGAATAGCAGCAAAACTTTTATTTTTCGGCTAAGCAGCGGCGAGGCGCTTGAAAACGTCGCTGTAATAGAGGACTATGTCCCCACGAGATATCTCAAAAATCAGAAAGGAGAGCCGGAATACCTTATGTTGACGGGCAGTGAGGGATTCCAGATATTTGATTTCAAAACCGAAACCGTCCGTTCGTTTACCTTTGACTTAGACGAGCAGTGTAAATATCTTGAGGAGGTTTCTGCGGACGAGGAAGGAAATGTAATGTTTTGTCTCTCCTCCTCAAAAGATCATGGCGAAGATGCCGTTATGAAACGCTTCTATTTCTCTGCCGACGAGCTGAGGGAGCAATTAGCAGATTAGAGCAGTCGTCCATACACCCGTTTTCCGGTCTTCGGAGAGCGGGTGATTTTTTTAATTTAAAGAAATCTATACCGTATGAGGTTCTTCTTTTAAAGAGTTTGAAGCCGGAGTGTCCACATTAAAAGAGTTTTGCCTGCTCCCCGCAGCCGGTCTTTGCCGCAGTCAATTTGTATCGCCTGCCAATCGGATTCGGCCGACCCGGACACAGGCCGTGCAGGGCGATCAACTGCCGCCGACAATTTACACTCGAGTATAAGGCAAAAGTTTATAATATACACTATAGATATTTAATTTATTTTGTGATTTATCTCCTTTAATTATTGACTTTTTACATTTATGTAATATAATGGAAACATAAACATGAAAGGGGTGAGTCCGGTGGTATAAGTACTCCCGCAGGACACAACGAGAGACAAGCAACCGACAGTCAAGTAAAAGGAGAGTTCATATGAAACAGTCCGTAAAAATCACAGGGATTATTTTGGCGTTGACATTTTTGCTGCCAACGACTGCATTTGCCGCAGATGGAAAAATCAGCGGCGTGATGTGCGGCGATGGAAGCACGACCCCTCCTCTGTCTTATGAAGAACAGCTCGTACAAATCGAAAAAGACGACAGCTTAACCCAGGAGCAAAAAGAAATTCAGAAGGAAAAGCTGACGTTCGGCGAGCAGGTCAACCAAATCGAACGCGACAGCGGCTTGTCAAGGGCAGAAAAAGACAGCAGGATCAAAGCGCTCAAGGGTTCGGTGATAGCGAGGGCAGCCTCTATCAGCTTGCACGTCTTTTACTTTAAGCAGGAAACCAATTATTACTGCGGGCCGGCCACTGCAAGGCAGTCGATGGCGACGATTCTCAACTCGGTCGTCCGCACCCCTTCCCAGTCCACCATCGCCAACGATCCGGCCTTTGGCGGCGTCACCCAGAGTGGCGGGACGCTTAATCCCACCAAGATGCGCCAGTATATCAACAGTAAGGCTTCGGCAAACTACGTCGAGGTTGTCAACTATACCCAGGGGGCCATGCAGCTCTGCCTTGACAGGGGGCTGACAGACGGCGCGCCGCCGATCCTTCGAATGAAAAATACAAAAGCACAAAGTACAAATGCAGGTTGGTTATACACTACTAATGGACATTATCTAAATGTCTCTGGAAAAATTAACGCAACAACCTATCAGGTGACAGACCCGTATATCCAATGGGTTAATGCCTCTTATACAACTGGAAAATACAATGTGACTCTTTCGCAAATTCACGACGTCACCCAGCAGCATGACGCAAAATCCTTTTGGTTCTAACTTTCTCTAAGGGTTTATTTCAATGTCAAGGTCATACCCGGACGCTTGTCCGGGTATGATATGATTCACTTGAACCAAAGGAGGCTTCGGTCATGAGAGCAACCGGCAAGATTATTTCCGTTTTGTTCGCCCTGCTTCTGTTCTTCACCGGCTGTACCTCCGGTGAATTGGATGATTTCTCCGGCAGCGGCCTGCCGTCAAGTTCTTCTGAAGAAAGCACACCTGACGCATTGCCGGATGCAAAAAAGCTGACCGGCGGGAAACTGGTGGAACCGATCGTCATTCCGGATTTTACAAATAATAATGAAGGTTTTTTGACGGTTGAACCCTTCCCTGTTTATAACAATACGGTACTATTTCATATAGGGGAAGACAACGTTAATGAAGACGGCGAATACTTGGAGACGGGAAACGAAACATATTATTCTTATGATTTTAACACTGGGCAGGTAAAGTGCATAGGCAGAATTGATAATTTTAAAATGGGCACTGGCGACCAGATAGTCATGAGAGACCAATATTTGTACCAAGCGGTAAACGCTGACGGCGGGATGCTTTTTTGTGGCTTCAGCCTGAATGGGGAAGATCCAAAAATTATTGAGCACAATCAAGATGAAGCTGTATTCACTCCTTTTTGGTTTTTATCAAAGCTCAACGACAGTGAAATCGTCATCAAGGGCTTTGACGTTTTATCATCGACTGAGGATGAAATAGCTGAGTATTATATCAAAAAATATAATATTGACACCGGCGCATACGACGAGCTGGTCAGAACAAGCTACAACCGCACCGCCGAACAAGGTAAGCTGATCTCAAGCGTGGATTGCAACAATGGCCAAATTTTTACCTATATTTCCTTCCCAGATTGTCAAATCGAGATATACGACGGCAATGGGAGCTATATCAAATCATATGATGCCAAGGCAATTAACGAGACAATAGAAAGTCTCCCGTATGAGGATAGTTTTTGGAGGATGAAGGTTTACGGCGACTATTTTGTGATCAGAACGCTTAGCAGCAATACTTTTATTCTCAAATTAAATGACGACGATGCACTTGAAAAAGTTGCTGAATGGGAACAATACTACTCCAATATCTGTATGAGCAGCCAGAAGGGAGAGCCAGAATACCTTATATTAACACGCAGTGAGGGATTCCAGATATTTGATTTCAAAACCGAAACCGTCCGTTCGTTTACCTTTGACTTAGACGAGCAGTGTAAATATCTTGAGGAGGTTTCTGCGGACGAGGAAGGAAATGTAATGTTTTGTCTCTCCTCCTCAAAAGATCATGGCGAAGATGCCGTTATGAAACGCTTCTATTTCTCTGCCGACGAGCTGAGGGAGCAATTAGCAGATTAGAGCAGTCGTCCATACACCCGTTTTCCGGTCTTCGGAGAGCGGGTGATTTTTTTAATTTAAAGAAACCTATACCGTATGAAGTTTTTCTTTGGCTTCCCCGTGGGCAAAACCAAAGAAGAACGGAAACAGAAGGACAGAACCGGCGGCGACACGCTTTTAAAATTGCGTCGAATCAAAGCGACAGCGGGCATTGGACCATGAACAACATCGCTTATTCCGGTTCAGCCGCTTTTTGCGGCCGATCCCTTTCTGTCCACCATACAAGCAGTTTCGGCATAGTGTCTAAAACGTCGATATGAAAAATAGTGAAAGGCGACAAATTGAATGAATATACGTTTATTTGCATAAATATTCAATTTTCACTTGCAATCCACCAAAAATGCGGTATAATAAGGATAATAAATCAATTCGAAAGGAACTTGAACAATGGAAAAGCTGAATAAAGTGGTTTTAGCATATTCGGGCGGTCTCGACACCTCCATCATCATTCCGTGGCTGAAGGAAAATTACGGCTGCGAAGTGATCGCGGTCGCGGGCAATGTCGGCCAGGATGCCGAGCTCAACGGCTTGGAGGAGCGTGCGCTCAAGACCGGCGCGTCCAAGCTCTATATAGAAGACCTTCAAAAGGAGTTTGTCGAGGATTTCATCTTCCCGACCTTGAAATGCGGCGCTGTTTATGAGGAGGACTACCTCCTCGGCACATCCTTCGCCCGTCCGGTCATTGCAAAGCGGCTCGTAGAAATCGCCAAGGTGGAGGGCGCGGACGCCATCTGCCACGGCTGTACCGGAAAGGGCAACGACCAGGTGCGGTTTGAACTGACCATCAAGGCGTTTGCGCCGAATATGAAGATCATCGCCCCCTGGCGGATCTGGGATATCAAATCCCGGGATGAGGAAATCGACTACGCGATTTCAAAGAATATCCCGATCAAGCTAACCCGCGAGACCAACTATTCCAAGGATATGAACCTCTGGCATCTGTCCCACGAGGGGCTCGACCTGGAGAATCCGGCCAACGAACCGAAGTACGACGAAATCCTCGAAATGGGCGTTTCCCCTGAAAAGGCGCCGGACCAGGCTGCCTACATCACCTTGGGCTTTGAAAAGGGAATCCCCGTTTCGCTCGACGGCGAGAAAATGGACGGCGTGTCCCTGATCAAGTCCCTGAATAAGCTGGGCGGCGAAAACGGGATCGGGATTTCCGACCTCGTCGAAAACCGGCTGGTCGGGATGAAATCCCGCGGCGTTTATGAAACGCCCGGCGGAACCATCCTCTATCACGCGCACAAGGTGCTCGAGACCATCACCGTCGACAAGGAAACCCAGCATTACAAGCAGCAGGTCGCGCTGAAATTCGCCGACCTCGTCTACAACGGCCAGTGGTATACGCCGCTGCGGGAGGCGCTCTCCGCCTTTGTCGATTCCACTCAGGAGCATGTCACCGGCGAGGTCAAGCTCAAGCTTTACAAAGGAAACATCATCAACGCGGGAGTGACCGCGCCGTATTCCCTTTACAACGAAGAGGTCGCCACCTTTGACGAGGACGACGTCTACGACCAGACCGATTCCCAGGGCTTTATCAACCTCTACGGCCTGCCGATCAAGGTAAAGGCGCTGGCGGACGGGAAGAAGTAAAACCTGTGGAGCGCTTCCGCTCTCAATACGTGATTCAAAGGCTCAGCAACAACGCCGGCGTTCCGCGAGGCGCGTTAAATGGCGTTGTAAAGGCACCTGTTCTATCCCAGGCGCCTCGCAGGTCTGAAACCTGGAGACTGGTAAGTCCCTGGGGCGCGAATTGCCCGTCATAAACGAAACCTCCACGACTCTCAGCCATTTTCCTCTGAAAGCGGCTGAGAGTTGCAGAGATGCGAAAGGAATTCAAACAGTATGGCAAAGATGTGGGCTGGGCGCTTCCAGAAGGAAGTCGATTCCAGGGTAAACGATTTTAATTCCTCGATTTCCTTCGACCAGCGGATGGCGAAGCAGGACATCGGCGGCAGCATCGCGCACGCGGCAATGCTGGGGGAAACCGGGATCATCGACAAGCACGAGGCGGAGCTGATCTGTGCAGAGCTCGAAACAATCCTCGCCGATCTGGAGTCGGGCAAATTGGAGATCGACCCCCTGGCGGAAGACATCCACATGTTTGTCGAGGCGGAGCTGACCAAACGCCTCGGCAGCACCGGCAAGCGGCTTCACACCGCGCGAAGCCGGAACGACCAGGTCGCGCTCGACCTACGGCTCTATCTCCGGGACGAAATCGAGGAGATCAAGGCGCTGGTCAGCAAACTGGTTCAGACGCTCTGTGCCCTCTCCGAAGAGCACCTCGAAACGGTCATGCCGGGCTACACCCATTTACAGCGGGCGCAGCCGATCACCTTTGCCCACCATCTGATGGCCTATACCCAGATGTTCCTGCGGGATCTTTCCCGCTTAAGCGACGTGAAAAAGCGGATGAATTTCTCCCCCCTCGGGAGCGGCGCACTGGCCGGAACCACCTATCCGATCGACCGGGAGATGACCGCCCGGTCGCTGGGGATGGAGGGGATCATGCAAAACAGTCTGGACGGCGTTTCCGACCGGGACTACTGCATCGAGCTCGCAGCGGCGGTTTCGACGATGATGGTTCACCTCTCCCGTTTCAGCGAGGAGATCATCCTCTGGTGCTCCTGGGAGTTCAAATTCATTGAGCTGGACGACGCCTATGCGACAGGGTCGAGCATCATGCCCCAGAAGAAGAACCCGGATATCACCGAGCTCATCCGCGGAAAGACCGGGCGGGTCTTCGGAGACCTGACCACGCTGCTCACCATGATGAAGGGGCTCCCGCTCGCCTATAATAAAGACATGCAGGAGGACAAGGAGGCGATCTTTGATGCGGTCGACACCGTCAAGCTCTGCCTGTCCACCTTTATTCCAATGCTCGAAACCATGACGGTTTTAAAGGAAAACATGCGTGCGGCGGCCGCCAAAGGGTTTATCAACGCGACCGACTGCGCCGACTACCTCGTAAAAAAGGGGCTTCCCTTCCGGGACGCTTACAAGTGCACCGGCGAGCTGGTTGCAGCGTGTATCAGGCAGGGGCTCACCCTTGAAACGCTGCCGCTGGAGCAGTATAAAGCATCCTGTGATTTATTTGACGGGGATATTTACGATGCGATCAATCTGGATGCCTGCGTCAAAGGGAGAACCGTCCCCGGCGGCCCGGCGCCCGAAAGCGTCAAAGCCCAGATCGAAGCGGCAAAGCAGGAATTGGAGCGCTGTGAGAGATAGCCGTCCATTACTCAAGTGCGGCTGGAGCCTCTTTAGGCTCGATGGGATCTGCATCCTCTGAAAACTTCAATATGAGACACAGGAATCATTAGGAATAATCGGACATCAACCGAAGAAAGGCGGTATTTTATGGTAAAAATCGGGATCATCGGCGCGACCGGCTACGCGGGGGTGGAGCTTCTGAGAATCGCCCTGCGTCATCCAGGCGTTCAGGTTGCCGCCCTTTCCTCGGTCAGCTTCGAGGGAAAAGCAATCAGCGAAGTTTATCCGAACCTCAAGGATATCTGCGGGGAGGTTCTTGCAGACGAGAACACGGTAATCGAAAAAAGTGACGTCGTGTTCGCCTCCCTTCCCCACGGCCTCTGCGAGCCTCTGGCGAAAAAATGCCTGGCAAAAGACGTCCTTTTTATCGACCTCGGCGCGGATTTCCGCCTTCAGGAAGAGGCGGACTACAACGAGTGGTATGGCCTTTCCTACAACGAACCGGCCCTGCATGAAGTTTCGGCTTACTGCATCCCCGAACTCCACCGGGAGGTTTTGAAAACCGCGAAGATCATCGGAAACCCGGGCTGTTACCCCACCAGCATCGGGCTGGCGCTGGCCCCCGCGCTCAAAAATGGGATCATTAATCCGAACAGCATCATCATCGACAGCAAGTCGGGCGTCACCGGGGCGGGGCGGGGATTGACCCAGACCACCCATTATCCCGACTGCAACGAGGCTTTTTCCCCTTATAAAATCGCGGCTCACCGCCACACGCCCGAAATCGAGCAGACCCTTTCCGAATTGGCGGGGCAGAAGCTCTTCGTCACCTTCGTCCCCCACCTGCTCCCCGTTAACCGCGGGATCGTTTCCACCATCTACGCCGCCCTCAAAGGTCCGGCGGAGCTCGAGGAATTGATTGCCGCTTACCAGGCGTTTTACCATGACGAGCCTTTTGTCCGGATTCTGGACAAAGGAAAGGCCGTCAACCTGAAAAACGTGCGGATGTCCAATTACTGCGACATTTCGCTTCATCTCGATCCCCGAACCGGGCGGCTGATCCTTGTTTCAGCCATCGACAACATGGTCAAAGGCGCGGCGGGGCAGGCGATCCAGAACATGAACATCGCATGCGGGCTGCCGGAGACCTCTGGCCTCGATATGATTCCGCCCGCGTTTTAACAGAACAGACAACAATACAGAAGGAGCGAACAATTCGGTGTTGATTCAATTTAACGGTTTCGAGTTTACAGAAGGCGGCGTCTGTGCCGCAAAAGGGTTTACCGCATCCGGAATCCACAGCGGCATCCGGAAGAACAAGGAAAAGGCCGACCTTGCTCTGATCCGCTGCGAGGTTCCCTGCAATGCCGGGGCGATCTATACCCAGAACAAGGTAAAGGGCGCGCCGCTGGCAGTCACCAGGCAGAATCTGAAAAACGGCCGGGCGCAGGCGGTCATCTGCAACAGCGGAAATGCCAACACCTGCAACGCAAACGGGGAAGCGGTCGCCCGCCAGATGTGCGAAATCGCTGGGGAGGCGCTCGGCATCCCGGCGGACGACGTCGTCGTCTGCTCCACCGGCGTCATCGGCCTTCCTCTGCCGATCGAACCGATCCGCGACCATATTAAACCGCTGAAGGAATCCCTGTCCGCCGACGGGAGCACCCGCGCGGCGCAGGCGATCATGACCACCGACACCTTCCCCAAGGAGGTCGCCGTTTCCTTTACCCTCGGCGGCAAAACCTGCCACATCGGGGGGATTGCAAAGGGCAGCGGGATGATCCACCCCAACATGGCGACCATGCTCTGCTTCTTGACGACCGATGCCGCCATCGAGTCGGAATGGCTCCAGAAGGCCATCAAAAAGGTGGCGGATCTCACCTTTAACATGATCAGCATCGACGGCGACACCTCCACCAACGACATGGTGGCGGTCCTCGCTTCGGGGCTTGCCGGCAACCCCGTGATCGACCGGGAAAACGGCGATTATGAAACGTTCCTCAACGCCCTTTACGCGGTGATGATGAACCTTTCCCGGGAACTTGCCCGGGACGGCGAAGGCGCGACCAAGTTACTGGAATGTGCGGTGAACGGCGCCCCGGATGAGACGACCGCCAAAAAGATCGCCAAATCCGTCATCACCTCTTCCCTGTTCAAAGCCGCCATGTTCGGCGCCGATGCAAACTGGGGCCGGATCCTCTGCGCCGTCGGCTACACCGACGCGGAATTCAACATCGACCGGATCGCCGTCCACCTCGCTTCGGCAAAGGGCAGCATAAAGGTTTGCGAAAACGGCGCGGGCGTCCCGGTCGACGAGGAGAAGGCCAAGGAAATCCTGCTGGAGGACGAGATCAAGATCATCATCGACCTCGGCTACGGCAAGGGCTCCGCCATGGCCTGGGGCTGCGACCTCACCTATGATTATGTGAAAATCAACGGCGATTACCGCACCTGATCCATTCGGCGGGTTTTTGAATTGAGAGCTTACCGGGCGGCGGAAAAATTCGTCCGCCCGTTTGATAAAAAACGATTCACTTGATAAGGCGGGTGTTTTTATGCTGCACATCAGCAACGAAGAAAAGGCGAAGGTTCTGGTCGACGCGCTCCCCTATATCCAGAAGTATTACAACAAGGTGGTCGTGGTCAAATACGGCGGGAACGCCATGCTCAACGACGATCTCAAGCAGGCCGTCATGTCGGACGTCGTCCTGCTCTCCCTCATCGGGATCAAGGTCGTCCTGATCCACGGCGGCGGCCCGGAGATCAACTCGATGCTCGACCGGGTGGGGATTGAAAGCAGATTTATCGGTGGGCTCCGGTATACCGACGAAGAGACGGCGGATATCGTCCAGATGGTGCTCGCCGGAAAGGTCAACAAAAGCCTCGTCTCCCTTTTGCAGAAGCATGGCGGCAAGGCTCTCGGCCTCTGTGGAACGGACGGCGGGATGATCGAGGTCAAAAAGCTGGAGAGTGAACAGGACCTGGGCTTTGTCGGGGACATCGTCGGGATCAACGTCGGCCCGATCGTGAACGCTTTGGACAACGGATACATCCCAGTGATCGCAACCGTTGCCGCCGACGAGGACGGCCAGGTTTACAATATCAACGCCGACACAGCGGCGGCTCGGATCGCCTCCGCTCTGGGGGCGGAAAACGTCATCCTGATGACCGACATCCGCGGCCTGCTGCGGGACAAGGATGACGAGGAAACCCTGATTCCCGTCGTACAGGTCAGCGAAGTCCCCTACCTGATCAACCAGGGCATCATCTCGGGCGGCATGATCCCGAAAATCCAGTGCTGCGTCGAGGCGGTGCGCCGGGGGGTCAACCGGGCTTTCATCATCGACGGGCGGATCCCCCACTCGATCCTGATCGAGATGCTTTCAAACGAAGGCATCGGCACCATGTTCCTGTAAAAGAGAAAGGCGGACAGCATGAACTCATCAGAACTCAAAAAAATCGACCGGCAATTTGTCGCCGGCACCTACGCCCGGTTCGATCTCGCACTCAAAAGCGGGACGGGTGCATCCTGCTGCGATTACGAAGGAAAGACCTACATCGATTTCACCAGCGGGATTGGGGTGAACTCCCTCGGCTTCTGCGACAGCCAGTGGGCGGCGGCGGTCGCAGGGCAGGCTTCTGCCCTGAACCACATTTCCAACCTGTATTATACCGAGCCGGGCGCTCTCCTTGCAAAATCCCTCTGCGAGACCACCGGGTATAAAAAGGTGTTTTTCGGCAATTCCGGCGCGGAGGCAAACGAAGGCGCAATCAAAGCGGCGCGGAAGTACAGCTTTGATAAATACGGAGAAGGCCGCTCCACCATCCTGACGCTGGTCAACTCCTTCCACGGCAGGACGGTCACCACCCTTTCGGCAACCGGGCAGGAGCATTTCCACCAGTTCTTTTTTCCCTTTACCGGGGATTTCAGCTATGCGCTCGCCAACGACATCGCGGACGTCAAAGCGAAGCTGGATTCTTCCGTCTGCGCCGTCATGATCGAGCTGATCCAGGGCGAAGGCGGGGTCATCCCGCTCGACGAAGATTTCGTCAAAGAACTCGCCGCGCTCTGCGCGGAAAAAGACATCCTTCTCGTCGCCGATGAAGTGCAGACCGGAGCGGGACGAACCGGGAAATTTCTCGCCTCCGAATGGTATGAAATCCGCCCCGACATCACCACCCTCGCAAAAGGGCTGGGCGGCGGACTGCCGATCGGCGCGGTGCTGCTCGGCGAGAAGGCCGAGTCGGTTCTGGGCTTCGGCGACCACGGTTCCACCTTCGGCGCAAATCCCATCTGCTGCGCCGGGGCAAACGTCGTGATGGAAAAAATCTCCCAGCCGGGATTCTTAGCAAAGGTCGCCTCCCGCTTTGAGGAGGTGCAGAACGCGCTCTCCGGCTGTTCGGAGGTTTCCGGTGTCACCGGAAAAGGGATGATGATCGGCATCGCGCTCAAGCAGAAAAAATCGGGCGAAGTGGCAAAAGCCTGTATGGAAAACGGCCTGCTGGTCTTGACCGCGAAGGAAAAAGTCCGGCTCCTCCCGCCCCTGACCATTTCGGACGGGGAATTTGAGAAGGGTCTTTCCATTCTGGCGGCTGTGCTGAATCAATAAATTGGGAGAACGGAGGATCACGATGAAACATCTGCTTAAAATGCTCGACCTGTCCAAAGAGGAGATCATCAATCTCTTAAACCTCGCGGATCAGCTCAAATACGAAAAGAAATATGGAATCCCCCACAAGCATCTCGAGGGGAAAACGCTCGGTATGATTTTTCAGAAGGCTTCTACCCGCACCCGGGTTTCCTTTGAGACAGGGATGTACCAGCTGGGCGGCAAAGCGCTCTTTCTGAGCTCCAACGACCTGCAGATCGGGCGGGGTGAGCCGGTGCAGGACACCGCGCGGGTTCTCTCCCGTTACCTGGACGGCATTATGATCCGCACCTTCGCCCAGCAGGAGGTCGAGGATCTGGCGCATTACGGCAGCATCCCGGTCATCAACGGGCTGACCGATTTCTGCCATCCCTGCCAGGTTCTGGCCGACCTGATGACCATCCGGGAATACAAGGGCACCCTTGAAGGTCTGAAGATGTGTTATATTGGGGACGGGAACAACATGGCGAATTCCCTGATCGTCGGCGGCATCAAAACCGG
Source organism: uncultured Oscillospiraceae bacterium (assembly GCA_964607135.1). Taxonomy (GTDB): domain Bacteria; phylum Bacillota; class Clostridia; order Oscillospirales; family Ruminococcaceae; genus Metaruminococcus_A. Next base: position 29,709 of record CAZSIV010000016.1, on the reverse strand, counting down.
GATGCAGGTGAGCATCGCCTGCCCGGCGGAATACCGACCGGCTAAGGAAGTTTTGGAATACGCCTATGAAAACGGCAAATTTTCCATGACGGCCGACGTGCTGAGCGCCGCCGAAAATGCAGACGTCCTCTTTACCGACGTCTGGGCTTCGATGGGCCAGGAGGGAGAGGCTGAAAAACGCCGCAAAGCCTTCGAAGGCTACCAGATCAACGCCGCCGTCATGGCTGCGGCAAAGCCGGACGCAATGGTGCAGCACTGCCTGCCTGCCCACCGCGAAGAAGAAATCACCGCCGAGGTCTTTGAAGCGCATGCTGACGAAATCTTTGAAGAGGCGGAGAACCGCCTCCACGCGCAAAAAGCCGTTCTGGTCACGCTGATGAAAGATCAAAAGGCAAAATAAGCACAAAAAGAACAAACGCCACCGGCTTCATAATCGGCCGGTGGCGTTTTATATAATCCAGGTCAGTTTACAAAGAGCTCCCGCGGACTAGGGCCACAAACGGCTGTATGAGCCGCCGTCTCCCACTCCAGGAAAACGGCAAGCAGCCATAAAGTCAAACCAAGCGAGAGGCGGCCGGCTTTGACGGTTGCCTGCCCCAGCTCTTCCCGATGAAACGCAGCAAAGAAGGGCTGCCTACCACTTCAGTTCTCCATCGCCGCCCATCAGCTTCGTCATTTCCTCAATCCGCTCCAACGGAAAGGGCGGTGAAGAAACAGGTTTCATGGCGAGGGACATCAGCTTCATCGGATTGTCGTCCGCGGCTATGCGGTTTGAACTCAATGTTCCACAGATTTTGCAGCGATGAATGAGCCCCCACTCGCCGTTTTTCTTCACCCATACGGCAATCGGTTCCATGATGCCGCCGCAATCAGCCGCCCGGTCGCCCGGTTCGACATCCAGATGCCGGCTCGAAAGGCAATACGGACAGTGGTTTCTATGCTCACTCCCTGCACCGTTTGGTACAACTGTTCTTCCACACGCCTTACATACAAAGGTTTCATTGCATGGGTGTGTTTTGTAGTAGCCTCGATTCAATGATTTTTTCTTGTTTTCCCTATTCATGGGAATAATCCTCCTAAAAGTAAAATCGTAAATCTTTTGGAGGGTTGCCGAAGATGTAACAAACCTCCCGGCTATGCTACAATCTCCATTGTTTTGTTCATCGTCTTCATTCAATAATCTCCTTTTTCTTTGATATCTATCATCAAGCCGAACGGCTGAATGACCACACGCTTAGTTTACAGCAAGTTCTTCCCTATTTTTCATGTTCCTCCGGAAAAACAGCGCGGGGCACCGCCATCTTCGGTCGGCTCAGAAGCCGCCTTCTGACGACGAAATAACCGACGACGAGCAGGATCATCGCGCTGATCCAGGCCATGGAATTCGCCAGGCAAGCGCCCGTAAATCCCCAAAACGAGGTTAAGACGATCGCGGCGAAGATCCGAACTGCCAGCTCCAATATTCCGGACAAGGTGGGGATAAAGCTGTTCCCCAGTCCCTGGATCGTGTTCCGGAAGATAAAGAGGATCGCCAAAAAAACATAGCAGATGCCATTGATCGTCAGCATAACCTGCGACAGCGAAACAATCTCCCGGCTGCTTTCTCCGACAAAGGCCATCACCAGATAATTGCCTGCAAAGATATTGACCAGTCCCAGTGCAACGCTGATTGCCCCCGCGATCAAGCAGCACCGGCGCACACCGGCCTGAATCCGTTTGACTAGATTTGCGCCGTAATTCTGCGCCGTGTAGGTCGCCATTGCGATTCCAAAGGACATGCTGGGCATCGTCATGAGGTTGTCGATTTTAGAAGCCGCCGTATAAGCGGTAACGGCTGTCGTTCCCAGCGTATTCAGTGCAATCTGCACCGTGATGGTTCCGATTGCGATAATCGAGGACTGAAACCCCATCGGAAGAGCCAGACGGATGTGGAGGAGTATCTGCCCTTTACCCTGCCGCCAGTCTCCCCTTTTGATATGTAAAATGGGAAACCGCTTCACAATATAAGCGAGGCAGAGCAATCCGGAAACCGCCTGTGAAATCACGGTGGCAAAGGCCGCGCCCGAAACCCCCATCGAACAGCCGAGGATGAAAACAAAGTCGAGTCCGATATTCAAAAGGCTGGCGGTTACCAGAAAGATCAGCGGCGTGCGGCTGTCCCCGAGGGCACGCAGGACGTTGGAGAGAAAATTAAACAGGACCGACGCGGCGATCCCCGCGTAAATGACTACAATATAGCTGTAAGCATCGTCAATGATTTTCTGCGGCGTCTGCATCAGCTCCAGAACGGGCCGCGCCAGCAGTACCGCGATGGTAGTGAGAACGACCGTAACCCCGCCCGCGATGATGATTCCCGTCGCAAAGCTTCGGCGGACTCCTTCCTCATCCCCAGCGCCAAACCGCTGGGCCACGACGATCGACAGCCCCGAGGTCATCCCCTGCGCAAAGCCGATGATAAAAAACATGACGCTCCCCGTACAGCCGACGGCGGCAAGAGCGTCCGGCCCGATTGTCCGGCCGACGATCAGGGTGTCGGCCATATTGTAAAGCTGCTGAAAGATGTTGCCGATCAACAGCGGCAGCGTGAACATCACGATCAGTTTTGCGGGGGAACCCTTGGTCAAATCTTTGGTCATACCATACTCCTCGAACTAAAAATCAATTCCTTTTACACACTGAATACTATATTAACACCTGACATCCCGCCGCCGTCAAGGCTTTTTTGCATTTTCGGAATTTCTTACAGTTTCGGCCTTGTTTTTGCCGCTCGATTTGTCAGCCGATCCACCCGCCACCCTAAAAATGCACATTTTTAGATCCTGCCAAAAGGCAAAATGAAAAGGAGCCGCGTAAAATGCGGCTCCTGAAGAAAGCGAACGATTATTCGAAGCTGATGATATCCAGCCAGGACATCAGGAAATCCGCCTCGCCCTCGATATTCCTCGAAAGCTGAACGGCCGCGACAACAGGAAGCCACTGCTGAATGTACTGCTTGGCAACGTCGGTTTTGATGCAAACCTTCTTCAGATAGCTTTCGGCAAGTTCCTTCTGCCCGTTCATCATAAAGAAGAGGTAGGTTCTGGCCGTGTCGGCACTGCCGTTCCCCTGCACCGCATGAGACCAGTCGATGACATACCGCTTGCCGTCCTCGCCGATGATGATGTTGCTCGGAACCAGGTCGCCGTGACAGACCTTGTTGTGCTTCGGCGCGGCGTCCAGGCGGCTGTGGAGCTCATACCGGACGGAAGGATCGATCTTCAGGCCGGTAATCGCATTGTGCATCTTCTCGCGCAGCCGGTTGAGATGCGCCGCTTTTTTACTGTGGATTTCCATCTGGATATCCACCAGGATGTCGACGTATTTGTCGATATTCTTCGGGTCTTCCTCGATCATCTTCTCAAGGGTTTTCCCCTTGACATATTCCATCACGATCGTCCATTTGCCCTCCATCTGGCAAACTTCGAGAACCTTCGGCACATTCAGCCCGGTCTCCTGCACACGGATCTGGTTCAGCGCCTCATTGAAGACATTGGATGCGGGAAACGTCTCGTCAAAAGTTTTATAAACCTTCGTTCCGTCCGTATAGACGACCTTGTGCGGACGCGTAAAAAGCACCTGTAAATTATCCATGAAAAAAGCTCCTTTCCACTTGCCGCGCTGCCGCGGCTTTCCTCTTTCATTATTATAACAGAAGCACGCTTTTTTTTCTATAGGATTTGTACCAATTTCACAAAGCTTCTTTTGGTTGCCCTGAACAAAAATTGCACGCTTTCCCGGTTTCAGAAAAGCGGCGAGGGCAAAAGGAACCCCCGCCGTTTCGCTGTTCAGTTTTATTTGCCGTAGTAGCACTTGAGGTAGATTTCCTTGATCTCCTTCATCAGCGGATAGCGCGGATTAGCGCCGGTGCACTGATCGTCGAAGGCGTTCTCGACCATCTCGTCGAGAGTTGCCAGGAAGGCCTTTTCATCGACGCCGTAATCTTTGATCGTCTTCTTGATGCCGACCCTCTCTTTAAGCTCCTCGATCCCTTTGATGAACTTCTCAAGGGTATCTTTGTCGTCCTTTCCAACGAAGCCGCAGAAACGGGCGCACTCAGCGTAGCGAGCCAGTGCATGCGGATACTGGTACTGCGGGAAGGTGCCCATCTTGGTCGGAACCTCTTCCGCGTTGAAGCGCATGACCTCGGTGATCAGAAGAGCGTTGGCGACGCCGTGCGGCAGATGATGGTATGCGCCGAGCTTATGCGCCATCGAGTGGCAAACCCCCAGGAACGCATTTGCAAACGCCATACCGGCCATGGTGGAGGCATCGGCCATCTTCTCACGGGCGACCGGATCGTTCGCGCCCTTCTCATAAGCGCTCGGCAGGTACTCGAAGATGTTCTTCATCGCCTTGAGCGCAAGGCCGTCGGTGTAATCGGTCGCCATGATGGATGCATAGGCTTCCAGCGCATGGGTCAGCGCGTCGATACCGGAAGCGCTGGTCAGCCCCTTCGGCTGGGTCATCATGTTGTCCGCGTCGATGATCGCCATCTTCGGCAGGAGTTCATAGTCGGCCAGCGGATATTTCACGCCGGTGGATTCGTCGGTGATAACCGCGAACGGCGTAACCTCGGAACCGGTACCGGAGGATGTGGGGATTGCGACGAAATATGCTTTTTCACCCATCTTCGGGAAGGTGTAAACCCTCTTGCGGATATCCATGAAGCGCATCGCCATATCGAGGAAGTCCACTTCCGGATGCTCATACATCACCCACATGATCTTTCCGGCGTCCATCGCAGAACCGCCGCCGAGCGCGATGATGCAGTCCGGCTCAAAGGAGAGCATCGCCTTGGTTCCCTCTTTGGCGCAGGCAAGGGTCGGATCCGGGGCGACATCGTAAAAGCAGGTGTGCTGAATCCCCATCTCGTCGAGTTTCTCTTCGATCGGCTTCACATAGCCGTTTTTGTAGAGGAAGGAGTCGGTGACGATAAAGGCTTTCTTTTTCCCCATCACGGTTCCGAGCTCATCCAGCGCAACCGGCATACAGCCCTTTTTGAAATAGACCTTTTCAGGAGCCCTGAACCACAGCATATTTTCCCTTCTCTCCGCAACAGTCTTGATATTGATCAGGTGTTTCACGCCCACGTTTTCCGAAACGGAGTTGCCGCCCCAGGAGCCGCAGCCGAGCGTCAGAGACGGGTCGAGCTTGAAGTTGTACAGGTCGCCGATGCCGCCGTGAGAGGAAGGCGTGTTGACGAGGATGCGGCAGGTCTTCATCGCAGCCGCGTGTTTCGCCATCTTCTCGGCCTGAGCGGGATGGATATACAGCGAAGCAGTGTGGCCGTAGCCGCCGTCGGCGACAAGGCGCTCCGCCTTTGCAATCGCGTCGTCAAAATCCTTGGCTTTATACATTGCGAGAACCGGGGAGAGCTTCTCATGAGCGAACTCTTCGGAAATATCAACCGATTCGACCTCGCCGATCAGAATTTTAGTCGTTTCCGGAACGGTAACGCCCGCCAATTTCGCAATGGTGTAAGCAGACTGGCCGACGATCTTTGCATTGAGCGCGCCGTTGATCAGGATGGTCTTGCGCACCTTATCGATTTCGTCGCCCTTGAGGAAGTAGCATCCCCTTGCGGCAAACTCCTTCTTAACTTCTTCATAAATGCCTTCCAGCACCGTAACAGACTGCTCGGAAGCGCAGATCATGCCGTTGTCAAAGGTTTTGGAGTGAATGATCGAGTTGACGGCCAGCTTGACATCGGCAGTGTCGTCGATGATGACCGGGGTGTTGCCCGCTCCGACGCCGAGAGCCGGCTTGCCGGAAGAATAGGCGGCCTTGACCATACCCGGGCCGCCGGTGGCGAGGATGGTGTCGGCGTTTCTCATCAGTTCATTGGTGAGTTCAAGCGACGGGACATCGATCCAGGCGATGATCCCTTCCGGCGCGCCGGCCTTGACAGCAGCGTCCAAAACAACCTTCGCCGCCTCGATGGTGCAGTTTTTCGCACGCGGATGGGGGCTGATGACGATCGCGTTTCTGGTCTTCAAGCTGATTAAACACTTAAAGATCGCGGTGGAAGTTGGGTTGGTTGTCGGGATGACCGCGCCGATGATCCCGATCGGCTCCGCAATCTTTTTGATCCCAAACGCTGGATCGCTTTCGATCACGCCGCAGGTCTTTTCATCTTTGTACTTATTATAAATATACTCGGCCGCATAATGGTTTTTGATGACCTTGTCTTCCACAACGCCCATGCCGGTTTCCTCAACCGCCATTTTCGCAAGCGGAATCCGCTGTTTGTTGGCTGCCATTGCCGCCGCTTTGAAGATTTCGTCCACCTGCTCCTGGGTATAGGTAGCGAACACCTTCTGCGCTTCTCTCATCGCCGCCATCTTTGCAGTCAACGCTTCAACGGTGTCGACGATCTCCGGCACATTCGTGATCGTTTCCTTTTTCGCCATGACAATAATCCTCCTTAAAATCATTTGCAGTGTCTTATAAACGCGCTTTTCAGCGCTTTCCGGCTTTAGCTGTTCCGGACTGCGGATTGCAGACAAGCTTCTAAAAGCTGTTTTCTATTCCGGAAAATCCGTATGTTATTTTTCTAACAAAGCCATAATATCACATTTAATTTGCTTTGTCCATACCTTTTTTGAAATTTGTTTTTTTTTTAACAATACAATTTGAAAACACTCTTCAATCCATTCAAACCGACGAAAAAATCATATGGTTTCGATGCTGGATCACCGCATTTGCCTAAGAGAGACGCATTGATTGCATTGCACCTACCCAGCCAATGTTTTATAATGTTTATAAGAGAACCGCCCTCTGCTTTTTTGCGGAGTGTCCCGCGTCCGGACTGGACAATCGCGGCGGAATGCTGCCGCGATCAGTTGATCTGCAAGCTATACTAAAAGCGGCGTTCTTAACCCGCGGGGTCTGTGCCCAGGTCAGACAATCACAGTCCGCAAATAGTGTGAAAATGCTATTGGGTGTACCTGTTTTATCTTTGATATCTCGCAGGATTGAGGCTTTGTAGATTAGAAAAGTCATAGTGCGCGGATTGGCCGGTCCGGTCACAGACTGTGCCGCTCTGCTTTTTCTATTTCACGGCTGCGGGGGCTGCTCCCTTCCGCCTGATTTTCGTCGAAACTGCCTGGAGTGAGGACGGAACCGACGACCAATTGCCAGCCAGAAAAATCGGAGTAAAGAAAAGCGGCGTTGTCCATCCGTCCGCCGCGGGATATGAAAAACTCGCCTTTGAAATCAAGAAGGTGTTCAGCGATTTCATGGTGATTGAGACAAGCCAGCCAATGAGCCCGCGCAGATTTGAAGGCAATGGAATCGACTTAAACGTCGAGGAAACAGAATTCATGCCAAAAAAGACAGCGCGATTTTCTTGGACACCCCCACAATGGACAAGCGGGGCCGCTTATAAAATCGTATTGAAGTAACGGAGGACAGCGATGTATCTTGCCGATCTGCACATCCACTCGAAATACTCCCGCGCGACCAGCCGGGACTGCGACCTCCCCCACCTGGAGCTCTGGGGGCGGAGGAAGGGGCTCCGGCTTCTGGGGACAGGGGATTTCACCCATCCCGCCTGGCGGAAAGAGATGGAGGAACAGCTCTTTCCCGCAGGGGACGGCACCTATCTGTTAAAGGAATCCCTCCTGCTTCCGGACGAAACGGCTGGGAATCCTCCAAGCCCTCGGTTTGTCGTCAGCGGGGAGATCAGCTCGATCTATAAAAAGAACGGGAAAACCCGTAAAGTCCACAACGTGATCCTCCTGCCCGGGCTGGAGGATGCGAAGATGCTCGCGGACAAGCTGGAAGCCATCGGCAACATCCGCTCGGACGGGCGGCCGATTCTGGGTCTGGACAGCCGGGATCTGCTCGAAATCACACTGGAAACCTGCCCCGACGCAGTCTTTATCCCGGCTCACATCTGGACGCCGCACTTTTCCCTCTTTGGCGCATTCTCGGGCTTTGAGACGATCGAGGAGTGCTTTGAAGACCTGACGCCCTATATCCACGCGCTGGAGACGGGGCTCTCCTCCGACCCGCCGATGAACCGCCGCGTCTCCGCTCTGGACCGGTTTACGCTGGTCTCCAATTCGGACGCCCACTCCCCGGCAAAGCTCGGGCGGGAGGCGAATCTGCTGGACGCCCCCCTCTCCTATCATGGACTGAAGCAGGCGATTGAATCCGGAGACGGCTTTGCCGGGACGGTAGAATTTTTTCCGGAAGAGGGAAAGTACCACCTGGACGGGCACCGCAGCTGCGGCGTCTGCCTCACGCCGGAGGAGACGATCCGGTACGATGGACGCTGCCCCGTCTGCGGCAAAAAGATCACCATCGGGGTGGAGCATCGGGTTGAAGAGCTGGCCGACCGTCCTCCGGGTGGGGCTTGCGGGAAGATGAAGCCCTTTGAAAGCCTGGTGCCGCTGCCCGAACTGATCGGGGGTTCCACCGGCGTCTCTCCGACCGGGAAAAAAGCGGAAAGGCTGTATTTTTCCCTGCTCCGCTCGCTCGGCCCGGAATTCTACATCCTGCGGGAAGCGCCCCTGGAACAGATCGAAGCGGAGGCGGGAATCTGTGTCGCCGAGGGAATTCGGCGGCTGCGCCAGGGCAGGGTGCGGAAGGAAGCCGGCTACGACGGGCAGTACGGCGTCATCTCGCTCTTAAACGCCGCCGAAATCGAGGAGCTGAACGGACAGGCTTCCCTGTTCGGCCCGGCGTCTGCCGCAAGTGGAACCACAAAGCGGAAAAGCCTGCCGAACAGGAAGCCCAAAACTGAAAATCCCGCGGCGGAAAGCACCCCCGCGCCGGAACGCCTCAACCCGGAGCAGGAGGCCGCAGCCACTGCGCTCGATCCGGCTGTCGCCGTCATCGCCGGCCCCGGCACCGGCAAGACCAAAACCCTGACCGAACGGATCGCCTGGCTATTGGAGCGGGGCGGGGCGAAGCTCTCCGAGATCACCGCCGTCACCTTTACCAACCAGGCCGCCGCCGAGATGCGCCGCCGTCTGGAAGCCCGCTTCGGCGGAAAGGCCGCTCTGCGCGGGATCACCGTCGGCACCTTTCACTCCATCTGCCTGAAGCTGCTCGGCTCGCCGGTGCTGATCAGCCGCTCCGAAGCGCTGGATGCGGCGGCCGACATATTGAGGGAATATGAATTGAAAGAATCCCCCGGAAGATTTTTACAGCAGGTCTCTTCTTGCAAAAATGGGGTTTCCCAGCCGGATAGCAAGACTGCGGATGCAATTTCCGCTTATTGCAGCCGCTTGAAAGGCTGGGGGGTACTGGACTTCGACGACCTCCTGCTTGCCGCGCTCGAACGCCCTGCCGCCCATAAACTGGGTTTCACCCATCTTTTAGTGGATGAATTCCAGGATCTCAACGATTTGCAGTACAATCTGATCCGCCGATGGTCTGAATGCGGAAAAAGCCTGTTTGTGATCGGCGATCCCGACCAGTCGATCTACGGATTCCGCGGTGCATCCGGAGCCTGTTTCAAGCGTCTTCAAGATGACCTGCCCGTTCTGCGGGTCATCTATCTGGCCGAAAACTACCGCTCCACGCCCCAAATCCTCTCCTGCGCCTACCCGATCCTTCCCCAAAATCAAGTGCGACAGGCTTTGAGGCCCAACCGTCCTGGTGGAGAGACAGTCCGGCTCGTGACAGCGGACAGCGACTTTTCCGAGGGAATCTTCATTGCCAAAGAGATCGGCCGGATGACCGGCGGCATCGACATGCTGGAAAGCCAAAACGCAGCGGAGCGGGCGGTTTACCGCTCATTTTCCGAGATCGCCGTCCTCTGCCGCACCCACCGACAGGCCGATTTGATCGAAAAGTGCCTGATTCACGACGGCATCCCCTGTATCGTCACCGGGCGGGGGGATTACCTGGAGGAAGATGAAGTGCGGGGAACGCTCGCTTTCTTCCGCTCCCTGGCCGATCCCCGAGACCTTCTCTCCCTGCGCCTTGCCCTTCGTTGTCTATGGAATTGTCCGGCTGATTTGATCGAACGGGCCCTCGATCTCTTCCGACGTTCGGACGAGCCAAACCCCGCCGCCTTGCAGGAGGAATGCAGGGGGCTGGGCGTGCTGGAGCTCTGGGCGGAAAAGGCCGCCGCGTTCCTTCCGCTGGTTCAAAAAGAACCGCCGCGGAAGCTGTTGGAGCGCTGGACGGAGGGAAAGCCGCTTTCCGCTTCGATGGAAAAGCTGCTCCAAACGGCCGTCTTTCACCCGACCATGAAATCCATGCTGGAGAATCTCCTCATCGGGCAGGATGGCGATCTGAAACGCGCATCCGGAAAAAACTACCGTTCCGGCGCCGTCGAGCTGATGACTCTGCACGGCTCCAAGGGGCTGGAATTCCCCGTCGTCTTTTTAGCCGGCGTCAAAAAGGGAGTCATCCCGCTGGAATCGTCAAGGCATCCCACCGACCCGGAGGAGGAGCGCCGCCTTTTCTATGTGGGCGTCACCCGGGCGAGGGATGAGCTGATCCTCACGGGTTCGCCCACCCTCTCCCCCTTCTTAGAAGGGCTCCCGCTCGAGCGCCTGGATGCGGGGCGTTCCAAGCCTGCCCCGAAGGCGGAACAGCTCAGTCTTTTTTAAACCGGGCGCCCCAGCGCGAGAACCGCCGCCGGTACTTTGCATCCAAACGTTTTTCCTGTCTTTCGGGTTCAGTCCTACGAGGTGTAGTCTGTGCCCAGGCAGGCAATACATATCCCAAGGTTTTACTCATTTTGGGGTCACAATTCTGTAAAACACACTGTGTTTGATTCTCCTGCCAGCCTCATGGACTGTGTGTTATGCCTCACACTGCCTGCAAATCTCATCTGAACCTCTTGTTTACACAAGCATGCTGCGTAAAAATGAAGTGATTTGAAAGGAGCCCGGCTATGTATCGAAAAGCGACGTTAGACGACTGTAAACGGGTTTATGAACTCATCTGTGAAATGGAGGGGAAACAGCTTCCCTCCGACAGATTTTCCGCCATATATCAAAGGCAGCTGAGAAATAAATATCATTACTGTCTTGTCTATGAGCATGACGGCAATGTGATTGGCGTCCTGAACCTAAAATTTGACGAACCGCTGCACCATTCCGGACGCATTGCAGAAATCACGGAGTTCGCCGTCGATGCGGCGTATCGAAAGCAGGGAATCGGAAAAGAGATGTTTACAGCCGCCTGCAGGCTCGCAAAAAAATTCGGCTGTGTACAGATCGAAGCAGCCTGCAACCAGCTTCGGGAGGATACCCACCGGTTCTATTTAAGAGAAGGGATGCACAACTTCCATTTCAAGTTTTCAAAGCCGCTGGCCGGTGCCGACACGCCGGAAAATGAAATAGGGCGATAAATTCCCAGCGGCAAAGTATTTCGCTTGCAGGAGGAGATATATGGGCAAAAAGCTTTCAGAAATGAGTTTAGAAGAATTGTGGCAGCTGTTCCCTATTTTTTTGACGGAGCATCAGGCCTGCTGGAGCGATTGGTATGCCGAAGAAGCATCCAATCTGAAACGAATCTTGCCGCAAGCTGAGAAAATAAGCCACATAGGAAGTACGGCCATCCGTTCGATCTGGGCGAAGCCCATCATCGACATCCTTGTCGAAGTGCCTCGCGAATGCGATTTGCCGGAGATAAAAACTCTGCTGACAAACAGCGGTTACGTTTGTATGAGCCGGTCTCCGGACAGGGCGTCTTTTAACAAAGGATATACGGAAAACGGGTTTGCCCAAAGGGTTTTTCATCTGCATTTGAGGTATGCCGGCGACCACGACGAGCTGTATTTTCGGGATTATCTGATCGAGCATCCCGAAGCTGCCAAAGAATATGAGGAGTTGAAACTGAAGCTCTGGGATGAGTATCGGTATAACCGAGACGGCTATACCGATGCGAAAGCGGATTTCGTTGCAGCCTGCACCCTCAAAGCAAAACAGCTTTATGGGAACAGGTACGAAACAGCCGCTCTGCCTCCTATATCATCGTAAAAATACCTTGTGAGCCGGCAAAAACCGCGTTGACGGGCGGCAAAAATCGTGCCATAATATTGGACGGCGATCTTTTACACGAGGAGGGGCGTTTCCAATGCCGTCTTTTACCAAAAAAGCCATCATCGAATCGTTTGTAAAAATGCTCAATGAGAAACCGTTAGATAAAATCACCATCAAGGACATCGTCGAAGACTGCGGGATCAACCGGAACACCTTCTATTACCACTTTGAGGATATCCCTTCCCTGATCGATGAAATTCTGCGGGCGGAAACCGAGCGGGTCATCAGCGAACACGGAAGCTTCTACGCCTGGGAGGACGCCTTTATCGCCGCGGCCCGGTTCGCGCTGGAGAATAAGCGGGCCGCCTATCACCTTTACAACTCCATCAGCCGCGAAACGATCGAACGATATTTTAACCGCATCGCCAAGGACGTGATGAGCCGGTTTGTCGAAAGCCTTTCGGCGGATATCCCCGCCAAGGATGATGACAAGGAACTGATTGCCGATTTCTATAAGGCGGCCCTCGTCGGGATGGTGCTCGACTGGATGAACGCCGGGATGAAGCGGGATCCGGAGCAGCTCATCATCCGCCTTGGGGCCCTGTTCGAAGGAAATATCCGAGAGGCTTTGGAGCGCAGCGCGTATTCCCCCAGTTAGGCAAACCGGCCCTCGTGCCTAAAAAACAGTCATTTTATAAGCGGTGCATAAAATTTATGCACCGCTCTTTTTTTGCCCATTTCCTTTCCTGCGCCGCTGGAATAAAATAACAGCGAAAGGAGTGATCAGGCATGACAACCGGAAAAACGATCCGGGCGGCAAAGTGGGGATACGTCGCAGCCTCTCTGGTTTTCTGCACCGCAGGGATTCTGCTGATCGTCTTCCCCAGCCTGTCGGCAACTGCCCTCTGCTATACGGCAGGCGGACTTCTGATTGCCTGCGGGATCGTCAAAATCGCCGGTTATTTCTCGAAAGACCTATACCGGCTGGCGTTTCAGTTCGACCTCGCCTATGGAATTCTATCCATTCTTGTCGGGCTGGTGATGCTGCTTTTCCCCGGCAGGATGCTTTCAATCCTGCACTTTGCCGTCGGGATTCTGATCCTGACCGACAGCCTGTTTAAGATTCAGACAGCTGTCGACGCAAAACGGTTCGGACTCAAGCAGTGGGGGCTGATCGCACTGTTTGCCGTCCTGACGGCGGCTTTAGGCCTTCTGCTGATCGTCAGGCCCTTCAGCGGAGCCATTTTCATGATGATTTTGATCGGGATTTCGCTCCTTTTTGAAGGCATCTTGAACCTTTTTGTCGCAATCTATGCGGTCAAGGTGCTGCGGAATCCCCCGGCAGTCGTCATCGAAACCGATTATAAGGAGGAATCACAGGAATGAAATTTGGAAAAGCAGTGGTCAAGTACCGCATCGCAATCCTGGTGGTTGCCATTGTTTTATTAATTCCTTCCGCTCTCGGCATGGTATTTACCAGGATCAACTACGATATGCTGACCTACCTGCCGGAAGAGATGGACACCGTCACCGGGCAGAACATCCTGATGGACGATTTTGGAAAAGGAGCCTTTTCCTTCGTCATCTTAGAGGATATGCCGGAAAAGGACGTCGCGGCCTTAAAAGAAAAAATCGAAGAGACGGAGCATGTCGAAACGGTCTTGTGGTACGACAGCTTAGCCGACCTCTCCGTCCCGATGGAGCTGCTGCCGGATCGGTTTTACGACGCCTTCAACGCGGGAAACGCCACCATGATGGCGGTCTTCTTCGACAGTTCGACCTCTTCGGACGACACCATGGATGCAATTCAGGCGGTTCGCAGCATCGCGGAGAAGCAGTGCTTTGTCTCCGGCATGTCGGCCTTAGTCACCGATCTCAAGGATCTCTGCGAACAGGAGGAACCGATCTACGTCGGCATCGCCGTGCTGCTTGCCTGCGCCGCGATGATGCTCTTTATGGACAACTGGCTCATCCCCTTCGTCTTCTTGGTCAGCATCGGGATGGCGATCCTCCTCAACATGGGAACCAACTACTTCCTCGGGGAGATTTCCTATCTGACCAAAGCGCTCTCTGCGGTATTGCAGCTCGCGGTCACGATGGACTACTCGATTTTCCTCTGGCACAGCTACTGCGAGCAGAAGGAGATCAGCCCAAACCATAAAACAGCGATGGCTGTCGCAATCAAAGAGACGATCTCGTCGGTCGTCGGAAGCTCCGTCACCACCATCGCCGGCTTTATCGCCCTGTGCTTTATGAGCTTTACCCTCGGGCGGGATCTCGGCATCGTCATGGCAAAGGGCGTCCTGCTGGGCGTCGTCGGATGTGTGACAACCCTGCCCGCGCTGATCCTCTGCCTGGACCGGCTTCTGGAAAAGACAGCGCACCGCTCCCTGATCCCAAAAACACAGAAGTTTGCGGGATGGGTCACCAAGCGGTTTCCGATCTTTCTGGTTGTCTTTGTTCTTCTCCTCGTCCCATCCTACCTCGGCTATGAAAAAACCAACAGCGAGGTTTATTACGATCTCGGCGCGAGTCTGCCGGAGGATATGGAGTATGTCATCGCCAACACAAAGCTCCATGAAAAGTTCGACATCGGCTCTACCCATATGATCTTAACCGATTCCGGACTCTCCCAAAAGGAAACCAAGGCGATGATCCGGGAAATGGAGCAGGTTGACGGCGTCAAATACGTCCTCGGGCTCGACTCGGTCGTCGGTTCCCTCGTCCCGGAGGAGATTTTGCCGGAATCCCTGACGAACGTCCTCCAAAGCGACCGCTGGAAGCTTTTGCTCGTCAACTCTGAATACAAGGTTGCAAGCGACGAGGTAAACGGCCAGATCGACTCCCTCAACAGCATTTTAAAACGGTACGACAGCGAGGGGATGCTCATCGGCGAAGCGCCCTGCACCAAGGATATGATCGAAGTGACCGACACCGATTTCAAGGTGGTCAACACCGTCTCGATCGTCCTGATCTTCCTCATCATCGCCTTTGTCACAAGGAGCGTCACCCTTCCGATCATCCTGGTTGCGCTGATCGAATTTGCGATCTTCATCAATTTAGGCCTGCCGCATTACCTCGGACAGTCCCTGCCCTTTATCGCGCCGATCTGCATCAGCACCATCCAGCTCGGCGCGACGGTGGACTACGCCATCCTGATGACGACCCGCTACAAAAAGGAACGCGCATCGGGGCTGGAAAAACGGGAGGCGATTTCAATCGCGCTTTCCACCTCGATCCCATCGGTCACAGTCAGCGCGCTCGGCCTCTTCGCCGCAACCTTCGGGGTGGCGCTTTACTCCAACGTGGATATGATCAGCGCGCTCTGCCATCTGATGGCCCGCGGCGCGGTCATCAGCGTCCTCTGCGTCGTGCTGATCCTCCCCGCCCTCTTCATGCTGTTCGACAAGGTGATCTGTGCCACCAGCCTGGGCTTTAAAGGCCGGAAGAACCATTCACTCACTGATTCGGAGGTTTTATCATGAATACTTTTAAGAAAAAACCCGCCCGCCTGACGGCTTTTCTCCTCTCGATCGCCGTCCTTTCGAGCTGCATAGGGATCAGCGCCTACGCAGCGGGGGCAAACGCAGACCGTGCGGATAACCCGGCGGCGCCGGACGGCGGCAGCTCCTCAAAATCCTCTGCCGGAGCGTCCAGCCCTGCGGCAAGCCGCGACGAAACAGTCTATGTAATCGCCGGAGCAGACGGCACCCCTCAAAAGATCATCGTCAGCGACTGGATCAAAAATCCCGCCGGAAGCGCCACTCTGGAGGACGGCGCCGATTTAAGCGGCGTCGTCAGCGTAAAAGGGGATGAGAGCTACACCATCAACAGCGACAACATGCGGGTCTGGAACACCGAGGGGAACGACCTCTACACCCGGGGAGAATCCGGGAAGGAGCTGCCGGTCAGCCTCTCGATCCGCTACACGCTGGATGGAAAGGCGGTTTCCCCCGATGAGCTCGCCGGAAAAAGCGGCAGGGTGACCATCCGGTTCGATTACACCAACAACCAGTATGAGTGGGTGGAGATCGACGGGCAAAAGGAGAAGATATACGTCCCCTTCGTCATGCTCACCGGCATGGTCTTAGACAACGACCGTTTTAAAAACATCGAGATTTCAAACGGAAGGCTGCTCAACGACGGCGACCGCACCGTTGTGGCCGGGCTCGCCCTGCCGGGGCTTTCTGAAAACCTCGGGCTGACCGACAGTGAATACAGCCTCCCTGATTTTGTTGAAATCACCGCGGACGTCACCGATTTCGAGCTGACCACAACCCTGACTCTTGCAACCAACGAGATCTTTCATGAAATCGACCTCGGCGATGCCGACAGTTTAGAAGAGCTTAAGGGTGCAATGAACCAGCTCACAGAGGCGATGGAGCAGCTGACAAACGGATCCTCCGCGCTTTACGACGGCCTGTCCACCCTCCTCGACCGGTCGGGGACGCTGATCGCAGGGATCGACCAGCTCGCCTCCGGAGCCGGAGAGCTGGCGGACGGAACCAAGGCACTGGAATCCGGGAGCGCCGCATTGCAGACGGGGATCGCACAGCTCTCCAACGGTCTCAAGGAGCTCGGCTCCAACAGCGCCGCTTTGAACGCAGGAGCCAAACAGGTCTTTGACGCCCTTCTCTCCCAGGCGAATTCTCAGCTGTCCGAAGCCGGGATTTCGATTCCGGCCCTGACGCCGGACAATTACGCCGGCGTTTTACAAAACCTTCTGGATTCGATCAAAGCCCCTGCTGGGCAGAATCCGGTCTACCAGAAGATCAACGCCGCCGTCCGGAGCAACGAGGCGGCAATCCGCACTCAAGTTACAGCCGCCGTCCGGAAAAACGTTCTGAACAAGGTTCTCGCCGCAGCGGGGAATCCCATGACCGCGGAGGATTACGAGGCTGCCGCTGCCGCCGGGAACGCTTCGGTGGCCCCGATCACCGCGGCGCTCGAAGCGCAGATGAACTCCGCCGGCGTCCAGGCGATGATCCAAACAGAGACAGAAAAGCAGATTGAAGCGCTGACCCAGGAAAACCTGAAAACCGTTTCCGCGCAGCTCACCGGGCTCAAGGCACAGCTGGACAGCTACAACGAATTTTACAAGGGCCTGCTCGCCTATACGGCGGGAGTTGACGCCGCGAATTCCGGAGCGGGAAAACTGAACGAAGGCGCTTCGGCGCTTGCCGGCGGGATTTCCGACGCGGCTGACGGCGCACAGCGGCTCTCCGACGGCGCAAACGAGCTGAAAAACGGAAGCGGCGCTCTGACGGACGGGATTGCCCAGCTCAAAGGCGGGGCTATGCAGCTTTCCGACGGACTGAAGCAGTTCGACGAGGAGGGGATTCAGAAGCTGAACAACGTCCTCGGGGACGAGATCGACGGATTTTTTGCCCGTCTGCGCGCGACACTGGATGTTTCGAAGGATTACGCTTCCTTTGCGGATTCCACCCAGACCATGGGAGGGGCGGTGCGTTTTGTCTACCGCACCGACTCCATCCGCACAGCTGAATAAGACATCTTCTATCTCCCATCATATTGAGAAAGGCGGAGCCATTTCTGGCTCCGCCTTTCTCCGCGTGATCTATTCATTGATTTTCAGGGAACGTCTTTAAGAAGGCGGCGTATTCTTCCTCACGCTCCTTTAAGAACCAGGTGAGCTTTGACAGATAGCCCACCGTTTCACGGGAAAAGCCGTGTTCGACGAGCTCCGCTTCCTCCAGGGAATCCCGCCCACGGCCGCCCCGCAGCAAACGGAGAAACCGATGAACCGTATCGTGCCGCCACAACAGGTATTTCCCGATCTCCCCGCCCTGTTCGGTCAGGGTAATTACACCGTATTTCTGGTATTCGATCAGCCGAAGCTGCGCCAGCCGGCGCAGCATCCGGGAGACAGAGGGCGGCCGGACATTCAGCCATTCGGCCAGGGCAACCGCTTTGACGGAGCCGTCTTCCTGGATGCGCCTGCAAATCATTTCGAGGTAATCCTCAAGCGAGGGCGTCAGATGCGCCCTGTGCTGCTCCAGGAGCTGATATCCCCGAACGGTGTAGAATTCCTGTTCGGCTTCCTTCCCCATCCGTTTCACCCTCTTCCTGCTACAGTATATGTAACCCTTTCTGTCGAAAACACATATATTAGCTTAGGGAAACATTGTTTCCCGCGATTTACAGAATACCGAAGAAGGAGCTTTACCACTATGACGCAAGATATTCCAAAGCCTTTAAATACATTGCCGATCGGCCAGATCGGCACCGTTTCCGAGCTCGTCTCGCACGACTCGGAGCGCCGCCGGATGTTGGACCTGGGACTGGTGAAAGGAACCCAGGTGACCGCTTTGCAGAAAAGCCCTTCCGGCGACCCTGTCGCATATTTCATCCGGGGCGCCGTCATCGCGCTGCGAACTGAGGACGCCAGTAAAATTTTAGTCCGCTGCCCAGCGTGACATTTTGGCGGGGGCTTTTTACAGAAAGCCCCCGCCGTTTTATCGATTGACGAGGTGAATAATCAATGGGATTGACGAGAAAATCCACGGGAGCCGCAGTGGACGGCTCTGAACTCATTATTAAAAGAAACGGGCCGGACGACCGGGTGATCGCCCTGGCCGGGAATCCAAATGTCGGAAAAAGCACTGTTTTCAACGCCCTGACCGGCATGAAGCAGCACACCGGAAACTGGCCGGGAAAGACCGTTTCCAACGCGCAGGGGGAATATCTCCACAACGGAAAGCGCTTTATCATGGTAGATATTCCGGGTACATACTCCCTGATGGCGAGCTCGGTCGAGGAGGAGGTCGCGCGGGACTTCATCTGCTTCGGCTCCCCCGACGCCACAGTCGTTGTCACCGACGCCACCTGCCTGGAGCGGAACCTGAACCTTGTCCTCCAAACCCTGGAGATCACCAAAAAAGCCGTGGTCTGCGTCAACCTTCTGGACGAGGCGAAAAAGAAAAAAATCCATATCGACCTCGACGAACTCTCGCTCCAGCTCGGCGTTCCGGTCATCGGCACCAGCGCCAGGGACGGAAAAGGTTTAAAGGAACTGATGGATGAGGTGGAAAAGGTCGCTTCCGGCGCCCAGAAAACCTTTCCGCCCCGGCTCGCCTACGGGCCGGAAATCGAAGAAGCGGTCGAAGCGCTCCTCCCCTTGGTCGAACCCGAAACGGAGGGGATCCCGCCCCGCTGGGTCTGCCTCAAGCTGCTCGACCTGGATCCGACGCTGCAAGCCTCCCTCGCAAAATTCCTGGGGTGGAATCCGGCAGACGATCCTGCAATCCAAGGCGCTCTTTCCGAAATCTGGGAAACGCTCCAAGAAAAAGGGATCACCAAAGACATATTCCGCGACCTGGTCGTCTCCAAAATCGTAGAACGCGCAGAGCAGATCTACCGGCTCTGTGTCTCCGTCCCGAGCGGAGGCTACAACAGCAGGGATCGGAAGCTCGACCGGATTCTCACCTCTAAGGCGACCGGCATCCCCATCATGATCCTGCTGCTCGGCGCCGTCTTCTGGATCACCATCGTCGGGGCGAACTACCCCTCCGAGCTCCTGTCTACCGGACTGTTCTGGGTGGAAGACCGGCTGACGGAGTTCTGCCTGTACCTCGGCGCCCCCGGCTGGGTGCAGGGGCTGTTTGTGGAGGGGATGTACCGGACGCTGGCCTGGGTCGTCTCGGTCATGCTGCCGCCGATGGCGATCTTCTTTCCGCTCTTTACCCTGTTGGAGGATTCCGGCTACCTCCCCCGCATCGCCTTCAACATGGACCGGTATTTCAAAAAGGCCTGCGCCCACGGCAAACAGGCACTGACCATGTGGATGGTTGCCGTTGGAATGCGGTTTTACCGTTCGCCGGTTTCGTCCCCGGCTGACAAACACAAACACGGCCCACGCCTCGCATGCTTATTACTCGATAACCGGATAAAACATCGATGTGCGTGTTGCCCGCCAATCCTCTTTTCCGATCTTCTGGAGCGCGTTGGCCCTTGCCAGCCGGGAGCCCCCCGTGTTTCCAAATCAAAAAACAGGAAGATTCATCTGCGAATCTTCCTGTAGAAACGATTTTTCCTGACTTTCAAAGCGTTTTGAAACAGCTGTCTCCGCCGTTACTTGATCCCGATCATCTTCCGCAGAATGGGGATTTTTGCGATCAGATGGTACGCCAAAACCGTCAAAGCAAAGCTCCCGACACAGATTATCGCTGCCTGCACCGCCGTGATTTCAAACGCCTGCACCACATAATACGCAAGCGCGACCAGAATGGATTGATGCAGCAGGTAGACCGGGTAGGATGCGCGGCTGAAATAGGCTGAAAGCCTTGTCCGCCGGTTTAAGAACCGCTTCCCCGCGGCCAGAAGAAACAAAATTGAAATCCAGCCGATCAAATTGACCCATAAATCGCCGTAATAGGCGAAGCAGTAATACAGCGCCCCCAGCGCGATCGTGCCTGCTGCCCATAGAATAAAAAGCCATTTCAGATTTTTTTCGAGCGTTTCCATCACGTGGTCATCGCTCATAAAATAATATCCGAGCAAAAACAGCACCAGATTTTTCCCGAGGCTGTAGCCGCCGAAATTACCGAGATAATAGCATCCCCACACCGGGATAAAAAGGAAGAGCAGCAATAAAAGCGGCGTCTTCGCTATCCGACCCGAAATCTTTTGACGCGGCAGGATTTTAAAGAGGAGGAGCGCCGCCATCGAGGTCAAAAACAAAAACAGGATGAACCAGAGGTGTCCCGGCGTAAACCCGCCGTCATAGCCGCTGAAGTCGGTGAGATGGGTGAAAAAATAGCCCAAATTGTCCCAGACGCCGCCCTCATAATGATCGAAATACTTCCTCGCATAAAGGGTCTGGAACGGCACCAGGAAAATCATGCCGCCGATAAACGGAATCAACAGCTTTTGCAGCCTTTGGACGACGAATTCCTTCACCGTCCGCTTTTCCAGCGCATAGCGGGCGCTCATACCGGCTAAAACAAAAAGCAGCGGCATGAACCAGGGGTTTACCAACACGATCAAGGTGCTGATCAGCCTGTCTCCCCCGGCCCATATGTAAAACTCAGAGCCGAAATCGTTCCAGATCATAAAGGTGTGCACCGGAAAGAGCAGCAGGATGGTCAAGCTGCGCAGGTTGTCAATGTAATGCTTTCTCAACGGCCTTTTCCTCTGTTTCATCATGATGCGGCGGTCAAACGGAACCGACGGTACGGTTTGCGGCCCGCTCTTTGTCACGCCCTAGCTTTCTGTCTGTTCCGGCGCTTCCTCCGCCCGCTTCACCGGAAGAGCCTTACTCTCCTCTTTGAGATATGCATTCGCATCCTTAAAAAAGCTCGCAATGATCAGGATGACGATGATTCCGATCGGGAAGGCGGCGATGATCGAAACCGATTGCAGGTTCGCCATCGAGCTTTCGGAAAATAAGAGGGCAATCGGCAGAAGGATAAACAGGATCGCCCAGAAAATCCGCACCCGCTTGTCCACTTCCTGATCGGCTCCCAGCTTTTTATAGGAATAGGAGGAAACGACCATGGTCAAAGCGTCGAATGTTGTAGAATAAAAGGCGATCATCGTGACGACCAAGAGAATCAACGGAACCGTATAGGCGGGAAGGGTTTTAAAGATAGAGACGATGACGTCCGGCAGCGCGGTTCCTTCGGCGACCGCCCCCGAAATATCCAAACCGTTTTTCATCTGCTGGGACAACCCGTAATTCCCGAGCACGATAAAGGATGTAAAGGTGCCCGCCAAGCCCCAGAAATAACCGCCGAAAACGACGTTGCGGATCGTCCTGCCCTTGCTGATGATCCCGATGAAGAAGGGAGTGGCCACACACCACACCATCCAATAGGCCCAGTAAAAGACCGTCCAGTTCTGAACGAAGCCGGCCCCGCCGTCGCCGGTGGAGCGGAGCGGATCCAGCCAGGTGGCCAGCCCTATGAAATTCTGTGCGAGGTTGCCGACCGCGGAAAACCCCGTTTCAAGGATGTAGAAAAACTGCCCGCCCCCGATCAGGAAGTAGAGCAGGAGGCCGAAAAACAGATAGGTGCAGACCGACGCCAGCTTGGAAATCCCCTTGATTCCAAAAATGACGGCGAGGGTGTAGACCGCCGCGATAAATAACAGGATGCAGATGGTGAGCGCCAGCGACTGCTGGATATTGAAGACGGCGCAGAGGGCGGCAGACAACAGCGGCGTGGCGAGGGAAAAGGTGGTCGCCGTCCCCGCGAGCAGTGCAAAGATAGCGAACAGGTCGATCGCCTTCCCGAGCGGGCCGTCCACCTTTTTGCCCAAAATCGGGCGGCAGGCCTCAGAGAATTTCTGCCTGTTCCGGTTCCGAACATGGATCATAAAGCCGAATGCAACCGCCAGGACAATATAGAACCCCCAAGGGATCGGCCCCCAATGGAAGAGCGGATAGGTGGAAGCCCACTCCTGCACCCCTTTTGCAGTGATGTAAGGCTCGTTCGCGTAGAGGGCCCATTCGCAGAGCGAATAGAACAGAATGTCGGCCGCCATGGTCGAGGTGAAGATCATCGTCCCCCAGGTGAAATTTGAAAACTGGGGCTTTTCCGTCTTTCCCAGCCTGATCTTGCCATATTTAGAAAAGCCGATCACGACGGTAATCACCAAAACGCCGAGCCCGATGGCCATATAGTAGATGCTCCCCTGATTCCCCAGAAACCCCCGGATCACGTCCAGCGTATTTTTGGAGCCCTCCGGAAAGAGGACGAAGAACAGACAGACGATCAGCAGACCGACGAGCGGAATGATCGTCGAAGTCCAGTCGATCTTTTTGGCCAAAGAATTTTCTTTCTTTTTCATTGCTGCGCCTCCTTAAAATAATCGGTATAGCTGCGATCCAGCTCGATGAGGTCTTCGGGTGTGTCGATCTCTGTCACATCCTGCGGAGAAATCTCGTATACCCTCAATGTAAACTGGTCTTTTTCCAAAAACAGCGGGATTTGATCCCAGTAAATATCCCGTATCTTCCGGTTTTCAAAATAATCGACTGCCAGATTTTTGAGCTTCTCCCCGTCGGATTCGTTCCATTTGGAGATTCCGAGCAGCTGGTGGTCCCCCGCTCCCCCTTCCATGCTGCACGCCGTGATGATCCCATTCTCCGTTTTGAGCGCCCATTCCGCCGGATGCGGATTTCTCACAGCCAGATAGCCGGACAGGTCGACCGCATTTTCAAAGATGCCGCTGTTTTCAACGATCAAATCCGCCTCGGCAAGCACTGCGCCGCAGAGGAATTCCCGGGCGGCATAGAGGGATGAAATGTTGTTGCAGCTGTCGTAGTAAGGGTTTTCGACAAGGGAAACCTCGCGATATCGTTCTGCGAGATAAGCAAACGACTCCTTTTTGTACCCGACCACGATTACAATTTCTTTCATCCCGTTTTGGAGCAGAGCCTCGATCATCCGCTCAATGATTACCTTCCCCTGAACCCGGATCAGCGGTTTCGGCGTCGTCAGGGTCAGCGGGCGCAGCCGGCTCCCAAATCCGGCCGCCATGATGACAGCCCTTTTGATCTCACTCAAGAAAATCCCCCAGCCTTTCCTTTACTTTTCTGTAATAGTCTTTTGCGTAACGGTACTGCCGCAACGCATACTGACCGAATTCCACCCCGTTTTTCCGCTTAAACTCGCACCAGTTGCTCCACAAAAGCCCGCAGGCGGCGATATAACACCAGATCTTGATCCGGGTTTGTTCGTCGCACCCTTCTGTAAAATAGCTGTCAATCAGCCATTCGATCCGCGGGGCGTCATACATTGCATAGATGGCGAACATGGCGATATCCACATGCGGATCCTGCATCCCCGCGTATTCCCAGTCGATCAGCTTGATCTCGCCCTCTACAAAGAGGAAATTGTCCGGGACGGCGTCGATGTGGGTGAGGCAGAACTCTTTTTCCATCGAATCGATGTACCGTCTCAGGGAAAAAACGCCGCGCTTCGTCTCTTCGTAATCCTCAAAAACTGAGGGCGTCCCTTCGAGATAATCCTCATATTTTTGGATTTCCCCAAACAGGTCAAAGGTGTGCCCCACTTTGAGCGCACAGCCGTGAAACCGCCGAAGCGCCGCCATACAGAGGGCGACGTCCTCTTCCGAATTAACGTCGCAGACCCTGGCGTCCGGCCAGAACTCGGTCAGCTTGTAGCCCTGATCCGGGGAGATATAAACAACATGGTCGGCAATGCCCAGCCCGTCCAGTTTTTGATACACCTCGAACTCGTGACGGCGGTTGATCAGCTTTTGGCTCCCCTCGCCCGGAATCCTCATGATATACTCCCGCCCGCCACAGGAGAATTTAAAGGAACGGTTTGTCATCCCCTTTTTCAGTGTTTCAATCCGGACGATCTCGCTTCTTCGGACATGCAGCACATCGGAAACCAGCTTGAGCACCTCCGAGTGGAAAACCGCCGATTCACTTTCCAGATTGCGGAAATCCTCAAAGGTATTGATCTCCTGAAAGCTATCCTCATCAACCGGATTTGCATAAATTTTCACGCCCGGCAGATCGAAGAGCACACTTTCCCAAAAGTCCATAAAATACCGGTTATCCCCTACCTTTTCCGAAAGCGCCTTTCTCAGCTCCCCGCTCACATCGTCGGTCAGATAACAGGGGCCAACCATCTGGACTGCGGTTTCCCCCGGCTTCGACCTCTTAAGACTGTAATCCCGCTTCTGTGCTACAATGCTGTACTCGCTCGGGGAGTGGGTCACCATATACCAGGGATAGAATTCATATTCGGAAAAGGGGTTGTTTTCAAACCAGAGGTCGCTTGGAACGATATAGGTATTGGAAAGCTGTTCCCTCGCACAGTTCAGCGACACCAGGTTGTTTTTCCTCAGATACTCAAGATTTATGACAATCTTTACACCAAACCGGTCGATCAGGTATTCGAACTTCTCCGCCATAAACCCGGCTACGACCGTGATCTCCTCGATTCCCGCCTCTCGCAGCTGGCGGATCAGCCGCTCGATCAAAACCTCGCCCTTTACATTGAGCAGCGCCTTAGGCAGGTTCCGGTCCAGCGGGATCATCCGCAGGCCGAGCCCCGCCGCGAGGATGACTGCGTTTTCGGGCTTGCAGCCGTTTAGAACTTCCCTGCCTTTTTCCGTCAAACCGTAGCGCCGGTCGATCAAGCCCATCTCCCAAAGGGTGTGGATCTCCCGATTGACCTTGCCCAGCGACAGCCTCAGGCGTTCGCAGAGCTCCCTCTGATTTTCGACTCCATACCGAACCATCGTCTTAAAGACGTCCGCCGTAAATTTGTTCATTAAATCACCTCAATCCATTTTAGTGAACACTCAGCTCAAATTTTTCCTGCTCTAAATAGAGCAGGAAAAACGTCAGTGAAACGTCACATCCGAAAATACAAAGGCAACAGACAGGCCAAACTGGAGCGTCTCGGTTTCGGAGACCTTTTCCTGCCGCACACAGTCCGGAAATTCAAAGTCGATCTTCATCTCTTTCGAAATATACTCCTTCGGTATTTCAATCTCGACCGATTGGTCGCCCGCCTGTACTGTCCGGCGGAAAATTTCCGTCCCGTCAATCCGCGCGATGAGCTCCTGGCTCTCCCCCGCCACGCTGTCAACCGACAGGGTGAGCCCCAGCGTTTCAGGGACCGAATCGAGCTTGACGCCGATCGAAGCGTTCCGGGAGCGGGTCTCCCCTGTCTCATAGGTAAAGCCCTTTGCGTCGATCTTCTTGAGGTTTCCAAACGGAACCGTCTCGCCCAGCTTTACCGGCTCGATGTCGGTCTGCGGATAGTTGTACTCGTCCTCTTCGATCTGGTAGCTGCTCTCCTCCATTGCGTGGCCCCTCACCGCGATCTTTGTGCGGATGTTGCTTTCCTGCGCATAGCCGTCGTTGGAATAGTAGCTGTAGACATAGCGAACTCTGTCGTCATCCTCCCGGATCTGAAACAGGTCGGCGTCCATCCCCTTGCCTTGCGCAGTCTGCTTGATGAAAGGAATGTAGTCCGCCTCGAGGGAAATCGGCGCCTGGGAGGTTTTGAATTCGCCCGTATAGTGCGCGGGCTTGATCATGAGTGCCGTATTGAACCGGGTGTTGTCGCCGTGATCCGCCGTGAAGATAATGGTAGACTGGTCGTAAACGCCGCTCGCCTTCAACTGCTCGAGCATCCCAACAAATATTTTCAGCGGGACATAGGCTTTTTCAAGGGCCTTTTCATAGTTCGAAATATCCTTGCCCTCATAGGAAACCTGGTTAAAGTTGCGGTCCATATTAAAGGGGGCGTGAACCCCGTTCAGATGGTAAAGGATATACTGCTTTTTGTCCCGGTCGGCCGTAAAGCCCCTTCCCAGCAGATCCTGATAAAACACAAGATCGTCAAAAACATACGCCGGGAAACTCATATTTTTCTGAAGAGCGCTGAAATCCTCGGTATACACGACAAAATCAGGTTTCAAAAAATGCGGCGCGTATTTAAACAGCGTAAACCGGAACAGCTTTTTGGTAATTTTAAACCTTGTGTCGGCGTCGATCTGCATATCACGGTATCTCAAGTTGTCCACCTTGCCGATGTCGGAAGAGTGGCAGAAGCCGTTTTCGGTATAATAATTCACCTCATAGCCCTGTTCGTGCATGAAGTCAAAGAAATCCGAATTCTGAAAGCACTGCCGCATCCCCGCCGAATACGCCTTGTCGATCGGGAAGAGGTTGCCGGTCAGCATATCGGACATCGAAAGGTAGGTGTAGTTCGAAACGCCCGAGGTGTTTTCGTAAAAAGTAAAGTCCTTCAAATCCTCTTTGAACTCCGGGCTGTCCTCCAAAATTCTGCGCAGGTAAGTCCCCTCGAAGGTGTCTGCGACAACGGTGATGATATTCTCCTCCTGCGAAACCGAGAACATCTCCTCCGTGGACAGATAGCTGTCGTTGTCGATCCTGTTCTGGGCCTCGATGAAAGAGAAGGTCATGGTGACGATCGTGATCCCCGAAACGACGATCGTGCCGAACTTCACCAGGTTTTCGAAAATCTTTTCCTTCAGAAAAAGGATCACCAGCGGCAGGATAAAGATACCGGCCCAGATCAGGATGTTGACGATCCCCCACCCGGTCATCGACTCCCAGTCGATATCCGATCCGGTCAGGATGCCATATCCGTCAACCATGAAGTTGCCCTGCACATAAAACGCAACCATGCCGGAAAAAACAAGGGAGATCAGAATTTTTCTGGCTCTGCCCGGCGCAAAAAAGAGGACGACGAAAACGAGCAGAAACGCCCCGAAAAATGCAAGCAGGAGCGGGACGATCAAGTCGTTCTGTGAAAACCACAGCTCCCTTGCATTCCCGAAGTAGGTGTCTAAGGGCGCAAACGCAAACAGCAGGAACGAAAAGCCAAACGCCGCTAAAAGGCCCAGCAGGATAGCGTTTTTATCCCGTTTTATCCGGTCGATATACCTCATTTTTTCGCTCATCATCCTAAACTCACTTTACATTACTTTTCTTTTTCGCGTTCTGCGCGAGCCGGGCTAAAATATATTTGGCTCCGAACTCCCCGCTGTGACCGATATTGAAGAAGAAATTCTCCTTCATATCCCGAATTTTTTCGGCGTATTCCTCACGCTTTTCGAACAATTCCTCTATCGCCTTGTCAATTTCGGAGACTTCCTCCTTGTCGATCGACTTCGCGATTTTGTTCCGCGCTTCGATCTCAAACGGCACGACACCGATCTTCTCCCAGTCGGGATTGATCGCTTTGATCTTGGTGTTGATGAACAAAGCGGGCTTGTCGGTGGCAAAAATAAACTCATAGCCGATCGAAGACCAGTCGGTGATGACGAGATCGGCCGTATAAACCGTCACGTTGGAGGAAAAGTCCGTCTCAATCGCAAAGTCTTCGTTGAAGCGGTCTTTGTACTTTTCGAGGATCATCTCCATATTGATCGGGAACCGCCTGATGTACTGAGGATGCGGCCTCACGATGACGCGGTAATCCTCACGGCTCAGCAGGTTTTCGAGCATGGGGTCCAGACAGCTGTCGAGGATGTTGTCCTCCTGCCAGGACGGCGCGATCAGGATCGTCTTTTTCTCGTTTTCCGCCTTGGGCAGCGCCTGATACTCCCGGATCATACTGTCGATCAGGCCGTAGCCGCATTCGAGAATGTTCTTCCGCGGCGTGTGGCGCAGCTTCTCCATCGCCCTGATTTCCGCAACCTGGCTTTTGTTGACAGCGAAGATGGTCGTGAAGTGATCCAGCGCGCCGGGGCGGTAGGTGAGATTGAGGCTGGTGACGCCGTGGTCGGTGTAAATATACTCGACGTCCTTGCGGACGCGGGATTTTTTGATGTAATACTTTTCGAGATCGGGAACCGTCATCACGACGATGTCCGCTTCCACCTTCATCATCAGGGGGATAATCTTCTTCTCGTTGACATAATAAGGCACGAGCTGAGGGTTGTCAAAGGTAAAGACAACGTCGTTCGGGTCGTTTGTGACATAGTGAACCACAACGTCCGAGTTGTTAATAATCGCTTCGATGATGTTTTTGAAATACTTATAAAAACCGCTCTGCTCGGAAAAAAACATGATCTTCATGTTCTCCTGGGTTTCATCCTTGCAGAAACGCTTGTAATCCCTGCTGCTCCGCTTTTTGTAGAGCTTTTCCTTTTCCTTCTTCTCCAGAAGGATCTTCTTCATCGTCTCGAGGTACTTGTAGTCGATAAACTTTTTCGGATTGTAGATGAGGTTGACGAGATACAGGAAGGGGATGGCGAACAGGTTCCCCGCAATCCAGTAAATCCCGACGCCCGCCGGGACGACAAAGGCAAAGAAGGTGGAGAAGCAGATCATAAAGATGGTCATCCCCCACTGGCTGAGCTTATTCTGCTCGGCCTGCAAAACGTTGACCCGGTTCTGGAAATAGCATAAGAGCCAGGCCGACACCCCGGCGAGAACCGGGACCAAGAGCAGGAGATTCCAGGTGAAGGAAGGGATCGACGACAGGCTGATCCCGAAGAAATCGAGCTGCATCCGGGAGATGCTGTCGATGGCGGATGAGACCTCCGCGGAGGAAAACTGGCCGGAAGCCTGCATAAACGCCTCCCGGTTTGCGGGGTCTGCCAAAAGCTCGACGATCCTGAGCTCCGGCGAATAGCCGAGATCCCCAAAGGAGGCCGCAATCCTCGTAAACTCCGCAATGATGTCCTGGGAGAGGAGCAGCACATACTTCAACGGCTTATAGATCACATCGATCAGCCCGAAAATGATCGGAATCTGGATCAGCAGTGGGATCACCCCTGCAAAGGGCTTGTACTTTTCACGCTTGTAGAGCGCGACCTGCTCGTCGAGGTAGGCGTCCTTGTCGTCGGTGTACTTGCACTTAAGCGCGTCGAGCTCCGGCTTCATCTTCACCATCTTGATCGAGTTTTTCTGAACCAGAAGGGAGACCGGCAAGAGGATAAACTTCGTAAAAAGGGTGAAAAGAACGATCGCGAAGCCATAATTTTGAATCAGCAGATAACACAGCCGCAAAAGATACCCGAAAGGAATCGCGATCCAGCTCACGATAATATCAAAAAAATCCAAAGACAACATCCTTTCACATGATAACTTTCGACTCGATTTCATCTAGCCCGACAAAACGGTCTTCCCAATGTCTGGAATCACTCGACCCGGAGAGGTTAACTCCCAGAACAAAATACGAATTCTCCGGGACAACACACTACGGTAAATCGGCCAGGGAGTCGTCCCTGAGTA